>NZ_JBICYI010000007.1:0-390666 GCF_043200825.1 Streptomyces sp. NPDC048370 | reverse complement strand
GATGGCGTCCTGACGGACCCGACACCGGAACACCCGTAACTCGATCGAGCCCGGGGGGGGGGGGGGCCGGGGCCCCCCCCCCCCCCCGGGGGGGGGGGGGGGGGGCGCCCCCCCCCCCCCCCCCCCCCCCCCCTTCCGCGTCTCCCTCTCCGTGTGCGTGTCCGTCCCCTCACCGTCCCGATCCTCGGACAATGGATTGGACAAGGCGGGCCGGGACATACGCATCATGGACGGCAGCAGCCTGCACAAACGTACGGAGGAGTCCCCGTGAAGGTCGGAATCGTCGGAGCCACCGGTCAGGTCGGCACAGTCATGCGCAGCATCCTGGCCGAGCGGAAGTTCCCTGTCGACGAGCTGCGGCTCTTCGCCTCCGCCCGCTCCGCCGGCACCGTCGTGGACGGGGTCACGGTCGAGGACGCCTCCACCGCCGACTACACCGGTCTCGACATCGTGCTGTTCTCCGCCGGTGGCGCGACCTCCAAGGCCCTCGCCGAGAAGGTCGCCTCCCAGGGCGCGGTCGTGATCGACAACTCCTCCGCGTGGCGCCGCGACCCCGAGGTCCCGCTCGTGGTCTCCGAGGTCAACCCGCACGCGATCAAGGACCGCCCCAAGGGCATCATCGCCAACCCGAACTGCACCACGATGGCCGCGATGCCGGTCCTCAAGCCGCTCCACCAGGAGGCCGGCCTGACCGCGCTGATCGCCACGACCTACCAGGCCGTCTCCGGCTCCGGTGTCGCGGGCGTCGCGGAGCTGCGCACCCAGGCGTGCGCCGTGGCCGAGAACGCCGACCAGCTGGCGTTCGACGGCGAGGCCGTGGAGTTCCCCGAGCCGACCGTCTACAAGCGCCCGATCGCCTTCAACGTCGTCCCGCTGGCCGGCTCGATCGTCGACGACGGCACCTTCGAGACCGACGAGGAGCAGAAGCTCCGCAACGAGTCCCGCAAGATCCTGGAGATCCCCGAGCTGAAGGTCTCCGGCACCTGCGTGCGCGTCCCGGTCTTCTCCGGCCACTCGCTCCAGGTCAACGTGCGCTTCGAGCGTCCGATCAGCGTCGAGCGCGCGTACGAGCTGCTCAAGGACGCCGAGGGCGTCGAGCTCTCCGAGATCCCGACCCCGCTCCAGGCGGCCGGGAAGGACGTCTCGTACGTGGGTCGCATCCGCGTGGACGAGACCGTTGACAACGGTCTGGCGCTCTTCCTCTCCAACGACAACCTGCGCAAGGGCGCCGCGCTGAACGCGGTGCAGATCGCGGAGCTGGTCGCGGCGGAGCTGAAGGGCTGACAACGCTCTCCGAGGAGGGGCGGCCGTCCGGGAGGGCGGCCGCCCCTTCGGCGTACGAGCGGCCGAGGACCGGCGGACCGGACCGGCGTCCTGGACCAGCGTTCTGGACCGGCGGACCGGACCGGCGGACCGGACCGGCGTTCTGGACCGGCGGAATTCGGACAACGCGTTCGAAGCCGGGCCTCCGGGTGACAGGATCCGAGCATGACCCAGCTGCCCAAGGGCGCCGACCTCCCGGTGCCCACCCAGGCTCTCCAGGTCGCCGTCACCTGGCAGACCGTCCCCGGCACGCCCGACGTGGACGTCTCCGCGCTGCTGCTCGACGGCGGCGGGCGGGTCCGCGGGGACGGGGACCTCGTCTTCTACAACCAGGGCGAGCACCCCTCCGGCGCGGTACGGCACCTGGGGAAGTCGGCGCCGGGTGCGCCGGGCAGCGCTGCCGCGGACTGGCTCTGGCTCGACCTCGCGCGCGTGGAGCCCGCGATCGGCCGGGTCGTGGTCGCCGCCTCCGCCGACGGCGGGCCCTTCGGGCGGGTGCCCGCGCTGGACGTCCGGGTCATGGACCTCGCGGGCGGGCCCGTGGCGTACTTCGCCGTCGGGGACGCGACCAGCGAGACGGCGTTCGTCCTCGGCGAGTTCTACCGGCGGGACGGCGGCTGGCGGTTCCGCGCGGTGGGACAGGGGTACGCCTCCGGTCTCGCCGGTCTCGCGACGGACTTCGGCATCGTTGTCGAGGCCCCGCCCGCCCCGATCCCGGGCCCCGGCTACGTCCCGCCTCCGCGGCCGGTCCAGGCCCATTCCCAGGCCCCTTCCCAGGCCCACGCGGCGCCCGCCGGGCCCTCGTACCCCTTCGCCGATCCCTTCGCCGATCCCTTCTCCTCCTCCTTCCGGCCCTCCGTCCACCAGGGGCGCGGCAAGGAGACCGTGCACTGCGATCCGGCGATCCCGCCGGGCTGGGCGCTCCTGGAGATCGAGTCGTACCACTCGATCTCCACCACCATCGAGTCCTGCGACTCCTACGGCCGCGCCGAGGACTTCCTGCTCATGGCGTACGAGGACGACGTCCGCGCCCGTACCGTCGCCCTCGTCCCGCCGGACCGGCCGCTGACGCTGCGGGTCGAGGCGGACACCCCCTGGACCCTGCGGGTCCTCCCCCTCAGCCACGCCCGCCGCTTCGACAGCCACATCGAGGGCCACGCCCACGACCTCGTCGTCTACGACGGGCCGCCCGGGGTCCTCGACTTCTCCCACTTCGGCGAGTCCAACTTCACCGTCCACCAGCACACCCCGCCGCGGGAGCCCGAGTACGACGCGCAGGACCAGGAGCTGCTCGTCAACGAGGTCGGCGAGGTCCGCGTCAGCGCCCCCGTGCCCGGCCCCGGGCTGCTGCGGATCGGCTGCGACGGGCCGTGGAAATGTGCGGTGCGGCGCTGAGGCAGGGCGTGGAAGGATGGCCCAAACGTCACGAAACCGAGGAGTTGACCGGGTGCCTGGCACAAACCTGACCCGTGAAGAGGCGCAGCAGCGGGCGAAGCTGCTGACCGTGGACGCGTACGAGGTCGACCTCGACCTCTCCGGTGCGCAGGAGGGCGGCACCTACCGGTCCGTCACCACCGTCCGCTTCGATTCCGCCGAGGCCAAGGCCGAGACCTTCATCGATCTCGTCGCCCCCGCCGTGCACGAGGTGGTGCTCAACGGCCACGCGCTGGACGTCGCCGCCGTCTTCCGGGACTCGCGGATCGCGCTGGCCCATCTGCGGCAGGGCCCGAACGAGCTCAAGGTCGTCGCGGACTGCGCGTACACGAACACCGGTGAGGGCCTGCACCGGTTCGTCGACCCGGTCGACGACCAGGCGTACCTGTACACCCAGTTCGAGGTGCCGGACGCCCGCCGCGTCTTCGCCTCGTTCGAGCAGCCGGACCTGAAGGCGACCTTCCAGTTCACCGTGAAGGCGCCGAGCGGCTGGACGGTGATCTCCAACTCGCCGACGCCGGAGCCCAAGAACGACGTGTGGGTCTTCGAGCCCACCCCGCGGATCTCGACGTACATCACCGCGCTGATCGTCGGCCCGTACCACTCGGTGCACTCCTCGTACGAGAAGGACGGGCAGACCGTCCCGCTCGGCATCTACTGCCGTCCGTCGCTGGCCGAGTACCTCGACTCGGACCACATCTTCGACGTCACGCGCCAGGGCTTCGACTGGTTCCAGGAGAAGTTCGCGTACGACTACCCCTTCGCCAAGTACGACCAGCTCTTCGTGCCGGAGTTCAACGCGGGCGCGATGGAGAACGCGGGCGCGGTCACCATCCGCGACCAGTACGTCTTCCGTTCGAAGGTGACGGACGCGGCGTACGAGCGCCGGGCCGAGACGATCCTGCACGAGCTCGCGCACATGTGGTTCGGCGACCTCGTCACCATGGAGTGGTGGAACGACCTCTGGCTGAACGAGTCGTTCGCGACCTTCACCTCGGTCGCCTGCCAGGCCTCCGTGGAGGGCACCCGCTGGCCGAACGCCTGGACCACCTTCGCCAACGCGGAGAAGACGTGGGCGTACCGCCAGGACCAGCTGCCGTCCACGCACCCGATCATGGCCGAGATCAACGATCTCGAGGACGTGCTCGTCAACTTCGACGGCATCACCTACGCGAAGGGTGCCTCGGTCCTCAAGCAGCTGGTGGCGTACGTCGGCCAGGACGAGTTCTTCAAGGGCGTCCAGGCGTACTTCAAGGCCCACGCCTTCGGCAACACCCGGCTGACGGACCTGCTCGGGGCGCTGGAGGAGACCTCAGGCCGTGACCTGAAGGCCTGGTCGAAGCTGTGGCTGGAGACGGCCGGCATCAACATCCTGCGCCCGGAGATCGAGACCGACGAGAACGGTGTCATCACCTCCTTCGCGGTCAAGCAGGAGGCCCCCGCGCTGCCCGTCGGCGCCAAGGGCGAGTCGACGCTCCGTCCGCACCGGATCGCGATCGGCTTCTACGACCTGGACGCGGCCGGCAAGCTGGTCCGCTCCGACCGCCTGGAGCTGGACATCGAGGCGGCCGAGCTGACCGCCGTACCGCAGCTGGCGGGCAAGCCGCGGCCGGCGGTCGTGCTGCTCAACGACGACGACCTTTCGTACGCCAAGGTCCGGCTCGACGACGTGTCGCTGAAGAACGTGACGGCGCACCTCGGCGACTTCGCCGAGTCGCTGCCGCGCGCGCTGTGCTGGGCCTCGGCCTGGGACATGACCCGCGACGGCGAGCTGGCCACCCGCGACTACCTGGACCTGGTCCTCTCCGGCATCACCAAGGAGAGCGACATCGGTGTGGTGCAGTCGCTGCAGGGCCAGGTGAAGGCGGCCCTGGAGCTGTACGCGGCGCCGGAGTGGCGGGCGACGGGCCTGGCGCGCTGGACGACGGCGGCGCAGGAGCAGCTGCGGGCGGCGAAGCCGGCGAGCGACCACCAGCTGGCGTGGGCGCGGGCGTTCGCGGCGGCCGCGCGGACCGACGCGGAGCTCGACGTCCTCGCCGGTCTGCTCGACGGCAGCGTGACCATCGAGGGTCTGGCCGTGGACACCGAGCTGCGCTGGTCGTTCGTGCAGCGGCTCGCCGCGACGGGCCGCTTCGACGAGCCGGAGATCGCGGCCGAGCTGGCGCGGGACAAGACGGCGGCGGGCGAGCGGCACGCGGCGACCGCGCGGTCGGCGCGTCCGACCGAGGCGGCCAAGGCCGAGGCGTGGGCGTCGGTCGTGGAGTCCGACAAGCTGGCGAACGCCGTGCAGGAGGCGGTGATCGGCGGTTTCGTCCAGACCGACCAGCGTGAGCTGCTCACCCCGTACACGGCGAAGTACTTCGCCGCCATCAAGGGCGTCTCGGAGACCCGTAGCCACGAGATGATCCAGCAGATCGTGGTCGGGCTCTACCCGACGATCCAGGTCTCGCAGGAGACCCTGGACGCCACGGACGCCTGGATCGCGGCGAACAACCCGGCGCCGGCGCTGAAGCGTCTGGTGACGGAGTGCCGTGCGGGCGTCGAGCGGGCCCTGAAGGCCCAGGCGGCGGACGCGGCCGCCGCGTAACTCCTCAAGCAGGACACAGACGAAGGGGCACCCTCCCCCACGGAGGTGCCCCTTCGTCCGTTCGAGTCCGCTCGGCGGGCGGGCGTCGGTGCGCGGCCGCCCGCCGGGCGGAGACCTGGGTCCGGCGGCTCAGCCGCCGAGCGCCGTCCAGCGGGCGCGGAGGTCGGCCGCGCCCTGCTCCGTCAGCGCGCCGTGCAGCCGCATCCGGGCGACGCCGCCGTCGGGGAAGGCGTCCAGGCGGACGTGGGTGACGACGGCCTGCGCGGGGAGCTTGAAGCGGTGCAGGGTGTCGGGCTGGAGCTTGGTCCGGGGGATGATCTCGAACCACTCGCCCGTCTCGCCGTTGCGGCCGTGGAGCGCTGTCCAGCCGGCCGAGTTGCCCTTGAGGTACGCGGTGTCGATCTCGACGGCGCGTACGGCGCCCTGGGCGGCGAGCCGGAAGCGGACCCAGTCGTTGGTGCCCCGGACCCGGCGGCGGCGGTTCTCCCAGCCGTCGTCCATCTTGCGGGAGGTGCCGGGCAGGATGATCTGGGTCGGCGAGGAGTAGAACTTGTCCGACGCGTCCTCGTACACCCCGCCGTTGAGTACGGAGATCAGGTCGAGGGTGCCGAGCAGCTCCAGCCACTCCGGATCCGCGACGACCTCGCCGTGGACGCGAAGGCGCGCGATGCCGCCGTCGGGGTGCTGGCAGACCCGTACGTGGGTGAAGCGGCGCTCGACGTCGATCTCGAAGCCGTTGGCGGCGTGGCCGCGCACGGGGGTGGGCGGGACGAGCTCCTCCCACTTCACGTCGTCGGCGAGGAGCTGCTCGGGGCTGGGCGAACCCTCCACCGCGGCGGCCTGGATCGACACCCGCTGCGGGTAGTTGCCGCGGAAGTGGGCGGTGTCGACGATGATGCCGCGGATCACGCCGGGGGCGCCCAGGCGGACGATCGCCCAGTCGTGGTCCTCGGGGGCGGGGAAGACGTTCTCCGCGTCGGCACCGCGTCGGCGGCGGGTCTCCCAGCCGTCCATGATCTTGCCCTTGTGCCCGAAGTGCTCCGGGTCGAAGACGGCGCGCTCGCGGACGAGGAGGTTCTCGCGCTCGGCGAAGAACTCGTCGTTGGCGGCGACGACACCGCCGCCGAGGCGACGGTCGGCCAGGTCGACGAGCTCGGTGAAGGGGAAGTCACCGGTGCGGTAGTCGGCGTACGGGTCGCCGCCGCCGTAGGGGGCGGCGTCGTTGGCGTGCGGGTCGGCGTTCGCGGCGTTCTCGTCGAGGCTCATGGGTCGACTGTGCGCCCTGGACCACGACCCGGTCCATCGAATGTTTTCGACAGATACTTTCAGCTGTACTGAACGGTTGTGGGTCGGGCGTGGGCTCGGCCGGTCCTACTGCACGGTCTCGCGCTGGACGGCCGCCTGCCGGAGCGCGGCCAGCACCCGGGCCACGGCCGGGCCCTCCTCCGCCCCGCGCCGTACCGCCGCGACGACATGGCGGCGGGGCTGGTCGGCGGAGAGGACCCGCATGACGACCCCGCGCTCGCCGCGCCGCTCGGCGGAGGCCATCCGGGGCACGAGGGCGACGCCCATCCCGGCCTCGACCATGGCGAGGATGGCGGTCCAGCCGGCGGCACTGTGGGCCTGTTCGGGGACGAACCCGGCGGCCTCGCAGGCGGCGGTGGTGATCTCGGACCAGGGTCCTGAGCCGCCGAAGATCCAGGGTTCGGCGGAGAGGTCGGCGAGCCGGAGCCCGGGCGCGTCGGCGAGCGGGTGCTCGGCGGGTAGGGCGACGTCGAGCGGGTCGGCGAGGAGCGGGACCCGGCTGAACTTGGGGTCGCGCGCGGAGGGGGCGTGCGCGGCGAGCGAGAGCGCCAGGTCGACGTCGCCGGTGCCGAGGAGTTCGTACGCCTCCGCCGCCTCGGCCTCGCGGATCTTGACGTCGAGTCCGGGGTGGGCGGCGCGCAGCTGCTGCACGGCGGGGACGACGAGGGCGGGCACGGCCGTGGAGAACGCGGCCACCCGCACCTGCCCGGCCTCGCCGCGCAGATAGCCGTCCAACTCGGCGTCGGCCCGCTCCAGCTGGGCGAAGACGACCTCGGCGTGCCGGAGCACGAGGTGCGCGGCGTCGGTGAGCCGGACCCGGCGCCCCTGCGCCTCCAGGAGCTGGACGCCGAGCTGTTTGGCGAGGTTGGTGAGCTGCTGGGAGACGGCCGAGGGGGTCATGAGCAGCGCCTCCGCGGTCGCGGTGACGGTGCCGCGGTCGCGGAGGGTGCGGAGGATCTGGAGCTTCTTGATGTCCCACTCGGTCATGGGGCGCAACCTACCGGGCGCCCCGCGGGGATCCGTCACGTCCGGGCCTTGGCCCGGGCGCTCGCGAGGGCCACGCCGCCCAGGATCAGGGCCATGCAGGCGCCGCCCAGGAGGCCGAGTTCCTCGCCGAGGAGGGCGTACGAGAGCAGGGCCACGCAGACCGGCTGGAGGTAGTAGACGACTCCGGCACGGGCCGCGCCGATGAGGGCGATGGCCTTGTTCCAGGCGAAGAAGGCGACGGCGGAGGAGAGGACGCCGACGTAGACCAGGGGCCCGACCGTGCCGGCCGTGGGCTCGAAGCCGCCCTGGACGGCGAGGCTGACGCCGTACGCCGGGAGCAGCATCAGCGCGCCGAGCACGAAGGTGGTGAAGAGGAAGGCCAGGCCGCCGAGTTCGGCCGGGCGGCGCTTGAGGAGGGCGCTGTACGAGGCGAAGCTGACCGCCGCCGCCAGCATCCACAGGTCGCCCGCGGTGAGCCGGGTGGGCAGGGCGCCCTCGCCGACCAGGAGCAGCACGCCGACGCAGGCGATCAGCATCCCGGCGACCCGACGGGCGCCGAGCCGGGCGCCGCCGAGGCGTTCGTACACCGCCATGAGGACCGGGGAGGCGGCCATGATCATGCCCATGTTGCCGGCGGACGTGGTGAGTCCGGCCTGGTTGACCAGGGTGTTGTAGACGGTGACGCCGAGCAGCGCGGCGAGGGTGACGAAGCCGAGGTGGCGGCGGATCAGCGCGCGCTGCCGCCAGGTCTCGCGGACCGCGAAGGGGGCGACGGCGAGGATCGCGACGATCCAGCGCCAGAAGGCGGCCTGGACGGGCGGGACGGAGTCGTGCAGGGCGCGGGAGGCGACGAAGCTGCCGGACCAGACGACCGTGGCGACGAGCGCGAGGAGCAGTCCGACGCCCGCGCCCCGCGCGAGGACGCGCGGGGCGGTGGGCTCGGTCGAGCGCTCGGCGGTACGGACGCGGTCCAGGAGTGCCACGGTGTTCCTTTCGGTCGGTGTGGCCTCTACCGTCGCACCGCGGAAACCTCCAGGTCCATCGAAACTTTCCGATCCATTCGTTCAGCCGAACTGAACGATCCGGCCTTCTTCGCACCCGAGACCTCAGGGGTCGTACGGGGGCTCAGCTGGGCGAACAGGGTGGCGCCGAAGGCGATCGCCATGCCGGCGAGCTGCACGGGCCCGAGCGCCTGACCGAGGGCCACCCAGCCGACGACGGCCGCGGTGATCGGCGACAGCGGGCCGAGGAGGGTCACCGAGGAGGCGCTCAGCCGCTCGATCCCCCGGAACCAGAGGAAGTAGGAGATCGCGGTGTTGCCGAGGGCGAGGTAGGCGTAGCCGAGCAGGTTGGTGGAGTCCAGGGCCGGCGGGGCGCCCTCGACCAGGGCGGCGATCGGCAGGATGACCAGACCGCCCGCGGTGAGCTGCCAGCCGGTGAGCGCCAGCGCGCCCACCCCCTCGGGCCTGCCCCAGCGCTTGGTGAGGACGGTGCCGGCCGACATCGAGAGCGCGGAGAGGAGTCCGGCGAGCACGCCGATCAGATCGAGGGCGGCGCCCGCCTTCAGGACGACGAGGCTGACGCCGAAGGCGGCGGCGACGGCGGTGAGCAGGGACCGCACGGTCGGCCGGTCGCCGAGGAGGAGCGCGGCAAGGCCGACCACGAAGAGCGGGCCGACGGAGCCGACGACCGCCGCGACGCCGCCGGGCAGCCGGTACGCGGCGAGGAAGAGGAGCGGGAAGAAGGCGCCGATGTTGAGCGCCCCGAGGACCGCGGACTTCCACCACCAGGCACCCTGCGGCAGCTTGCGGGTGAGGGCGAGCAGCAGCAGCCCGGCGGGCAGGGCCCGCATCAGACCCGTGAAGAGCGGCCGGTCGGGCGGCAGGAACTCGGTGGTGACGAAGTAGGTGGAGCCCCAGGAGATCGGGGCGAGCGCGGTCAGGGCGACGACGGCGGCCTTACGGGACATGACAGGTTCCCCCGTTGTTCGGAGTACGTCCGAGCGACTTGTTGGTAAGTAGCTTAGCAGTAAGCTACTTACTGGCAAGTGGCTTTCCCGTGAGATGCTTTCGCCCATGGATCGCACCGAGCAGCCCGCGCACGACGCCGTCGACGCCATCACCGACCAGTGGGCGGCCGTCCGCCCCGACCTGGACACGCTCCCGATGGCCGTCTTCGGCCGGATCTACCGGCTGGCCGGGGCGATGCGCGGCCGGGTCGACAAGGCGTACGCCCCCTACGGAGGCATGTCGCTCGGGGAGTTCGACGTACTGGCGACCCTGCGCCGCTCGGGTGAGCCCTACACCCTCTCGCCGCGCGCGCTCACCGCGACGCTGATGATCACCACCGGCGGGATGACGGGCCGGCTCGACAAGCTGGAGAAGGCAGGACTGCTCAGCCGCAGCCCCGATCCGAACGACCGGCGCGGACTGCGGGTGACGCTCAGCGAGCGCGGGAAGGAGCTGGTGGACCAGGCCGTCGGCGCCGGTCTCGCGCAGCAGCGGGAGGCGCTGGAGAGCGCGCTCACGCCCGAGGAGGCGGAGCAGCTGGCGGGGCTGCTGCGCAAGCTCCTGGCGACGACGGTGGTGTGAACGGGCGCGTCGGCCGGTGGCCGGACACGCACGAGGGCGCCGCGCCGGTACGTGAGTACCGGCGCGGCGCCCTCATGAAGCGATGGGGCCTCAGGCCTTCTTGGACTTGTCGAGCACCATCACGAGACCGGCGATCACCAGGAACAGCACGATCGGCGCGGCCACGAAGAGACCGAGGGTCTCGACGACACTCAGCTTGGGGGCCGGGTCGTCACCGTCGTCGCGGGTCAGCGCGAGCGCGGGGGACGACATGAGCAGCATCATCAGCGTCGTACCGGCCGCGACAGCACCGGCGCGCAGGGCGTTCTTCTTGTCCACGGTGCAAACGTAGCGAACACCTAAACGGGGCGCGCGTCCGGGGGTGCCGTACGGACGCCCCCCAGGGTTCCGAAGATCTCGAGGAGGCGGTGCGCGCGGGGCGAGGCGGCCAGCTGCTCCAGGGTCATCGGCTGGCCCTCCGGGCCAGCCACCGGCAGCCGCCAGTTGGGGTACTGGTCCCAGGTCCCCGGCAGGTTCTGCGGCCGCCGGTCCCCCACCGCGTCGGGCAGCCACACCCCGACCATCGCGGCCGGGGTCCGCAGCAGGAACCGGTGGACGGCCCGGACCTCGGCCTCCTCGTCGCCCGGGCCCTCCGGCAGCAGCCCGAGCCGCTCCAGGTACGTCAGCCACCCGCCGACCTCCGACGCGTCCAGGGCGCGCTCGCGCCCCAGGTCGCCGGTGAGCAGCCCGAGCCGGTGGCGCAGGGCGACGTGGTCGCCGGAGAGCCGGGCGGCGGTGGAGGGCAGGTCGTGCGTGGTGGCCGTGGCCACGCAGTCGGTGCGCCACTCCTCGGGGGCCAGCGGCCGGCCCGTGCCCGACCAGTCCCGTTCGAACCAGAGCACGGACGTGCCGAGCACCCCGCGCCGCGCGAGCCGTTCGCGCACGCCGGGCTCGACCGTGCCGAGGTCCTCGCCGATGACGACCGCGCCGGCCCGGTGGGCCTCCAGGGCGAGGACCGCGAGCATCGCCTCGGAGTCGTAGCGGACGTAGGTGCCCTCGGTGGGCTCGCGGCCCTCGGGGACCCACCAGAGCCGGAACAGGCCCATCACATGGTCGATCCGCAGCGCGCCCGCGTGCCGCACCAGCTCCCGCAGCAGGCCGCGGTACGGGGCGTAGCCGGAGGCGGCGAGGGCGTCCGGGCGCCACGGCGGCAGACCCCAGTCCTGGCCGCGCGAGTTGAAGGCGTCGGGCGGGGCGCCGACGGACATGCCGGCGGCGAACGCGTCCTGCTGCGCCCAGGCGTCGGAACCGTCGGGATGGACGCCGACCGCGAGGTCGTGGACGATCCCGACCGCCATCCCGGCCTCCCGCGCGGCCGCGCTCGCGGCGGCCAGCTGGCGGTCCGTCAGCCAGGCGAGGCGGCAGTGGAGGTCGACCCGGGCCGTCAGCTCGTCGTCGGCGCGGACGGCCTCGGCGGCCGACCGCGGATCGCGCAGCTCCTCGGGCCAGGACCGCCAGTGGTGCCCGTGCCGCTCGGCGAGGGCACAGTAGGTGGCGTGGTCCTCCAGGGCGCGGCCCCGCTCGGCGAGGAAGTCGCGGTACTCGGCGCGCCGGCCGGGGCCGAGCTCCACCGTCGCCACGAGCTCCAGGGCGCGCCGCTTGACCTCCCACACCGCGTCCCGGTCGATCAACGCGCCCTTGCGCAGCACCCGTTCGCGCAGCTCGGCGGCGTCGGCGCGGATCGCGTCCAGGCGGTCGCCGTGCTCCGGGCCCACGAAGCCGTACTCCGGGACGTCCTCGATCCGCAGATGGACGGGATCGGGGAAGCGACGGGAGGACGGGCGGTACGGGGAGGGGTCGGTGGGCGCCCCGGGCACGGCCGCGTGCAAGGGGTTGACCTGGACGAACCCGGCGCCGTGCGTCCGGCCCGCCCAGGTGGCGAGTTCGCGCAGGTCGCCGAGGTCGCCCATGCCCCAGGAGCGGGCCGAGAGGACCGAGTACAGCTGGGCGAGCAGCCCGAAGACCCGGCGCTCGGGCCGGGGCACGCGCGCGGGGGCGACGATCAGCGTGCCGGTGTCGCCGCGCCCGTCGGGGGTCAGCGCCTCGACGCGGTGGACGCCGAGCGGCAGTCCCTCCCAGTCGGGCCCCTCCACCGCCTCGCCCGACTCGGTCGTCACGCGGAGCCGGGTGCCGGGCGGAAGGCCCTCGGGCGCGTGCGCGGGGCCGTCCTGCCACCGCACCAGCGTGGGCGGGAGCAGCCGGGCCTCCTCGGCCCTTCGCGCCGCTTCCAGGGCGGCGGCGACCGCCTCCGGCGTACCGGCGTCGACGTCGAGGGCGGCGAGCACGGCCACGACCGTGGCGTCGGGCACCTGGACGGTGACGCCCTCGGACGGCTCGTACGCGGTGGCGACGCCGTGGAGGGCGGCGAGGCGGGCCAGGGTCACTTCACACTCCAGAGGGTCTGGTCGGTGGTGGCGGCCGGCCCGGCGGCCCGGGGGTCACGTGCCGGAGGTCACATGCCGGGGGACTCCGTGCCGCCCGGGTTCCAGGGGGCGGTGGGTTCGCTGGTGAGCGGGGCCGCCGAGGTCAGGGGCGGCTCGCTGGTGAGGGGCGCGGCGTCGGCGAGGGGCGGCTCGCTGGTCAGCGGTGCGGCGTCGGCGAGAGGCGGCTCGCTGGTCAGCGGGCCCTGTTTCGGTACGGGTATCTCGGTGATGTGGGGGGTGGTCACGGTCACGGGGGGTCTCCCGGCTTCGTCTCGACAGGTGGAACGACCAAGCCCTACCCACCGCACCCCGTTTTACCGGCGGAAGTTGGCGGAGCGACTCCACCTCGCCGAAAGCGGGGTGGGCAAACCCGACACATCGGCCACGCGCATTGACACCTCCGCCGGACGGGTGGTGGGCTCGTGACCCACTCGTGACCAACGGGGGAGCAGAGAGGGGTTCCCGTGCACCTGGGGCGCAGGAAGCGGACGGCGACGGCCGTGGCCGCCGCGGTGATCGGCGGGCTCCTCGGCGGCGGCGCCCCCGGGGTCGCCCAGGCCGCCCCGGTCTCCCCCGTCACCACCCCCGACGTACCCCAGAGCCCGGCCGAGCCCGCCGTGTGGCCGCGCCCGCAGTCCCTGCGGGTCGCCGGTCCCGCCGTGGCGCTCGGCGGCGAGGTGACGCTGCTCGCGGACCCCGACTCGGACCCGTACGCCGTCGCCGAGCTGCGCGAGGTGCTGCGGGCGGCGGGCGTACGGACCGTCCACACGACCCTGCCGGGCGGCGGGACCGTGCTCCGCATGGGCTCCGCCGCCTCCCGGGACGCCCTGCGGGCGCTGCGCGTGGCCGAGCGGGGCGACCTGCCGCGCGGCGGCTACCGGCTCGCGACGGGCCGCTTCCAGGGCCGGGACACCGTCGCCCTGGACGGCGTCGGCACGGACGGGCTCTTCCACGGCGTCCAGACACTGCGTCAGCTGATCGAGGGTCATGCGGCCGAGGACCGCCGGATTCCCGGTGTCGTCGTCCGCGACTGGCCCGGCACCGCCGTGCGCGGCCTCACCGAGGGTTTCTACGGACGGCCCTGGAGCCACGAACAGCGGCTCGCCCAGCTCGACTTCATGGGACGCACCAAGCAGAACCGGTACCTCTACGCACCCGGCGACGACCCGTACCGCCAGACCCAGTGGCGCGAGCCGTACCCCGCCGAGCGGCGCGCCGAGTTCCGCGCGCTCGCCGAGCGGGCCCGCGCCAACCACGTGACCCTCGCCTGGGCCGTGGCGCCCGCCCAGTCCATGTGTCTGGCGTCGGACGCCGACGTGAAGGCTCTCACCCGCAAGATCGACGCGATGTGGGCGCTGGGGGTGCGCTCCTTCCAGCTCCAGTTCCAGGACGTCAGCTACAGCGAGTGGCACTGCTCGAAGGACAAGGAGACCTTCGGCCGCGGGCCCGAGGCCGGCGCGACCGCCCACGCGCGCGTGGCGAACGCGGTGGCCCGGCACCTGGCCGACCGTCACCCGGACGCGGAGCCGCTCACGGTCATGCCGACGGAGTACTACCAGGACGGCGCGACCGCCTACCGCACGGCGCTCGCCGCCGGCCTCGACGACGGGGTGCAGGTCGCCTGGACCGGTGTCGGCGCCGTCCCGCGCACCATCAGCGGGCGCGACCTGGCCGGTGCCCGGCACGCGCTGGGCCACCCGCTGGTCACGATGGACAACTACCCGGTCAACGACTACGCCCAGGACCGGCTCTTCCTCGGCCCCGCCATGGGCCGCGAGCCGGCCGTCGCGTCCGGTTCGGCCGCGTTCCTCGCCAACGCCATGGAGCAGCCGGCGGCCTCCCGCATACCGCTGTTCACCGCCGCCGACTACGCCTGGAACCCGAAGGGTTACCGGCCGCAGGAGTCTTGGCGCGCCGCCGTCGACGACCTGGCGGGCCCGAACCCGGCCGCCCGCGAGGCGCTGCGGGCCCTCGCCGGCAACGACGCCTCCTCGCTCCTCGACCCGGCGGGCGAGTCGGCGTACCTGAAGCCGCTGATGACCGCGTTCTGGACCACCCGTACGTCCCCGGACACGGCGGTACGGGAGAAGGCGGCGCGCGAGCTGCGCGCGGCGTTCACCGTGATGCGGGAGGCACCGGGGCGGCTCGCGGGGACCGCCGACGGCGCCCTGGACGACGAGGTCGGGCCCTGGCTGGAGCAGCTGTCCCGCTACGGCCTCGCGGGCGAGACTGCGGTCGACATGCTGCTCGCCCAGGCCCGTGGCGACGGCGCCGCGGCCTGGCAGTCCCAGCTGCGTCTCGAGCCGCTGCGCGAGGCGGCGAAGGCGAGCGGGGCGACCGTCGGCGCCGGCGTCCTCGACCCCTTCCTCACGCGCGCGGTGACGGAGGCGGCGGCCTGGACGGGCGCCGACCGCGAGCGCAGGACCGGGCGGTCGGGGGACGTGGCCGTCGCACCGGACGCGTACACCGTCCGGCTCGACCGCTCACGGCCCGTGGACACGGTGACCGTGATGACGGAGCCCGGTTCGGGCGACTCCGCGCGCGTGGAGGCGTACGTCCCCGGCGAGGGCTGGCGGGCGCTCGGCCCGGTCTCCCCGACCGGCTGGACGCAGACGGACGTGAAGGGGCTGCGCGCGGAGGCCGTCCGGGTCGTCTGGAACGGCGCCGACGGGCACGGCGCGCCCCGGGTGCGCTCCCTCGTGCCGTGGTTCGCGGACGAGCCGCGCGCCGAACTGGAGCTGGACCGCGCCGAGACGGACGCCGAGATCGGCGGGCCCGCGCAGCGGGTGGACGTCCGGCTCGTGGGCCGGTCCGCCGACGAGGTGCGCGGGGCGCTGACGGCGCGGGCGCCGAAGGGCATCGAGGTGCGGCTGCCCAAGGAGGCCCGGCTGCCGCGCGGCACGCGCGCGACGGTGCCGCTCCGGGTGACGGTCGCGCCGGACGTGCCCGCGGGCTCCTACCGGGTGCCGGTCTCGTTCGCGGGCGAGGAGCGGGTCCTGACGGTCCGCGCGTTCCCGCGCACGGCGGGCCCCGATCTGGCGCGCACGGCGACGGCCTCGTCCTCGGGCGACGAGACCCCCGACTTCCCCGCGGTCTCGGCCCTGGACGGCGATCCGGCCACCCGCTGGTCCTCCCTCGCGGAGGACGGCGCCTGGTGGCAGATGGAGCTGACGGGCCCGGCGCGGATAGGTCAGGTGGTGCTGCACTGGCAGGACGCGTACGCCTCCCGCTACCGCATCCAGGTCTCCGCCGACGGCCGCACCTGGCGCACGGCGGCGACGGTCGCCGACGGGCGGGGCGGGCGTGAGAGCGTCCGCATGGACGCGGCGGACACCCGCTTCCTGCGGGTCCAGGGCGACGCGCGGGCGACGAAGTACGGCTACTCGCTCTGGTCGGTGGAGACGTACGCGGTGGCCCCTCCGGTCACTCCCGACGCGCCGGAAGGCCGCCCGGAGCAGCCGGAACGGCCGGAGCCCCCGGAGCAGCCGCAGTAGGACCCGGGCCCCCGACACGCCCGGACCGTCGGGAGGCCTCGGGGAGGCCCGCCGACGGTCCGGCGAGGACGACGAAGGCCCGGCTCAACCCGTCTTCACGGCCCCCGTGGGGGCGGTGGAGACGGCGTCGATCCGGGCCATCACGTCGTCGGCGCCGTACGGCTGCAAGTACGGCAGCCAGCGTGGGTCCCGATGTCCGGTCCCGATGATCCGCCAGGCGAGGCCGCTCGGCGGCGCGGGTTGATGGCGCAGCCGCCAGCCCAGGTCGTGCAGGTGGCGATCGGCCTTGACGTGGTTGCAGCGGCGGCAGGCCGCCACGACGTTCTCCCAGGCGTGCGTACCCCCGCGGCTGCGCGGAATGACGTGGTCGACGCTGGTTGCGACGCCACCGCAGTACATGCACCGTCCGCCGTCGCGGGCGAAGAGGGCTCTGCGGGTCAGAGGAACGGGCCCCCGGTAGGGGACCCGCACGAACCGCTTCAGCCGGACCACACTGGGTGCGGGGATGACGCGGGTCTCGCTGTGCAGGAAGGCGCCGGACTCCTCGAGGCAGAGTGCCTTGTTCTCGAGGACGAGGACGAGCGCGCGGCGGAGCGGTACGACGCCGAGGGGCTCGTACGACGCGTTGAGGACCAGGACATGCGGCACGGATGCCTCCTAATACGCCGGCGGCGCGTGGCTCGCGCCGGGACGAACTGCTCTCAGTCTCTCCTCATGCCTGGTCGGAGCGCCACCACGTACCGGTAACGGGCTTGGAGTGTTCTCGACCACATCGGCATCGTCCCCTGGTACATCCCCGCGTGAGGTCGGTCTCTCCCTCGAACAGCACAACAGGAGCACTCCTTGTGCCCCGTTAGTGTGGATGTTCGCGTACGCCACGCCTGGAGGTTTCTCGTGCTCTGGTCCGCCCCGCCGACCGCCGACGATCCGCAGAAGGTCCCCGTCACCCTCGACGAGGCCGCGGAGAAGGCGTCGAACGCCGCGGGCTGGGTGGAGGAGAACTGGTCCACCTGGCTGAACACCGGCCTGCGGATCCTGCTCATCCTGGTCGTCGCCCTGCTGCTGCGGATGGCGATCCGCCGCGCCCTGACGAAGCTGATAGAGCGGATGAACCGCTCCGCCCAGGCCGTGGAGGGCACCGCCCTCGGCGGGCTCCTGGTCAACGCCGAGCGGCGGCGGCAGCGCTCGGAGGCGATCGGTTCGGTGCTCCGCTCGGTCGCGTCGTTCGTGATCCTGGGCACGGCGGGGCTGATGATCCTCGGCGCCTTCCAGATCGACCTGGCACCGCTGCTCGCCTCGGCCGGTGTCGCCGGTGTGGCGATCGGCTTCGGCGCGCGGAACCTGGTCACGGACTTCCTGTCCGGTGTCTTCATGATCCTGGAGGACCAGTACGGCGTCGGTGACTCGGTCGACGCGGGCGTGGCCTCCGGCGAGGTCATAGAGGTCGGCCTGCGGGTGACGAAGCTGCGCGGCGACAACGGCGAGATCTGGTACGTCCGCAACGGCGAGATCAAGCGGATCGGCAACCTCAGCCAGGGCTGGGCGACGGCGGCGGTCGACGTGACGGTGCGCCCGACGGAGGACCTGGGCCGGGTGCAGTCGGTGATCGACGAGGCCACGGCGTCCATGGCGAAGGACGAGCCGTGGAACGAGCGGCTGTGGGGTCCGGTGGAGATCCTCGGCCTCACCGAGGTGCTCCTCGACTCCATGACCGTCCGGGTCTCGGCGAAGACGATGCCGGGCAAGGCGCTGGGCGTCGAGCGCGAGCTGCGGTGGCGGATCAAGAAGGCGCTGGACGCGGCCGGCATCCGGATCGTCGGCGGTGTCCCGGCGCAGGCGGAGGAGTCCGCGGCGGACCCGACGGCGGGGATGGCCGCGCCCTCGGTCTTCGCCTCGCCGACGTCCCCGCAGGGCGCGGCGGCGAGCCCGCTGCCCCGGCCGGACCTCGCCAAGTAGCTCTCGTACGACGAGGGGGCCCCGCCGTCAGTGGCGGGGCCCCCTCGTCGTACGAGCTGGTCAGCGGCCGAGCGGGCCGCCCTTGACGCTCGCGACGAACGAGGAGAACGCGGCGACGGAGAGGTCCAGGACCGGGCCCTCGGTGCTCTTGGAGTCACGGACAGGGACGGTGCCGCGCGAAGCGACGAGGTTCGTGGCGACCTCGACGCACTGGCCGCCATTCTCACTGTAGGAAGACGTGAACCAACGGGGGGATTCGGTCGTCACTGGGTGCCCTTTCGTACCTCATTGATCATGGCCACGGAGTCCGCCTGCGAGGGCGCTTCGGCCTGTAGCTGATGGTAGGCCGTCAGCATGGGGAGGACCGAGCCGGTTTCGCGCTCCAGATGGCCTCGTTGAGCGGACTCGGCGTACGACATGAGCGAACGGTCCGCCATCGTCAGCACCGTTATCGGCAAGGTGAACGGCCGCCGCGCGCCCATGGCGAACGGGGCGACCTGGAGCACGGTGTTCGGCAGCTCGGCGAACTCGATCAAACGCTCAAACTGAGCGTTCATCACGGCAGGCTCCCCGATGGACCGACGGATGCAGCTCTCGTCCAGGACCACGATGACGAGCGGCGGTGAGGTCCGGACCAGCGCCGCTTGTCGTTCCGCGACGAGAGCCACCCGCTCGCCCGCTTCCTCGGGCGTCGCCGCTCCGCGTCTGACCGTGCTTTCGGCGATGACAGTCGCGTACTCCGGCGTCTGGAGCAGGCCGGGGATGACACCGACCTCGTAGAGCCGGATCTCCACAGCGCGGCCCTCGTACCCGACGTACTCCGGGAAGCCCTCCAGAAGTGCGCCGTGCCGGATCTCACGCCACTGCTGCTCGAACGAGTCGGCCGTGCCGCCCGTGCCGAAGACACGATCCGCACTGCGCGCGAAGCGAAGAGTCGGCATCTTCCGCGCAGTTTCAACAGCCGAGACATGCGTGCCGGAATAGTCCATGCGCCCGCCTAAGTCCTCTTGACTCCAGCCTCTGGACTCACGTGACGTGCGGATTCGTGCTCCAAAGGCCGCTGCCGGGCTGCCCTCCGGGTTCAGGTCCTTGCGGTTGACCACAACTCCTCCTTCCGTCCTGACATGTTGAACAGCTCCCGACTGTAGGCCAATCTGGCGACCCCTGGTAGTGGAATCACTACAGAGAGGAACGGTCATGCTCGAACCCTCACCCGTCCTCGGCTCATTCGTCGTGGACACCAGCAAGGGAACGAACCGACTCGGAAGGGTGACCGCTCACGACGGCGGGGCCCTCCACCTGCGCCCGCCGGGCGGCGGGACGGAGTGGACCACCGAGCCGGCGAACCTCCGTCCGCCCACGGAAGACGAGTGGGCGCGGATCCGGGTGCTCACCACCCCCGTACCCCCGACGCTCGTCCTCTCCGCCGACCACGGCCTACGCCCCCGCCCCGAGCCGGTCCCGGACTGCCCCGCATGCGCGTCCTTGGTGCGGTGGTTCGACCTCTGCATGGGGACGGGGCCGCAGCACGACGAATCCGCCGCCCTGGACTGCGTGGTGGAGATCCGTGACCACCCGCACAGCCCGCCAAAAATGACGATCAAGGAATTCCCCGCCCCTCACTGACGTCCGGCAAGACCGCTGAGGGGCGGGGCTGGTCCCCATCGAAGACAGAGACAGGAGACAACGGTAGTGAGCGATCTGTACGAGCGGGAGGTTTCCGGTCCGTTCGCCGCCCTCTGCGGCGGCGGAACGGACAACGACGGGAACATGGAGAGCTGCATCACGCTCGCCGAGCTGCACGGCGGCGGATACGTGCTGGGGGACAACAAGCCCGAGGGGGCCGGACGGGAGTTGCGGATGAGCGCGGACGAGATCACCGCGTTCGCCCGTGGGTGGCTGGCCAGGGTCGACGCGACCGACTGACCGATGACGGGCCCCGCTGAATACGGCGGGGCCCCGCTCGTCCCGCCCGCATCCCAAGGAGGCAACCATGCCGCTCGCCGATCTCGTGGACGATGTTCCACAGATCCTGGAGCAGTGGCCCACTCAGCCGACGCTGTTCCGTCGTTCCCCCGGGGCACTGGCCGCGCTCTGGTCCATCGAGGAAGTGAACGCACTCGTGGACGCCGAGTGCATCGCGGCGCGCAACATCGTCCTGATCAAGGAGGGAAAGGTACTGGAGCGGCACACCTACATCGACGGGGAGATGCCGCGCCGCGACGCCATCCGCGCTCACCTCGACAGCGGAGGCACCATCTCCGTCCGGCAGCTGCAGACGGTCAAGCCGTCGCTGAGCATCCTGCGGCGCGAGATCCAGGAAGAGACCGGATGCCTGGTCCACGTGAACGCGTACATGACGCCGACCGGCGCCCAGGGGCTCAAGTACCACTACGACCCGTACGTCACGCTGATCGTCCAGCTCTCCGGTCGGAAGACCTGGCCGCTGCACCCGCCGTTCGTCGAGAACCCGACCACGGAGCACGGGAACTTCCTGGAGCGAGGATTCACTCTTCAGGAGCGGCAGTATCTCGCCACCACGCCGCCCGCACAGACGTTCACCCTGGAACCCGGCGACGTGTTCTGGCTGCCCCGGGGATACGTCCACTCCCCGTACACCGACGGCGACGAGACGTCTCTGCATCTGACCTTCGCGCTGAAGGAGCGTACGTATCACTGGCTCGCGTCGGAGGTGACGCGTGAAGTCCTGTCCCAGGCTCTGGTGGACCCCGCGTTACGAGCAGAAATCGCTCCGGCTCAGCTTCTGACATCCCCCGAAGCGGCCGTCCGGTGGACCCGTGAATACCTGATCGGAGCGCTGCTGCTCCTGGAACCGGGGATCATGGCCGAACTCGCTCGGAAGGCCGCTGCCCGTGTCGCAGGGTGAGGCCGGCCGGCGCGGATACATTGCGCCGGTGACGCAGCACTGGCACGCGTACGCGTATACCGGCCGGTCCTATCCGGATGCGGCGATCCGGCGGGGCGAAGTACCGACGGACTACCCGCCCATCGAGATCAAGGACTGGCTCACGCGCAAGAATGCGCAGGTGGTGGCCACTTTCACGGACGTCGACGACGCGGTCTCGTGGGTGGAAGGGGAGCTGACGCAGAACCCCCCGGTCGATCAGGAGCACTTCCCAGTCTGGGACCGACTGCAGCGCTCCCGCGAAACGCTGAGGCTGACCGCAGGGAACGACGTGGTCTACGGGTACTACTCGAAATCCCAGCAGTTCGTCTCACGGTCACTGATCGCCTGCCCCAGGGCGTACGGGCAGCGATGCCCGTACACAGAGGGCCCATGACTCGCGTGGCACCCGAGGGCGGGCCGCCACGGCGCACGGACGGAGCCCCCGCAGGTAACGCTTCGGTTGCCTTCGGGGGCTTCGCGCGTTCCCGGGTATTGACGCCCCGGTGACGGCCGCCCTACCGTCCTCCCACCGAATAGGAAACTTTCCTAACAGTGCAGTAGGGCAGGTGCGTCGTCATGGCCGGTACGACTCCGGGAACCCCCGGCACCCCGCGCGTGTTGCGGGCCATGAACGACCGCGCGGCCCTCGATCTGCTCCTGGAGCACGGGGCCCTGTCCCGCACCCGGATCGGCAAGCTCACCGGCCTGTCGAAGCCGACCGCCTCCCAGCTGCTCGCCCGTCTTGAGGCCGCCGGGCTCGTCGTCGCCACCGGGACCACCGCGGGCCGGCCGGGACCCAGCGCGCAGCTGTACGCCGTCAACGCCCGGGCCGCCTTCGCCGCCGGCATCGACGCGAACGCGCACCGGATCCGCGCCGCCGTCGCCGACGTCACCGGCACGGTCGTCGGCGAGTTCGAGCTCCGCACCCCCGGCCGCGCCACCGACGGCGTCGTCCGCCAGGTCACCACCGCCCTCGACGGCGCCGTCAAGGACGCCGGGATCACCCGCGCCGACGTGCGCCGGCTCGTCATCGGCACCCCCGGCGCCTTCGACCCGGCCACCGGGCGCCTGCGGTACGCCTCCCACCTGCCCGGCTGGCACTCCCCCACGCTCCTGGAGGAGCTGGCGGCCGTGCTGCCGATGCCGTTCGAGTACGAGAACGACGTCAACCTGGTGGCCGTCGCGGAGCAGCGCCTGGGCGCCGCCAGGGGCCACGAGGACTTCGTGCTGCTGTGGAACGAGGAGGGCCTCGGCGCCGCGCTCGTCCTCGGCGGCCGGCTCCACCGCGGCTTCACCGGCGGCGCCGGCGAGGTCGGCTTCCTGCCCGTGCCCGGCACCCCGCTCGTACGGCAGGTCACCAAGGCGAACTCCGGCGGCTTCCAGGAGCTCGCCGGCGTGCAGTCCGTCGCCCGGATCGCCCGGTCGCTCGGCATCGAGACCGCCGAGCAGCCCTACGTACCCACCGCGGCCCGGCTGCTCAGCCACGCGGCGGGCCACCACGGCGACGACCCCCGTTACGCGGCCCTGCTCGACCAGTACGCCGAGCGCCTCGCCACCGGTCTCGCCTCCCTCGTCGCCGTGCTCGACCCCGAACTCGTCGTCCTCTCCGGTGAGGTGATCGCCGCCGGCGGGGAGCCCCTCCGCGAGCGCGTCCAGTCCGAACTGGGCGAGCTCGCCGCCTCCCGGCCGAGGCTCGTCCTCGGCGGCGTGGACCGCGACCCCGTCCTGCGCGGGGCTCTGGAAAGCGCCCTCGCGACCACCCGCGACGAGGTCTTCGACACGTCCCGGTAGGCCGCCCGCCCCCGACCACCGAACACAGCCAGCACCTCCCGCTTGCCTGCTTGCCCGCTGTCCCTCGCCCCTCGGTTCCGCCCCCGTCCCCTTCGTCCGCCCCAGGGAGTCTCCGTCATGCCCGCACGCCGCACGCGCAGAGCCGCCGTCGCGCTCGCCGCCACCGCCTCCATCGCCCTCCTCGCCTCGGCCTGTACCGGCGCGGCGGACAACAAGGCGAGCGACGACCCGAACGCCAAGACCACGATCACCTTCTGGCACGGCTGGTCGGCGCCCTCCGAGGCCAAGGCGATCCAGGACAACGTCGACCGCTTCGAGAAGGCCCACCCGAACATCAAGGTGAAGGTCGTCGGCAACATCAACGACGACAAGCTGAGCCAGGCGCTGCGCGCGGGCGGTTCGAACGGCCCGGACGTGGCCGCCTCCTTCACCACCTCCAACGTCGGCAAGTTCTGCCACACCGGTTCGTTCGCGGACCTCAAGCCCTTCCTGGAGAAGGACAAGGTGGACCTGGACAAGACCTTCTCGAAGGTCCTGCAGGAATACACCCAGTTCGAGGGCAAGCGCTGCTCGCTGCCGCTGCTCTCCGACGCGTACGGGCTCTACTACAACAAGGACGCCTTCAAGGCGGCCGGCATCACCGCCCCGCCGAAGACCTGGTCGGAGTTCCGAGAGGTCGCGAAGAAGCTGACCAAGGAGAAGGGCGACAGCTACGAGCAGCTCGGCTTCATGCCGAACTACCTCGGCTACGAGACCGTCCCCTCCCACTACATGTCGCAGTGGGACCACAAGTACTTCGACGAGAGCGGCAAGTCGAACCTGGCCAAGGACCCCGGATTCGCCGAGATGCTCACGTACCAGAAGTCGCTGGTCGACGGCCTGGGCGGGTTCGCGAAGCTGGACAGGTACCGCACCACCTTCGGTGACGAGTGGGGCGCGAAGCACCCGTTCCACACCGGCCAGGTCGCCATGCAGCTGGACGGCGAGTGGCGGCTGAACTTCATCAAGGACGCCAAGGCCGACTTCGAGGTCGGCGTCGCGCCGCTGCCGGTCGCCGACGACGAGGTGGCCGAGTACGGCAAGGGCTACCTCTCCGGCACGATCATCGGCATCGCACCGCAGAGCAAGAAGCAGAACGCGGCCTGGGAACTGATCAAGTACATGACCATGGACACCGACGCGGTGGTGGAGTTCGCCAACGGCATCGGCAACGTCCCCTCCACCCTGGAGGCCCTCAAGTCCCCGAAGCTGAAGGTCGACGAGCGCTTCAAGGTCTTCCTGGACATCGCCCAGCACCCCGAGTCCTCGACCTCCGACGGCGCGGTGAACGGCTCCACGTACCAGGACACCTTCCAGGACTTCGCCCAGAAGTACGAGAAGGGCCAGGTCAAGGACCTGAAGAAGGGCCTTGAGGACACGGCCGCCCAGATCGACCGCGACATCGCCCAGGCGAAGTAGAGCCGGGACCGGTACCTCATGTCCTCCGACACCCTCGACGGGCGCCGGGCGGCGCTGCGGTCGAAGCGCGTGCGCAGCGCGCTTCGCACCGCGGCGTTCATGTCGCCCTGGCTGATCGGCTTCAGCGTCTTCTTCGCGTACCCGCTCGTCTCGACCGTCTACTTCTCCCTGATGAAGTACGACGGGCTCAACCCGCCGACCTGGCGGGGCCTGGACAACTGGACGTACGTCTTCTCCGACCTGCCGAAGTTCTGGCCGGCGATGCAGAACACCCTCTGGCTCGCGGTCGTCATGGTCGCCTGCCGGGTGGTCTTCGGCCTCGGCATCGGCATGCTCATCACCAAGATCAAGACCGGCGCGGGGGTCTTCAGGACCCTGTTCTACCTGCCGTACCTGGCCCCGCCGGTGGCCGCGACGCTCGCCTTCGTCTTCCTGCTCAACCCCGGTACGGGACCGGTCAACTCGCTCCTGGAGGCCGTCGGCATCCCCGCGCCCTCCTGGTTCAACGACACCGCCTGGGCCAAGCCGGCGCTGACCGTCCTCGCCGTGTGGGGCGTCGGGGACCTCATGGTCATCTTCATGGCCGCGCTGCTCGACGTACCGAAGGAGCAGTACGAGGCGGCGGAGCTGGACGGGGCATCGGCCTGGCAGCGCTTCCGCTACGTCACCCTGCCGAACATCTCGCCGATCGTCCTCTTCGCGGTCGTCACCGGGATCATCGGCGCGATGCAGTACTACACGCAGCCGATCGTGGCGGCGAAGGTGGCGTCGGGTGTGATGGGCGGCTCCGGTCAGACCTTCGAGCCGGGCTATCCGGACGACGCGACGCTGACCCTGCCGCAGCTGGTCTACAACCTCGGCTTCGGCCGCTTCGACTACGGCGCGGCCTGCGTCGTGGCCCTCGTCCTGTTCGCCCTCTCCATGGCCTTCACCGCGCTCCTGATGCGCCGGCGCGGCGGCCTGATCGGCTCGGGTGACTGACCATGTCCTCCTCCGTAACCCCTGTATCGACGCTTGACCGTCCCGTGGACCGGACTCCCGCCGGGGCCGCCGAGAGGACGGCCCGGCGCAAGGCGCTGCTGCACTGGATCGCGGTGCACTCCCTCGGGATCGCCGCGGCCCTGTTCTTCGTGCTGCCGTTCGTCTTCGTCTTCCTGACCTCGCTGATGAGCGACCAGCAGGCGCTGACCCGCGACCTGACACCGAACACCTGGCACTGGGACAACTACGTCCGGGTCTTCCGGACCCCGGGCTTCCTCGACTGGTGGAAGAACTCCCTGCTGTACGCGGGACTCGGCACCGCGCTCGTGGTGGTGTCCTCGGTCCCGGTGGCGTACGCGCTCGCCAAGTTCCGCTTCCGGGGCCGGCATCTGTCGCTGCTGCTCGTCATCTCGATGATGATGCTGCCGCCGCAGGTGATCATCATTCCGATGTACCTGTTCTGGGCCAAGCAGATGGACCTGTCCGGCACCTTGTGGCCGCTGATCGTCCCGATGGCGTTCGGTGACGCCTTCGCGATCTTCCTGCTGCGCCAGTTCCTCCTGACGATCCCGAACGAGTACATCGAGGCCGCGAAGCTGGACGGCTGCGGCGAACTGCGCACCCTGCTCAAGGTCGTGCTCCCGATGGCGAAGCCCGGCATCGCCGCCGTGGCACTCTTCCAGTTCTTCTACTGCTGGAACGACTACTTCGGACCGCAGATCTACACCTCGGAGAACCCGGCGGCGTACACGCTGAGTTACGGCCTGGAGTCCTTCAAGGGCGCGCACCACACCGACTGGAACCTGACCATGGCCGCGACCGTACTGGTCATGGCCCCTGTGATCCTCGTCTTCTTCTTCGCCCAGAAGGCGTTCGTCGAGGGAGTCACACTGACCGGAGTGAAGGGCTAGCTGAACGATGAAGCTCGCTGTCGTGGGGGGCGGCTCCACCTACACCCCCGAACTGATCGACGGATTCGCGCGGTTGCGC
Source organism: Streptomyces sp. NPDC048370 (assembly GCF_043200825.1). Classification (NCBI taxonomy): domain Bacteria; kingdom Bacillati; phylum Actinomycetota; class Actinomycetes; order Kitasatosporales; family Streptomycetaceae; genus Streptomyces; species Streptomyces sp. NPDC048370. The sequence goes on along the minus strand of NZ_JBICYI010000007.1, from coordinate 364,399 downwards.
GACACCCTGCCCATCACCGAACTCGTCCTCGTCGACCCGGCCGCGGACCGCCTGGAGCTGGTCGGCGGGCTCGCCCGGCGGATCTTCGCCAAGCAGGGCCACGACGGGAAGATCGTCACCACCTCCGACATCGACGCGGGGGTGGAGGGCGCCGACGCCGTCCTGCTCCAGCTGCGGGTCGGCGGCCAGGCGGCCCGGAACCAGGACGAGACGTGGCCGCTGGAGTGCGGCTGCGTCGGCCAGGAGACCACCGGCGCCGGCGGTCTCGCCAAGGCGCTGCGGACCGTCCCGGTGGTCCTGGACATCGCCGAACGGGTCCGGCGCACCAACCCGGACGCCTGGATCATCGACTTCACCAACCCCGTCGGCATCGTCACGCGCGCGTTGCTCCAGGCCGGCCACAAGGCCGTCGGCCTGTGCAACGTGGCCATCGGCTTCCAGCGGAAGTTCGCGAAGCTGCTCGACGTGGCCCCGTCCGAGGTCCACCTCGACCACGTCGGGCTCAACCACCTGACCTGGGAGACCGGCGTCCGCCTCGGCGGTCCCGAGGGCGAGAACGTGCTGCCGCGGCTGCTCGCCGCGCACGGCGAGGCCATCGCCGAGGACCTGCGCCTGCCGCTCTCGGTGGTGGACCGCCTCGGCGTCGTCCCCTCGTACTACCTGCGCTACTTCTACGCGCACGACGAGGTCGTACGGGAGCTGGGCACCAAGCCCTCGCGGGCGGCGGAGGTCGCCGCGATGGAGAAGGAACTCCTGGAGATGTACGGCGATCCGGCGCTCGACGAGAAGCCGGCGCTGCTCGCCAGGCGTGGCGGTGCCTTCTACTCGGAGGCGGCCGTGGACCTCGCGGCCTCGCTGCTCGGCGGAGGTGGCTCGCCGTACCAGGTGGTGAACACGTACAACAACGGCACGCTGCCGTTCCTGCCGGACGACGCCGTGATCGAGGTGCAGGCCGCGGTGGGCGCGAACGGCCCGACGCCGCTGCCGGTCCCCCCGCTGGACCCGCTGTACGCGGGGCTGATCGCGCACGTCACCACGTACGAGGACCTGGCCCTGGAGGCGGCGCTGCGCGGCGGCCGTGACCGGGTGTTCAGGGCGCTCCTCGCGCACCCTCTGGTCGGGCAGTACGAGGCCGCCGACGGGCTCACCGACCGGCTGATCGCGCACAACCGGGAGCACCTGGCGTGGGCGTGAACCTCAGCGGCGCGCTCCTGGCGATCGACGCGGGCAACAGCAAGACGGACGTGGCGGTCGTGGGGGCGGACGGGGCCGTGCTCGGCACGGCGCGCGGCGGCGGGTTCCAGCCGCCCGCCGTCGGTGTCGGACCGGCCGTGGACGCGCTCGCCGAGATCGTGGGGCGCGCCGCCGCCGAGGCGGGCCTCCCGATCGAGTTCGCGCACGTCTCCGCCTGTCTCGCCAACGCCGATCTCCCCGTGGAGGAGGCGGAGTTGACGACCGCCTTGGAGGCGAGGAGCTGGAGCCGCTCGGTCCGGGTGTACAACGACACCTTCGCCATCCTGCGCGCCGGGCTCGACGAGCCGCGCGGGGTCGCCGTGGTCTGCGGTGCGGGCATCAACTGCGTCGGCATGCTGCCGGACGGGCGGACCGCCCGGTTCCCCGCGATCGGGAAGATCTCGGGCGACTGGGGCGGCGGCAGCGGACTCGCCGAGGAGGCGCTCTGGTTCGCGGCCCGCGCCGAGGACGGCCGGGGCGAGCCGACCGCGCTCGCGCGGACGCTGCCCGCGCACTTCGGGCTGCCCACCATGTACGCCCTGATCGAGGCGCTGCACCTGGGGACCATCCCCTACGAGCGGCGGCACGAGCTGACGCCCGTGCTGTTCCGTACGAGCGCGGAGGGCGACGCCGTCGCCCGCTCGCTGGTGCACCGGCTGGCCGAGGAGGTCACCGCTCTTTCGACGGTCGCGCTCGGCCGGCTCGAACTGCTCGACGAGGAGGCCCCGGTGATGCTCGGCGGCAGTGTGCTGGCCGCGCGGCACCCCGAGTTGGACGGCCGGATCGCGGAACTCCTCGCGGCCAAGGCGCCGAAGGCCGTGATCGGGGTGGTCACCTCCCCGCCGGTGCTCGGTGCGGCGCTCCTCGCCCTGGACGCGGTGGCGGCCGGGCCGGAGGCCGCGGCACGGCTGCGAGGCCACTACGCCTGAAGTCCCGCAGGCGTGGTGACGCCGGGGCGCCCTCTTCGCGGGGGCGCCCCGGTCGTCGTTCACCCGTTCGGGGTGGGCGTGAGGTGGAACCGATCGCGGCCGAAAAGCGTATTCATAGCAGGGGATTCGCCCACGGGGGTGGCGCGCGATGGGGCACGATAGGTACAAGATCCAGTCAATCCTGGTGTGCGGGTGGGGTCCCTGAGGCCATACTGCTGGCCGGGAACGTCGGACCGAGGGGGAGGTCACGTGACACACCCGCCGAATGCGCCCGCCGCCTCGGCACCGGGCACCGCGGCCGCGCGTCCGGGGACGGGTGTGCCCGCGCAGACGTCACCGCACGGAACCTCTCCTTCCGCGGCCTCCGTCTCCCCCGCGTCCTCGCCCACGCCTTCGCCCGCCGGAGCGCCCGGCGGGCCCGGGGCCTGGGACGAGATCCGGGGGGTGCTGCGCCGCGCGGCCACGACCGAGCCGGGCCGGCTGCAGATCCTCGGAGCCGTACTGGCCCTGCTGGTCGTCGCGTTCGGGGCCGTCACCGCCTACGAGGTGTCCGACCGGGCCACGTCCGCCGACGACGTGGTGAGCCGCTCCCAGCCGTTGAGCGCCGACGCCGCGGCCATCTACCGCTCGCTCGCCGACGCCGACACGGCCGCCTCCAGCGGCTTCCTCTCCAAGGAGCGGGACCCCGCCGACCTCCAGAAGCGGTACAGCGACGACATCGGCACCGCCTCCCGGCTCCTCGTGAAGGCCGCGGCGAGCACGGACGGCTCGGCGGAGTCGGCCCGCGAGATCACCACCCTCAACGAACAACTCCCCCGCTACACCGGCCTGATCGAGCGGGCCCGCGCCGCCAACCGGCAGGGCCTGCCGCTCGGCGGCGCCTATCTGCGGTACGCGAACCAGCAGATGACCACGCAGCTCCTCCCGGCCGCCGAGCGGCTGTACGAGGCGGAGACCGCGCGCCTCGCCCAGGACGACGAGGACGCCCGCGACTGGCCGTTCCTCTCGCTCGCCCTCGGGATCGCCGCCCTCGCCGTCCTGGTCCGGGCCCAGCGCCGCACGTACGCGCGGACGAACCGGGTCTTCAACCAGGGGCTGCTCGCCGCGACCGCCGCCTCCGTCGTCGTACTGCTCTGGCTGGCGGCGGCGCACACCGTCGCCCGCGCCGAGCTGAGCGACGCCCGCGCGCACGGACAGAGCTCGCTCCAGGTCCTCAACACCGCCCGGATCAGCTCCCTGAAGGCGCGGGCCAACGAGAACCTGACGCTGGTCGCGCGGGGCGCCGTCCTCACCGACGACGGCAAGAACGACAAGTACGAGACCGACTACGCCGGCAGCATGCAGGCGCTGACGACCGCGCTCGCCGAAGCCCGCGAGCTCGCCGACGACGACGCCGGACGCGATCCGCTGAGCGCCGCCGCCGACCGTACGGCCGAATGGCAGGCGCGCCACAAGGACGCCCGCGAGAAGGACGACGCGGGCGACTACGAAGGCGCGCGCACCAGCATCGTCGGACCGGACGACGCCGGCTCCGGACCGGACGAGTCCACCGGGCAGTCCTTCGACCAGGTCGACGCGGCCCTGAAGAAGGCCCTGGACCACGAGCAGCGCGAGTTCACCCAGGCCGCCGAGGGCGGCAAGGGCGCGCTCACGGCCCTCCCGCTCGGCGCGGCCGCACTCGGCATCCTGGGCGCGGCGGGCGCCGTCATGGGCATCAACCGCAGGCTGTCGGAGTACCGGTGAGAGGGGGCGGGATGCGGAAGAGCGTCGACGGCGCGAGGAGGCTCGGTCCGACCGGGCTCCTGAGCGGCCGGCGCCCCCTGGCGCGCCCGCGCGGCTGGGGCGGGGTCGCCGCGATGGCCGTGGCCTGCGGCCTTACGGCCTCGCTGACCCTCCTGCCGCTCGCCCACGGGGTGAACGGCCCGTCGGCGACGCCCGCGGGGACCGGCCCCGGTGTCGGCACGGGCGTGCAGGTCAAGGCGGACGCCTGCCAGAACCCGGAGGCCTCGCTCACCCCTGACACCCAGGACGGCCCGGCGGTCCAGGCGATCAAGGCGCGCGGCAAGCTCGTCGTCGGCGTCGACCAGAACAGCTACAACTGGGGGTACTTCAACCCCGAGAGCCGGCAGCTGGAAGGGTTCGACATCACGCTGGCCAAGGCGATCGCCAAGGATCTGCTGGGCAGCGAGGACGCGATCATCTACCGCACGATCCCGACCAACCAGCGGATCGCGGCCCTGGACTCCGGCAAGGTCGACCTCGTCGTCCGCACGATGACGATCAACTGCAGGCGGATCGAGCAGGTCGCCTTCTCCACCGCCTACTTCCAGGCCGGCCAGCAGGTCCTGGCGCCCAAGGACGACCGTTCGATCACCGGGTACGACTCCTCCCTCGCCGGAAAGCGGGTCTGCACGGCGGAGGGCTCCACGGCGTACGAAGCCCTGGAGGCCAACTCCTTCGGCGCCACGTTCAAGGACGAGGGCGACGGCACCAAGGCGGACAAGGACCGGTTCACCGTCCCGAACCAGCTGGACTGCCTGGCCCGGCTCCAGATGGGCGAGGTCGACGCCGTCGTCACGGACAACGCGCTCGCGGCCGGCCAGGCCGCCCAGGACCCGGCCGTCGAGCTCAAGGGCAGGCCGTTCACCACCGAGTTCTACGGAGTCGCCGCCAAGCTCGGCAACGACGACCTGGTCCGCCGGGTCAACCAGGTCCTCGTCGACTACCGCAGGAGCGCGTGGAAGGCGGCGTACGACGAGTGGCTGAAGGCGGACCTGCCCGGGATAACCGGGCCGCCCGCACCCCTGTACAAGTAGAGCGAGAGGTGATCGATGGGCGTCGCGGGCACCCCCGGCCCTGTGATGGACCGGGACGAGGTGGACCGTGCGCTGGCGCGGCTCGGCGCGGAGCACAAGGCGATCGAGGACTCGCTGCTGGCGCTCCAGGACCACGCGGGCCGCAGGCTGCTCGAAGGAGCCGAGCTGACCGGGACCACCCGGGACCGCTGGCAGACCACCGAGCGCACGATCACCCTGCTCTGGGCGTACTTCGAGGCGTACACCGGCGCCCTGCACGACGCCCGTGAGCTGCGGGCGCGGCGGCGCTGGGCCAGCCGTGAGGACCTGGTGGAGCTGACCGAGCGGCTGCGTGGCGAGAGCGTGCTCGTCGCGGGCGGGGCACGGCAGCCCGCCTCCCCTGCTCTGACCGGTCCCGCCCGGCTCTCCGAGCGGTTCAGCCTGGAGGCGCTGGTCGGCCGGATGAACGAGCTGTACGCGTCCTCGCTCGACATGGTCGTGACGGCCGACGCCGTCTGGTCCGCGCTGCCCGCGCGGATAGACCTCCTCGCCGCCGAGCTCCGGCGGACCCGCTCGCTCGCGCACTCCGTCGGCGTCAGGCCGGGTGAGCATCCGGCCGGGGACGAGCTGGAGGAGATCACGGCCGAGCTGACCGCGCTGCGGTCCCAGGTCGTCACCGATCCGCTGGCCTTCTGGCGCCCCGCCGCCGGGAGTTCGGCTCCGGGCGGCGGCCGGCCTGACACCGAGCGGTACGACCGGGCGGCGCGCGCCCTGGAGGACATCCGGCGGGAGATCGAGGCGGTCCTCGCCGTGCGGCAGGACTCCGAGGAGCGACTGCTGCGGCTCCGGGACGTCCTCTCGCGCGCCGACCGGACGCTCGCCGAGGCACGGGTGGCGCGCGGCGAGGTTCTCGCCAAGATCGCCGCCTCCGAGGTGCCCGCCGTCAGCGGACCGCCGACGGTCCTCCAGGAGCGCCTGGCCACGGCCGCCGAGTACCGCAGGCACGCCCAGTGGCACCGGCTCTCGCCGCTCCTGGAGTCCCTGGAGCAGGAGGCCGAGGACGAGCTGCAGCGCGCCCGCGCGTCCCTGACCGCCGTCACCGCCCCGCTCGCGGTCCGCGCCGAGCTGCGCGGCAGGCTCGACGCGTACAAGGCGAAGGTGGCCCGGCTCGGCGCGGCCGAGGATCCGCTGCTCATCGAGCGGTACGACGCCGCGCGCCGGATGCTGTGGAGCGCGCCCTGCGACCTGCGGGTCGCCGAGCACGCGGTACTGCGCTACCAGCAGGCGGCGGCCGAGGTGCTGTCCGGCCCGAGAGATGCCAGGGGGAGTCAGTGGTGAGCGCCTGTCAGCGACCCTCGTGCGAGGGATCGTACGAGGACATGGGCGGCGGCGAGCTGTACTGCGACACCTGCGGGCTCGCCCCGGTCGTCGCGCCCAGCGGCATGCTCCAGTCCAATCCGACCGGCATGGCCGTGTCCGGCAAGGACTCCGGTGCGTCGCGGTCGAGTTCGCGGGCCTCGGCCCGCAGCTCCTCGCGCTCCTCCCGTTCCTCGACCTCGCGCCGCTCCGTCTCCGGGCGGCTGTCGCGCGCGCTGTCGGGCGGGAGCAGCAGCCGTTCGGTGTCGGTGCGCAGCTCCGGCTCCTCGACCGCCCAGTCCGGCCGCAACCGGCTGGGCGCCGGCCTGGTGACGATCCCGGAGGTGCCGCGCCCCGACCCGCGCGGGGCGATGATGGAGAACCCCGAGGTTCCCGAGCGGAAGCGATTCTGCTCGCGCTCCGACTGCGGCGCCCCGGTGGGCCGTTCACGCGGTGAAAGGCCGGGGCGTACGGAAGGCTTCTGCACCAAGTGCGGCCACCCGTACTCCTTCGTGCCGAAGCTGCGCGGCGGGGACATCGTGCACGGGCAGTACGAGGTCGCGGGCTGCCTCGCGCACGGCGGCCTCGGCTGGATCTACCTCGCCGTCGACCGGGCGGTCTCCGACCGCTGGGTGGTCCTCAAGGGCCTCCTCGACACCGGCGACCAGGACGCGATGGCCGCGGCGATCTCCGAGCGCCGCTTCCTCGCCGAGATCGAGCACTCCAACATCGTCCGGATCTACAACTTCGTCGAGCACCTCGACGCGCGCACCGGCTCCCTCGACGGCTACATCGTCATGGAGTACGTCGGCGGCAAGTCGCTCAAGGAGATCGCCAACGACCGTCGGACACCGGACGGCCGACGCGACCCGCTGCCGGTGGAGCAGGCGTGCGCGTACGGGATCGAGGCCCTGGAGGCGCTCGGACACCTGCACAGCCGGAACCTGCTGTACTGCGACTTCAAGGTCGACAACGCGATCCAGACCGAGGACCAGCTCAAGCTGATCGACATGGGCGCGGTCCGGCGGATGGACGACGACGAGTCCGCGATCTACGGCACGGTGGGGTACCAGGCGCCCGAGGTGGCCGAGGTCGGCCCGTCGGTGGCGAGCGACCTGTACACGGTGGCGCGCACGCTCGCCGTGCTGACCTTCGACTTCCAGGGCTACACGAACGTCTTCGTCGACTCGCTGCCCGACCCGGAGAACATCGAGGTCCTGCGGACGTACGAGTCCTTCTACCGCTTCCTGGTCCGGGCGACGGACCCCGACCCGGCCCGCCGGTTCGCCTCCGCGCAGGAGATGGCCGAGCAGCTGACGGGCGTCCTGCGCGAGGTCGTCGCGGTCCAGACGGGCCGCCCGCGCCCGGCGCTCTCGACGCTGTTCGGGACGGAACTGCGGGTCACGGACACGGAGTTGTTCACGGAGCTGACCGGGGACGTCTCGTCCCTGGGCGCGCGGTCGACCGGCGGCGCGCGCGGCCGCCGCAAGGCACTGCCGACGGCGCAGGGCGGGATTCCGGCGCAGGGCGGGACGCCTCACCTTCCGGGTCCGGCGCAAGGTGGCACCCCCGTCACGGCTCCCGTCCCCGGAGCCGTACCGGACGGGCCCTTCCTCGCTCCGCTCGACGGGCGGGCCGCTTCGCTCGCCCTGCCCGTGCCGCGCGTGGACCCGGGGGATCCCAACGCCGGTTTCCTCGCGTCCCTGATGGCCTCCGCGCCGGCCGAGCTGATCAACGCCCTGCACACCGCGCCCGCACCCTCCGTGGAGTTGCGGCTGCGCGAGCTGCGGGCGCGCCTGGAGATGGCCGACCTGGGGGCCGCCGGGCAGGCGCTGACCACGCTTGAGGAGGAGCACCCGGACGACTGGCGGGTCGTCTGGTACCGGGGTGTGACCTCGCTGGTGACCGGCGACCACGAGAACGCGGCGCTGTCGTTCGACGCGATCTACGACGCGTTCCCCGGTGAGCCCGCGCCCAAGCTGGCCCTCGGCATCTGCGCCGAGGTGCTCGGCCAGCTGGACAACGCGGCCGAGTACTACCGCCTGGTGTGGGCGACCGACCCGAGCCATGTGAGCGCCGCCTTCGGGCTCGCCCGGGTCCGGCTCGCGGCCGGGGACCGTACCGGAGCCGTACGGACCCTGGAGTCCGTGCCGGAGGCGTCCATCCACTACACCGCGGCCCGGGTCGCGGCGGTACGGGCGCGGCTGCGGCGGCGGGCGGCGCACGAGCCGCTCGGCGCGGACCTGACGGCGGCCGCGGCGCAGGTATCCGCGCTCCAGGGCTTCGGTCTTGACGCGGTGCGCCGGGAGCGGCTGTCGACGGAGGTCCTCGGCTCGGCGCTCGACTGGGTACTCTCCGGTAGTCCCGGAGCGGCTCCGGCCGGCGCGCTGCTGCTCGGCAGCGAACTGGACGAGCGCGGGCTGCGCTTCGGCCTCGAACGCTCGTACCGGGTGCTCGCCCGGCTCGCTCAGCGGGGCGAGGAGAGGATCGAACTGGTGGAGCGGGCCAACCGTTTCCGCCCCCGGACGTGGGTGTGAGTATGTCCCAGATGCCCCAGCACGACCTGTCGGCCTGCCCGGGCTGCGCGGAGCCAGTGGACTCGGGCGACCGGTTCTGCGGGGCGTGCGGTCACGACCTCGCGGCCGTACCGGTGACGGCCCCGGAGCCTGACCGGCCGACGGTCGCGATCGGTACGCCCGTGAACTGGCCCGAGCCCCCGGCCCGCGAGCCGAACTCCCTCTCCACGGCCACCCAACACCCGGGCGACCTGCCGGGCACCGACTCGGGCGGCCGCGACCTGCCGACGATGCCGGTCCGCACGGACATCCCGTCCGACGCGCACGACACGTCTGGTACGTCTGGTACGCCTGGTACGTCCGGTACGTCCGGCAGTGGGCTCGCGGCGCTCGCCGCCGGGGTGAGCCCTGCCCCGGAGGCGTCCGCGCCCGAGGGGGACTTCACGCTCGCCGCACCCGACCCCCGGGCCGCCGCCGTCCCGCAGACCGCCACCCCGCCCGCCGGGACCAAGCTGTGCGTCGCCTGCCGGTCCGGCGCCGTGGACTCCGACGGGTACTGCGAGAACTGCGGGCACGCCCAGCCGCGCGAGCGCGACCACATGGAGGAGGAGCTCTCCTCGGTCGCCGCCGTCAGCGACCGGGGCCTGCGCCACCACCGTAACGAGGACGCGTTCGCGGTCTCGGCCACCGCGCTGCCCGACGGCTCCCCCGCCACCCTGGCCATCGTCTGCGACGGGGTCTCCTCGGCGACCCGCCCCGACGAGGCCTCGGCGGCCGCCGCCCGCGCGGCCGGGCAGTCGCTGCTCGGCGCCCTCCCGCGCGGCACGCACCCGCAGCAGGCGATGCACGAGGCGATCGTCGCCGCCGCCGATGCGGTCAACGCCCTGGCAGAGGAGCCCGGCCAGGACGGCGCGGACCAGGACGCGCACCGCCACCAGAACGCCCCGGCCTGCACCATCGTCGGCGCGATCGTCGCCGACGGACTGCTGATCGTCGGCTGGGTCGGCGACAGCCGGGCCTACTGGGTGCCGGACGACCGCACCTCGCCGCCCGCCCGGCTCACCCAGGACGACTCCTGGGCCGCCCAGATGGTCGCGGCGGGCCTGATGAACGAGGCGGAGGCGTACGCCGACGAGCGCGCCCACGCCATCACCGGCTGGCTCGGCGCCGACGCGTACGAACTGGAGCCGCACACCGCCGCGTTCAAGCCCGACCGCCCCGGGGTCGTCGTGGTCTGCACCGACGGGCTGTGGAACTACGCCGAGGCCGCCGACGAGATGGCCCGGGTCGTGCCGACGGACGCCGCCGGGCGACCGCTGCACGGCGCCCAGGTGCTGGTCGGCCACGCCCTGGACGGCGGGGGCCACGACAACGTAACAGTGGCGCTGCTGCCGTTCGCCCTCTCCCCACAAGGGGCAGGATCGGCCTGAGCGGTCGCCACTCCCTGTCCCTTTCACGATTTCACGCTTGTCTGTCGAGGAGCCTCAACCCATGGCGAACTTCTCCAAGTCGAACGTGCCGCAGTTCTCGGTGGACGTGTACCAGAACGAGTTCCTGCCCGAGGGGGGCCGCGAGGTCAACGCCATCGTCACGGTCACCTCGACCGGCGGCGGCACGAGCCGCGGCAGCGCGCTGAGCGGTTCCGGGGCCGACGCGGCCGTGGTGATCATGGTCGACTGCTCCGGCTCCATGGACTACCCGCCGACCAAGATGCGCGGTGCCCGGGACGCCACCGCCGCCGCGATCGACGCCCTGCGCGACGGCACGTCGTTCGCCGTGATCGCGGGTACGCACGTGGCCAACGAGGTCTACCCCGGCAACGGCGGGCTCGCCGTCGCGGGACCGGCCACGCGCGGGCAGGCGAAGGACGCCCTGCGCCGGCTGAGCGCGGGCGGCGGTACGGCGATCGGCACCTGGCTGCGCCTCGCGGACCGGCTGCTCGGCTCGGCCGAGGTGTCGATCCGACACGGCATCCTGCTCACCGACGGCCGCAACGAGCACGAGTCGCCCGAGGACCTGCGGGCCGCGCTCGACGCGTCCGCGGGCCGCTTCACGTGCGACGCGCGGGGCGTCGGTACGGACTGGGAGGTCAAGGAGGTCACCGGGGTCGCCTCCGCGCTGCTCGGCACGGCCGACATCGTGGCCGATCCGCAGGGCCTGGCGGCGGACTTCACCGTGATGATGGAGAACGCCATGGGCAAGGAGGTCGCGGACGTCGCGCTCCGGCTGTGGACCCCGGTCGGGGTGGAAATCGGCTTCGTGAAGCAGGTCGCGCCGACGGTCGAGGAGTTGACCGCGCGCCGCACCGAGGCGGGGCCGCGCGCCGGGGACTACCCCACCGGCTCGTGGGGCGACGAGTCCCGCGACTACCACGTCTGCGTACGGGTCCCGCAGGCCGGGATCGGGCAGGAGATGCTCGCCGCCCGGGTCTCGCTGATCGTCCCGGACCCGCTGGGCGGCACCCCGAAGACGCTCGGCCAGGGTCTCGTACGGGCCGTGTGGACGGATGACATGGCGATGTCCACGTCGATCAACCCGCAGGTCGCGCACTACACGGGGCAGGCCGAGTTGGCGCAGGTCATCCAGCAGGGACTGGACGCCCGCAAGTCCGGCGACCACGACGGGGCGACGGCCAAGCTGGGGCGCGCGGTGCAGTTGGCGGCCGCCTCGGGCAACGAGGGGACCGCGAAACTGCTTTCGAAGGTGGTCGACGTCGTCGACGCGGCGACCGGTACTGTGCGTTTGAAGGCGAAGGTCGCGGAAGCGGACGAGATGACTCTCGAAACCCGCTCCACCAAGACGGTTCGCGTCAAGAAGTAGCCCGGCCAGGGGGCCGGACGACGAGAGGGGGAAGCACCGACATGCCGACCTGCCCGAACGGACACCAGTCGGTCTCCGACGACTGGTGCGAGGTCTGCGGACACCGCATGACCGGGGCGGGTGCGCCGGCGGGTGCCGTACCGCCGCCTCCCCCGCCGCCGCCCGCGTACGGCTATCCGGGGCCCGGCGGCCCCGGTCCAGGCCCCGGCCCCGGTCCCGGTGGCTACGACCCGAACGCGACCGCCCAGGCGGAACTCTGCCCGCAGTGCCGCACCCCGCGCGAGGCCATGGCCCCGTTCTGCGAGGAGTGCCGCTGGAACTTCCTGACCAACACCGCGACCTCGTACACGCCGGTGGCGCCGCCCTCCCCGCAGCAGAGCCCGCCGCCGGGGCTCAACCTGCCGCCGGGCTTCCAGACGCCGCCCCGGCCCGCGCAGCAGCAGCCTCCGCAGCAGCCGCAGCCACAGCAGCCGGATCCGTACGAGTACCAGGGCTCGCGGCCCTCGCAGATGAACCGGCCGGCCGAGCCTCTCTCCGCCGACCCCACGCACCACCAGGCGCCGCCGCAGCGGCCGCCGGTCCAGCAGCCTCCGGTCCAGCAGCCTCCGCAGGGGCAGCCGCCGCAGGGCTTCCCGCAGGGACCGCCGCCGCCCCCGCAGTCCTTCTTCCAGGCGCCGCCGCAGGGGCAGCCCGCGCCTCCCGCGCCGCCGCAGCACCAGGCGCCGCCCGCCCCCGGTGGCGACGACTGGCTGCTGCCGCCGCCCTCGCAGCCGCAGGCACCCCCGCAGGCCCAGCAGGCCCCACAGGCCCCGCAGCCCCAGCAGCCGCACCAGCCCCAGATGCCGCACCAGCAGTACCAGCCGCCTCGGCCCGCCATGGGCTGGTCGGCGTACATCGGGCCTGACCGCGACTACTTCCTCGCGATGATGCATCGCAGCGGCCCGGAGGCCTCGGGCCTGAACCTGCCCGCGTACTCCCCCGAGCAGCACCTGCCGCTCCAGGGCAACCAGATCAGCATCGGCCGGCGTCGGCACTCCACCGGCGAATCCCCTGACATCGACCTCTCGGTGCCGCCGGAGGACCCGGGCGTCTCGCACCAACACGCCGTGCTCGTGCAGCAGCCGGACGGCTCGTGGGCGGTGGTGGACCAGAACTCCACCAACGGCACGACGATCAACGGCGCCGAGGAACCGATTCAGCCCTACGTGCCGGTCCAGCTCCAGGACGGCGACCGGGTGCACGTCGGCGCCTGGACGACGATCACGATCCGACGCGGATAGCGGTCAGCCGCGCGGCCGGACATTGGATCCATGATCCTGGATATTGGATCCAAGATCATGGATCCAATATCCGATGTCCGATGTCCGATGTCCAATGTCCGATGTCCCGTTCAGCCGCTCGGCAGTGGCCAGGCGTACGGGCCCTCCGGGTCGTCCAGCCAGGCCCACTGCCGGCCCCCGCTCACCGTCACCCCGAAGCGCTCCCGCTCCGGCCGCCGTTCGCGCTGCCAGAGCGAGAGCGCTTCGCGCACGTCGAGGCTCTCCTCCGTCAGCGTGCGCAGGAACTGGAAGCGGTCGTCGTCGAAGACGTGCCGCGGCAGCCCCATCGGCCGCGGGCGCGGGAAGCGGGCGTTGCCGCCGCGCAGCGCGACGAAGTACGCGGGCGTGGCCAGGAAGCGGCCCTCGGCGTGGGCCTCGTCGGCGACCCGGAGCAGGAGCAGCCCGGTGGAGAGCGGGGCGAGGACGAGGGCGTCGGGGCGGCACTGCGCGAGCCAGGCGTACGGGACCGAGGGCAGGGTGCAGGTCGCGACGATCCGGTCGAAGGGGGCGTGCGCGGGGCAGCCCCGGGCGCCGTCGCCGGTGACGACGGCGGGCCGGTGCCCGGCGACGGCGAGGTGGGCGCGGGCGGACTCGGTGATCTCCTCGTCGATGTCGACGGTGGTGACGTGTTCCGCGCCGAGCCGATGGCTGAGCAGCCCGGCGTTGTAGCCGGTGCCCGCGCCGATCTCCAGGACGTCGTCCCCGTCCCGTACGTCGAGCGCCTCCAGCATCTGGGCCATCAGGGAGGGCTGGCTGGAGGAGGTGACCAGCTCCCCGTCCCGTACCCGGGTGGCGAGCGGTACGTCCCGGTAGGCCCCGCGCAGCCAGCGGGCGCGGCGGGCGGGGTCGGGGTCGCCTGACCAGAGGCGTTCGTAGCCGCCGATCCCTGGGACGTAGTAGTAGGGGACGAAGAGGTGCCGGGGCACGTCGGAGAAGGCCGCGCGCCAGGCGGGGTCGCCGAGTGTGCCGTACGCCTCGATCTCCCGTACGAGCGCCCGTCGCGCCCGCGCCGCCGCCTCGGCGAAGCCGTCCTCGGCGTGCCCGTCCCGCTCCCGCTGAGCGCCCATGCCTCCACTGTCCTGCGCGCGCGGCGGGGAGGCGAGCGGCCCGGTCGTGCGCGCGCCCCGGCCCGATCCGGAAGGCAGGTCCCAGGGCCTGTCCGCCGGACAGGTCCTAGACCTCCGGTCCTCGGCCGGGGCATCTGAGACGATGGAACGGTGATGGAGATTCCGCGCGGCACACTTCAGGAGCAGACCTTCTACGAGCAGGTGGGTGGCGAGGAGACGTTCCGGCGCCTCGTCCGCCGCTTCTACCAGGGAGTCGCGGAGGACCCCCTGCTGCGCCCGATGTACCCGGAGGAGGACCTCGGGCCGGCGGAGGAGCGTCTCGTGCTCTTCCTGATCCAGTACTGGGGCGGTCCCCGCACGTACAGCGACCACCGCGGCCACCCGCGGCTGCGGATGCGCCACGCGCCGTTCCAGGTCGACCGGGCCGCGCACGACGCCTGGCTGAAGCACATGCGCGCGGCGGTGGACGAGCTCGGTCTCGCCCCCGAGCACGAGAGCCAGCTGTGGAAGTACCTGACGTACGCGGCGGCCTCCATGGTGAACACCGCCGAATGACGGTTCCACCCGCGGACTGACGCATTCCGGAGCCTGCGGCCCGAATAACGGTCACGATCCAGTCAAGGACCCCGTGCAAGCGGTTTCCAGAGGCACGTGCCCTCTGAAAACATCGGACGAACGTTCGGCGGGGTTCAGGGGGATGCGTGACCGGTTTTGTACTGCTGCGTGTCAGGGCGCACCGGTTGCTGCTCGCCGCCGCGCTTCTCGCCGTCCTTCTGACCACATCCGTCCTCGCGGCCCTCGCCGCCTTCTCCGGCTCCATCGGCAACGCCGCCCTGCAGAGCACCCTCCAGGGCAGGGCCGCGCCCGCCGCCGCGCTCGTCGTCACCGGGCAGGTGCCCGTGGACAAGCAGAGGAGCGCCGACGCCGCCGTCCGCGAGGCGGCGGGCCGGACCTTCGACGGGCTGCCGGTGAGCGTACGGAAGCTGGAGCGCTCGGGCCCGTACGCGCTGCCCCGCGCGCTGCAGAGCCCTGCCGCGCGCCAGGGCGAGCCGGACCTCACCCACATCGCGGCCCTCGACCGGTCCCGACTCGCCCTCGTCAAGGGCACCTGGCCGGGCCCCGGCGGGAAAGCCACCCCGGCCGGCAGCGGCGGCGCCATCGACGTGGCCGTGCCCGAGGAGGCCGCGAAGCGGCTGCGGATCGAGCCGGGGACCGTCCTCGACCTCACCGACCGGCTCGGCGGGAAACCGCTTCGGGCCCGGGTCAGCGGGCTCTACCGGCCGGTCGACCAGAGCGACCTGTACTGGCAGCTGGACCCGGCAGGCGGCCGGGGCGTCAAGACCGTCGTCTTCACCACGTACGGTCCCCTGCTCGCCGACCCCGCCGTCCTCGCCTCCGGGCAGGTCACCTCGGGCGAGACGTCCTGGCTGGCCTCCGCCGACCACAGCGGCATCACCACCGACCGCATCGGCGCGCTGAGCGCCGCCGCCGAGGCCGGGCCGAAGGCGCTCGCCACCGACACCGCTCCGTTCGGCACGACCGTCACCGTGCGCACCTCGCTGCCGACGGTCCTGGCGCAGACCGAGCGGGCCCTGCTCGTCTCCCGGTCCACGCTGATGATCGTCGCGGTGCAGCTGGTGCTGCTCGCCGCATACGCCCTGCTGCTCGTCGCCCGGCTGCTCAGCACCGAGCGGTCCGGCGAGACCGCGCTGCTGCGGGCCCGCGGCGGTTCGCGGGGCCGGATCGCGGCGCTCGCCGCCGTGGAGGCGCTGCTGCTCGCGCTGCCCGCCGCCGTGATCGCCCCGCTGCTCGCGGGGCCTCTGACGCGGCTGCTCGCGGACCGGTCCGCGCTCGGCGCGCTCGGGGTCCGGCTCGACGACATCCCGCTCGGCCAGGTGTGGCTGGTCGCGGGGCTCGTCGCGGTGTGCTGCGCGGCAGCCGTCGTGGCTCCCGCGCTGAGCAGCGGGGACGGCGGCGGCGTCAGCCTGCGGAAGAAGCGCGCGGCGGCGCTGCCCGCGCCGGTACGGGCCGGGGCCGACGTCGGCCTGCTGGTCGTCGCGGCCGTCGCGTACTGGCAGCTCGACCGGCAGACCGGCGGCTCCGTGGACGCTCCGGACGGGGGTTCCGGGGCGCTCACCGGTGACCGGGCGGGCGCGCTCGGCATCGATCCGCTGCTGGTCGCGGCCCCGGCGCTCGCGCTGCTGGCCGGTACGGTCCTGACGCTGCGTCTGCTGCCGCCCACGGCCCGGCTCGCCGAGCGGCGTGCCGCGAGCGGCCGGGGGCTGCCGGCCGCGCTCGCGGGCTGGCAGTTCAGCCGCCGGCCGCTGCGCGGCGCGGGCCCCGTGCTGCTGCTCGTGCTCGCGGTCGCGATGGGCATGCTCGCCATCGGGCAGAGCGCCTCGTGGGAGCGTTCGCAGACGGACCGGGCCGACTTCCGTACGGGAACGGCGGTCCGGGTCCTCACCAGCGGCGCCGCCGACCCGGACCAGGGGGGCCGGTTCACGGTCCTGCCCGGGGTCGGCTCGGTCGCCCCCGCGCACCGCGGCACGACGAGCCTCGTGGGCAACCGCACCGGGACCGTCCTCGCGCTCGACACCCGGCACGCCGCCGAGGGCTTCCGGCTCCGCGAGGACCTCGCGGACGCCCCGCCCCGCGCGCTGCTGTCCTCGCTCGCGCCGAAGGACGCCGAGCCCCTGGGGATCGCGCTTCCGGAGGGCACCCAGGGCCTGGCCCTGGACCTGCGGCGCACCGCGCCGCGCGACACGAAGCCGGTCCAGGTGACGGTCGTGGTCGAGGACCGGTACGGGATTCCGTACCGCGGGATCGCCGGCCGGCTGCCCTCCGACGGGCAGCGCCACCGGCTCACGCTCGACCTCGGCGTGGCATCCCAGGACGCCCGGAGCGTCGGGCCGATGTGGCTGACCGGCGTCGAACTCGACGGGGTGGTCCTCGAAGGGAGCGGCGGGCCGCAGACCTTCGCGATCGAGGGGCTCCTCTCCCGTCACGACGGCGGCGCCGAGCGGCCGGTGGAGGCCGTGCGCTCGCTCGCCTCCTGGCCCACCCACCACCAGGCGGTCGAGGACGGCGAACCCGAGAAGCCGGTCGCGCTGACCGGGCGTTCCGCCGGTGCGACCCCGTACACGGTCGGGTTCACCGCCGGCTGGTCCGCCGGCTCGACGACACCGGACCCGAACTGGGGGGAGCAGGAGTACGGACTGCGGATCACCGCCCCGCGCCCCGCGCCGCCCAGGACGCTGAACGGGGTGGCCACGGACGCCTTCCTCACCGCCGCCGGGGCGAAGGAGGGCGACCAGGTCGAGGTCTCCCTCGGCGGTCTGCGGCTGAACGTGACGATCGTGGACACGGTCCGCGAGCTGCCGACCACGGGCCCCGGCGCCACGGCCGTGACCGCGGGCTCCCCAACCGCCACGCCCGACGACGGGGGCGCGCTCCTGGTCGATCTGCGGGCGGCCAACGCGTTCCTCTCCACCGACCCCACCGCGAGCCTGGCGCCCACCGAGTGGTGGCTGACCACCGCGCCCGGCCGCGCCGACGAGGTCGCCGACGCCCTGCGCGCCCGGCCCGACGCGGACCCCGCCCAGGTGCTCGTACGGGAGGAGGCGGCGGCCGAGCTGCTCGGCGACCCGCTCGGCGCGGGCCCCAACGCGGCGCTGATGGCGGTCGCGGTGGCCGCGGCGGCGCTCGCGGCGGTCGGCTTCGCGGTGAGCGCGGCCGGTTCGACGCGTGAACGCTCCGCGGAGTTCGGGGTGTTGCGTGCGCTCGGCGCCCCGCGCCGCCAGCTCGCCCGGCTGATCGCGGCCGAGCAGGGGCTGCTCGTCGGCATCGGCCTGCTGGTGGGCGTGGCGCTCGGCACCGTACTGACGCGGGCCGTCGTGCCCCTGATCGTGCTGACCGGTCAGGCGGCCCGGCCGGTCCCCCGCGTCCTGGTCGAACTCCCGCCCGGTCACGTGGCCCTGCTGCTCGCCGGGGTCGCCGCGCTGCCGCTGCTGATCGTCGCCGGGATCGCGCTGCGCCGCACGGACCCGGTCGTGACCCTGCGCCACCAGGGGGACCAGTGAAGCGCGACGACACGACCCGCGAGGCATCCGACGACGACACGACCCGCACGGCCTCTGCAAGGAAGGCGACCGACACCATGCCCCGCAAGGACGGCCGACCGGCCGATCCCGCCGTCCGCCGGGGCCGTCCCGCCCGTGCCGTGGCGCCCTGGGTGCGGACCCGGCTGCGGACCGCGCCGGGGACGGCAGGGGCCTTCGCGCTCCTCGTCCTCGTCACCGCGTTCCTCGCCGCCGCGCTCCCGAGGACCGTCGACCGGTACGAGACGGAGGGCCTGCGCCACGACATCGTGACCGCCAGGCCCAGCACCACGGTCCTCGACATCACCGCCGCACAGCCGACCGGGGACCTCCCCCCGGAGACCCGCGCGGACATGGTGACTCCGGAGCACCTCGCGCGGAAGAGGGCCGAGCTGCGGGAGCTGCTGCCCGCACCGCTCCGCGTCGACCTGACCCAGTCGGCGCACGGTGTACGGACCACCAAGCGGGTCGCCGGGCTCGACTCCTGGCTCCCGAAACCGTCCGGGCTGCCCCCGGAGTTCACCCTCACCACGGTCCCGGAACTGGACCGCCACACGACCGTACGGGAGGGCAGGCTGCCCACCGGTGCCGAGCCCGGCCGGACGAGCGAGGTCGCCGTCACCGCGGAGACGGCGAAGTCACTGCGTCTGAAGGTCGGTTCGGTCGTCCACGTCCCGGAGCTCTTCGCCAAGCAGCCGCTCGCCCTGACCGTCGTCGGGATCGTCGAACCCCGCCTCCCCCAGGGCTCCTACTGGTCCGCCGACACGCTCCTGCGCACCCCGGTGCTCGCGTCGAAGGTCACCGGCGGCGGCACCTACTTCTACTGGCAGGCCGGTCTGCTGCTGCCGCCCGCCGCCACCACCACGATCCTCGCGAGCACCGGCGAGCCCGAGGTGTACTGGCGCTTCGCCCCCGACGTCAGCGAGCTCACCGCGCAGGACGAGGCCCGGCTGACCGCCGTCCTCGCCTCCGTCGCCGCCGGCCCCGACCTGGTGAGGATCAAGGAGACCGTCGGCGGGACCGCCTCTGCCGCCACCGGCCTCGACGAGATCGTCGAGGCGTACGACGGGATGCGGACGGCGATCACACAAGTGGTCACCGTCGCCGCCTTCGGCATCGGCGCGGTCGCGGCCGTGGTCCTCGCCATGACCGGCGGTCTGTTCGCCGCCCGGCGGGCCGCCGAACTCGCCCTGCTGCGCTCGCGCGGCGGTTCACTGGCCGGGATCGGCGTCCGGCTGCTCGGCGAGACCGCCGTCCTGGCCCTGCCCGCCACCGCGCTCGGACTGCTGCTCGCGGTCCTCGCCTTCCCCGGGGCCCGGTTCCTGCCCGCCCTCGCCGCCGCCGGGACGGTCGCGCTGCTCGCCGCCCTCGCACTGCCCCTGCGCGCGCTCTACCTGCACCGCAAGCCGCTCGCCCACGGCGGGCGCGAGGACCTGGTCGACGCCCGCCCCTCCCGGGGCCGTACGGTCGCCGAACTCACCGTCCTCGTCCTGGCCGTCGGCGCGGTCGTCGCACTGCGCCGGCGCGGCACCGGGGGCGCCGGGGACCACCTGGTGAGTTCGGCCCCGGTGCTCGTCGCCCTGATCGCCGCGCTCGTCCTCGTACGGCTGTATCCGCTGCCGCTGCGGTGGGCGGCCCGCCCGGCGCGCCTGCTGCGGGGCGCGGTCGGGTTCCTGTCGCTCGCCCGGGCCGGGCGCTCCTCGGCGACGGGCGCGCTGCCGCTGCTCGCCCTGCTCGTGGCGCTGACGACGGCCGCGTTCGGCGGTTCGGTGCTGGCCGGGGTCTCCGAGGCACGGGACCGCGCGGCGCTCCTGGAGACCGGAGCGGACGCGCGGGTGACGGGCAACGCCGACCTGGTGCCGCTCACGGACGGGCTCAGGACGGCGGTGCGCCGGACGGCCGGGGTGACGGACATGACGGCGGCCCAGGTCGAGTACGGCGTGGCGCTGCCGGACGGGACGGGACGCCGGCCGGAGCTGGAGACCACGGCGCTTGTGGGCGTCGACCCGGAGTCGTACACCCGGCTCGCGGGGCGGACCGGCTTCGGCCCGTTCCCGCCGGGGCTGCTGAAGTCCACGGGTACGGGTGGCACGTCCACGGGCACGGCGGCGGGCGGGAAGCCGGTCCTGCCAGCGATCGCCTCGCCCGCGGTCGCGGAGCGGCTCGGCACCGAGCCGCGGGAGCTCGAGGCGGCGGCCGGTGAGTTCGCCGTACGGGTCGTGGCGGTGCGGACGGGCACGCCGGCCCTGCCCGAGCAGGACTTCCTGCTGGTCAACGGCGCCGACCTGCCGCGCGGGGAGGACACCGTCCTGCTGGCCTCCGGTCCCGCGTTGGACGGGGCCGCGCTCCGGAAGGCCGTCACGGCGGACTCCCCGGACTTCGCCGTGGTGCTGCGGGCCGAGCGGCGCGCGGCCTACGTCGACTCGCCGATGCAGGAGGGCGCCGAGCGGATCTACGTCGCGGCGATCGGGGCGGGCGCGGGCTACGCCGTCCTCTCCCTGCTCCTGTCGCTGATGCAGTCCGCGCCGGAACGGGCCACGCTGCTCGCCCGGTTGCGGACGATGGGCCTCACCCGGCGGCAGGGCAGGCGCCTCCTCGGTCTGGAGGCGCTGCCGCAGGCGCTGCTGGCGGCGGGCGGCGGCATGCTCGTCGGCTGGGCCACGATCCTGCTGCTCGCGCCGGGCGTGGACCTGGTCCGGCTCTCGCTCGCGGCGCCGCCGGGGATCGCCACGCTCGACGCCGCGGCGCTGCGGGCGGACGCGTGGTCGCTGGTGCTTCCGGCGGTGGGCGTGGTGGTCCTTGCCGCCCTCGCGGCGGGGCTTCAGGCGTGGTGGTCGGCCCGTACCGGATCGATCAAGGAACTCAGGGCAGGAGACGGACGATGACGACGACCGACACCACGCTGGCGGAGCTGGAGCAGCGGGCGACGGCGCGCCGCGACCGGCCCTCGTACGGGCACGACGCCCTGATCGCCTGCGATCGACTGGTACGGATCTTCACCACGGACGGGGTGGAGGTGCAGGCGCTCCAGGGCCTCGATCTCCTGGTGCGGGAGGGCGAGTTGATGGCCCTGGTCGGCGCGTCGGGCAGCGGGAAGTCGACGCTCATGAACATCCTGGCGGGCCTCGACGTGCCGACGGCAGGCGCGGCGAAGGTCGCGGGCTGCGACCTGCTCGCCATGGACGCGAAGGCGCGGCTGCGTTATCGGCGGGACGTGGTGGGCTTCGTCTGGCAGCAGACGGCACGCAACCTCCTCCCGTACCTGACGGCAGCTCAGAACGTGGCGCTGCCGATGCAGTTGCGGGGCAGGGCGGGCGGAACGCGGAAGAAGGCGGAGCGCGCGGAGGAGCTGCTCGCGATGCTGGAGGTCGCGGACTGCCGGGACCGCAGGCCGCACCAGATGTCCGGCGGCCAGCAGCAGCGGGTCGCGATCGCGGTGGCGCTGGCCAACTCCCCCTCGGTCCTGCTCGCGGACGAGCCGACGGGCGAGCTCGACTCGGCGACGGGCGAGCAGGTCTTCGCCGCCTTCCGGCGCGCCAACGAGGAGTTGGGCACGACGATCGTGATCGTCACCCACGACCAGGCGGTCGCCTCCGAGGTGCGCCGCACGGTCGCCATCCGCGACGGCCGCACCTCGTCCGAGGTGCTGCGCCGCACGGAGGTCGACGCGGAGGGCCAGGAGTCCCTGGTGTCCCGTGAGTACGCGATGCTCGACCGCGCGGGCCGACTGCAACTCCCGGCGGAGTACACGGCGTCCCTGGGCATGGAGGACCGCGTGCTCCTGGAGCTGGAGCAGGACCACATCGGGGTGTGGCCGGACGACGCGAAGGACTGAACCGGCCAGGACGGGGGGACTGTGGAGCGCATGGGGATGGGGAAGGCGCTGTCGTACCTCGGCGCGGTGGTGGTGCCCCTGGGCACGGGGGCGCTGCTGTACCTCTGGGCCGACGGGAGTCTCGGGGGCGGCGCGGGGACGCCCACCGCGATCGCCGTGCTGGTCGGTCTCGCCCTGACCGTCGCGGCCCTGGTGGCCCACAACGCGCTGTTCCGTGAGGGCGGAAGCTGTCTCGGGGCGCTGCTGATGGTGGCGGGTCTGGCGGCGGTGTGGGTGGAGGTGCGGGACTCGACGACGCGGGACGAGGTCGTCGCGTGCGTCGTGGTGGGCAAGGTCAGGGTGACCCATTACCCGACGTTCGGCGAAGGGGCTCCGCGGCCCAAGACCCTTTTCCACCACCCGCTGGACTGCCCGGGCGGCTATCCGTCCGAGTTCGGCGCCGAGGAGAAGGTCGCCGACGAGGGCGGGAAGGTACGCATCGCCTACGACTCGGCCCGCCGCATGGACCCGGTCCTGGAGAGCGAGAACGTGCCACGGGGATCCCCGTGGATCCCCGCGGCCCTGCTGACCCTGGCGGCGGCGGCCTCGGTGGTCGCGATCGCGAGGGAGGCCCCGGAGGGGCGGGTCGACGACCGGGGTCGACGGTGAGGGACTCGGGGCGGGAGGTGTCAGCGGCCGGGGGTGACCGTGAGGGACATCGGTCCGCCGGCTGCGGTCCGCAGCGCTATCGACCCGTACGGGGTACGCAGCCGGAGCCACGGGCCCGAGGCGAAGAGCGCCACCGGCACGCCCTCCCCCGGCAGGAAGCCCAGGGACTGCGCCGCGTGGACGGCCCGCAGCGGAAGCCCGGTCGTCGCGACCGTCCGCGACCAGATCTCGCGTCCGATCCGGTCCCGCTCCGCCCGCGTGCGCCGATCCTCCGGCAACTCCTCGTCCCGCGCCCGGAATTCGGCGACGGCCACCGCGACCGCGCCCCGCAGACCGGCCGCGCCGGGCAGTCCGGCGACCGGTTCCCAGCCACCCCGGGGCGGCAGGACGCCGGCCCACGGCGGCCCGGTGACGGCGTCGGGGACGACGGCCTTCCCCGCCGACTCCTCGATGCCTTCGAGGAGTTCACCGGCGGAGACGGTGACGTCCAGGTCGACCGCGTCCTCGAGACGTGCCGTACGGATCGCGAGCACCTCGAACGACGGCGGCCGTCCGAAGACGGCGAGCGCGCCGCCACCGGCCTGGAGACGGACGGCGGCGGCGCGGTCGTAGTGGATCAGCCGGGCCAGGAAGGCGGCGAGGTCCGCCGCCTCCCTGGCGTCGGCGAAGTGCAGCGGCGCGATCATGCGGCGGCGGCCCTGCCCTGCATCCCGTCGTCCATGTACTCCTCCAGGAACGACCGTTCCTCGGCGGAGATCCGGCGCGGCCGCTGGGCTTCGAGGTCGAAGGGGACGACGACCGTCGAGGCCCGTACGTACGTCACGTCCGGGTCCTTGATCTCGTACGCGATCGTCAGCGACGCCGCGCCTATCTTCGTGACCCACGACTCGATGGTGACCGGGGCGTGCCGGTGCACCAACGGCCGTACGTAGTCGATCTCGTGCCGGGCCACGACGGACCCGCCGGAGAACGACGGCGAACCATCGCCCGGCGCGAGCCGGAACATGAAGTCGATCCGCGCCTCTTCCAAGTACCGCAGGAAGACGACGTTGTTGACGTGCCCGAAGGCGTCCATGTCCGACCAGCGCAGGGGACAGCTGTAGATATGGCGCACGCTCAGCCTCGGGTCAGCTTCTTGTACGTGGCGCGGTGCGGACGGGCCGCGTCGGCACCCAGGCGCTCGATCTTGTTCTTCTCGTAGGACTCGAAGTTGCCCTCGAACCAGTACCACTTCGACTCACCCTCGTACGCCAGGATGTGCGTGGCGACCCGGTCGAGGAACCAGCGGTCGTGGGAGACGACCACGGCCGCACCCGGGAACTCCAGGAGCGCGTTCTCGAGCGAGGACAGGGTCTCCACGTCGAGGTCGTTGGTCGGCTCGTCGAGGAGCAGCAGGTTGCCGCCCTGCTTGAGGGTGAGCGCCAGGTTGAGGCGGTTGCGCTCACCGCCGGAGAGCACGCCGGCCGGCTTCTGCTGGTCCGGGCCCTTGAAGCCGAAGGCGGAGACGTACGCCCGGGACGGCATCTCGACCTGTCCGACGTTGATGTAGTCCAGCTCGTCGGAGACGACGGCCCACAGGGTCTTCTTGGGGTCGATGTTGGCGCGGCTCTGGTCGACGTACGAGATCTTGACGGTCTCGCCGACCTTGATCTCGCCGGAGTCCGGGGTCTCGAGGCCCTGGATCATCTTGAAGAGCGTGGTCTTGCCGGCGCCGTTGGGGCCGATGATGCCGACGATGCCGTTACGGGGCAGGGTGAAGGACAGGTCGTCGATCAGGACCTTCTCGCCGAAGGCCTTGGAGAGGTTGTTCACCTCGACGACGATCGAGCCCAGACGCGGGCCCGGCGGGATCTGGATCTCCTCGAAGTCCAACTTCCGCATCTTGTCGGCCTCGGCGGCCATCTCCTCGTAGCGAGCGAGACGGGCCTTGGACTTGGCCTGACGCCCCTTGGCGTTCGACCGCACCCACTCGAGCTCTTCCTTCAGGCGCTTGGCGCGCTTGGCGTCCTTCTGGCCCTCGACCTTGAGGCGGGTCGCCTTGTTCTCCAGGTAGGTGGAGTAGTTGCCCTCGTAGGGGTGGGCGCGACCGCGGTCGAGCTCCAGGATCCACTCCGCGACGTTGTCGAGGAAGTACCGGTCGTGGGTGACGGCGACGACGGTGCCGGGGTACTTGGCGAGGTGCTGCTCCAGCCACTGCACGGACTCGGCG
Organism: Streptomyces sp. NPDC048370; assembly: GCF_043200825.1. Classification (NCBI taxonomy): domain Bacteria; kingdom Bacillati; phylum Actinomycetota; class Actinomycetes; order Kitasatosporales; family Streptomycetaceae; genus Streptomyces; species Streptomyces sp. NPDC048370. Next base: position 339,575 of record NZ_JBICYI010000007.1, on the reverse strand, counting down.
TCCAGGTGGTTGGTGGGCTCGTCGAGGAGCAGCAGGTCGGGGGCTTCCAGGAGCAGCTTGCAGAGCGCGACGCGGCGCTTCTCGCCACCGGAGAGGTTGGTGACGGCCCAGTCGCCGGGCGGGCACCCCAGGGCGTCCATGGCCTGCTCGAGCTGCGCGTCGAGGTCCCAGGCGTTGGCGTGGTCCAGGTCCTCCTGGAGCTTGCCCATCTCCTCCATGAGCGCGTCCGAGTAGTCGGTCGCCATGAGCTCGGCGACCTCGTTGAAGCGGTGAAGCTTCCCCATGATCTCGGCAGCGCCGTCCTGGACGTTCTGCAGGACGGTCTTGGACTCGTCGAGCGGCGGCTCCTGCAGGAGCATGCCGACGGTGTAGCCGGGCGACAGGAACGCGTCACCGTTGGACGGCTGCTCGAGGCCGGCCATGATCTTGAGGACGGTGGACTTACCGGCACCGTTCGGGCCGACCACACCGATCTTCGCACCGGGCAGGAAGCTCAGCGTCACGTCATCGAGGATGACCTTGTCGCCGTGCGCCTTGCGCGTCTTGCGCATCGTGTAGATGTACTCAGCCAAGAGAAACCGTCCGGCAAAGAGTGAGTGGGCAGATACACCCCATCTTGCCTGACCGCCACCCCTGGGTGCGAACCAGTAGTCACGGAACGCCCTGACCTGGGATTTCCCGGATCACTCTCGTAGCGGGCCTGTCACTGTTGGTCGCCAGAGGGCCCCTGGCCCGTCCTCTTCATGCGGGCCATGGCGGAGCTGGGGTGCTGGGCACGGCGGAGTCGCGTGGGTGCGGGCGCCGGCGGACGCTGGCTGCATGAGCGAACACTCGTCGGGTCAGGAGCCGCGGCCAGAGCCATATCGGCAGACGTGGGGGGCGGGTGCGCAGCAGCCTCGATCCGGGCCTGGGTGGCAGGCCCCGCCGGGCGGGGGGCCTCCCTATGGAGCAGTACCGCCGCCCGGACGGCGGCGGAGGTGGCCCTGGGTGCTGCTCGTGCTGGTCCTCCTGGCGGCAGGCGGGTGCGTAGCCGTCTTCGTGACCGTCTCCAACGAGGTGTCGAAGACGGTCACCGTGGAGTACGCGGTCACGGGCGATGCCAGAGACGTGACCATCGCGTACTCCGTCTGGAACGACGACGGTGTCTCGTCGAGGTCCGAGACCGTCACGTCACTGCCGTGGCGGAAGACCCTGGAGACCAAGGGCTTCGTGAAGGGCGGGTCCCTGCTCATCAGTCTCAGCGGGACGGGCGGCACCGCCACCTGTTCGGTGATCGTGGACGACGGCACGCCCACGACGGCCACCGCCTCAGGGCCGTCGGCGGCTGCCACCTGTAGTGGCTTCTGAACGGGAGCGGGTGCGGGCGCTACGTCGCTCGGCCGGGGAGTGCGGCGGGGAGGCCGAAGTGGGGGAGGTGGGTCTCCTCGAAGCGGGTGAAGGCGCTGATTCGGTCGGCGGTGAGGGTGAGGACGAAGAGGCCTGATCCGGGGCGGGGGCCCGTAGGGGGGCGGAGGTAGGCGGCGAAGGCCGGTTGGCCGTTGGCTCGGGTCGGTACGAGGTCGACCCTGCGGCCCGAGTCGAAGATGGCGGCGAAGAGGCGGGCCGCCGCGTCGCGGCCTTCGTACGTCAGGGTGGCGCGACGGCCCCGACGCGCGGAGTGCGCGTCGGGGCCGTCGGGTGCCGTGAGGCGGGGGTGCTACTGGCCGGCCGTCTTCTTCTTGCGGAGGAAGAAGACCGCGCCGCCGCCGAGGACCACGAGGAGCGCGGCGATGCCGGCGATCATCGGGGTGGCGTTGGAGCTGCCGGTCTCGGCGAGGTCGCCCTCACCGGTGGAGCCGGTGGTGCCGGTGGTGCCACCCGTCGTGCTCGGGGTGGGCGAGGTGGAGACGGAGGGCTCGGTCGACGGGGTCTCCGACGGGAGCGGGCCCGGGGTGGCCGTCTTGCAGTCGAGGACGCCCTTGAAGTTCTTCTCGAAGCCGTTCGGGCCGGTGATCGTGAAGTCGTAGGCCTCGTCCTCGGCGAGCGGGATCGTGACCGTCTTCGACTGGCCGGCGCCGATGGTGACCTTCTTGCCCTTGAGCTCGAAGTTGAAGTCCTCGTCACCCTCGTTGGACGCCGTGACGTCCAGGCCGCCCTTGGCGCAGTTCTTCTCGGCCGTGACGGCCGGGATCGCGCCCTTCTTGGCCCACGTGGCCGTGGCCTTGGCGGTGACGCTGGAGGTGCTGGTGCCGGCCAGGATCAGGGTCTGGCTCTTGACCTTGGTCGAGACGAAGGCACGGCCGATCGGAACGGTCGTGTCGGCCTGGACCTTGAGCTCGGCGGCGCCGTCCGGCGTGCCGGCGGGGACGTCGAAGAACACCTGGCCGCCGTTGGCGACGTTGGTGACGACCTTGCCGTCCTTGTCGACCAGCTTGACGCCCGCGGGGGCGCCCGGCGCGAGGGAGACCGCGGCCGTGGCGGAGTTGGTGCTGACGGTGACCGGGCCGAGACGCTCGCCCGACTTACCGGCGACGGAGGCCGGGGAGAGGCTGAGGGAGGCCTTGGGCTCCTCCAGGTTCACCGCCTCCTTCTCCAGGTACTCGGTCAGCTTCTTGGCGTTCTTGTTCAGCGGCTTGGCGTCGACGTTGTCCGAGAAGTGCCAGATCGCGGCCTGCGTGGCGGCAGCGGCGGTCTTCTCGGTCAGGTTCTTCGCGCCGACCTTCTTCGCCAGGGCGTTGAGGTCGTTCACCTGCGGGTAGGAGTTCTGCAGGATCCAGCGGATCTTGCCCGCGTTCTCGTTGTTGTGCAGGGAGGACTGGTCCCAGCCGACCTCCTTGTACTCCTGGCCCGTCTTGGCGCCGGTGTAGAGGTCGATGCAGTAGGTCTGCAGCGTGCCACCGGGCGTCGCCTGCATCTCGAACAGGCCGGCGGAGATCTCGCCCTTGCCCTTGATCTTGACCGTGTCGAAGACGGTGAGCTTGCCCAGCGTGGCGGTCGCGCCGCCGGTGCCGTCAGCCCCGTCCTCGGCCAGCGCCGGTCCCGCAACGGCTATCGCGCCGGCCGCGACGAGGCCCGAGACCACGGTCGCGGCGGCAAGGCGGGCAACGCCGCGCCTCCGAACAGAAAACATGAATTTCCCCTCCGGGCGAGCTGCTCCGTGCCGTCGCCGTCATGACATGACACGTGGGGGGAGCGCATCGCCAGCAGAATCACAGACCCGGTTGACTCACTGTCGACTCAAGTGCTTACTCAAGTCCCGTATGAGTACCTGGGAATCCTAGGGACGGGGAAGGGCTCGGTGCCCGCCCATACGACCTGATAACCATACCGACTCAGAATCGTTATCACCGGACCGTCCGGAGCGGGAAGTCGCAGGTCACAGTGTCGACAAATCTCCCACAACTCGCGCTCAGAGCACGGGCTCCAGCACTTTGGGTGACGTCGGCGCCTCCGGAGCCTCCCACGGATCCCGGTCCATCCCGCCCCCACCTCCGTTCCCCTGACGTTCCATCGAACGCGGTTCGCCCTTCACCACCCTGCGGAACGCCGCCGTACCGCGCGTCAGATCGTGGCCCACCGCCACCGCGTCGACGTCCACGAACGTCCTCCGCCGGCCCTCCTGCTGCCCGCCGTCCTCCCCTGACACGTCCTCCTCCCGCACCCGCAACCGGCCGTGCACCACCAGCGGCTCCCCCACCGAGACCGACGCGGCGAGGTTGGCGCCGAGCGCCCGCCACGCGAACACCGTGTAGAAGCTGGTGCGTCCGTCCGCCCAAGCGCCCCGCTCCCGGTCCCAACGGCGCGCGGTCACCGCGAACCGGAACCGGGCCACCCCACCCGTCGCCGTGTCCCGGTACTCCACGCTCGTCGCCACGTTCCCGACGAGCGTCACCATCGTGTCGTTCATGTCGTTCCTCCCCCGTTTCACAGCCTTTTGGAGTACTTCGGTGCCTTCGACCGACTCCATGGTGGACCGGTCCGCCGCATCCCGCCGAGGGCTGTGGACGCCTGCCGGGTTGGGGACAACTCCCTCACCCCGAAGGGTGAAAACTCACCTCAGCCGCGCCCCCGGCCTCGTACCGCCCCACCGCGTGCCGACCCCACCAAGACGCGCCACCCGCGCCCCCGAACGCGTCCCCGACACCGTCACGTACTGGTCGCGCACCTCGCGGTAGCGCATCAACTCGGCGCCGATCGGGTCCAGGACCCGGGCCCGTCCGCACGCGGCCGCCGCCTCCCGCAACTTCCGTTCGGCCTCCTGGCCGTACCGACGGGCCGGCCCCTTCACCGCCGCCGCGCACGCCCACTCCACCAGCGGGCCGCCGACGATGCCGCCGAGCATGATGAGGACGGGCGGCAGCAGCCCGGGCTCCACGACGCCGACGATCTGGCCGACCAGCCACAGCGCGCCGAAGATCTGCAGGAACGTCATCAGGACCTGCGCCAGGACCGCCGCCGGCCACCACGCCGGGCGCGGGGGCCGGGCGGCCTGGTCGCCGATGCTCGTGGCGAGTTCGTCGAGCGCCTCGGGCAGCCCGTCGGCGCCGCGCTCGGCCGCCTCGCGCACCGCCTGCGCCCACGGCCCCGGAAGCCCGCGCGAGGCGTCGTCGGCCACGACCCGTACGGCCTGCTCCACGCGTTGCCGGGCGGTGAGTTCGTCCTCCAGGGGCGCCTGGAGGCGCGGGTCGGTGGAACCGTGGGCGCGGAGCCGTTCGTACCAGCGGTAGAGGCGTAGCCAGGGCGTGCCGCAGGCGCGGATGGCGCCCCTGCGCCAGACGCGTTCGGCGGCCTCGCCCGCCGCGGTGGCGCCGACGGCGACCGCGAGTCGGGCCGCGAAGTCCTCCCTGGCCCGCTCCCCGAGGCCGGTCTGGCCGTCGGAGACGTACGCGGGGCGGAGCCGGGCCGCCGCCGCGTCGACGTCGGCCGAGAGGCGGAGCGCGGGCGCGGTGCGTTCCGTGACGAACCGGCCGAGGAGTTCGCGCAGTTCGCCGACGCCTTCCCCGGTGAGGGCGGAGAGCGCGAGGACGGTGGCGCCGGGTTCGCCGTGTTCGCCGAGGGCCATGCCGTCCTCGTCGAGGAGGCGGCGCAGATCGTCCAGGACGAGGTCGGAGGCCTCCTCGCCCAGCCGGTCGATCTGGTTGAGGACGACGAAGGTGACCTCGGCGTGGCCGGCGAGCGGGCGCAGATAGCGCTCGTGGAGCGCCGCGTCGGCGTACTTCTCCGGGTCCACGACCCAGATCACGGCGTCGACGAGGCCGAGGACGCGGTCGACCTGGTCGCGGTGGCCGGTGACGGCGGAGTCGTGGTCGGGCAGGTCGATCAGGACGAGGCCCTGGAGGTCCTCGTCGGCGGCCCCGCCCGCGAGGGGGCGGCGGCGGAGCCTGCCGGGGACGGCGAGGCGGTCGAGGAGTCCGGCGGAGCCCTCGGACCAGCTGAGCGCGATGGGCGCGGAGGTCGTGGGGCGGCGAAGCCCGGTCTCGGAGACGGGAACGCCCGCGAGGGCGTTGAAGAGCGTCGACTTGCCGCTGCCGGTGGGTCCGGCGATCGCGACGACGGTGTGCCGGGCGGAGAGCCGCTGGCGGGCGGCGGCCTCGTCGAGGACCCGTCCGGCCTCGGCGAGCCCGGCCTCGGCGAGGGCGTCGGTCTCCAGGCGCGTACGGGAGAGGCCGACGAGGTCGTGGAGGGCGTCGAGGCGCATGCGCAGGGAGCCGCCGTATTGCCCGCCGAGCGGCGGAAGGCTGTCCTCCTCCGCTCCGTCGGGGGCCCCGGGGGCGTCTTCGTGCGGCGAGGCGTCCCGTTCGCTCGCCCGCCGTGCGATCAGGCCGTCGTCCCAGCGGTCGTCCGCGCGGTCGTCCACCGTGCTGCTGCTCACCGGTCCTCACTTCTCCTTCTTCAGTACGGAGAGCGCGGCGATCAGCTCCGCCTGCGGCTCGGGAGTCACATCCAGGGCGTCGAGGGGCGCGAGACGCCGGTCGCGTTCGGTGTGCAGGGCTCGGTCGACGTACGCCACGAGAAGCGCGCCGCCCTTGTCGCGCAGGCGCAGGGCGGCCTGGGCGCCGAGCAGTTCGGCGAGGCGCTCGCCGGCGCTGCGGGTGCGGCGGCCGCCGAGGAGGGCGGCGGCGAGCAGGGCGGCGACGGTGTCGGCCTCGGGGGCGGCGGTACGGGCGGTGCCGGGCCGGTCGGTGGTGCGGAGCTCGTCCTCGGCGAGCTCTTCGAGTTCGCGCCGCCAGCGCCGTACGGTCAGCTCGATCCGCTCGGCCGCCTCCCGGTCGGGGGCGGCCTGGGCGCCCAGGGCGGCCGCGGCGGGTTCGCGGCGCCAGGCGTCCCGTACGCGTTCGTCGGCGGCCGCGGCAGCGCACTGGAGCAGGGCGGCGAGCGACTCGACGAGGGCGTCGAGGAGCTCGCCGGCGGAGCTGTCGCGGGGGTAGCCGCGCCAGCGGGTGCGGGCGTCTCCGGCGAGGACGGCGCCGCGGCGCAGCTGCTGCCGGACGCGCTCGCCCTGCTCCTCGTACGCGCCGTCGACCGCGCCGCCGAGCCGGACGGCGGCGGCGTACTGGGCGGCGACCGCCCCGGCGAGTTCGGGCATCCGGCTGTCGAGGGAGTCGATGACGCCGGTGGCGGTCCGGCCGACGGCCTGCTGGCGCGCGGCGGGGTCCTGGGCGCGGTGGGCGAGCCAGGCGCGCAGCGGGGCGACGGCGTTGTCGGGCAGCAGCCCGCTGCCGCCGCCCGCGGACTCGGGCAGCTCGGGGATGGTGAACCGGGGTACCTCTCCGAGTCCCGCCTTGTCGAGCAGGGCCTCGTACTGCCGGGAGACCTCGCCGATGATCTGGTGCGGGACGCGGTCGAGGACGGTGACGAGCGTGGCGTCGTACTCCTTGGCGGTACGGAGCAGGTGCCAGGGGACGGCGTCGGCGTACCGCGAGGCGGTCGTGACCATGACCCAGATGTCGGCGGCGCAGATCAACTCGGCGGCGAGGAGCCGGTTCTCGACGACGAGGGAGTCGATGTCGGGGGCGTCGAGCAGGGCGAGCCCGGGGACGAGGGCGGAGGAGGTCTCGACGCGGAGCGCGTTCTCCTCCTGGGGTTCGTCGCCCGCCTCCTCGTCCTGGGGCAGCCAGACGCGGGTGAGCTGGGGCAGGACGCGCATGCCGGCGAACCAGTGGTGGTCGTCGGGGTGGCAGACGAGCACGGGCGTACGGGTGGTGGGCCGGAGCACTCCGGCCTCGCTCACGCGGCGCCCCACAAGGGAGTTGACGAGGGTGGATTTCCCGGCCCCGGTGGATCCGCCGACGACGGCGAGCAGGGGGGCGTGGGGGTCCTTCAGCCGGGGCACCAGATAGTCGTCGAGCTGAGCGAGGAGCTCGGCCCGGGTCTGGCGGGCGCGTGGGGCGCCTGGGAGGGGGAGTGGGAGACGCACGGCGGCGACACAGTCGCGCAGGGCGGAGAGTGCGTCGATCAGCTGAGGCCGTTCGTCCAAGGTCACCACATGCGAAGAATGCCCAATTTTGGAGCCTTTTTGAAGCGTATAAGGGCCCTGCGCGCCGACGGAACGAAGGATGACGGGCGCCTCAGGCATAACGAGTGCACAACACCCGGGCCGAGTGGCGTGAAAAACACTGCAGGAATCGCACCTGCCTGCGATTATCGTTCCGCTTCACCGAACCTCCACATCGTGGCACGCAGGTGAAGCAACCGGGCCAAGGGGATCGGAGCCCTATCCTTGTCCCGACCGGCCACGCCCCACCCACCAGGGGCTCCCGGCCACCGACCCACCACCCGGCCCCCGTAGCTCAGTGGATAGAGCAGGTGCCTTCTAAGCACTTGGCCGCAGGTTCGAGTCCTGCCGGGGGCGCTCTATCACGGACCCTCCTTCGGGAGGGTCCTTTTGCTGGTCAGCGGCTGTTTTACGACGCCGACGCGGTCGCCGGGCGGAGGGCCGCGGGCGGCTTGATCAGTCCGGCTGAAACCGGGCGTGGATGACCTCTGGCGGCCGATCGGCCCGAAAAAACGCCCGAAGCCCCGGCCACCCACCGCCCGCCCTGCCGGACGACGGCCGGCCGGCCCTCGGATCCGGCTCACCGGCGGTCCGAGGCGCTCTCGGCCGCCGCGGTCTCCGGGCGGTCGCCTCCGGAGCCGGGCCCGGTACTCGGCAGCGCGGACGGCGGCAGCTTCCACGGGGACTCCGTGCCGCCGTCACACGGTATGACGTACTGATTTCATCGACGAGCCGTGCGGTAGCGTTCCCACGCATACTCAATCGACGAGGAGTTGACGTGCCGGAGCAAAGGTCTGTCGATCTGATTCACCTGGCCGGGCTGTACGGAAACAGCGTGGTAATTCGCGTGAGCGGCCGGGACACCAAGGGAGACCCCCGGGTGCTCGTCGGTGAGATCGCCGTCGATACGAAGTTCGTCAAGGGAACGCTGCCGACATGGATCTTCCCTGAGGATCTCACCGCATGGCGGACGGTCCTGGACCAGCTGGCACAGGACGGGAATGCCTCATGGCGAAAGGGGCAGAAGGCAGCCGAGCTGCACATCGAGATCGTCGACCGCGATGAGGACGAAGAGCGCGTTCGGGTCTCCGTGGTCGATCGCTCGATGTCCCAGGCGACGGCCCAGGTGCTGTTGGATCTGGCCGACGGCTGGATCGATGAGCTGCGCTCTCGGCTCGACGAAGTCCTGAAGGAATGGCCCGACCAGAACGGATGAGCGGGAGTAATCCCCTATTCGGTCGCGCAGTGCAATTGCATCCCACCCCGGACGTGAGAGTGCCCCGCCTCCTCCCGGTTGCGAGAGGAGGCAGGGCACTCGGTTCCCCTATCCGTTACCTCGGATAGATCTGGCTGGGAACCAACCTGGAGAACGAGGGGCTACTGGAACTGGCGACGTACATGTGCACCCCGACCGGAAGTCCTGAGTCAGGGTTGTACACCGGTATGGACTGGTAATAGACCTTCTCGCCCGCATTGAGGCGTCGCCTGATCTCGTACTCGACCGACCGCATCCCCGTCTGGTTCGCGTACATCGACATGGGGACGATGTTCTCGCGCCGGGAACTGCCGCCGAACTCACGTGCGATCAGATGGGACCTGTCCCACTGCTCGTCGGCACCCTGGAGATTCCAACCCTGTGGGGTCTGCGGATCCCGGCTGTCCTTCTCGTCCGCATCGGCCGGGTTGAGACAGGCGAAGCCTCCCGTCGCGCGCTTCATGATGTCGGGGGAGCTGTTCCAGATGGCGCTCGCGGTGTCGCGACTGTTCAGGCAGTCCTTGCCCTTGTCCTCGGCACCGTCCACGTACATGCGCTGCGGCGTCTGCCATGCCTCCGCCTCGGCGCCGTTCATGAGGACCCGCAGGAGCAAGCTCACGGCCGCGCCGGGGACCGATCCGCCTCCGACCTTCGGAGCCGCCCCCACCGCCCCGCCTTCGGCCGGGAGAGGCTGGCGCTGGTCCGCCGGAACGAGGTCCGTCGCCAGCAGCGAGATGTTGTCCATCGAGTACTTGAACGCCTTCTCGCACCTGGTGTCGCACAGGTTCACATTGCTGGGTGGCGCGAGGAACATGGAGGCCCCGGAGCCGCCCCCGCACACATCCCTGATTCCCTCCGCGCACGGAAGGTGGCCGTCCATTTCGATGAAGCTCGTCGGATTGCCGCCGGCGAAGGCGTAGCGGTTCCCGGTGAAGGGGTCCGCACCGAGGTTCATGTCCGACAGGGCACCGTTGTACATGTCCCGGGTCGTGAAGCGGTTCAGCCCCGGGTTGTAGTCGCGGAATCCCATGTCGTACGTGCCCGACCGGGAGTCCCAGCGCTTGGCGTTGTAGCGGTACGGGTTGTACGCCTCCTTGGTGGGGTCGGCCGCGTCGGGCTTGTCGATTCCGGTGAACTCCGAGGAGTCGTCGGAGCCATAGGCCGTGTAGCCGTAAGTCGCCTTCGAGTCACCGTTCTTGTCGGTGACCGTCTCGACGTCGGTGTGGCTGTTGTAGCCGTAGAAGCCGTCCTCGGTCGTGCCGTCGCCGTTGTGCGTGACCTGCGACAGACGCTCGCCCCACGCGCTGTACTGGTACGACTTGGTCAGCTTGCCCGCGACCTCCTCGTTCAGGACCTCGTTGGAGAGGCCGAGATACGTGAAGTCGGTGGTCTTGCCGTCCGCGGTCTTCGACGAGGTCCGGTCGAGCGGGTCGAAGGTGAACGTCGTCGCCTTCATCGCGCCGCCGGCGTCCTTGCGCTGCGACTCCACCACATGGTCGAAGCCGTCGTAGATCTGCCGCTCGATGATCTGGCCGCCGGAGGTCACCGACTCCTGACGCCCGAACGGGTCGTAGTTGTACGAGGAGGAGACGCCGCCGGCCGCGGCGCTCTGCAGGCGGTTGCGGTCGTAGACGTACGCCGTCGTCACGCCCTTGACCGTCTGGTTGATGACGTTGGCGTTGTCGTCGTGGGTGTACGTCTCGGTGCCCGCGCCGACACCCGTCTTGACGGACTTCGCGAGCCGCCCGACCGGGTCGTAGGTGTAGTTCGTGGTGGAGTCGAGGTACGCCGCGTGGTTGTCGGCGTTCATCTTCTTCGCCACGTCCTGCGCCTTGTTGCCGTTGGCGTCGTAGGCGTAGGTGTGCGAGGAGACGAGCGTGCCGTTCGGCTTCTTCTCCGTCAGGGACTTGACCACACCGTTCAGGTAGTACGTGTGGTCGACCGCATTGCCGTTTGCCTTCGTCTCCTTCAGCTTCTGGCCACGGTCGGTGTACGTGTACGACGACTCCTTCGGCGACGGGTCGGTGGGCGACTTGCCCACCGAGACCGACGTGACCAGGTTCCGGAGGTCGTAGGTGTACCGGGAGAACTGGTCGGGGTGCGTGACCGTCTCCGGCTTGCCGTTCACGTCGTACGTGTAGGCCGTGGACTTCTTCTCCTGCCCGGCGAGCGCCTCGGTCACCTTCTGGACCTGGTTGAGGCCCGTGTAGGCGATCGTGTAGGCGTCGATCTTCGTCCCCGACGAGGTGTCGTCGATCGACGACATGTTGCCGTTGACGTCGTAGGCGTAGGCGAAGGAGTGCTTCTCGCTGTCCGTCTCACCGGTGGTGTCGCGTACCAGCTTGACGCCGTCGGCGACGACGACGCCGGCGCCGTTCTGCTCCAGCTTGAGCTTGGCCGTGTTGCCCTGCGTGAAGGCGTACGTGCCCAGCGGCACCCAGGTGCCGGCGGACGCGTTCTGGTCCTTGGTCACCGAAGCCGTGCCGGAGGCGTGGGTCACGGTGTACTTCGCGGTGGTGGCCGCTCCCGTGACCTGCGGGAACTTCGCGTAGGCGGTGTAGGTCCCGTCCCTGGGGATGTTCAGGGTCCAGGTGAAGGCATCCGTGCCCGTGCCGGCGGCGTGGACCTGGTGGTCGTAGCCCTGCTGGCCCGAGACGCTCCCCTTCGTCCAGGTACCCGTGGCGGTCGTGTGCTGCGTGTCGGAGTTGTCGACGACGACCACCGCGCTGCCGACCGGTACACCGTCGTCCGTCTTCGACTTGAGCTTGCCGTCCGGGAAGTACGACCAGCCCATGGTGCGGGACGTGGAGGCGTCGGCCGAGGTGAGCGTACGGGCCGTCTGCTGGCCGAGCTCGTTGTAGTCGAAGGTGGTGACGATGTCCCACGGGTCGGTGGACTTCTTCACCCAGCCGTTGTCGAAGTACTCGACGACCGAGTCGTTACGGACCGTCTGGCCCTCGGACGGCGGCAGCGAGCTCTTCGACACGCGGCCCACGGCGTCGTACACCGTCTGGGTGTAGACGTTGGGGTCGTTGTACCGGGCGTCCGCCGGGTCGTACGGCTGGTACTGCTTGACGGGCCGGTTCAGCGCGTCGTACTCGGTGCGCGAGACGAAGTCGTCGGCGGCGGCGGTGTTCACACCACGCGGGCTGATCACCTTGGTGGTGTTGCCGATCTCGTCGTACTCGAATCGGCTCGTGCGGTACGTGGTGCCCTCGTAGGGGACCCGGACCTCCTTCTGCTTGCCCCGCTCGTCGTACACGACGTACGTGCTGCTGTTCGCCTGGTCCTTGGACTCGACGACCAGAGAGTCCTTGTCGTAGATGCGCGTCGTCGACTTGCCCGCCGCGTCCGTGACCGTGGTGACCCTGTGGTTCAGGTCGTAGGCCATCTTCGACGTGAAATCGGTCGTGTCCGGCGTCCGGCTCTTCTTCGGGTCGGAGATCGTCGTCACGTTGCCGACGTTGTCGTACGTGTACGAGATCCTGTCGCCGAGCGAGTTCACCGCGCTGGTCAGCTGGTAGATCTCGTCGTAGTTCTGCGTGGTGATGTAGTCGGTGGCGTCCGTGGTGGTCAAGGCGCCCTTGGGCTCCGTACTCGTCCTGACGTTGCCCACACGGTCGTAGCTGAACAGGGTCTTCCGCTCGGCGGAGGTGGCCGTGTCCTTGGGGGCCGTGGCCGCGGTGACCTGGTCGGCCGCGTCGTAGACCGCCGTGGACACCGCGCCGTTCGGCGAGGTCGACCTCGTCACGTTGTCGTTGGCGTCGTACTCGGGAGCGGGTGAGGTGATCCGCTCCCCCTTCGCCTGGTCCTTCGGGACGGTGCCGACCAGGGGACGCCCAAAGACGTCGTAGGTCTGAGTGACCTTCTTGCCCAACGCATCCGTTGCTTCGAGGACCTGCCCGCGCTCGCCGTACACGTACGTCGTCGCGTTGTTCAGCGCGTCGGTGATCGTGGCCGGGTAGCCGGTGGGCCCGAATCCGCTGTTGGTGGTCGGGTTGCCGTTGGCGTCGGTCGCCTTGGTGAGCTGGCCGTAGGAGTCGTACTCGTACGTCGTGGTGTAGTCGTCGGGAACCGAGGTGGTGGAGACGCCCTTGGGGTCGGTGACCGTCTTCAGGTTGCCGAAGGAGTCATAGCCGAACTGCCAGGTGCGTCCTTCGACGGATGTCTTTCGGAACAGATCGGCCGAGAAACCGTCGACACGGGTCTGGTACTCGAACTTCTGCGCGTTCGCCGGGAAGACGCCCGGGGCGCAGTCGGCCGGAGCGGGGACGCCCGCCTTGTTGTTCTCGGCGTTGCGCTGCCACAGCGGGTAGCCGGTCTTCTGGTCGTAGCAGTAGGCCGTCTTCGCGCCGTTGTCCTCCTCCAGGTACGTGACGTTGTTGTCCGCGTCCCAGGACATCTTGGTGGTCTGGGACTTGGCGTTGGTCATCTGGACGGGCCGGCCGAAGTCGTCGAGAACCGACGTCGAGGAATGCGACTCGGCATCCGTGACCGTTGCGTCGATGAACTTGGAGTTGGTGGCGTCGACCGCGTAGGCGAAGCCCGTCACGCCGTTCAGCCGGTCGTTGATCGTCTTGGTCCACCAGTGGTACTTCGGGTCGTCGCCGGCCTGCGGCGCGAAGTACGCCAGCTGGGTGGCGTTGCCGCGCGGGTCGGTGACCTTGACCAGCTTGACGTTCTTGTTCCCCTGCGTGGCGTCGTAGGTGAACGCGAACACCTTGGGCTGGCTGGATCCGTCACCGTCGGCGAACTGTCCGAGCAGGCCCTTGTCGGTGTAGTAGAAGGAGATCTTGCGGCCCGAGATGTCCGTCATGGACTTCACGTGGTCGTAGATCTTCGAGTTGGTCAGGTTCGACCCCGTGACCTTCGCGCCCGAGGCGTTGATGTACTCGTAGCTCGCGTCACCCTTGTTGAAGTACGTGACGGTGAGCGACTGGCGGCCGGCCGGGTCGGTGATGTACTTGAGGAACTTCGTCGGCTTGTTGTTGGACTTGCGCTCCTCGTACGTGTACGTCTGCGTGTTGCCGTTCTTGTCGATCACCGACGTCATGTAGCCGTCGCAGCCGAACAGGAACCGTGTCCCGTCGGGACGGGTCAGAGTCCAGGCGTCCGGGACCGGGTCCTTGGTGGGCTTGCAGTCCAGGCCCGCCTTCATCGTCAGCTTGTAGTGGACACCGGCCGGCGCCTTCCACACGCTGTTCGTGGCGTCCCAGCGGAAGGTGTGCGTGGTGCCGTCACCGTCCGGGAGCCTGACCTCGGTCGGGTTCGGGTTCGGGTGGAAGTCCAGCGGCGCACCCAGCCGGATCGGACCGGCGGCCTGGAACGACCAGCCGTGTCCGGCCACCGTGTCCGAGGTGTCGAGGCTGTTGTACGCGAACCGGACGAACGTGTTCAGACCGCGCCCGGGGTTGGTGAACGCGTTGTACGACCAGACCGTGTTGCCCGAGGCCAGGTTGTTCATGACCGTGGACCCGGCACCGGTGTTCTTGCCCGTGTACGAGTAGAACTTCTCCAGACCCAGCGTGTTGGAGGTCGGGTCCTCCACCGCCACGTTCTGCTTCAGTGACGGAATGCCGCCGGTCCCGGCGGACAGCCACGTACCGTCCGCGATCTTGCGCACGTCCCAGCCCAGCACGTACTCGTTGCGCTTGTTGCCCGAGTCCGAGTTGATCGGGGTGGCGACCTGGGCCTGGATCGTGGCCGACTTGCCCGGCAGCAGCGCCGGGACGGCCGTCTCGAGCTGGTTGCCGCCGGTCGTCACGTCCGTGCCGTCCGGGAGCTTCCAGGTGTAGGACAGCTCCCGCTCACCCGCCGCCCATGCCGTCGCCGTCGTGTTGGTGACGGTGAACTCGACCGTGTACTGCGAGTTCGGGGTCATCCGGGCCGGGGTCTGCGGCGCGTAGTAGGTGTCCTCGGTCGTCGAGTCGACGTAGATGACCTGCATGTACGGCCGCAGCTGCGGGTCGGAGGCCTCGGACGACAGGAACAGCGTGCGCTCCTGCGGGCCGGTGGTGGTCTCGTCCTTCAGCTTGACCAGGACGCCCTTGTTGTTGGCGGGCGTCTTGACCCAGGACTGCATCAGTCCGGTGGAGTCCCACCAGTGACGCCCGACCTCGTCGGTGATCTGCGGAACGGTGTCGGAGACGGTGGCCGAGAAGTCACCGCCCGCGGTGGTCCAGGGAGTCGTCGAGTTCGCGTTGTTCCACGTCGCCTGGGTCTCGGTGAAGTCCCGGGTCAGGGCGTGGAGCTCGTAGATCGCACCGTTGGTCGTGCTGGTGGTCTCCGCGCCCCACATGTACATCTTGGTCTCCAGCACCGTGGCGGTGGTGGGGATGGATGTGGTGGGGAACTTCAGGGCCGCGCGGGTCTTGCCGTACGTGCCGGAGTTGTTGCCGACGCTCAGCCACGTCTGCGGCGTGCCGGAGACAAGACCGTCGTGGTTGACGGTCGGCTGCTGCGAGGAGAGCGTGGTGTCGGTCTGGCCCGCCTGGATGATCTTCATCGTCCGGCCGGCCTTGGGGATGCCCACGATGCGGGTCGGCGACCCGAGCAGCTGCCCGCTCTGGGTCTTGACCGCGAGCTGGTAGTAGTACGACTTCCCGATCTCGCTGGAGCTGGAGTCCGGGGTCGGCACCGCCGTGGTGTCCGTGTACGTCGTCACGGTCGAGCCGATCGGCGCGATCAGCGTCGCGGCGGACGGGGTGAAGACCTGCTGCGTGGAGCGGTGCAGCTGGTACTCCACGATGTCCAGACCGGTGTCACCGCTGCCGTTGGCGTACGCCGGCCATGAGAGCTCAGGACCGGTGGAGTGGACGACGGTCGGCGAGTTCAGCGACGTACCGACAGCCCCGTACGTCACGGTGAGGCGCGGGTACGTGGAGGTCTCACCGCCGTAGACGTTGCCGTCGGCCGCCTCGTAGCGCGGGCCGCCGGTCGGCGCGGTGCCCGACTCGTCCTTGGCCTTCAGCACGAAGCCGTGGTTGGTCGCCGTGCCGGAGACCCACTTCTGGACCGTGTCGGCGACGGGGAAGTCGTGCCACTTGTTGTACGCCCAGGCGGGCTTGGTGATCTCGGCGGGGTTCACAAGCCGCACCGAGTCCGCCAGCGTACGGGTCGTGGACGAGCCGGTGTCACCGAGGGCGACCTTGCCGGCGTTCCCCTTGGCGAAGCTCAGCTCGGCCGCGTCCAGGGTCTTCCAGACGCCGCCGGTACCGGTCTGGTTGACCGTGTAGTTCTTGGTGCCGCCGTTGTGGGTGACGGTGTACGGGGCGGCCGTGGCCGCGTCCGCCGCGGCCGGGTAGTGCACGTCCACCCGGTACGTGTCGGTCTCCGGGACCCTCGGCTGCCAGGTGTACGACTCGCCCGTGAGCGCGTTCTTGTTGGAGGCGTAGTCGTCGTTGGTCGCGGCGCCGCCGGTCGTGGTGGATCGCGGCCACTCGCCGACCGCCGCCGTACCGGCGTCGCCGTCGTCCAGGGACACGGTGGTGCCGGACAGTTCGCCCACAAGCGCGCTGGTGTTGGACCAGGTCGCGGGCGTCGCGCCCGCCTCGCTCCACGCCCCGGTGGCCCGGTGCGCCTCGAGGGCGGCGGCATTGCCGTTGGTGGTGTGCGCCTGGTCGTAGTACAGACTCAGCCGGGCCGCGTCGACCTTCACGCCCGCCGGGACCTCGTTCAGCGGGAACTTGATCAGTGAACGGGCGATACCGGTGTCGGTCTTGCCGACCGACAGCTTCCAGGTGTTGTTGAAGTTCACCGCCGGCTGGTCCGAGAGGACCATCGTGTCCTCGGAGGCCGAGGCGATCGGCGTGATCGTGATCGTCGGGTCGATGACGACCGGGTACTGGCGCTCCTTCGCCGCGAGCCACTTGGCGTCCGGCGTGATGGTCAGCTTCCAGCCCTTGCCGTCGGCGTCCCGGCTCAGCTTCTGGGTGACCTTGGTGCTGTACGTACCGCCGGTGACCGACTGCGGGTCCTTCTTGGCGTCCGTCATGTACGGAGCCGGGATCACCATCACCGGAGTGCCCGGAGCCTCGCCGAAGAAGGCGATCGAGCCGTCCTTGCGGGTCTTCGGCGTCAGACCGCCCTCGGTGTCCAGGGTGAAGGTGAACGAGACCGGACCGGCCGGGCGCTCGGCGAGGACGATGTCCTCCTTCACCTGGCCGTTGCCGACCCGGTACGACAGGTCCGCACCGGCGACCGCGTCCTTGTAGACGACCCGGTCGCCCTCCGCCTCCGGCTTGAGCGAACCGGCGCCGGTCAGGCCGAACGTGACCGCCCCGCCGCCCTCCGCCTCGAAACGCATGAACTTGCCGGCGTCGGAGCCGAACCAGCTCTTGCCGGTGTTCGCGGTGTTGGCGAAATCGAAGCCCTTGTCCTGGGTGGCGCGCACGGTGGTCTCGACCGGCTTCCAGGAATTCCCTGACCTGTACGACGTCGGCACGGCCGTCAGTTCGGCCTCGATCCGCCCGTCCGACAGCTGCCAGAAGCGCGCCTGCGAGGTGCGCCTGTCCGTGAGTTCCTTGACCCGCTTCGCCTTCGGGAGCTTCTCGCCCTTCGGCAGCTTCTCCCGGCTGGGTATCTCCAGCTTTCCACCGGCCGGGGGCTTCGACTCGCCCTCGCCGTCGCCGTCGTCCGAGAACCAGCCCGCGAGCGTGTCGAATACGCCCTTGTCGTCGTCCTTCGACGGCGATTCGGGAGCGGCATGGGCGACCTGCGGCAATAGCGTGCCCGCTACCGCCGAAACAACAAGACAGGAGAGATATCTCCTGTACTGAACTTTCACTTCAATACCTTTCGGCATCGGCGCACCCGCATCGTCGCCAGGCGAAAATGGGCACGCCGAACGAGCCGGAGCGGAGGTTTCCGCCCGGCTTGGAGTAATGCGAAGTGACCACGGGGTGGAGGCGAACCACCCCTCATGAGCATCGCAGGGGGTTTTCTAATCAGTCTTCTGACGTCTGGTCAACCCTGGTGACATACGGGACAATTGCGCGCCGGAAAGAGGTGCCGTTCGCCCGGTTCTTCCGCTCGTTCGCGCTCGGTCGGCGAGTTGGTGTATAACCGCCCGGTTCATCTGTCAGCTCACCGAAAGCCGGGCTCTTTCATGTCATCCAATGAACTCGCGGAAAGTGCCGTACGGGAAGAGAACGGACACGAGAGCGCCGAAGGCTCCCCGGATCGGCGGGGGTTGCTGATCGCCGGCATCGCCCTGCTCGCCTGCTTCGGGCTCGTCGGCTACGGCATGCTCGACACCGATGAGCCGCCGAAGCCGCGCGCCGCGCCGACGGCCGAGGTGACGTACGAGGTCACGGGTACGGGGACCGCCGAGATCTCCTACCTCGCCCGCAGCGAGGCCGGCACCGGCACGGTCGAGAAGGCCGTCACGCTTCCCTGGAAGAAGTCGGTCCAGGTGCCTCTCGGCAAGGCCCCGACGGTCGCCGTCGTCCTCGACGGGAAGGGCGGACAGGCGGCCTGCACCCTGGCGATCCACGGCAAGCACGTCCAGCGCGCCACCGCCATGGGCCAGTTCGGACGCGCCACGTGCACGGGCGAGCTGCCCGCCGACGACGGCGAGGGGTGACGCGGCACTCCAGGACCCTGCCGCCCGGTCCGTTCGCCCGCCGGCCCTCCTTCGGGAGGGCCCTTTTTCGTGCGCCGATGGCGTGTGCGCCCCCGCATAGCGTTCAGTTTCAATTCATTGCAACGCATCGAGGGGGCATCGTTGCGTTAGATCTCACCCCCGTTGCAACGAAAATGCGGCAACTACCTGGGATTACTTGGTTTCTACGCAACAAGCTTGTTGCTGGTTCTACGAACGCAACGTAGTGTTTCACTCATCGGAAACAGCGAAGCCAAGGAGAACATCATGCAGACCTTCGACACCACCGCCCCCGTCACCGCCGTCCTCGACATCCCCGCCGGAGTCATCCGGCTGGTCGCCGCCGAGCGGGGCGACGCCACGGTCGAGGTGCGGCCCGTGGACGCCTCGAAGGGGCGGGACGTGAAGGCGGCCGAGCAGGTCGTCGTCGGTTACGGCGACGGCGTCCTGCGGGTCGAGGTTCCGGAGGCGAAGAGCCGGGTCCTCGGGAACAGCGGGGCCATCGAGGTGACCGTCCAACTGCCCGCCGGCTCCCGGGTCGAGGCGAAGGCGGCCGCCGCCGAACTCCGGAGTGTCGGGCGGCTCGGCGACGTCGAGTTCGAGGGGCAGCAGGGCGTGGTCGAGCTCGACGAGACCGCCGGCGCCCGGCTCGTCCTTCAGGCCGGTGACGTCGCCGTCGCCCGCCTGGACGGGTCCGCCGAGATCAGCACCCAGCAGGGTGACATCCGTATCGCCGAGGCCACCCGCGGCACCCTCACCCTGCGCACCGAGTCCGGCGGGATCTCCGTCGGCGCGGCCCGCGGCGTCTCCGCCTCCCTCGACGCCGGCACCACCTACGGGCGGGTCCACAACGCGCTTCAGAACGACGGCTCCGGCGACGCACTGAGCATTCACGCGACCACCGCCTACGGCGACATCACCGCCCGCAGCCTCTGATCGCCCGCAGTCTCCGAGCCCCCTGCCTCTGACAAGGAGTGACCCCCATGACCGACCTCGCCATCGCGGCGAACGGACTGCGCAAGTCCTACGGTGACAAGACCGTCCTCGACGGTGTCGACCTGCGCATCCCGACCGGGTCCGTGTTCGCACTGCTCGGGCCGAACGGCGCCGGCAAGACCACCGCCGTGAAGATCCTCTCCACGCTCATCACCGCCGACAGCGGCCAGGCCCACGTCGGCGGCCACGACCTCGCCACCGCACCGCAGGCCGTACGCGCCGCCATCGGCGTCACCGGCCAGTTCTCCGCCGTCGACGGCCTGATCACCGGCGAGGAGAACATGCTCCTCATGGCCGACCTGCACCACCTCTCCAAGCGCGAGGGACGGCGGGTCGCCGCCGAACTCCTGGAGCGCTTCGACCTGGTGGAGGCCGCGAAGAAGCCCGCCTCCACCTACTCCGGCGGCATGAAGCGCCGCCTCGACATCGCCATGACGCTGGTCGGCAACCCCCGGATCATCTTCCTCGACGAACCGACCACCGGCCTCGACCCGCGCTCCCGCCACAACATGTGGCAGATCATCCGCGAACTCGTCACCGGCGGCGTCACCGTCTTCCTCACCACCCAGTACCTGGAAGAAGCCGACCAGCTCGCCGACCGCATCGCCGTCCTCCACGACGGCAGGATCGCCGCCGAAGGCACCGCCGAAGAACTCAAGCGCCTCATCCCCGGCGGCCACATCCGCCTCCGCTTCACCGACCCCGCCGCCTACCGCTCCGCCGCCGCCACACTGGGCGAGGCCACCCTCGACGACGACGCACTGGCCCTGCAGCTCCCCAGCGACGGCAGCCAGCGCGAACTGCGCGCCATCCTCGACCGGCTGGACTCCGCCGGCATCGAGGCCGACGAACTGACCGTCCACACCCCCGACCTCGACGACGTCTTCTTCGCCCTCACCGACAACGCCGCCATCCCCAACCAGACCAAGGAGAACGTCCGATGAGCTCCCTCTCCCTCGCCGTCCGCGACTCCTCCACCATGCTGCGCCGCAACCTGCTGCACGCCCGGCGCTACCCGTCCCTCACCCTGAACCTGCTGCTCACACCGATCATGCTGCTGCTGCTCTTCGTCTACATCTTCGGCGAGACCATGAGCATGGGCATCGGCGGCGGCGGGCCCGACCGCGCCAAGTACATCGCCTACATCATCCCGGGTCTGCTGCTCATGACCATCGGCAGCACCACGATCGGTACGGCGGTCTCCGTCTCCAACGACATGACCGAGGGCATCATCGCCCGCTTCCGCACGATGGCCATCCACCGCGGTTCGGTGCTCGTGGGACACGTCGTCGGCAGCGTGCTGCAGTCCGTCATGAGCGTGGTCCTCGTCGGCGCGGTGGGCGTGGCCATCGGCTTCCGCTCGACCGACGCCACCGTCCTGGAGTGGTTCGCGGCCTTCGGACTGCTCGTGCTCTTCGCCATGGCGCTCACCTGGATCGCGGTCGGCATGGGCCTGATCAGCCCGAACGCCGAGGCCGCCAGCAACAACGCGATGCCGCTGATCCTGCTGCCGCTGCTGTCGAGCGCCTTCGTCCCCCTCAGCTCGATGCCGGGCTGGTTCCAGCCGATCGCCGAGTACCAGCCCTTCACCCCCGCCATCGAGACCCTGCGCGGTCTGCTCCTCGGCACCGAGATCGGCCACAACGGCTGGCTCGCCGTCGCCTGGTGCCTCGGCCTCGCGGTCCTCGGCTACTTCTGGTCGACCTCGAAGTTCAACGACGACCCGAAGTAACCGCCGTGACCACGCGGGCCAGGGCCCCCGCGACCCCCGCTCCCACCGTTCCACCCCGCCAACACCTCAGGGCGGCGTACACCGACCAACCGTCGGAGTACGCCGCCCTTTCCGTGCGTCGAAGTGCCGTCAGGTGCCGTCAGGTGCCGTCAGGCCGGGAGTACGTCCACCCCGTACGCGCTCATCCCGCCAGGAACGCGCGGTACCAGGGAGCCGCCACCCCGAGGCGGGCCAGCGGGCCCGGGCCCGGCGGGCAGGACGTCGCCCGCCAGATCTCCTCGCTCGCGTACCAGTGGTCCTGGGCAAGGAGGGAGAACTGGCGCTCGCTCGTGCGGCCGGGCGTGGCGTGGAGTCGTGCCACGCAGGTCTCCCAGGGCCAGTCCTCTTCCGGTTTCGGGAGGATCCCGAGCGCCGCCAGCTCCGCCATCAGCTCGCCGTTGCTCACCGGGCGCGGGTGGCCGGCGTGGTGGACGCCGGACGGGGGCGCCTCCGGGCCGGTCGCCAGGGTGGCGATCAGGCGGGCCAGGTCGTCCACGTCCACCACGGAGAGCAGGCCGCGGCCGCCGTCCCAGTGGGCCGGGACACGTTCGAGGAGCTCCGCAAGGGCCGGTACCACCCAGCGGTCGCCCGCGCCGAGGACGAGGCCGGGGCGCAGGATCGTTCCGCCCGCCGCCAGGACCGGGGCCTCGCCGGCCAACCGGGTGCGGCTCGCGGGTGAGACCGGGGCGGGGGTGATCTCGTCGACGGTGATCCCGCGGTGCGGGCCCGGTCCGTAGACCGCGGCCGTGGAGAGGTGGACGATACGGTCCACGCCCCAGTGGGCGGCCTCGTCGACCAGGGCCGTCGTACCCTCGACGTTGACCGCCGCGCACTGGGCCTCGTCGCCGGAGATGCGTGAGGCGAGGTGGATCAGGACGTCCGCCCCGCTCGCCGCCTTCCGCAGCGACGCGCGGTCCGTCAGGTCCACGGGCGTCCACGTCACGCCCGGCGGCGCCGAGGCGGGTGCGGTGGCGGAGCGGCCGAGCGCCCGGATGGAGAGCTCACGGCCGGAGCCGCGGCCGGTGGTGCCATGAAGTGTGTCGCGGGTGGTCGACGTCAGTGCGTGCAGGACGCGGGAGCCGACGAAGCCCGTCGCCCCGGTCAGGACGACGCGCAGTGCGCTCACGCGGCGCCCACGGTGTCGTCGGCGGGGATCCGCAGGCCGGCGATGACCTCGGCAGGGGCCAGCGCCGGCAGCAGACAGCGCCACATGTCGCAGATCCGCCGGGGCAGGTCGGCGCGGCCGGTGGCGAGTTGGGACATGACCTGCGTACCCGTGTACGCGGCGACGAGGAGCTGCGAGAAGGCGGCCTCGTCCACGCCGTCGAGCAGCTGGCCCATCTGCCGTGCCCGGACGAACTCCTGGTGGAAGTGGTCGGCCCACCACTCGTAGATCGAGTACTCCTGCTTGCCGACCACCCCCTGCTCGACCGCGAGCCGGACGCCGGCCCGCAGCAGGGTGTTGTGCTGCATCTCCACCGCGAGGTAGCCGGTCATGTCCAGAAGCTGCTGGAGCCCGCCCTCCCCCTCGGGGAACTTCAGGTCGGCCGCCTGCTCCAGGATGACCGCGCGGGCCAGTCCCTCCTTTGACCGGAAGTGGAAGTACACGGCGCCCGCCGTGACACCCGCCCGATCGAGGATCTTGGTGATGCTCGCGCCGAGGTAGCCGGCCTCGTCGAACACCTCCGCCGCAGCTCGGAGCACCAACTCCCGTGTGCGGACCGCCCGTTCCTGCCTGTGTTCCGCCACTGGCCCGTTACCCCGTATACATCGACAAAGAAAAAGAGTGACCACTATCTTATGTGAGCGGCCAGTCGGCACACCAGTGCCACAGGCCGCGAATATCTTGAAACAGTCAGGGGAGAACTGTTGTGCCTCAGATAGAGCTCGCGCCCGACCGGCCGACCACCGGACCCGTGCCCGTTCCCATGTCGTACACCCACAAGACGAATCCGGCCGAGGTGCTCCTCGTGAGCTGGTGCCGCACCGGGGACGACGCCTTCACGATCACCGCACGCTGGCCGCGCGAGCACACCTTCTACCTGGAGCGGCACGGCAGGATCGACCCTCTGTTCCTCGCGGAGACGGTGCGCCAGACCCTGCCGATGCTCTCCCACGCCGCGTACGACGTCCCCTTCGGGCACCAGCTGCTCTGGAAGGACTTCGGCTGGGACATCGCCCCCGAGGAGCTGTGGGCCGACGGGGAGGACGCCCACGTCGAGCTCCACATCACCGCCTCGGACGTGAAGTACCGCAAGGGGCGGGCGACGGCCCTCGCGCTCTCCGTCGAGGCCACCCGCGCGGGCCGCCGGCTGGCCACGGCCCGGACGCGCTTCACCATCCAGGACCGGGCGGTCTACGAGCGGCTGCGCGGACGGTACGCCGACATCGCGAGCGCCAACGAGCGCGCGGTGCCGCTGCCGCCGCCGTCGCCCACGCACGAGACGGGCCGGACCCGTTTCCAGGACGTCGTGCTCTCCTGCACCGACACCCCGCTCCGCTGGCAGCTGCGGACGGACACCTCGCACCCCGTCCTCTTCGACCACCCCGTCGACCACGCCCCGGGCATGCTGCTCCTGGAGGCCGCGCGCCAGGCGGCGCAGGCCGCGTCCCAGCCGCGGCAGACCCTCGTCGCCGGCATGCAGTGCGACTTCAGCCGGTACGCCGAGCTCGACGCGCCCTGCTGGATCGTCGCCAGGGCGCTCCCGCACGACCCGAACGGGCGGCCGCGGGTGCTCGTCACGGCGGAGCAGAACGACGAGGAGATCTTCGCCTCGGTCGTCACGCTGCACGAGGTACCCGTCGCCCGCTGACGGGACTCCACCACGCTCAGACCGTGGGCCCGGGCGGCCGTCGCGCCGTCCGGGCCCACGCGCGTGTGGCTACGGCGACGGGCTCAGGCCTCGTCCGCCGGCGCCGGGCGGGTGGCGAAGAGGCCGCCGTACTCGGTGACGCCCTCGCTGATGGCCGTCGCGCCGGCCAGGTGCAGGGCGTGCCAGAAGATCGCCTGGTTCGCGGTCACGACGTGGAAGCCCAGCTCCTCCTCCAGCGGCTTGATGGTGCCGACCGCGCGGATGCCGTTGCCCGCCACCAGGACGGCGTCCGGCTTGTGGGAGGCGACGGTGGTGCGGAGCCACTCCGACAGGTTCTGCGGCGTGATCGCCTTCTGGTTCGAGGGCAGCCCGCACGGTCCGTGGTGGACCACGTCGAAGCCGAACTCGCGGAAGTAGTCCGCCCCTTGGCCGGAGAGCCGGTCGTCGAACCACGGCGGGTTGACCAGGGCGATCCGGCGGGCGCCGAGCGCGGTGAAGGCGGCCCGGGCGGCCTTGGTCGTGCCGGTGATCGGCAGCTCCCGGGTGACCGGGCGCAGCCGCTCGTACAGCTCCCGCTCACCCGCCGCCTTCAGGACGTAGCTGGAGGAGGTGAAGCCGAGGGTGAGCGCGTGCAGGGGCGAGGCGGCGAGCTGCTCGACGGCGTGGTCGAGGAAGGGCGGTTCGACGAACGCGCGGACCGGGTCGTGCGGGATCTTCTCGTCCATCTCGCCGCCGGCCCGCATCGCGCCGAAGTGGACGCGGGAGCCGTGGATCGAGACCGACGCGGGGGCCATGGCCTGGAGTTCGGCCTCGGGGCCGACGTCGGCGTGCGGGACGACGACGCCGATACGGATGGCGGCGTCCCACCCGTCGGTGGGCGTGGCGGCCCGGGGGGCCCGGGTGGGCTCGGTGACCTGGGTCATGGGGCGTGTCTCTCCTTACTTCGCTTCGTCGGCCAGCCGGCCGCCGGCCACGGTGCTCGTGCCGGAGTCGGAGTCGCTGAGGAACTTGGGGTGCCGGGCACGCATCGAGCCGATGACGAAGTCGTACGGGACGTCGTCGAAGGCGCCGTGGTCGGTGAGGAACTCCATGGCGCCGGCGCCGCCCTCGTACGGGTGGTAGAGGCTGTCCTCGCGGCCGTCGAACTCCAGGGCCGCCATGCCGTAGAGCTTGCAGAGCATCTTGTTGAACACCGGTGTGGCCTTGACCCACTTGCCGTCCAGATAGACCTGGGTCAGGCCGTGGAAGAAGACGTCGCCGCCGATGTGCTCGATCAGCCGCGGCGAGGCGAGGTGGTTGCGGACGTCGCCGTAGACGAGCTTGGAGGGGATGCCGAGGGCCCGGACGGCGGCGGCGTAGAGGGCCGACTTGTGCAGGCAGAAGCCGGACTTGGTGGTGGCGGTGTGGGAGGCCTTCAGTCCGTCGGGGGACAGGTCCGCGCCGTAGACCTCGTAGAAGACCTCGTCGCGGACGGCGTAGTAGAGCTCGATGGCCATGGTGCGCTTGTCGGCGGCACGGTCCTTGACCACGCCGTCGACGAAGGTCTGGACGGCGTCGGTCTCGTAGTCGAGGAACGCGGTGGGCTGCGTCAGGCGGTCGTACAGGTCGAGGGTCATCACAGTCGGTTCCCTTGGGTCAGAAGCCGGTTCGGAGGCCGGGGCGGAGGCCGAGCCGAGGAGGCCGGGCAGAAGCCGGGTCAGAGGCCGAGGAGGGCGGCGATGCGGTTGCGCTGGATCTCGCTCGTGCCGGAATAGATGGTTCCGGCGACGGAGTCGCGCAGTTCGCGTTCGACGCCGTGGCTGGTGAGCACGCCGCGCCCGCCGTGGATCTGGACGGCGTCGAGCGCCATCCGCAGGTTCGCCTCGGAGACGACGGTCTTCGTGGCGGCCAGGTCGATCGAGGCGTCCTGCCCGGCCTCGACCTTGGCGCCGGTGTCGCGCAGCCACTTGCGCGCCGTCTCCAGGCTGATCTTCATGTCGGCGATCTTGTGGGAGACGGCCTGGTACGAGCCGATGGTCTGGCCGAACTGCGTACGGGACTTGGCGAACCGGATCGTGTCGGCCAGCCTGCGGGTCATCTCCCCGAGCGTGATCGAGAACGCGAAGAGCACTTCGCGCTTCATCACGTAGTTCAGGACGATGAAACCGGAGCCCTCCCGGCCGACCCGCTGGGATACCGGTACGCGCAGCCCGTCGAAGGCGAGCGTGCCGATCGGGCTGGTGCGCAGGCCGATCTTGTCCATGGCGGGACCGACGGTAAGGCCGGGCGTATCGGCCTCGACGAGCAGGGTGGTCAGGCCGAACGGGCCCGGCGCGCCGGTGCGGACGTACAGCAGGAAGAGGCCGGCGACGGGGGCGTTGGTGATGAACATCTTGCTGCCGTCGACCACGTAGTGGTCGCCGTCGCGGACGGCCGTCGTGGTGGAGTTCATCGCGTCGGAGCCTCCGGACTCCTCGGTGATGGCGTGGGCGGTGATCACGTCACCGGCCATGATCCGGGGGAGGTGGCGCCGCTTGAGCTCCTCGCTGCCGAACTGCTGCAGCGGGACGCCCACGGAGACGATCTGGGTGGACGTGGAGAAGGACAGGCCGGCGTCGTGGGAGGTGTGACCGAGGCCTTCCAGGACGCGCATGGTCTCGGTCAGGGACCGGCCGTGGCCTCCGTACTCGGGGTCGAAGGGGGTCCGCAGGATCCCGGAGTCCTGGACGGCGGGCCACTTGTCGGACGGGAACGCGCCGTTCCTGTCGAGTTCGCCGATGTCTGCGTTGAGTTTGTCGGCCCACGGGGTGGCGAGGTGGAAGAGGTCGTCGTCGGTCACAGCCTGGTCCTTGTCACGTCGGGTGGGAAGGGGTGCCCCGCGGACGGCACGGCCGAACGGCGGGTGCCGGACGGCGCGGTGCGGGACGGCGCGTGCCGTCCGCGGGGCGGGGTGGATCAGTACTGGGAGAAGCCGTCGGCCGACAGGGTGTGCTTCTCGTTGCCGACGATCGGCGGGTTGAAGACCGATATGAGGTGCAGGTCCTCGTAGTCCGACGCGATCAGGTAGTGCGGGTCGTGCTGGTCCAGGGCGTAGATGGTGCCCGGCGTGATCTTGTGCCGGGTGCCGTCCTTCTCCACGACCTCACCGGAGCCCGCGACGCAGTAGCAGGCCTCCAGGTGGTCGCGGTACTGGAGGGCGCTGGTGGTGCCCTGGCGGACGAGGGTCACGGCCACGGCGAAGCCCATGCCGTCGGTCTTGGTGAGGAGCCGGTGGCTGGTTCCGTTGCCCCACTGGACGGGGACGACGTCGTCGACGCTGCGGGTGAACATGCGGTTACTCCCTTGGGTGTTGGGTGGTGGGTGGTGCGGCCGAGCGGTGTCGCCAGGTGGTTCGGGTACGGCGGTCAGGCCGCCGTGGCGGGCGCGTTCTCCCGGACGAGGCGGGTGATCGCGGCGAGGGTGCGGAAGTCGTCAGGGCCGAACTCGATGTCGTCCATGGGCACGCCGTAGCGGCTCGCGATGTGGGAGATCAGCCGGACGAGGCCGAGGCTGTCGATCACCCCGGAGTCGATCAGGTCGTAGTCGTCGGTGAGGTCCGAGGAGTCCTCGCCCGCCAGGTACTCGGTGACGAGGTGCTCGCGGATCTCCGCGGTCACGTGGGTCGCGTCGGTCTCGCTCATGCGGTCTCGTTCTCCTTCATGCGGTTGTTCCTGATGAGGTTCCGGTCGGGCTTTCCCGTCGACGTCCGGGGGATCGGGGCCTCCGTGACGTGCACCGAGGACGGGATGGCGTGGCGCGGGAGGTGCTTGCCGACGTGGGTCCGCAGGCGCAGGCCGGTCAGCGCGGTGGCCGGGCGCCGGGTCACGTGCGCGTGCAGGCGGACGCCGGTCTGCTCGTCGGGCAGGGCCACGACGACGGCCTCGGCGACGTCCGGGTGGGAGGCGACGACGGTCTCGACCTCCTGGAGGTTGGTGCGTACGCCGCGCACCTTGACCTGCCAGTCGGCGCGGCCTTCGAGGGTGAAGAGGCCGTCGTCCGTACGGGAGACGATGTCGCCGGTGCGGTAGTACACCTGGCCGTCCCGGACGGTGAACGCCTGCTCGTTCAGGGCGGACCTGAGGTATCCGGCGGTCTGGAACGGCGTGGAGACGAGGAGTTCGCCGGTGCCGGCGCCCGTGACGACCTGTCCCCCGGCGTCGACCACGAGGGCGCGCACCCCGGCGAGGGGGCGGCCGATCGGCGGCGCGGCGGCCGCGTGCGGGTCGATGGGGTGGATGAAGGAGTCGTTCGTCTCCGTGCAGCCGAAGATGTTGTGGAACCGGGCGTTCGGGAACGTCCGGGCCAACGGCGGCAGCAGCTCCGGCGGGAGGGCGTCGCCCGTGGTGATCAGGGCGCGGACGGCGGAGAACTCCGGTCCGTCCTGCGCCAGGAGGCGGTGGAGCATCGGCACGCCCTGGACGAACGTGACGCCGTGGCCGGCCACCAGGCCCTGCAGGTGCGGGGCTTCGGTGGCGCGGTCCTTCTCGACCAGGACGACCTGGGCGCCCAGGCGCAGGAAGGTCCAGACGTCGAGCAGGGCGAGGTCGAAGTTGAGCGGGGCGTAGGAGAGCGCCACGTCGTCCCCGGTGAGCGCGAACTCGGCCGTGGCCCAGTCGGCGAAGGCGTCGAAGCCTTCGGCGGGGATCGGCACGATCTTCGGGGTGCCGGTGGAGCCCGAGGTGGTGAGCAGGAGGCGGGTGCGGGTGGCGTCCGCCCGGTCGAACCCCTCGGCCTCCACCGCGTTGGCCTGCACCGCCTCGGCGGTCAGGGCGCCGTCGGCGCAGACGGTGAGGGTGTGGGTCGCGCGGGCCTGCTGGGCGAGCCGGACGCGGGCGGAGATCCCCAGGTCGGGCGAGGGGGCGAGGGCGATCAGGCCCTCGTGGAAGACCGCGAGCAGCAGGGCGACGGTCTCCGGTGTCTTGTGGGCGGGGACGCAGACGGTGCTGCCCTCCGGCAGCCCCAGGCCGGCCAGCTGGGCACGGAACGCCCCGGTGGCGTCGCCGAGCTGTGCGTAGGTGACGGCGCGTCGGCCGTACGAGAGGGCGACCCGGCCGGCGCGTTCCCGGCTGTGGGCGTCGATGGATGCGGCGAGGTGTGTCGATGGCACGGCGGACTCTCCCCCGAGTCGTTCGAGACGTTGAGATCAAGCACTTGCATCGTCATGCAATCGTCAGACGAGGACATCGCGACGAGCTGGACGACGGGAGAAGCGGGAACCGCGTTCTCGTTACGCTTGATCATGCAACGAAAGCACCCCTGGCGCGCTATGCCGAGAGTTCGCGATTGACAGCGCGTCAGGGGTGCGGGAAGGTGCCGGGTCGACTGTGTCCTTCGACGGGGGAGGCGGCCGGGGCGGGCCGGGGCGTCAGGCGCCGGCGGCGCGCAGCGACTGGACCGTGGAGGCGTATTCGGGGTCGGCGGTCAGGGCGTTGAGCGCCGAGGAGAGGACGTCCGCGTACGTCGTACGGGCGGCCGCGTACCGTTCGCGACCCTCCTCCGTGACGACCGCGTAGACCCCGCGCTTGTCGGAAGGACACAGGTCCTTGAAGGCGAATCCGGCCACTTCGAGCCGTGCGACCAGGCGCGTCACCGACGACTGGCCGAGACCGACCCGTTCGGCCAGGTCCTGCATGCGCAGCTCGCTGTCCTCGGCGTGCGCCAGCGATTCGAGCGCGCGGTACTCCGACAGGCCGATCCCATGGCGTCGCTGGAGCGCCTGCGCCAGCTCCCGCTCCACGCGGGAATGCAGAACCAGGAGACGGCTCCAGACCGCCTGGTCGGACGACGCGGTGTGGGTAGCGACCATAAGGTGACGCACCTTTCAGCGAGACGTTGACAACAGAGTACATGCTCATGCAACCTCATGGGCGCCGCGTCCGTCAGTCACCGACCGACTACGCCCGCCAAGAACTTGCACGGACAAACAACTTCCTGGAGAGTGAGTTCCATG
This sequence comes from Streptomyces sp. NPDC048370, assembly GCF_043200825.1. Lineage (NCBI taxonomy): Bacteria > Bacillati > Actinomycetota > Actinomycetes > Kitasatosporales > Streptomycetaceae > Streptomyces > Streptomyces sp. NPDC048370. Next base: position 309,697 of record NZ_JBICYI010000007.1, on the reverse strand, counting down.
ACGTCCCCCTCCCCGCAGACACAGCCCGAGGCGAAGCCGCAGAACGCCAACGTCGGTTGGGCCTGGCTCCTGTTCTCGTCCCTGTTCGAGATCACCTTCGCGCTCTCGACCGAGGCCACCGACGGGTTCACCAAGCTCGGCCCGTCCCTGCTCACCGTCGCCGCCGCCTCCTGCGGCATCTTCACGCTCTCCATGGCCCTGAAGACCGTCGACGTCGGCGTCGGCTACACCGTCTGGGCCGGTATCGGCGCTGTCGGCACCGTCGTCTTCGGCACGCTGATCTACGACGAGAAGATGACCGTCTGGAAGGTGCTCGCCTTCATCCTGATCATCGGCGGCGCCCTCGGCCTGCGTATCTCCGACACCGTGGCCGCGAAGAAGCAGGCCGCTGCCGAGGCCGCGCAGGCCCCCGCCGCGCAGCCCGTCGGCTGACCCGCAGCCGCTTCCCCCGACCTCCGCTCCGTCCCACCTTCCCGAAACGAGTCACCACCATGACCTGGGTCTACCTCGGCATCGCCATCGTCTTCGAAGTCCTCTTCGCGCTCGGTACCAACGCCACCAAGGGGTTCACCCGCCTGTGGCCCTCCGTGCTCACACTGCTCGCCGCCGCCGGCGGCATCTACACCCTGTCCCTGGCCCTGCGTGAGCTCGACGTCTCCGTCGGCTACACGATCTGGACCGGCATCGGCGGCGTCGGCACCGTCATCTGCGGCGCGATCATCTTCAAGGAGAAGATCACGCTCGCCCGGCTGCTCTCCTTCGCGTCCATCATCGGCGGCGCCGTCCTGCTCCGCCTGACGGCCGTCTGATCGGCGCGCACGCCATGACCGACATCGACGCCCTGCTCCCCCACGTACACGAAGCCGTACGGATCAGCCGCGAGCACGTGGCCAAGGGCGGCATCCCCTTCTCGGGGATCGTCGTCCAGGACGGCCAGGTCCTCGGCACCGGGTTCAACCGGGTCCGCGAGGACCACGACGCCAGCGCGCACGCGGAGGTCGTCGCGCTGCGCGAGGCGGCCAAGAAGGCCGGCGTGTTCGCCGTCGCGGGCTCCACCCTCATCGCCTCCGGCGAGCCCTGCGCCATGTGCTACATGGTGGCTCGCTACTTCGGCGTAGGGCACATCGTCTTCGCCGCCGACCGGAAGACCGCCGGCCGGTACGGCTTCGACTACGGCAGCTCGTACGCCATCTTCGCGACCGACCCCACCCAGTGGCCGATCCGCGTCACGCACGCCCCCGTCGAGGGGCACGAGGTGCCGTTCCAGGAGTTCCTGACCGTGCAGAGGGGCGGGGTCCGATGACCGAGCCGGTGAAGATCCAGATCTGGTCCGACTACGTGTGTCCCTTCTGCATGCTCGCCGAGGGACCGCTGGAGGCGGCCACCGAGGGCCTGGACGTGGAGATCGAGTGGAAGCCGTTCGAGCTGCGGCCCCATCCGCAGCCCACGCTCCGCCCGGAGGACCCGTACCTGCCCGACATCTGGAAGCGGGCCGTCTATCCGATGGCCCGGCGGATGGGCGTGGACATCACCCTGCCGACCGTCTCCCCGCAGCCGTACACCCGGCTCGCGTTCGAGGGCTTCCAGTACGCGCAGGACCGGGGCAAGGGCGACGCGTACACGCGGCGCATGTTCCGCGCCTTCTTCCAGGAGGACCTGGACCTCGGTCGGATCGAGGTCCTCACCGAGCTCGCCGGTGAACTGGACCTGGACCGGGAGGAGTTCCGTACGGCCCTGGAGAAGGGCACGTACACCGCCCGGCACGAGGACGCGCTCAGGGAGGCCGCCGCCCACCGGGTGCAGGTCGCCCCGACGTTCCTTGTCGGCGACATCCGGATGGAGGGGGTGCCCTCGGCGCCCCAGCTGCGCAAGGCGATCCTGGACGCCCAGGCACGGCGGCAGGAGCAGTCGGACGAGTCGTTCGGCGCCGCCTGCGGTGTCGACGGGGTCTGCTGAGCGCGCCCGCCACGCACGTACGAAGGATCCGGCCACCTCCCCCGAGGCGGCCGGATCCTTCGTGTACCGGGGCGCTGTGCGCGGTGGCCGCTACTGGCCGGCGAGGCGCGGGAAGAGCTTCAGCGCGTTGGTGCGGCCGATGGCCGTGCGCTGCTCCGCGTTCCAGCCCGCGTACGTCCGGAAGCCCTCGACGTTCTCCGTCGTGTGCGCGGCCGGCATGAACGGGAAGTCGCTGCCGAACAGGATCCGGTCAGGCTCGGCCAGTTCGGTGAGCGCGGGCAGCGCGAAGCGGTTGGCGGACATCGCGATGTCGTAGTACAGCCCGCGCAGCGCCCCGACGACGTCCTTGGGCGCCCGCTCGGTCAGGTACTTCCCGATCGTCGGCCCGTACGTGAGCCGCTGCGCCAGGAACGGCAGGGTGCCGCCCGCGTGCGAGACGATCAGCTTCAGGTGCGGCAGCCGCTCCAGCGTGCCGCTGAAGAGCAGGTCGACGACCGTGCGCGTGGTCTCGAAGGTGAAGTCGTAGAGCGAAGGCGGCAGGTCGAAGGTGGCCACGTCCTTGGCGGGCGGGGTGCCCGGGTGGACGTGCACCGGCAGACCGCGGTCGGCGATCTCGGCGAGCAGCGGCTCGAACTCCGGGTCGCCGAGGTACCGGTTGCCGTAGCTGGTGAGCAGGCCGACGCCGTCGAGGCCGAGTTCGTCGATCGCGTACGTCAGCTCGTCCTTGGCCGCGGCCACGTCGGGCAGCGGGAGGATCGCGAACGCGCCGAAACGGCCCGGGTGTTCGGCGATGAGGGCGGCGTAGTACTCGTTGACCTCGCGGGCCAGGCGGTGGCTCTCGGCGCCCTCGGCGAAGGTGACACCGGGCGCGGTGACGGAGAGGACCGAGGCGGCGATACCGTGCCGGTCCATCACCTCGAGGGACTCCTCCGGGCTCCAGGTCGGGTAGTCGACACCGGGGATGGCGACCTTGTCGCCGAGCGCCGCCCGGTAGGTCGGCGGGATCGCGTGGTGGTGGACGTCGATGAGGCCGGGCTCGTGCTGCATCAGTGTTCTCCGTGGGTCTGGCTGTCGGGCAGTACGTCGAGTTCGATGCCGAACCACGTGCGGTAGGCGGCGTGGACGGCGGCGTCGTCGGCCAGCTCCTCCTTGGTCCTGACACCGTTCTCGGTACGGATCAGGGTCCGGCCGGCGAGGGTGACCCGCCCGTCGGGCGTGGGCATGGAGCAGACCTGGCGGGCCAGGAACGGCGAGCCGTCCGCGCTGCGGAACCACCACATCGTGGGGGCGAAGTCCGCCAGTTCGCGGGTGCGGGGCTCGACGCGGTACTGCAGTTCGCCGTCGCGGTACAGGTCCAGGTCACCCTTCGGGGCCTCGACGAGTTCGAAGGTGCCCTGCGGGTCCTGCTGGGGCGCGCCGGGGCGCAGGCGCAGCGGGAAGCGGAAGGCGTGCCCGTAGCCGACGTCGGCCAGCCACGGGACCGCGCTGTCCTCGGTCCGTACGCGCAGGCACAGGTGGCCCAGGAGCGGACCGAACTCGCCGTCCTCGAGGACCCGGCCGCCCATCGGCTGCACGTCGAAGCCGAGGGAGCGCAGCAGCGTGAAGAAGGCGCCGTTGAGTTCGTAGCAGCATCCGCCGCGCCCGCGCCCGATGATCTTCTCCAGGGCGGGTTCGCCGAGGCCTATGGGGAGGCTCGGCCGGCCGAAGGCGAAGTCGATGTTCTCGAACGGCACGCTGAGCACGTGCCGTTCGTGCAGGTGGGCGAGGGCCTGGCCGTCGAGGCGTTCGGGCCGCTTGGCACCGATCCGCCGGAGGTAGGCGTCCACCGTCGTCGCGTCGAGCATCAGATGTACTCCGCCGCGTAGCGGGCGACGATGCTCTGGGCCTTCTCGACGTCGGCGGCGTACTGCTCCGCCTCGGGCGCCGGGACGCCCTCCTCCGCGGCCACTCCGAGCTCGGTGAAGAAGCGCTCGAAGCCGGCCGGGGTGAAGATGATGAGCATCTTGCAGGGCTGGTCGCCGATGTTCTTGAAGGCGTGCACCTTGCCCTTGGGGACGAAGATGAACGCGCCGGCGCCGACGACCTGGCTGGTCTTCTCGTTGGAGATCTCCAGCTCGCCGTCGATGAGGTAGAAGGCCTCGTCGCTGTCGTGGTGGATGTGCAACGGTGGCCCGCCGCCGGGTGGTACGAGGGCTTCGATCAGGCCGAGCGAGCCGTGGGTGTTGGCCTTGTCCGCCTTGATCGTGTAGTGGTCCCCGAAAACCCAACGGGCCGGTCCGGCCTTGGGCGGGATGTAGACGATGCCCTCGAATTCCTCGAAGCTCAAGGTGTTCCCTTCTCCGCGGGCGTGCGCGTGCTCCCTCCACTCCATCCGGCTATCGGCCGTGCGGGCATCACGTGTTCACGGGGTTTTCCCTGGTCACTCCCGTGAATACGTGATGGCCGGGGCGGCGCTCGCGGCCATCGTGGTGCGTGCGCGCGGACGCGCGCAGGGCCTGCCCGGCGGATCAGGGCCCCGGCCATGATCCGCCGGGCGGGCCCTAGGCACCGAGGATGGGATGAGAGAGATGACTGGTCGCTTCACCGGCAAGGTGGTGCTCGTCACCGGGGGCGGGTCCGGGATCGGGCGCGCCACCGCCGTGGCCTTCGGCCGCGAGGGGGCCACCGTGGTGGTCGCGGGGCGCACCTCCGACCGCCTGGTCGAGACGGTCCGACTGATCGAGAAGGACGGCGGTACGGCCGGTCACGTCACGGCCGACATCGCCGTCGACGCGGACGTGGAGGCGCTGGTGCGGACGGTCGTCGAGCGACACGGCCGCCTGGACGTCGCGGTCAACAACGCGGGCCACCTGCCCGACCCGGCCGGTCTCGCGGAGCTCGCGGAGGCGGACTTCACGCGGACCCTTGAGATCAACCTGCTCGGCACCTGGCGGTCGATGAAGTACGAGATCCGGCAGATGCGGGAGCAGGGCGGCGGCGCCATCGTCAACGTGGGTTCGGTGGTCGGCGCACACCTGACGATTCCGGGGGCCGGCGCGTACGGGGCGAGCAAGGCGGCGGTCGCCGCGCTCGGGCGCAGCGCGGCGCGTGAGTACGCGGCCGACGGCATCCGGGTGAACACCCTCAGCCCGTCCTCGATGGACACCCCCATGTCCCTGCTCGAGAACGAGACGCCGGAGGAGCGGGTGGAGCGCGCCAAGGGCATGTTCCCGCTGGGCCGGATCGGCACGGTGGAGGAGGGCGCTGCGGCGGTGCTGTACCTGGCGTCCGACGAGTCGGGCTTCGCGCTCGGCCACGACCTCGTGATCGACGGCGGCATCACGGCCTGAGTCACGGCAGACAGAACCGTGCCCCGGTCCGCAGGGGGGAGGCAGCGGACCGGGGCACGGCGTTCTCTGGGGTGGGACGGGAGCGTCGGGTCACACGTGGGTGGCCCGGGCCGGCTCCTCGTCCTTGCGCGGGGCGCCCCCGCCGGAGGCGACGACGCCGCCCTCGGCGGCGGGCCGGGACCGGTACTGGAGGTGGCCGGCCCACAGCGTGCCGAGCAGACCGGCGGCGGCGAGCGCGGCGCCGACCCAGGCGACCGACTCGAAGCCGAACCCGGCGCTGATGGTCATGCCGCCGAGGGCCGGGGCGAGGGTGTTGCCGACGTTGAAGGCCGAGGTGTTGGTGGCGCCCACCAGGGTCGGCGCACCGGGCGCCACGACGAACACCCGTGACTGCAGGATCGGGTTGGTGACGTACCCCGCGAGGCCGAGGACGAAGATCAGGGCGACGGTCACGACGGTGTTCTCCGCGAGGACCGCGAGCAGCGCGGAGGCGACGGCGAGGACACCGGTGCCGAGCGCGAGCGTGCGGATCGGGTAGGCCTCGGCGGTCCGGCCGCCGATCACCATGCCCAGCAGACCGCCGACGCCGAAGAGCGCCAGGAGGACGGGCACCCAGCCCTCGGCGAGGCCGGTGACGTCGGTGAGCAGCGAGGCGAGGTAGCTGAAGGTGACGATGACCGCGCCGAAGGAGAAGGCGGTCACGGCGTACGAGAGCCACAGCTGCGGCCGCGCCATGGCGCGCAGTTCGGCGCGGACGGTACGCGTCTCCTCGCCGGAGCCCTTGCCGCCGGGGATGGCGAACACCGAGCAGGCGAGGCTCACGAGGGTGAGCGCGGCCACGCCCCAGAACGCGGCCCGCCAGCCGGCGAACTGACTCAGCACGGTGCCCGCGGGCACGCCCGCGATGGTGGCGAGGGTCAGTCCGCTGGCGACCACGGCGACGGCCTTGCCCTTGGCGTTCGCGGGGACGAGCGCGACGGCGGTGGCCACGGCGACGCCCCAGAAGCCGGCGTAGGCGAGGGCGCTGATGACGCGGGTGGCGAACAGGACGCCGTAGCCGGGGGCCAGGGCGCCGACGATGTGCGCGGCGATGAAGACGGCCTGGAGCGCGACCAGGGCGGTGCGGCGGGGCCACTTCAGGGTGGCGACCGCGAGCAGCGGGGCGCCGACGACCATGCCGATGGCGAACGCGGAGATCAGGAGCCCGGCGTCGGGGATGGAGACACCCAGGTCGTCGGCCAGGTTGGGGAGCAGCCCGGAGAGCATGAACTCCGAGGTGCCTTGGGTGAAGATTCCCAAGCCGAGGATGTAGACGGCCAGGGGCATGGAGTGCCTCCAAAAGCGTGGATGTGGCCTTGTGTCGGGGGTCCGGTCGCGAGCGGTGCGGCCGACCACGTGGCGACGCTAGCACATTTTGGAGCACTCACTTCAAAACCTCGGCACGGAGTGCCGAGAGCCCGGATCCCCGGCTCAGTTACGCCAGTTGTCGGGAGCGTTCAGCCGCCACAGGAGTACGGCGGTGTGGGCCCGCTGCCGCTCCGACGGGTCGCTCAGCGACATCGCGAGGGCGCGCTCGGCGCGGGCGACCCGGTGGGCGACCGAACTGTGGTGCAGGGAGAGTAGTTTGGCCGCCTCGCGCAGCGACCGGGTACGGCAGACGGCCTCCAGGGTCGCCAGCATCTGCGGGCCGTCCGGCTCCGCCTCCAGACGGGCGACCGCGGCCACGTCCGGGTGCGCGAGCGCGGCGTCCTCGGGGATGTCGACGAGGAGGATCTGCGCGCCCAGCTCGGCGGCGTCCACGAGCCGGGGCCAGGTGGGCCCCAGGCCCGCGAACCTGGCCGCGCGCCGGGCCTGCGCCCAGGACTCCGGGAGCCGCTCCGGTGCGACGGCGGGGCCGATGCCGACGGCCACGCCCGGCCCGAGCTTGGCGGTGGTGGTGCCGGGCCCTGGCAGGAGGAGCGCGCCGACCCTGGGCCAGAGCGCGCCGTGCGGTGCCGTGCCGCCCGTACGCGTCGAAGGCGGCGCGTACAACGCGGTCGCGCAGGCGCGCAACGCTCCCTGGAGGGCCCCCGGTTCGGCCACGATGACGGCGGCCGCCCGCATCGGACCGGCCGGGGGAAGACCGAGCAGGTGCAGGGCGCGCGACCGCTGCGTCTCGGGCATGGACGGGGACAGGACCGCCTGGACGAGCGCCGGATCCCCGAGCCCTGCCGGCCACCAGACCCGCTGGTCCGCGGAGGAGAGCTGGTCGGTGGAGGCGAGTCGGCCCGAGGGGTCGAGTCGGTCTGCGGAGTCGAGTCGATCCGGAGAGGAGAACCGGCCCGAGGAAGCGAGCCTGTCCGAGGGGGCGAGTCGGTCCGAAGAGGCGAGCCGGTCCGAGGGGGCGAGCCTGTCCGAGGGGGCGAGCCTGTCCGAAGAAGCGAGTCGGTCCGAAGAAGCGGGTCGACCCGACGGCGGACGTTCGCCCCGTCCGGCGACCGGGCCGCCGGAGCGCCGCGCTGCGCGCGCCCCGCCCCCGGCCCCGCCTGCGCCCAAGCCCCCGCCCACACCCGCACCCGCGCCCCCGGCCGCCACTCCCCTTCCCGCGGCCACCAGCGACGCGGCGGCGAGCGCCATGCGTTCGGTGAGCAGGGCGTCGAAGGGCTGTGGCTCACCCGGGCGTTCGACCCAGACCTCCCCCGCCGCGCGGCCGTCGACGGTGATCAGCCGTCGGGTCGACGGCACCACCTCCCCGGCGGCCTCGGGCAGGCCTCCGGCCGGACATCGCCGCAGCGCCCGGCCGTGGTCCGACATGCCGGCGGTGCAGCCCGCGACCCGCGCGGCGGCGCGGACCAGTTCGTCGGCGTCCCCGACGCTCCCGAAGAGCGCGTCGAGACGGGCGAGGAGAGCCGGCGCCGTCTCCGCCTCGGAGGACGGGTGCGCGGGGCTCGACGTCAGTCCGTACATCCGCGCAGGCTAGTTCGGGGGCCCCGTCGCCATCCCGACGGCCACGACACTCCGTCAGGTCGACGCACCAATCGGTGCCTCCGGGGCGCCAACATGCGACGGGCGGCGGCGGCGGACGACCCCGCCCGCACGGGACGATGACCGCATGAGTGACGCCACCCACCGATCCGCCACGCCCGAGCCGACCCGGATGCGGCTCCGCCCCGATCTGGCACCGCTCGTCGACCAGATCCCGTACCTCGACGTCGCGGAACCGAGTGTCGCCCGCCGCACCCTCAAGGACCTCGAAGCCCAGTGGGAGCCTGCCGACACCAGCGCCATCACCGTCACCGAGCGGCTCATACCCGGCCCGGCGGGCGCCCCTGACGTCGCCGTGCGCGTGTACACACCCCGTACCGAAGGCCCGCACGGCGGTCTGCTGTGGATCCACGGCGGCGGCTTCGTGATGGGCAGCCTGGAGACCGAGCACAACCAGTGCGTCTGGTTCTCCTCCCGCGCGAACGTCGTCGTGGTCAGCGTCGAGTACCGGCTGGCGCCCGAGAACCCCTTCCCCGCGGGCGCCGAGGACTGTTACGCGGCCCTGGAGTGGCTCGCCGCGCACGCCGACGAGCTCGGGGTCGACCCGGCGCGTCTGGGCGTCGCGGGCTGCAGCGCGGGCGGCGCGCTCTCCGCCTCCGTCGCCCTGATGGCGCGCGACCGCCGGGGGCCGGAGCTCGCGCTCCAGGTGCTGACCTTCCCCGTGACCGACGACCGGATGGACACCCCGTCCGCGCGGAGCTTCCACGACACCCCCGTCTGGTCGACGCCGCAGTCCGTGTCGATGTGGCGCCACTACCTCGGCGAGGGCCACGAGCAGCGGGAGACCTCGCCGTACGCGGCGCCCAACCGCGCCGACGACCTGAGCGGACTCCCGGCGACGCACATCGTCACCGCCGAGTACGACCCGCTGCGCGACGAGGGCCTGCGCTACGGCCAGCGCCTCCTGGAGGCGGGCGTGCCGGTCACGCTCCACCAGTGGGCCGGGGCGTTCCACATCTTCGACTCGTTCGGCACGGAGAGCGGACAGCGTTCGATCGACGAGCTGGTCCTCGCCGTGCACGAGGCGCTGGGCGAGCCGGCGGCGGAGCCCTCATGACCGACGCACCCGACGCACCCGACGCACCCGGCACCCCCGCCGGCGCGCCCCGGCCCGTCCGTGTCACCGCGGATCCCGACTGGTACGCGCCCGCCGGCATCGCGCTCGGCATCCGCGTCGGGAACCTCGTCCTCACGTCCGGTCAGGCGCCGATCGACGAGCACGGCGCCACGGTCGGCGCAGACGACTTCGAGGCCCAGGCCCGGCAGGCTCTGGCCAATCTCGCCCTCGTCCTGAAGAACGCGGGCTCGGGCCTCGACCGGGTGGTGAAGGCGACCGTCTTCGTCACCGACATCGCCCGGCACCAGGAGGCGTTCGCGCGGGTCAGGGCCGAGCACTTCGTCCCGCACACCTTCGCCGAGTCCTTCGTCGAGGTCTCCTCGCTCGCCGACCCGGAGTGGCTGATCGAGATCGAGGCGATCGCGGTGACGGCGTGATTCGTACGGGCCTCCGCCGAATTTCAGTGCGATCGCTCCAAAACCTCTAGAATACGGGTATGGCCAGGCCCAGGAAGTTCGACGAGACGCACGCGCTCAGCGCTGCCATGAACACGTTCTGGCGGCAGGGGTACGAGGCCACCTCGACCCGGGACCTGGCCGAGTCGACGGGCATGGGCCAGTCGAGCCTGTACAACGCCTTCGGCGACAAGCGCGAGCTGTACCTGCGGGCCCTGCGTCGCTACTACGAGACGCACACGGCCGAGCAGACCGCACTTCTGGAGAAGCCGGGGCCGGCCAAGGACCGGCTCCGGGAGCTGATGGTCCACGCGATCGACGACGATCTCGCGGACCAGGAAGGCTCCGGGTGCTTCGCGATCAACGCGTCGGTCGAGAAGGCCGGCTCGGACGACGCGGTACGGGAGGAGGTCCTCCGGCACTTCTCCACCGTGGAGGAGGCGCTGGCGGCGACCATCGCGCGGGGGCAGCTCTCCGGGGAGATCCGGGCCGATCGGGACACCGGGACGCTCGCCCGCCAAGTGCTCAGCACCTACTACGGATTGCGCGTTCTCGCCCGGGTCCAGAAGGACCGGAACGCCCTGCTCAGCGTCGTCGAAAGCGCACTCTCCGCGCTCTGACGGGGGCCGCCCCCGGGGCTCGGGGAACCTGACGGACGACATGACAGAGTGGACCGGGCGCCGTTGCGACCCCTCTGGGCGTCCCGTCAGGGTCTGCCGCGTGAATACAGCCAACGCTTCGTACCGGAAACATCCGTCCGGACAGCTCCTCGGCTGGGCGAGCCTGACCCCGGCCGAACTGCGGGTGGCCCGCCTGGTGTCCGAGGGACTGACCAACCGCGCCGTGGCCACCCACCTGGTCGTCTCACCGCACACGGTGGACAGTCACCTGCGCCACATCTTCATCAAACTGGGCATCTCCAGCCGCGTCGCGCTCGCCCGTCTGACGGTCTTCCACGACCACGCGAGCCTGATCGAGCCGCCCGTGGAGAGCGCCGGCCCATCCCGTATCCGCGCCACTTGACGGACTCGGCGGGCCGTCGTTGCGGCCCGGCGGGGGGCCTGGTGATAGTGGATTTCGTACGAATCGGCGCGCCTTCCAGAGGCCCGCGCCGCTCACACTCGTCGACGCTCCGGCATGCCGATGCTGCCAGCCGAGCCGCCGCCGCAGGACGGAAGACGCCGGGCGGGACAGCACGTCGACGCGCACGCGTCCGTGCCATCCGCCCGCCTCCACGCCCGCCATCAGCCGGATTCCACTCCATCCGGCACGCCCGCCGAGGGAAACCGATGACCGACATCCTGTCCCACCTCCGCTCCCTACCCGCACTCCAGCAGCCCGACTGGGAAGGCCACCCGCGTCTGGCCGAGGTCCGCACGGACCTCGGCCGGATGCCGGCCCTCGTGGACGCCGACGCCGTGCGCCGGCTGCGTTCCCTCCTCGCGGAGGCCGCCGCGGGCCACGTCCAGGTGATCCAGACCGGCGACTGCGCCGAGGACCCCGCCGAGGCCAACCCCGGTGACGTCCACCGCAAGACCGCGCTCCTCGACGTCCTGGCCGGGACGATGAAGCTCGCCTCCGGCAGGCCCGTCCTGCGGGTGGGCCGTATCGCCGGCCAGTACGCCAAGCCGCGCTCCAAGCCCACCGAGACGGTCGGCGGCACCGAACTGCCCGTCTACCGCGGCCACATGGTCAACCGCCCCGAGCCCGACCCCGAGCAGCGCGAGGCCGACCCGGCGCACCTGCTCACCGGCTACCGCGCAGCCAGCGACACCATGCACTACCTGGGCTGGCGCGGCACGGCCGTCCGCCCGGAGCTGGACGTGCCGGTGTGGACCAGCCACGAGGCCCTGCTGCTCGACTACGAGCTGCCCATGCTGCGCCGCGAGCCCGACGGTTCGCTGCTGCTCACCTCGACGCACTGGCCCTGGGTGGGCGAGCGCACCCGGCAGTTGGACGGTGCCCACATCGCCCTGCTCGCCGCGGTCTCCAACCCGGTCTCGGTCAAGGTCGGCCCGTCCATGACCCCCGACGAACTCCTCGCCCTGTGCGACCGGTTGGACGCCCAGCGCCGTCCCGGCCGGCTCACCCTGATCGCCCGGATGGGCGCCGAGAACGCCGCCACGAAGCTGCCGGCGCTCGTCGAGGCCGTCGACCGCGCCGGCCACCCGGTGCTGTGGCTGTCGGACCCGATGCACGGCAACACCGTCAGCGGCCCCGGCGGGCTCAAGACCCGTCTCCTGACGACCGTGGTGAAGGAGATCGAGGCGTTCCAGGACGCGGTCGGCGCGGGCGGCGGCGTGGCCGCGGGCCTGCACCTGGAGACCACCCCGGAGAGCGTCACCGAGTGCGTCGCCGACGCCGACGGTCTCGGCAGCCTCGGTGACAAGTACCTGAGCTTCTGCGACCCGCGCCTCAACCCGCAGCAGGCCGTCGCGGCCGTCGCGGCATGGCGCGGATGAACCCGCCCCCCGCGCGGACGGACCCGCGGACGGACCCGACAGGTGTGAACACGGAGGTAACGCACGTGGCAGGAACAGTCGCCCTGGTGACGGGCGCGGCCGGTGGCATCGGCGAGGCCGTCGTACGGCTGCTCGCCGAACGCGGCGCGCGCGTCGCCGCCGTCGACCTGGCGCCGGACCGGCTCGCGGACGCGGTGGCGCGGCTGCGCGCCGACGGTCTGGACGTGACCGGCTTCCCGGCCGACGTCACGTCGAGCGAGGACGTCGAGGCCGCCGTCGCCCGGGTCGAGCGCGAACTCGGCCCGGTGGAGCAGCTGGTGAACGCGGCCGGTGTGCTCCGCCTGGCCGGGGCGCACGCCCTGAGCGACGAGGACTGGACGACCACGTTCGCCGTCAACGCGGGCGGTGTGTTCCACGTGTCCCGCGCCGTCGTCAACCGCATGATCCCGCGCCGGCGCGGTGCGATCGTCACGGTCGCGTCGAACGCGGCGGGCACGGCCCGCGCGCAGATGGCGGCGTACGCGGCGTCCAAGGCGGCCGCGACCGCGTTCACCAAGTGCCTGGGCCTGGAGGTGGCGGAGCACAACATCCGCTGCAACGTGGTCGCGCCCGGCTCCACCGACACCCCGATGCTGCGCGGCATGCACACCGCCGACACGGCGGCCAAGGCATCGGTGGCCGGCTCCCCCGAGTCGTACCGGGTCGGCATTCCGCTGGGCAAGGTCGCCCGGCCCGAGGACGTCGCGCGGGCCGTCGCCTTCCTGCTGTCCGACGACGCCGGCCACGTCACCCTGCACGAACTGACCGTGGACGGCGGTGCCACGCTCGGTGTCTAGCGAAGAGAGGAACGACCGGCCCATGCCCGGTATCCCCCCGATCGAGCCGTATCCCATGCCCACCGAGGGCGAGCTGCCGGAGAACACCGTCAGCTGGCAGGTGGATCCCCGCCGGGCCGTCCTGCTCCTCCACGACATGCAGGAGTTCTTCCTCAAGCCGTTCCCGCGCGGCCAGGAGCCCGGCGACGCCCTGGTGGGCAACGCGGCGCTGCTGCGCGAGCGGTGCGTCGAGCTCGGGATCCCCATCGCGTACACGGCGCAGCCCGGCGGGATGACGCCCGAGCAGCGCGGGCTCCTGAAGGACTTCTGGGGCCCCGGCATGAAGCCGACCCCCGAGCACCGCAAGGTGGTCGCGCCGCTCGAACCCGGGCCGGACGACTGGACGTTCACGAAGTGGCGGTACAGCGCCTTCTTCAAGTCCGACCTGCTGGAGCGGATGCGGGCCCACCGGCGCGACCAGCTGATCGTCTGCGGTGTGTACGCGCACGTGGGCGTGTTGATGACCGCGGTGGAGGCCTTCACCAACGACATCGAGACCTTCGTGGTGGCCGACGCCGTCGCCGACTTCTCCGCCTCGTACCACCGGCTCGCCCTCGACTACGCGGCACAGCGCGCGGCCCGCGTCGTGTCCGCCAAGACCGTGCTGAGCGAACTCGACGCGGGCGGCGCGGCGCGCTGAGCGCGCCCCACCGCCGAAAGGAATCCCCCATGGCAAGGCAGGACAGCGCGCACGACCTCCTGGCACGCATCCTCGACGGCTCGGCCGGCGCGTTCGCACTGATGCACCGGCCCGAGACGGTGGACCCGGACACCCTGGAACTGCTGGTCGGCGACGTGGCGGAGATCCCGTCCCTCGCGGACCTGGACCTGCCCGCGCAGGACGGGCCGGGCGCGCGTTCGGAGATCCTCACCCTGATCCCCTACCGTCAGCTGGCCGAGCGGGGCTTCGCCGCCCCCGACGACGGCGCGCCGCTGCTCGCGATGACGGTCCGCGAGCAGGCGGCGGTCCCGCTGCGCGCGACGCTCCCGCTGCTGCCGGACGAGCCGGTGAAGCTGGCCGACGGTCACTTCGACGTGGACGACGAGGCCTACGCGGAGATCGTGCGGCGGGTCGTCGCGGACGAGATCGGCACCGGCGAGGGCGCCAACTTCGTGATGCGGCGCTCCTTCGTCGCCCAGCTGCCCGGCTTCGGCCTGCCCACGGCGCTGTCGTTCTTCCGGCGCCTGGTGCAGCGGGAGGCGGGGGCGTACTGGACGTTCCTCGTGCACACCGGCGAGCGGACGTTCGTGGGCGCGACGCCGGAGCGGCACATCAGCGTCCACGACGGTACGGCGGTGATGAACCCGATCTCGGGGACGTACCGCTATCCGGCGGGCGGCCCCGACCTGGACGGCGTCATGGACTTCCTCGCCGACCCGAAGGAGGCCGACGAGCTGTACATGGTCGTCGACGAGGAGCTGAAGATGATGGCCCGGATCTGCCCCGAGGGCGGCCGGGTCGTGGGGCCCTACCTCAAGGAGATGGCCCGCCTCGCGCACACCGAGTACTTCATCGAGGGCCGTACCGACCGCGATGTGCGGGACATCCTGCGCGAGACGCTGTTCGCGCCGACGGTGACCGGCTCGCCGCTGGAGAGCGCGGCCCGGGTGATCAGCCGTTACGAGCCCCAGGGCCGCGGCTACTACAGCGGGGTGGCCGCGCTGATCGGCCGCGACGCCGCCGGTGGCCGCACCTTGGACTCGTCGATCCTGATCCGTACCGCCGACATCGACCGCGAGGGCCTGATGCGGATCGGCGTCGGCGCCACGCTCGTACGCCACTCCGATCCGCAGTCCGAGGTGCACGAGACCCGTGCCAAGGCGGCCGGGCTGCTCGCCGCGCTCGGCGACCCGGAACCGATCCGGTTCGGGGCGCACCCGGCGGTCCGAGAGGCGCTCGACGAACGCAACGAGCGGATCGCCGACTTCTGGCTCAGGGACCAGGAGACGCGCGTGGGCGCGACAGGTCCGCTCAGCGGCAACCGGGTCCTGGTGATCGACGCCGAGGACACGTTCACGGAGATGATCGCCCAGCAGATCCGCTCGCTCGGCGGCGAGGTGAGCGTGCGGCGCTTCGACGAGCGCTACAGCTTCGACGAGCACGACCTGGTCGTGATGGGCCCCGGTCCCGGTGATCCGCGGGAGACGGGCGACCCCAAGATCGCGCACCTGCGGGCGGCGGTGTCCCAACTTCTTGAGGAGCGCAGGCCGTTCATGGCGGTCTGCCTGAGCCACCAGGTGCTCAGCACTCTCGTCGGGCTCGACCTGGTGCGCCGGCCTGTGCCCAACCAGGGCGCACAGCACGAGATCGACCTCTTCGGCCGGCGCGAGCGGGTGGGCTTCTACAACACGTTCGCCGCGCACTCCGACGGCGACGCGTTCGAGCACCCGCTGCACGGCCGGGTCGAGGTCAGCAGGGACCCCGCGACGGGCGAGGTGCACGGGCTGCGGGCGGCCGCCTTCGTCTCCATGCAGTTCCACGCCGAGTCCGTACTGACGGTGGACGGGCCCCGGATCATCGGGGGGCTGCTCGCGGAGGTGGCCGGCTCGTGCGTGCGGTGATCGTCTGGTGGGACCTGACCGGGTCGGCGCAGACCGTCGAGTCGCTGCGGGGCTTCCTGCGCGACGAGGCGGTGGACCGCTTCTCCCAGGTCCCCGGGCTACGGCTGAAGTTCTGGATCTCCGACGCGGCGACGAACCGGTGGGGGGCCGTCCTGCTCTGGGAGTCGGTCGAGGCGGCCATTCCGCAGCGGGCGGCCGAACTCATCGGCTACCCGCCCACCGAGCGGCACGCCTTCGACGTGGAGGCGACGGTCGAGGGCGTCTTCGCGGTCGCCGCGCTCGCGGGCCGCGGCGTGGCCCTGGAGACCGTCGACGGCTGACCGGGCGGTCTCCCGTTCCGTGGCCGCACCGGGCGGGGACGGCCGTCTGGACGCTTCCGTGTGCGGCGCTCCCCCGGACCGCCGCGCGCGCGGCGGCCGTACTCGCAAAGGACAGCCATGACCCTCGCCGTACCGGCGACTCCCGCCCTGCGGGCCCGGATACCCGGCTCGAAGTCGCTCACCAACCGGGCCCTGCTGCTCGCGGCCGCGGCGGACTCCACGAGCGCCCTCGCCGCCCCGCTGGTCAGCGACGACACCACGGCCTTCCGCGAGGCGCTGCGCGGCCTCGGGGTCCGGGTCGACGTCGCCGAGGACGACGGCGTCTGGACGGTGACCGGCCTCGGCCGCGGCCCGGCCGGCACCGGGACCGTCTGGTGCGCGGACGCCGGGACGGCGGCCCGCTTCCTGCCGCCGTTCGCCGCGACCGGGCACGGCGACTTCGGCTTCGAGGGCTCCGACCAGCTCACCGCCCGCCCGGTGGCCCCCCTCGCCGACGCCCTGCGCCGGCTCGGCACCGACGTCACCACGGCGCCGGGCGGACGGCTGCCGCTGCGGGTCCGCGCGCGGGGGCTCGACGGCGGGGCGCTGACCGTGGACGGCTCGCTCAGCAGCCAGTTCCTGACCGGGCTGCTGATGGCGGGCCCGCTGATGAGCGCGCCGCTCGCGCTGCGCGTGCCGGACCTCGTCAGCCGGCCGTACATCGACATGACCCTCGCCCTGATGCGGCACTTCGGCGCCCGGGTCGACGAGGCCGAGCCCGGCGCGTTCACCGTCGAGCCGACCGGCTACCGGGGCACCGACCTGAGCATCGAGCCCGACGCCTCCACCGCCTCGTACGTCTTCGCGGCCGCGGCCGTCACCGGGACGAGCGTGCGGGTGCCCGGTCTCGGCCTCGGCAGCCTCCAGGGCGACCTGCGCTTCACCGAGGTCCTCGCCCGCACCGGCGCACGGGTGGAGACCACCGAGGAGGCGACCACCGTCACCGGTACGGGCGTCCTCAGGGGCGGGTTCTCCGTGGACATGGGCGAGATCTCGGACACCTTCATGACGCTCGCCGCGATCGCGCCCCTGGCCGACGCCCCGATCACCATCACCGGCATCGCGCACGCCCGGCTGAAGGAGTCCGACCGGGTCGCCGCCGTCGAGGGCAATCTGCGCGCCCTCGGCATCCGGGCGGAGACAGGACCGGACCGGATCACCGTCCACCCCGGCACGCCCGCGCCGGCCCGGATCGTCTGCCACCGCGACCACCGCATCGCGATGGCCTTCTCCGTCCTGGGCTTGCGCGCCGAGGGAATCACCCTCGACGACCCCGGCTGCGTCGCCAAGACCTTCCCCGGCTTCCACGAGGAGCTGCACCGGCTCTTCCCCCGACACGCCGTACCGACGGCGACGAACCTCCCTGCTGTTGAAGGGAACTGAGGAACGACATGGCTCACATACTCATCGCCGGCGGTGGCATCGGCGGGCTCGCCACGGCGCTGTCGCTGGCGCGGCGCGGACACCGGACCACCGTCCTCGAACGCGCCGAGACCTTCGCCGAGATCGGCGCGGGCATCCAGCTCGGCCCCAACGCCTTCCACGCCCTCGACCGGCTCGGCGTCGGCGAAGGGGTACGCGCCCGGGCCGTCTTCATCGACGAACTCCGTTTCATGGACGGCACCACGGGCGAGAAGGTCGCCGCGATGGCGCTGACCGGCGCGTACCGGCAGCGGTTCGGCAATCCGTACGCCGTCGTGCACCGGGGCGACCTGTACCAGCCGCTGCTCGCCGCATGCCAAGAGCTTGAGGGCGTGACGCTCGTCCCGGACGCCTCGGTGGAGCGTTACGAGCAGGACGCGAGCGGCGTCACCGTCCACACCACCGACGGCCGGAGCTTCACCGGCGCCGCGCTGATCGGCGCGGACGGCATCCGTTCCACGGTGCGCGCGCAGATGCTCGGCGACGGCGAACCGCGCGTCTCCGGCCACACCATCTACCGCTCGGTGATCCCGATCGAGAAGGTGCCCGAGGAGCTGCGCTGGAACACCGTCACCCTGTGGGCGGGCCCCAAGTGGCACTTCGTCCACTACATGATCGGCGGGGGCGAGTACCTCAACCTCGCGGTCACCCGCGACAACGGCGCGACCGTCCCGGTGACGGGCAGGCCCACGGCGCGGGAGTACGTCCTTGAGCAGTTCCCGGGGATCGGCGCGACCGCCCGGCGGCTGCTCGAACTCGGCGACGAATGGCGCGAATGGGTGCTCTGCGACCGTGACCCGGTCGACGGCTGGACCGACGGCCGGGTCGGTCTGATCGGCGACGCGGCGCACCCGATGCTGCAGTACGCGGCGCAGGGCGCCTGCCAGGCCCTGGAGGACGCGGTCGTCCTCGCGGAGCTGCTCGCCGACGTCGACGGCGGGGCCGTGGTGCAGCGCCTGGAGAAGTTCAACGCGGCGCGGCGCGAGCGGACCGGCCGCACGCAGGAGGTCGCCCGGCTGATGGGCTCCGAGCTCTACCACCCGGCGGGCGAACTCGCCGTGGAGCGCAACCGGATGCTCTCCGCCTTCTCCCAGGAGGAGCTGTACGACCAGGTGTCCTGGCTGCACGGGGACCGCGACTTCACCGGTGTGTGACCGCGCACCGGTCCTGCCTCCCGTGGTGGTCCGGCCACACCCCGCCCGCGGGGTGCGGGGCGCGGCGACCCGTCTCGTACCGGACACCCGGAACACCAGTGGTCCAGGAACCACGAGCGACAGCAGGTGGGTGTCGTGGACACCTCGTCCGCGACACCCCCGCGGAGACATCGTGGAGGTGCATCGAAGCAGGCCACCCCCCATGGTTGGAGTGTCGTGAACACAGCAGTCAGCAGACAGCGGGACTCGGTCCGACCGCTGACGGTGCCGCGTCAGGGCACGCGGCGCCCCGCCGGACCCGCCGTGTCCGACGACACCGTCACCGAACTCTGCGCGACCCTTTTCTCCTCGTTCCCCCGCAAGGACCAGCGGCAGCGTGGAGAGCAGTACCTACGCGGGCTCCTCACCACCGAAGGACGCAAGACCGCACGGAACATCGCCGCCCATCTGGGCGCGCCCGCCACCGAACAGACGCTGCATCACTTCATCGCCGACTCCACGTGGAGCTGGCGCCCCCTGCGGGCGGCGCTCGCCGCCCATCTGGAGCGGAAGTCGGCCCCCCAGGCCTGGGTCGTACGGCAGATGTCGGTGCCGAAGACCGGTGACCACTCGGTCGGCGTCGACCGGGGGTTCGCCCCGCACCTGCGGCAGTCGTTCCGGGGTCAGCAGTCCGCCGGCGTGTGGCTCGCCTCGCAGGAGATGAGCGCGCCCGTCGACTGGCGACTCGTCCTGCCCGACCAGTGGGTCCACGACCACGCGCTGCGCGACCGGGCGGGTGTGCCCCCGGAGGCGGGGGCCGAGACCCCGGAGGAGTGCGCCGTCGCGGTCGCCCTGGAGGCCACCCGGCACTGGGGGCCGCGCAGGCCGGTCCTGATCGATCTGCGGGGCGGCGACGCCCCGTCGGCCGTGGCCCCGCTGGCCGCCGCCCGTGTCCCGTTCCTCGTCCGGATCAGCGGCTCCCAGCGGCTGTCGGTCGCGGACCGCGCGATGCCGGGCTTCCGGAGCGGTCCGCTGCCCGCGCAGCAGATCCTCCAGCTGGTCAAGGGCGTCCGGCGGCCGGTGCCGTGGCAGGACGCGGCCGCCGGGCTCGCCCCCCGGATGTCGCTCGCCGCGATGGTGCCGGTGATGCTGTCGGACCGCTCCGCCGCCTCGCGCGGTCTCCATCTGCTCGGTGAGTGGAGCGACCCTTCGCGTCCGCCGTCCGCGCTGTGGCTCACCGGCATGACGCAGCCGGCCCCCGGTCCGCTGCTGCGCCTGACCAAGCTCACCCGCCGGGTGGAGGCGGACTTCGCGCGCGTCGGCGAGGAGAGCGGGCTGCGGGACTACGTGGGCCGTTCCTTCCCGGGCTGGCACCGCCACATGACCCTGGCCTCCGCCGCCCACGCGGCCGTGGTGCTGTCCCGCGTCGGCTACGACACCGGCCGGTCCACGGAGCTCGCATCGGCCTGAGGTGCCGTACCCGACCGGCGCTGTCGGCGCAGGACCTCGCGGGAGCGGTGGAGCCTCAGGGCGAGCTGCACCTCCAGGGTCCTGCCCGGCTGCTGCCAGGCGTCGCCGAGCAGGTCGGTGACCCGGTCGAGGCGGCGCGACACGGTGTTGGGGTGGACCTTCAGCACGTCGGCGGCGTGGGCCTGGCTGCCGCCGGAGGCGAAGTACGACTCCAGGGTGCCGATGAGGTCGGTGAGCCGGTCGCGGTCGTAGTCGAGGACCGGGCCGATGGCGGATCTGATGTAGCCCTCGACGTCGTGGTCGTCGGAGAGCAGCAGGCCGAGGAAGCCGAGGTCCTTCGCCGAGGCCGTGCTGCCCGCGCCGTCGAGGGCGGTCAGCGCGTCCAGGCAGCGCATCGCCTCCCGGTGCATCCGGCCGATGTCGGCCGCGCCCCGGCCCGGTCCTGCCGCGCCCACGGAGACCGGGTGGCCGAGCAGCGGGGAGAGTTGGTCGGCGACGGCACGGGCCGCGGCGGAGGCGTCCGTGCCCGGCAGGAGCAGCACGATGTGGCCGCTGTGGACCGTCTTGAGCCCGGTCATCCGGTGCGCGTAGGAGGAGGCCCACACCACGGCGCGGCCCTGTTCGCCGCCCTCGGGATGGGCGACGAGCAGGACGTGCGGCGCCTCCAGGTCGATCCCGAGGCCGCGCGCCCGCTGCACGAGGTAGTGCGTCTGGTGCCCGCTGCGGGCGTGGGCGGCGAGGAGTTCGTCGAACAGGTCGTCGCGCACGGGTCCTTCGGCGACGGCCGTGCTGCGTCTGAGGAGGAGTTGGATCGCGAAGGTCTGCGCGGTCAGCTGCAGCAGCCCCTCGTCCTCGCCGACGAGCGCCGTCGACGGGCGGAGCACCAGGACCCCCAGGTCCTCCGCGCCCGCGGTGACCGGGGCGACCCATGTGCCCCGGGCGGTGACGACGGGGCGCAGATGGGCGTGGGCGTCCAGGGCCGCCTCGGCGACGGCCGGCTCGTCCAGGTCGCCGAGGTCGCCGCTTGCGGCGAGCGGCCGGCCCGCCGGGTCGCGCAGTTGCAGCGCCGAGTCGAGCGCGTCGCCCGCGGCCTTCGCGACGGTGGTCAGGTCGGCCCCGGCGAGGACCAGGCCGAGCGTGTGGCTGTGCGCCTCGTTGAGCTGCTGCAGCCGGACCAGGCTCGTCCGCGTACGGAAGCCGTCCCGTTCGAGCCGGCCGACCTCGCCCGTGGTCTGTTCGAAGCGGCCGGCCCGCTCGACGGCGACGGCCGCGAGCGCGGCCAGCGAGGAGACGAGGCCGATCTCGTCGGGGCTGAAGTGGCGTACGGAGCGGTTGGCGCCGTACAGCACGCCGATGGCCTGCTCGCCGTTGCACATCGGCACGGCCATCAGCGCCTGCAGGCCTTCGGCCCTGACGACGTCGTCGGCGCTCGGGTCGTGCTCCACCGTGTCGTCGTCGAGGTAGTCGGCGGTCCACAGCGGCGCCCTGGCGATGAGGCTCTGGTGGCCCATGCCGTACCCGGCGGGGATGGAGTGGCCGGTGACGAGCGCGGTCGTCGAGCCGTTGGAGACGGCCACCCGGAGGTTGCCCTCCGGGTCCAGGACGGCGATGGACGTCATGTCGAAGTTGAGCAGCCGCTTGACCCGGCTGGTGGCCACGTGGAGCAGGGACTCGACGTCATGGGGCGACGTCAGGTCCCGTGCGGTGTCGACCAGGTCGGCGAGGCCGTCCTCGCGCTGCCGGCGCTGCCCCTGCCAGGCCTGCACACCCCGGGCCAGGTGCACGGCCCGCTCCAGGCGGACCAGGTCCTGGCCGGGGGTGCCGTCGCGCCGGGCCCCCTGCAGCAGCGCGTCGAACCGGCCCGCCGGGGCCTGCTCGGCGAGGAGTTCGAGGACGGCCATCAGGCCGGTGTCATGGATCTGTGGATCCGTCATGGTGTGCGAGCCCCCAGCCCGTCGTACCCGTTTCGCCCGCTATCGGTCCGAAACTAGTTCGACGGTGATCTTGCGGTCAACCAGCGACGGGAAGGGGGTGACGGGTGGGGATCGAGTGGCGCAAGGAGTGCCGGACGGACCCGATCCGGAACGTCGGGGCCTGCTCGTACGACCGTCCCGCGTGCCCCTGATCCGTGCCGCGTTCCAGCTCCGCGACCAGCGCCGCGTACTGCGGCGGCGAGCTGCGGAAGCGGGACAGGAAAACGGACAGACCGGTGTAGAGCTCGTGCCTCCGCCCGAGCCTGCGCTGTGCCTCGACCCAGAGGTCGAGGGCGCGCAGCCGGGACAGTTCGAGGCGGGCGCCGTGTGCCCGCAGGTGCGGTCCGGTCACGACCCCGGTGTACGCGTCGGCGGTCCACAACTGCAGCGCCTCGCCGAGCCGTTCGGCCGCCGTACGGTAGTCCTCCAGCTCCATGGCCCGGTAGCCGGCGCCCACCGCGCGCTGGAACATCCGGACGTCCGACGTACCGCCTCCGGTGCCGAGCCGGTACCCCCCGGCCAGCGAGACCACGACGTCGCGCGCGGTCCGGGGTCCGGGCGCGGAGGACAGCCCCGCCGCCCCCTCGCGACCGACGTCCAGTGCGTCGTCGATGAGCTCGCGGAGCTGCCGCACATGTGTCTCGATGACGTCTTGCGCGTGCCGCGGCGCGCCGTCGGGCCAGAGCTCCTGGGTCAGGACGGCCGTCGGCACGATGCGGTCGGCGTGCGCCGCGAGCAGTGCGAGCAACTGACGGGCCGACGCCGCGGTGGGGACGATCGGCGTCCCTCTCTCCTGCACGGCGAGCAAGCCCAGCACCTTCAGATCCATAGCGCCCCCTCCATGGTCACGTACCCGCTCACCATAAGATAATAATGACCACTTCGTTTTTGTAGGAGTGCATATCTTGACGGCAAGGAAACATTCCCCGGCCAAGAGCGGACACGAACGGTCGGAACGGGTCATTTCCTCCGGGCGGCGGCACGGGCT
Organism: Streptomyces sp. NPDC048370; assembly: GCF_043200825.1. Taxonomy (NCBI): domain Bacteria; kingdom Bacillati; phylum Actinomycetota; class Actinomycetes; order Kitasatosporales; family Streptomycetaceae; genus Streptomyces; species Streptomyces sp. NPDC048370. The sequence continues at coordinate 286,632 of NZ_JBICYI010000007.1, read as the reverse complement.
ACGGCACGGGCGGCGGCGACCCGGGGCCCCGGAGGCGCCGCCGAGATCCCCCGAGGGCGGCGCCTCACCAGGTCGTCGCGATCTCCACGCCCAGCCATACGGCGCCGAGTCCGGCGGCCGGACTCCCCAGCACGTTCGCCGCCGCGTACCCCTTCGCCCCGTCCTCGTACAGCTTCCATGTCTCGTACGAGAACGTGGAGTACGTCGTCAGCGCCCCGCACAGGCCCATGCCGAGGAGGAGTTGCGCGTGGGCGGAGGAGACCCCGGTGAGCAGGCCGAGGACGAAGGAGCCGACGACGTTGACGGCGAACGTGCCCCAGGGGAACGCGGAGCCGTACCGGGCCTTGAGCGCACGGTCGGTGAGGTGGCGCAGGGGCGCGCCGACGGCCGCGCCGACGACGACGAGCAGCCAGTTCACGCCCGCCCCTCCCGCCCCGCGCGGCGGACGACCCGACGGGTCACGCCCGTCGCCACGACGACGGAGGCCAGGGCGGCCACCACCGTCGCGCCCAGGTACGCCACGCCGCGGGCCGCCTCGCCCGTGCTCAACAGCCGCTGCGTGTCGAGGGCGTACGTGGAGAAGGTGGTGAAGCCGCCGAGGATCCCCGTGCCGATGAAGGGCCGCAGGAGCGGCGGGGGCGCGGTGGCGACCTCGGCGACCAGGACCATCAGGACCCCGATCGCGGCACACCCGGTGGCGTTCACGGTGAGCGTGGTCCAGGGGAAGGCTCCGGCGGGGGTGGGCCAGGCGAGCGAGGCGCCGTAGCGGGCCGTCGCGCCGAGGGCCCCGCCGGCGGCCACGACGCCGACAACCGGCAGCTGTCCGCGGAAGTCCATGGGGCCAGGCTATGCGGCCACGACCACCCGCCGAGCTTTCCGGATAAGTTTCCGTTTCCGCGTCCGGTCGGGCACCATGGGGAGGACAGACCATCCTGGGGCGGCTTGGAGCGTGACGTCATGCAGTTCGGAATCTTCACCGTCGGGGACCGGACCACCGATCCCACGGACGGCACGACGCCGGACGACCACGAGAAGATCAAGGCGATGGTGGCCATCGCCCTGAAGGCGGAGGAGGTCGGGCTCGACGTCTTCGCCACCGGCGAGCACCACAACCCGCCGTTCGTGCCGTCCTCCCCCACGACCCTGCTCGGGCACATCGCGGCCCGTACGGAGCGGCTGATCCTCTCCACGTCCACGACGCTGATCACCACCAACGACCCGGTGAAGATCGCCGAGGACTACGCGATGCTCCAGCACCTGGCGGACGGGCGCGTGGATCTGATGATGGGGCGCGGCAACACCGGCCCGGTGTACCCGTGGTTCGGCCAGGACATCCGGCAGGGCATCCCGCTGGCCATCGAGAACTACGCGCTGCTGCACCGGTTGTGGAGGGAGGACGTGGTCGACTGGGAGGGCAAGTTCCGCAGCGCGCTGCAGGGCTTCACCTCGACGCCCCGCCCGCTGGACGGCGTCCCGCCGTTCGTCTGGCACGGCTCGATCCGCTCCCCCGAGATCGCCGAGCAGGCCGCGTACTACGGCGACGGCTTCTTCGCCAACCACATCTTCTGGCCGAAGGAACACACGGAGAACATGGTCCGGCTCTACCGGCAGCGGTACGCGCACTACGGCCACGGGACCCCCGAGCAGGCGATCGTGGGTCTGGGCGGCCATGTGTTCATGCGGAAGAACTCCCAGGACGCCGTACGGGAGTTCCGCCCGTACTTCGACAACGCGCCCGTCTACGGCCACGGTCCATCCCTGGAGGAGTACACCCGCGAGACCCCGCTCACCGTCGGCTCCCCGCAGGAGGTCATCGAGCGGACGATGTCGTTCCGGGAGTACGTCGGCGACTACCAGCGGCAGCTGTTCGTGATCGACAGCGGCGGCCTGCCCCTGAAGACGGTCCTGGAGCAGCTCGACATCCTCGGCGAGGAGGTCGTCCCCGTGCTGCGCAAGGAGATGGAGAGCCTGCGCCCGGCAGGCGTGCCCGCCGGCCCGACCCACGCGGCCCGCCGGAACGAGCGAACCGTGTAGCGAGCGGGTGGTGGCCGTGGGCGAAGGCTCCGCGCGCGGCGAGCGAGGCGGACAGGCACGGCTCCTGGCCTGGGGCATTAACCAGTGCACCGGGCCCGGCCGCCTCGTCCTGAGATGCTCGGCCCGGTCTCCACCCCGGTCAAACACCGGGCGTGGAGTCCGTCAGGTCAGTTGAGCCCGGCCGCGATCAGCAGCCCGAACGCGGCGACGATCAGCACCGTACGGATCAGGTGCAGGCCGTTCCAACGCTTCTCGAAGGCCGCCCGGACGGCGGACGGGGCCTCACCCGTCCGCTCCGAGGCGGCCAGCGCGTTGTTCAGCGGGATGTTCCCCGCGGCCGTCACCAGGTGGTTCAGGACCGCGCAGACGAGACCGGCCAGGATCAGCCACTTCTGCGTGTCCGAGCGTCCGTCGACAGGCACGAAGAACGCGGCGACCGGGAAGGCCACGACACCCAGGAACACCACCAGGAAGACCGCCTTGGGCACGTACTCGTTGATCCGCCGCATGGCGTCGACGAACGCGCCGTCGTCGAGCCGGGCCAGGGCGGGCATGATCCCGGTCAGGAAGATCAGCATGAACCCGGCGTACAGACCGGTGGAGGCGATGGCGAGAGCGAGCAGCGTGGTGGCCATGGCCCCATCATGACGCGCCCCGGTCCCGTGCGCAGCGCCTGTGGACAACCGCCGCAACCGGTCACCCGCCGCGCGCGTCAACTGTGCCCATCAGCTGTGCCGATCAGCCGCTGTACGGATCACCCGATTCCGCTCCCGTGCCCCGCTCGGGCTCGGCGCCCCGCAGCTCGGCCGCCTTCCGGATCGCCTCCGTCAGCTCCCGGACCACCTTCGAACCCGACCGGTCGGCGATCGCCCCCGAGTGCTCCGCGAGCTCCGCGAGACGCGGCGCGCCCGGCAGGGCGCCGCCCCGCAGACGGTCCGCGAAGTAGGCGGTGACGGCGGTCAGTTGCAGGCTGTCGTGGCCGGGCGCCCAGAGCGCGGGCGCGAGCGCTCCTGTCCCCACGCTGCCGGAGGCCTCGCGCGGCGCGCGGCTCTTCGGGTCGAGCCAGCGGACGGTGGCCGTGGCCAGCGGACCGCTGCGGCCCGCCCGGGTCTTCACGGCGTACAGCGCGGTGACGGTGTGACCCGCGCCGACCTCGCCGCCGTCGACCCGGTCGTTGCGGAAGTCCTCGTCGGCGACCTCCCTGTTCTCGTAGCCGATCAGCTGGAACCGCTCCACGGTCTTCGGGTCGAAGGCCACCTGCGCTTTGGCGTCACGCGCGCGCAGCTCGACGTGGGCGGGCAGCTGCTCCACGAACACCTTGCGGGCCTGCTCGGGGGTGGAGACGTACGTGGTGTGCCCGTCGCCCTTGTCGGCGAGCCGCTCCATGAACGCGTCGCCGTAGTCGCTGCCGACACCGACGCCGAAGAGCGTGATGCCGTACTCCCTGCGCTCCTCCTCGATCCGGTTGAGGATCGACTGCGCGTCGGTGTCACCGGTGTTGGCGAGGGCGTCGGAGAGCAGCACGACACGGTTCGTCGCGCCCTCGCGGTGGCCCTCGACGGCCACGTCGTAACCGGTGCGCACCCCCGCCTCCACATTGGTGGAGGAGGTGGTCCTCAGCTCGTCGACGATGCCGTGGATGCGCTCGCGCTGCCCCTTGACCCGGGTCATGGGGAGCCGGGTCTCGGCCTCGTCGCTGAAGGTGACCAGGGCGACGGAGTCGTCGTCGCGAAGCTCGTCGGTGAGGATGCCGAGGGACTCCTTGACCAGGTCGAGGCGGCCGGTCTCGGCCATCGAGCCGGAGATGTCGACGACGAACGTGAGCGCGGCGGGCGGGCGTTCGCCCTGCCGGTCCGCCGCCGCGGTGGCGAGCCCGACCCGGACGAGCGACCAGCCGTCCTCGCCGGTCCTGGCGCCGTCGACGGTCACGCCGAAGCCATCTCCCTTCGGCCGCGGATAGTCCGGGCGGAAGCTGTTGACGAACTCCTCGGGCCGTACGGACGCCGGGTCCGGCAGCCGGCCCGAGTCGAGGGTGCGCAGGGCGTAGCCGTACGAGGCGGTGTCCACGTCCAGGGCGAAGGTGGAGAGGTAGTCGGCGGGCGGACGGGCGTCCCGCTGCTCACCCTCGGGGGCGCCCTCCCGGTCCGCACCTTCGCCGCCCGTACCGCCCGAGCCGGTGCCACCCGTACCGGTGTTGCCGCCGGCGCCGGGGCGTGGCACGCCCGGCGCATGGTTGCCGCTGCCACTGCTGTCCGTGGTCCGTTTGGTGTTCCCGTTGCCCGCGCACCCGGTCAGGACCAGCCCCGCCGCCATGATCCCGGCCGCGATCCGCGCCCAGTCGTGTCGCCTCACGTCATCTCCCCCTCAGGGTCCGTCACTTGTGAATGTGACGTCCGGGGAGGGCGGAAGGAGCAGACGAGGGAGTTGCGGATGGATCTCAATGCGGCAACGGCGGCCTGCGCATTCTCCCGTGGCATGGACTCGCCATCCTCCTCAACAGGGGTTGTCACCGTGCGCAGTCGCATGCGTACATGGAGTGGCACACCGATCGGGCGGGGGTGGTCAGCGGTGGGTGAGACTGCGGGATCCGTGATGCTCGCGCGATCGGCGATGAACCGGGCCATACCGGAGGCCCAGCGGCCTCCGGGCCGTCCCGTGCGCGGTGCGCGGCGGATCAGCGCAGCCCTCGCCGGGCTGGCCTCCTCCATCCGGCACGAACTGCTGACCTTCGACGACCCGGCCGCCTCCGTCGGCCGCGCGATCCCCGAGCCGTTCCTGGAGTTGGCGGGAGCGTGCATGCGGGCCGCGGCGGAGCGGGCCCCGGAGGTCAGACGGATCGTGCCCCGCCACGCCCTCCCTCACGTGACGGGCGCGGTCCGGATACCGGGGCGGGCCAGGCTCGCGGACACGATCCCGTTCAAGATGATCGTCGTCGACCGCACGGTCGCGGCGGTCCCGCTCGATCTGGAGCTGCTCTACAACGGGATGCTGCTGATCCGCGATCCGGTCGTCGTGCAGGCCCTGGTCCGCGCCCACCACGCCAGTTGGGACGCGGGCGAGGAACTGACCGGTGCGACGGCGACCTCGAGGGCCGGGCTCCCCCCACAGCTCCGTCCGGTCCTCGAAGCCCTCCTCGCCGGACTCACCGACGAGACGGCCGCCGCCCGCCTCGGCATGTCGGGGCGTACGTACAGCCGCCGGGTCGGTGAGCTGATGCACGCCCTGGGCACGACGAGCCGCTTCCGCGCGGGCGCGGAAGCGGCTCGAAGGGGGTGGCTGTGACGGAACCACCGGCCGTGACCGTGACGGAACCACCGTGCGGGGCTACGCCGATGCGCGGGGCTACGAAACGATGTCCTTGCGCGCGAAGCCCCGGAAGGCGAGCGCGAAGAGGATCACCGCGAAGGTCACCGAGATCGCCGTGCCCTTCACCATCCCGCCCCACTCCAGCTGCGGCTGGAGCGCGTCCACCCAGGCGTACTGCCAGTGCGCGGGCACGAAGTCCCGCCAGGTGCCGAGCGCGGTGACGGCGTCCAGGACGTTGCCGATGATCGTCAGCCCGACCGCGCCGCCGACGGCGCCCAGCGGGGCGTCGGTGCGGGTGGACAGCCAGAACGCGAGCCCGGCCGTGACCAGTTGGGAGACGAAGATGAACGCGACGGCGAGCGCGAGCCGGGGCAGGGTCTCGTCGGTCGGCAGGGCGCCGCCGGTGGGCAGCTTCAGCGGCCCCCAGCCGTAGGCGACCGTGCCCGCCGCCAGCGCCACCAGCGGCAGCAGCACCATCGCGGCCGCGCTGAAGCCGAGCGCCACCGCCAGCTTGGACCAGAGCAGCCTCCCCCGGGGCACGGGTGCCGCGAGGAGGTAACGCAGTGAGGACCAGCTCGCCTCGGAGGCGACGGTGTCCCCGCAGAACAGAGCCACCGCCACCACGAGGAGGAAGCCGGCCGAGACGAAGAGACAGGTCGCGGCGAAGTTCGCCGCCGACGCCGTCGCCGTGTCCATCAGCGTGATCCGGCCGTTGCCGCCGTCGCCGTCCTGTTCCCCGCCGATCGCGAAGGCGATGATCAGGATGAACGGCAGGGCCGCGAGCACCGCGCCCATGACCAGGGTGCGGCGCCGCTTCAGCTGCCGTACGGCCTCGACGCGCAGCGGCAGGGTGCGCCGTGCACGGTAACCGGGGGCGGTCTCCACGAGCTCCACGAGCTCGGCCGGTTCAGCGGTCTTCGTGCTCATGCGGATCCTCCTCCGATCAGGGTCAGGAACGCGTCCTCGAGGCGCCGGTGCGGTCCCACACCGGTCAGGGGCACGTCCAGGCGGACGAGTTCGCCGATCAGGGCCGTGGCGTCGGCACCGTCGAGACGGACCAGGAGCCCGCCCTCGGTCCGTACCGCCGAGCCGACCCCGGGCAGCGCGCCGATCTTGTCCACGAGCGGGTCGGGGACGGTGTCCCCGAGCGTCACGAGCAGGGTGTCGCCCGCGCCGGTGATCTCGCCGACAGGACCGGCCTGCACGAGCCGCCCGCGGTCCATCACCACGAGATGGGTGCAGGACTGCTCGACCTCCGAGAGGAGGTGGCTGGAGACGATGACGGTCCGGCCGCCGGCCGCGTACCGGATCATCACGTCCCGCATCTCGCGGATCTGTGGCGGGTCGAGGCCGTTGGTCGGCTCGTCGAGGATCAGCAGGTCCGGCATGCCGAGCATGGCCTGGGCGATCGCGAGCCGCTGCCGCATGCCCTGCGAGTACGTGCGTACGGCCCGGGCGAGAGCGTCGCCGAGACCGGCGATCTCCAGGGCCTCCTCGATGTGCGCGTCGTCGGCCGGACGGCCGGTGGCCTGCCAGTACAGCTCCAGGTTGTCCCGCCCGGAGAGGTGCGGCAGGAAGCCCGCGCCCTCCACGAAGGCACCGACCCGGGAGAGGACCGGGGCGCCCGGGCGCACCGCCTGCCCGAAGACCCGGATCTCCCCGTCGTCGGGGGTGATCAGACCCATGAGCATGCGCAGAGTGGTGGTCTTCCCGGCGCCGTTGGGCCCGAGCAGCCCGAGGACCTGGCCCTGCTCGACGCGGAAGGAGAGGTCCCGTACGGCATAGCGGTCCGAGGACTTGGCGTACTTCTTCGCCAGGCCGGTGATCTGCAGCGGTACGGCGGCGAGTTCGGGGTCAGGGGCGGAGGCCGCGGCCCGGCGCCGGCCGGTCAGGAGCAGCGCGGCGGCGATCAGCGCGCCCGCGAGCGGAAGGCCCCACACCCACCAGGGCAGCGCGGCCGCCTGGGTCGCCACGGCGGGCGCCGTCGGCACGGTCAGCGGAGACTCGACGGCGACGGTGTACGTGGCCGGGACGGCCGGAGAGGCGTAGCCGAGGTCGGTGGCCGAGAGCACGAGCCGGAGCCGGTGACCGGCCTCGGCCTCGTGGTCGATCGCGGGCAGCGTCAACGCGACGCTGCGGCCCTTGGCCGCGTCCTCGACGCGGACCGGGGCGACGAGTTGCGACGGCAGCACCTGCTGGCGTCCGTCGGGCCCGACGTCGTAGACCTTGGCGAAGAGGACGGCCGAGCCGTCCGGGCTGTCCGACGTGACCTTGACGCGGACGGTCGGCGTGCCCGTGATCCGTACCGGCTCGGCCAGCGGCCTTCCGTCGAACCGCGCGTACTGGCCGGGGAAGTCGAGGGAGAAGCCGACGCCGAAGGAGGAGAGCTGGGAGAGCCCGCCGCCGATGCCGGGGACGGTGGAGATCGCGGGCGGGTTGGCCCCCGCGGGGTTGGCGAAGGACTGCGGCCGGCCGGCGTCGAACGCGACGGAGACCGGGTCGGTGCCCGGGCCGCCCGTGAGCCCCGGGTAGCGGTCGGAGCTCGCGCCGCGCAGCTGCGCCTGGCCGTCGGTGGAGTCGACCCCACCGGTGCGGCTGACGCGGAACGCGGGCCCGGTGTCGGCGCCCTTGTCCTGCTTCAGATGGCGGTCGAACCAGTCGCCGATCCTGGCCTCGACCCGCTCGCCCTCGCGGTCCCCGCCGTCGTGGCCGCCGGAGATCCAGTCGACGGCGACCGGCGCGCCGTTGGCGCCGATCGTCCTCGCCATGGCGTCGGCGTGCGTCAGCGGGAAGAGGGAGTCGCTCTGGCCCTGGACGATCAGGGTGGGGACCTTGATCCGCTCGCCGACGGCGGAGGGGCTGCGGGCTTCGAGGAGGGTCCGGGCGGCGGCGTCGGGCTTCCCCGAGACGGCGACGCGCTCGTACATGCCGCACAGCTCGGCGGTGAACCGCCCGCAACCGTCGGCGCTCTTCCCGGCCTGTGCGCTCTCCGTACCCGCGCCGGCCGAGAAGAAGATCCCGGCCCAGAGCTTCTTGAAGACGCCGTCAGGGAAGAGGGCGTCGGCGAGGTTCCAGTACGTGATCTGGGGGGCGATCGCGTCGACGCGGGTGTCGTACCCGGCGGCGAGCAGCGAGACCGCCCCGCCGTAGGAGGCGCCGGTGACGCCGACGCGCGGGTCTCCGGCCTTGTCGAGCTGGACCTCGGAGCGCTTGGCGAGCCAGTCGATGAGCCGCTGGACGTCCTTGACCTCGTGGGCGGGGTCGTTGAGGCCGATCTGCCCGGTGGAGGCGCCGAAACCGCGCGCCGACCAGGTCAGGACGGCGTAGCCGTCGCGGGCGAGCTGCTCGGCCTGGGCGCGGACGTCGTCCTTGGAGCCGCCGAAGCCGTGTCCGAGCAGCACGGCGGGCCGGCGGTCGGAGGCGGCGCCGGAGGTGAAGTACGAGGTGTCGATCCGTGCCCCGGGCATGTCGAGCAGCTGGTCCGCGCGGTGCACGGGCGGTGGTTCGTCGGAGGCGACGGCGGTCCAGGTACCGGCGCCCGCGAGCACGGCGAGGGCGGCCGTGACCGCGGCCCACCGGGGAAGTCGGAATGGCATGGTGCCGAGCCTAGGCGGGCCGCCTGTGCGACTCGGCTGCCCCGGGGCGGAAATCGGCGGCCTCCTGGAGTCGTACGCCGTACCGTCCCGTACACCAGACGCGGTATGCGCTCCTGAACGCGCGACACGAGGCGAAGGGTCCGGGATGGAGATCAGGCGGGCAACGGCGGTGTCCGAACTTCTGGCGGCGGGGCACCTCTACGACAGCCCTCCGAGGGCGGGATGGGCGGAGGCGTTCCTGGCCGCGCAGGGCCACCTGATGCTGATCGCGTACACGACGGAGGGCTTCCCGGCGGGTTTCGTGTCGGGGATCGAGATGCTCCACCCGGACAAGGGGGTGGAGCTGTGCCTGTACGAGCTGTCGGTGGACGAGGCGCACCGGCGGCGGGGCGTGGGGCGGGCGCTGACGGAGGCGCTGGTGGCGGAGGCGCGGGAGCGGGGCTGCTACGACGTGTGGGTGGGGGTGGAGCCGGACAACGAGGCCGCACTGCGGACGTACCGGTCGGCGGGGGCGCGGGAGGAGGGTGCGTTCTCCATGCTGACCTGGGAGTTCGAGGTGAAGGACCGGTGAGGGGAGGGAACGCACTCTTGTACGACCCATGACAACACGAGACTCTGTGGCGCACCACACCCGCCCGTACTTCCGGTAACCCGGACAACGAGAGGTTCAGGTGCCCCACCACATGCCCCGGATACCCCGTCGAGCCGTAGCGCTCGTGCCCGTCCTCGCGCTCGCCGCCGGCCTCCAGTTGGCCGTCTCCCCCGCGGCTCAGAGCGCCCCGGTCGTAGGCGATCTCCGCCTGGCACCGGCTTCCCTGGCAATCGAGAACAGCTGGATAGTCGTCCTGAAGGACGGCTCGACCCGCGCGGCGGACTTCGGCGTGACGCCGAAGCACGAGTACACGAAGGTCCTGAAGGGCTTCTCGACCACCCTGTCGAAGGCCAGGGCGTCGGAGCTCGCCAAGGACCCGCGCGTCGCGTACGTGGAACAGAACGCAACGGTCCACATGACCGAGACGCAGCCGGGCGCGACCTGGGGCCTGGACCGCGTGGACCAGCGCGACCTCCCGCTCTCCACGACGTACACCTACACCACGCAGGCGTCGAACGTGACGGCGTACATCATCGACACGGGAATCCGGACCTCGCACAGCGAGTTCGGCGGCCGGGCGACGGTGGGCACGGACACGGTCGGCGGCGGCCAGAACGGTCAGGACTGCCAGGGCCACGGCACGCACGTCGCGGGCACGGTCGGCGGCGCGAAGTACGGCGTCGCCAAGGGCGCGAAGCTGGTGGCGGTACGGGTCCTGGACTGCAACGGGTCCGGTACGACGGCCGGGGTCATCGCGGGCGTCGACTGGGTCACGGCCAACGCGGTCAAGCCGGCGGTCGCCAACATGAGCCTGGGCGGGGGCACGAACGCCTCGCTGGACGACGCGGTGAAGCGCTCGATCGCGTCGGGCGTCACGTACGCGGTCGCGGCGGGCAACGGCAACTTCCTGGGCCTGCCGGCCCGGGCCTGCAACTACTCCCCGGCGCGCGTCCCCGAGGCGATCACGGTCGGCGCGACGGACTCCGCCGACAAGCGGGCCTCGTTCTCCAACTACGGCACGTGCGTGGACCTCTTCGCCCCGGGCGTCTCGATCACGTCGGCGTGGAAGGACAACGACACGGCGACGAACACGATCTCGGGCACGTCGATGGCCACCCCGCACACGGCGGGCGTAGCGGCCCTCTACCTCTCGGCCAACCCGACGTCGACCCCGGCCCAGGTGAGCAAGGCCCTGGTGGACAACGCCACCCCGGGCAAGGTCCAGAACCCCATGACGGGCTCCCCGAACAAGCTCCTGCACTCGCTCTTCTGACACCTACCCGCCGAGATGCCCGAGGAGCCCCGTACCCCCCAGGTACGGGGCTCCTCGGCACACCGGCGAACCAGACGAGCACGTCGTCCGTGTGACGTACGCTCAGCTGTGCGACGGTGACGCCGCACCACCCGTAGCCATCGGGACCGACATGCGCCGTGGGGGGCGGTAGATGAGCGAGTTGTACGGAGGCGAGGGCACGGAGACCCGGCCGCCCGAGCCCGAGATACCCGATCCGCCCGCAGAGACGGACGACACCGGGGAGCCGGTCGAGCCGACGGAGGACGCGTCGGCGGAGTCCGGCCTGGAGGACACCTCTGACGGCGGGGATGCGGAGCCCGAGGAACCGGAGGACCCGGAATCCGTCCAGCAACGGATCGACGAGCTGGACGACCGGAAAGGCGGCGAAGGACATGCCCCGGGGCGACACCTGGACGTGACCGAAGGCCAATTGAAGGACCGCCTCGGTAGACCGATCCTGGAGAACGGGTCACCCAAGTTGTACGGCCCCGCCTCTCAGTACGTAGGCCACATGAAGCTGGAAGAGCAGAACGATCCGCTCACGAACAGCACGGTGGACGGCGTGCATGGCGGAGTGCACCGCTGCGGCGCATACGCGACCAAGTTCGAGAACCCTGAGGACTTGGTGACCGCAGACGAATACTGCCGTAAGTACATCGAAGACAACGGGATTCCGCCCGACAAGGTACCCATCGAGGATGTCCTCGGCGAGGACGGCCATGAACGCTGCCAAGGCCTCTACCTCGACCCGTCCGATCCGGACACCGCTCTCGAGGTGGACTTCGAAGGCGGGTTCATCAAGCCTGTCTACCACTTCCGCGACGGAGCCTGGCAACTGCATACCATGTACCCGAATCCCGCCTATAAGAGACACCCTTAGGAAGCCTGTCCATGAATGAAGAACTCCGCCGTTTCATCAGCGTCTATCTTCAACAGGAAGTGGCGTACGACGACTTGTCGGCGACCCGCGAGACGTTGGAACACTTCAAGCCCGAATGGAAGGCTGCAGTTCGGGAGGGACTGCTGTCCGTCCTGAACGAGAAGCAACTCACGGCGGAGGAGTACGAATCTCTCACGGCCATCGAATTCGAGACCGATGACGCCCTTCACGCATACCTGCAGGATGTCTACGACTTCCTGTTCGCAGGAAGTGAGAAGCAGCCCGCCCCTCCGGAAGACTGACGGTCACGGGATTCGGGGTCGACCGACGCACGCAGGTCCGGGCCCAGGGGCCCGGCTCGCCGTGCGCGCAGCGCGCAGCGCGCAGCTCGCAGCTCGCAGCTCGCAGCTCGCAACCAGAGACCCCCGTCGGCCGGAGCCGACGGGGGTCAACGGTGGGTGGGGTGGGTCAGTGGTTGCGGGGGAAGCCCAGGTCTACGCCTGCCGGGGCGTCCGAGGGGTCCGGCCAGCGGGTGGTTACCACCTTGCCGCGGGTGTAGAAGTGGACGCCGTCGTTGCCGTAGATGTGGTGGTCGCCGAAGAGGGAGTCCTTCCAGCCGCCGAAGCTGTGGTAGCCGACGGGGACCGGGATCGGGACGTTCACGCCGACCATGCCGGCCTGGATCTCCAGCTGGAAGCGGCGGGCCGCGCCGCCGTCGCGGGTGAAGATCGCGGTGCCGTTGCCGAACGGCGAGGCGTTGATGAGGGCCACACCCTCCTCGTACGTCTCCGCGCGCAGCACGCACAGCACCGGGCCGAAGATCTCGTCCTGGTACGCCTTCGCCGTGGTCGGGACCTTGTCCAGGAGCGAGAGGCCGATCCAGTGGCCGTTCTCGTGGCCGTCCACCGTGTAGCCGGTGCCGTCGAGGACGACCTCGCAGCCCTCGTCGGCCGCGCCCTTCACGTACGAGGCGACCTTGTCGCGGTGGACGGCCGTGATGAGCGGGCCCATCTCGGAGGTCGGGTCGTTGCCGGGGCCGATCTTGATCTTCTCGGCGCGCTCGCGGATCTTCTCCACCAGCTCGTCGCCGATCGCGCCGACCGCGACGACCGCCGAGATCGCCATGCAGCGCTCACCGGCCGAGCCGTACGCCGCCGAGACCGCCGCGTCGGCCGCCGCGTCCAGGTCCGCGTCCGGCAGGACCAGCATGTGGTTCTTCGCGCCGCCCAGCGCCTGGACGCGCTTGCCCGCCGCCGAGGCCGTCGTGTGGATGTGGCGCGCGATCGGGGTCGAGCCCACGAAGGAGATCGCCGAGACGTCCGGGTGCTCCAGGAGGCGGTCCACCGCCACCTTGTCGCCGTGCAGGACGTTGAAGACGCCCTCCGGCAGCCCGGCCTCCGCCAGCAGCTCCGCGATCTTCAGGGACGGCGAGGGGTCCTTCTCGCTCGGCTTGAGGATGAAGGTGTTGCCGCACGCGATGGCCAGCGGGAACATCCACATCGGCACCATGGCCGGGAAGTTGAACGGCGTGATGCCGGCGACGACACCGACCGGCTGGCGGATCGAGGCCACGTCGACGCGGTTCGACACCTGCGTCGACAGCTCGCCCTTGAGCTGCGTGGTGATCCCGCACGCCAGGTCCACGATCTCCAGACCGCGGGCGACCTCGCCCAGCGCGTCCGAGTGCACCTTGCCGTGCTCGGCGACGATCAGCTCGGCGATCGCGTCGCGGTTGGCGTCGAGCAGCGCGCGGAACTTGAACAGGACCGTGGTGCGCTGCGCCAGCGACGCCGTGCCCCAGGTCTCGAAGGCGGTCTTCGCGGCGGCCACCGCCGCGTCGACCTCCTCGACCGAGGCGAGCGCCACCTGCGTGGTCACGGCACCGGTGGCCGGGTCGGTGACCGGGCCCCAGTTGCCCGACGTGCCCTCGACGGTCTTGCCACCGATCCAGTGGTTGACGGTCTTCGTCATGACGAATTGCTCCTTCAGAGATGGCGGCGTCGGGCGGTGACGTGCCGGTCGTACTCCTCCCGGGCCTTGACCGCCGACGGGCGGGTCGAAGTCTCGGCCACGGGCACATCCCACCATGCCTGGGCGGGAGGCGGGCCCGACACAGTGTCTGCCGTTTCGGTCTCCACGTAGACACATGTGGGGACGGTGGCCGACCGCGCGTCGGCCAGGGCTTCCCGCAGGTCACGTACGGTACGAGGGGCCAGCACCCGCATCCCGAGGGAGGCCGCGTTGGCCGCCAGGTCGACCGGGAGCGGCGCGCCGGTGAAACCGCCGTCCCTCGCCCGGAAGCGGTAATCGGTGCCGTAGCGCTCACCTCCCACCGACTCGGAGAGCCCTCCGATGGACGCGTACCCATGGTTCTGCAGGATGACCACCTTGATGGGCAGTGCCTGCTGGACGGCTGTCACGATCTCGGTGGGATTCATGAGGTATGTACCGTCGCCCACCAGGGCCCACACCGGTCTGCCGGGCGCCGCGATCGCCACTCCGATCGCCGCCGGGATCTCGTAGCCCATGCACGAGTACCCGTATTCGACGTGGTACTGGTCCGAGGACCGGGCCCGCCAGAGCTTGTGGAGGTCGCCGGGGAGCGAGCCGGCCGCGTTGATCAGGATGTCGCTGTCGTCGACCAGAGTGTCGAGTGCGCCGAGGACCTGCGCCTGGGTGGGCCGCGCCTCCTCGTCGGCGGCGGTGTACGCGGCGGTGACCCGCTGCTCCCAGCGCGCCCGCTCCTCGCGGTACGCCTCCGCGTACGCCGGGGCGACCGTGTGGCCGTCCAGCTCCGCGTGGAGGAGTTCGAGGCCCTCGCGGGCGTCCCCGACCAGCGGCCGGGCGGCCAGCTTGTGGGCGTCGAAGGACGTGACGTTCAGGTTGACGAAGCGGACATCGGGGTTCGCGAAGAGCGTCGCGGACGCGGTGGTGAAGTCGGAGTAGCGGGTGCCGATGCCGAGGACGAGGTCGGCGGAGCGGGCGAGTCCGTTCGCGGTCGCGGTCCCGGTGTGGCCGAGGGCGCCGACGTCGGCCGGGTGGCCGTACGGCAGGGCGCCCTTGCCGGCCTGGGTGACGGCGACGGGGATGCCGGTGGCGGCGGCGAAGACCCCCAGGGCCGTCTCGGCGCCGCTGTACTTGACCCCGCCGCCCGCCACGATCAGCGGGCGCTCCGCCGCGCGAACCGCCCGTACGGCCTCGGCGAGTTCGCCCTCGTCCGGCTGCTGCCTGCGCACCCGCCAGACGCGCTCGGCGAAGAACTCCTCCGGCCAGTCGTACGCCTCCGTCTGGACGTCCTGCGGCAGGGCGAGGGTGACGGCTCCGGTCCGTACGGGGTCGGTGAGGACCTCGACGGCGGCGAGCGCGGCCGGGATCAGCGCCTCGGGGCGGGTGATCCGGTCGAAGTAGGTCGAGACCGGTCGCAGACAGTCGTTGACCGACACATCACCGGCGTACGGGACTTCGAGCTGCTGGAGGACGGGGTCGGCGGGGCGGGTCGCGAAGGTGTCGCCGGGCAGGAGCAGGACCGGGAGGCGGTTGATCGTGGCGAGCGCGGCGCCGGTGACGAGGTTGGTGGCGCCCGGGCCGATGGAGGTGGTCACGGCGTGCGCGGAGAGCCGGTTGGACTGGCGGGCGTAGCCGACGGCGGCGTGCACCATGGCCTGTTCGTTACGGCCCTGGTGGTACGGCATGGCGTCGGCGTACTCGACGAGGGCCTGGCCCATCCCTGCGACGTTCCCGTGGCCGAAGATGCCCCAGGTCGCGGCGATCAACCGGCGGCGGACGCCGTCGCGTTCGGTGTACTGCGCGGCGAGGAACCGCGTCAGGGCCTGTGCGACGGTCAGCGCGGTCACTTGTATCCCTCCGTGTGGTCCGGGTGGAAGCAGATCTTCCACTCCCGGTCGGGTCCTGGTCCTGCCATCACGTTCAGGTAGTACATGTCGTGCGCCGGCTGCGCGATCGACGGGCCGTGCCAGCCGTCGGGCACGAGGACGGCGTCGCCGGTGCGGACCTCGGCGAGGAGGTCGGCGCCGCCGGGTCGGGAGGGGGAGATCCGCTGGTAGCCGACTCCGCCGTCGGCGATCTCGAAGTAGTAGATCTCCTCGAGCTCGGACTCGACGCCAGGGCGGTGCTCGTCGTGCTTGTGGGGCGGGTAGGACGACCAGTTCCCGCCGGGGGTGATCACCTCGACGGCGATCAGACGGTCCGCCTCGAAGACGCCGGCGGCGGCGAAGTTCCGTACCTGCCGGGCCTGGTTGCCGCTGCCGCGGGCCTCGACGGGTACCTCCGGCGCGGGGCCGTAGCGGGCGGGGAGTCGTCGCTCGCACTTCGCTCCTGCCAAAGCGAAGCGGCCTCCCGCACCGGAGGCGATCTGGACCCGTGCGTCGCGGGGCACGTAGGCGAAGTCGGACACTCCGCCGAACACGCTCTCGCGGCCCAGGAGTTGAAGCGTCTGGCCGTCGATCTGCACCGTACAGCCGCCGGTGAGCGGAAGCACGATCCACTCGCTGTCCCCGGTGTCCAGGAGGTGGGTGGCTCCCGGGCCGAGTTCGAGGACGCGCAGTGCGGAGTGCCCCCAGCCTGCCCGGTCGGGGTCGACGTGGAGGGCGTACGGCCCGTCGGAGGCGCTCCCGGCGGGCAGATGGAGTTCGTGGTGATCGTTCACGCGTGCAGGGTCCTTCCTACCGTCTCGCGCAGCAGGCGCGCAGCGGTATCGACGGCTCCGGCCACATCGCCGTCCTCGGGGTAGAGCAACGCGCGGCCGACGACGAGGCCCCGGACGGTGGGCAGGCTCAGCGCGCGGCGCCATTTCTCGTACGTGACGTCCTGGGCGTCCGGCCCCGGCCCCGGGTCTCCGCCGAGGAGGACGACGGGCAGTGTGGTGGTCGCCAGGACGCGGGCCATGTCCTCGGGGTGGTCGGTGACGGGGACCTTGAGCCAGGTGTAGGCGGAGGTGCCGCCGAGGCCGGAGGCGACGGCGAGGGAGGTGATGACGGACTCCGCGGAGAGGTCGTTGTGGAGCCGGCCGTCCTGGTCGCGGTGGCAGAGGAAGGGTTCGACGAAGACGGGCAGGCGCAGGGCGGCCATCTCGTCGACGGCGCGGGCGGCGGCGTGCAGGGTGGCGAGCGAGCCGGGGTCGTCCGGGTCGATCCGCAGGAGGAGCTTGCCTGCGTCGAAGCCCAGCCGGGCGAGGTCCTGGGGGCGGTGGCCGGTGAAGCGGTCGTCGAGCTCGAAGGAGGCGCCGGCGAGGCCGCCGCGGTTCATCGAGCCGACGGCGAGGCGGTCGTCCAGGGCGCCGAGCAGGAGGAGGTCGTCGAGGATGTCGGCGGAGGCGAGGACGCCGTCGACGCCGGGCCGGGAGAGCGCGAGCCGGAGCCGTCCGAGGAGGTCGGCGCGGTCGGCCATCGCGTACGGGCGCGCGCCGACCCCGAGGGCGCCCCGGGCGGGGTGGTCGGCGGCGACGATCAGCAGCCGGTCCCGCTCCTCGAAGAGCTCCCGCGTCCGCCGCCGCGCGGCAGCCTCGGCAACGGCCTCGGGATGCCGGGCCCGCACGGTGACCAGCCACTCGACGTCGACGGCTTCGTGCACATCGACCACAGGAACGGCCCGCGCGAACCGCCTCGGCGGCGCGGGGTGCGCGGCCCGGCGGAGGGGGTCGGGGGTGTTGGGGGTGTTGGGGGTGTTGGGGGTGTTGGGGGGCGCGGAGGGGTCGGCGGGGGCGTCGGGGGTTCCCCCGGGCCTGGCCGGGGCGTCCGAGGGTGCGGGCTTCGAGGTGTCCGGAGGAGCGGCCGGGGCGTCCGAGGGTGCGGGCTTCGAGGTGTCCGGAGGAGCGGCGGGGGCGTCCGAGGGCGGGGGCTTCGAGGCGTCCGAGGGCGGCCGGGGCTCCGAGGCGTCCGGAGGCGCGGGCGCGGGTGGTGCGGGCGTGGGTGTCGCCTTCGGGCCGCTCGCTCGGCGGTGGGCCGCTCGGGTGCGCCAGGTGTCGGCGGGGTGGTCGGTCATGGAGTGCGCTCCGGGAGCGTGCCGGTGCCGGTGGTGAGGGCCAGGTCGATCTCGTCGGCGTGGGGCATCGCCGGGGAACAGGCGAGGCGGCCGGCCACGATGGCGCCCGCCGCGTTGGCCCGGCGCAGGGTGCGGTCCAGGTCCCGGCCGGCGAGCAGCCCGTCGCACAGCGCCCCGCCGAACGCGTCGCCCGCGCCGAGGCCGTTGACCACCTCGACCGGCAGGGGCGCGACCTCCGCGCTCTCCCCGTCGGCGGTCAGGGCGAGGACGCCCTTGGGGCCCTGCTTGACGACCGCGAGGCTCACCCCGGCGGCAAGGAGCGCGCGGGCCGCCGCGTACGGCTCGCGCTCGCCCGTCGCGACCTCGCACTCGTCCAGGTTCCCGACGGCGACCGTGGCCGTCGCCAGGGCCTCCCGGTAGAGCGGTCCCGCCTCGGACGGGTCGGGCCAGAGCGTCGGCCGCCAGTCCAGGTCGAGCACGGTCAGCTCCCGGCCGCCCCGCTCCCGCAGGGCGCCCAGCGTCGCCGCCCTGCTCGGCTCGACGCTCAGCCCCGTCCCGGTCACCCAGAACGCCCGGGCCGCGCGGATCGCCGCGAGGTCCAGCTCCTCCGGACGGATCTCCAGGTCCGGCGCCTTGGGGAGGCGGTAGAAGTGGATCGGGAAGTCGTCGGGCGGGAAGATCTCGCAGAACGTGACCGGCGTCGGATACTCCCCGACCGCCGTCACCCACCGGTCGTCGACCCCGTACCCGCGCAGCTCCTCGTGCAGGTACTCCCCGAACGGGTCCGCCCCGGTCCGGCTCACCAGCGCCGTCCGCCGCCCGAGCCGGGCCGCCGCGACGGCCACGTTGGCGGGCGAGCCGCCCAGGTACTTCCCGAAGGTCTCCACCCGGGCGAGCGGAACGCCGACCTGGAGCGGGTAGAGGTCCACCCCGAGACGCCCCATCGTGATCAGCTCGTACGGCTCCGGCTCCGCATCCACGCGCGCCACCTCTCACCTCGGCCCCGCACCCAGGTCTAGCCGTCCGCCCCGAACCCTGTCAACGCTATGTCCTTACATTCGGACGAGCGTCTTGACGCGTCGTTCCGGGCGCGGTCAAGGTGGCTCTCATGACGAAGCCGTCGCCGCTGTCCCGCATCCGTATCGGCTCCGCCCCGGACTCCTGGGGCGTCTGGTTCCCCGACGATCCCCGGCAGGTCCCCTGGCAGCGCTTCCTCGACGAGGTCGCCGACGCCGGTTACGCCTGGATCGAGCTCGGCCCGTACGGCTATCTGCCCACCGATCCCGCGGTCCTGGCCGAGGAGACGGGCCGCCGGGGCCTGCGGGTCTCGGCGGGCACGGTCTTCACCGGGCTGCACCACGGGCCGGCCGTCTGGGAGAAGACCTGGGCCCATGTCGCCGACAACGCGGCGCTCGCGCAGGCGATGGGCGCCGAGCACCTCGTCGTCATCCCGTCCTTCTGGCGGGACGACAAGACGGGCGAGGTCCTGGAGGACCGCACGCTCACCCCCGAACAGTGGCGGAATCTCACCGGTCTGACCGAGCGCCTGGGCCGCGAGGTCCAGGACCGCTTCGGGCTGCGGATCGTCGTCCACCCGCACGCGGACACCCATGTCGACAGCGAGGAGAACGTGGCCCGGTTCCTGGACGGGACCGATCCGGACCTGGTCTCCCTGTGCCTGGACACCGGGCACTACGCGTACTGCGGCGGCGACAGCGTCAAACTGATCGAGACGTACGGCGAGCGCATCGGCTACCTCCACCTCAAGCAGGTCGACCCGGAGGTCCTCGCCGGGGTGATCGCCGACGAGGTGCCCTTCGGCCCGGCCGTGGCCCGGGGCGTGATGTGCGAGCCGCCCTCCGGAGTACCGGCCCTGGAGCCGGTCCTCGCGGCGGCTCAGGCGCTCGACGTGGAGCTCTTCGCCATCGTCGAGCAGGACATGTACCCGTGCGAGCCCGACAAGCCGTACCCGATCGCCGTCCGCACCCGCCGCTTCCTGCGCTCCTGCGGAGCGTAGAAACCTCCCGAACGCCTTCCGCCACGCCGATGTGACCATGCGTCGCTTACGTCACATCCGTCCCCCTGTCGTCACACATATCTCCATTACGCGGGCTTTACGTCACAGCCGATCGACAGCCGCTCTCCTCCCGTTGGAAGGGGTCGTTGCAGGGGGCACAGGCTCAGTGATCGCCAGCGCCCGCCCCGCAGCTCCCCCGAACGGCACCCCCGCCGCCGCTGCGAGGTGGGCAGGGAGGTGCCACGCATGACGGACCGAAGGCTCTGGTCGTACAAGGACATCGCCGCGCACATCAAGGTGCAGCCGGACACCGTCCGCTCCTACCGGAAGCACGGCCTCCTGCCGCCGCCCGACCATGTCGAGTCCGGCAAGCCCTACTGGTACGCGGACACGATCCGCTCATGGGTGGCCAACCGCCCCGGCAACCGGAGCCGCCACTGACGCGTCAGCCTCCGACGGGCTCCTTGTCCCGCTCGGCCGCCGGGGCCGGCGAGGGCGACGGCGACGGCGCGCCGCCGCCCTCGCTTATCCCGAACCGGTCGTGGAAGCGGCGCAACGGGCCCGGCGCCCACCACGTCAGACGGCCGGTCAGCTTCATCACGGAGGGCACGAGCAGACTGCGGACCACCATGGCGTCCATCAGCACGGCGAGCGCGACCCCGAGGCCGAGCATCTTGGTGTTGGTCACGCGGGAGGTGCCGATGGCCACCATGACGACGGCGAGGATCACGGCGGCGGCGGTGATGAGGCCGCCGGTGCGCCGCAGGCCGAAGCGGACCGCGTGGTCGTGGTCGCCCGTCTCGTCGTACTCCTCCTTGATCCGGGAGAGCAGGAACACGCCGTAGTCCATGGAGAGTCCGAAGGCGACGCAGAACATGAGCACCGGCAGGTTCGTCTCGATGTCGCCGGTCGGGGTGAAGCCGAGCAGCCCGGAGAGGTGGCCGTCCTGGAAGACCCAGACGACCGCGCCGAACATCGCCGTGAGGCTGAGGGCGTTGAGGACGACGGCCTGGATCGGGATCACCACACTGCCGGTCAGCAGGAAGACCAGGACCAGGGTGACGACGACGATGATCGCCAGCGCCCAGGGCAGTCGGTCGCCTATGGCGTCCTTCGAGTCGACGAGCACGGCGGCCGCTCCGGTCACCGAGGTGTCGAACGGGGCGGGCGCGGCCCGCAGTTCGCCCACCACGCTCTGGGCGGTCTCCCCGACGCCCTCGCCCTCCGGCACCACGGTGAAGTACGCGGAGCTCCCGGGTCCCGTGCCGGACGTCACCGGTCCTTCCACCCGGGCGATGCCGTCGAGGCCCTGGATCCGCTCGCGGTAGCCGGTGAGCGCCTGCGGGGTGGCGGCGCCCTCGGCGAGGACGGTGAGCCCGCCGCCGGGGCTGCCGGGGAAGCCGTCGCGCAACTGGTCCTGGACCACCCGGGACTCGGCGGTGGTGGGCAGCTGCCGGTCGTCGACCGTGCCGAAGTTCACGCCGAGGAACGGCAGCCCGAGCAGCACGAGACCGGTCGCCGTGGCCACGGCGAACACCGGCGCCCGCCGCATGACCAGCCCCGCCGCCCGGGCCCATCCGGCCCCGGAGCCGGCTTCTTCGGCCCCGGACGCGCCTGCGGCCTCCGCGCCCGGCTTCCGGCGGCGGCGGAACAGGCGGCGTAGGTCGAGTGCGTTGACCCGGTCTCCGAGCAGCAGCAGCGCGGCGGGCAGCAGGATCAGCGCGGCCGCCGCCGCGAGCAGCACCACCGCGATGCCCGCGTAGGCGAAGGAGCGCAGGAAATACTGCGGGAAGACCAGCATCGCGGCGAGCGAGACGGCCACGGTCAGCGCGGAGAAGAGCACGGTCCGCCCGGCGGTCCGCAGGGTGGTGCCGATCGCCGTCCTGGGGTCGGCGCCCCCGGCGAGCTCCTCGCGGAAGCGCCGGACCACGAAGAGGGCGTAGTCGATGGCGAGTCCGAGCCCGAGGGCGGTGGTGAGGTTCTGGGCGAAGACCGAGACGTCGGTGAACTCCGTGATGCCGCGCAGCACCGCGTTCGTCCCCAGGATGGCCACGATCCCGATCCCGAGCGGCAGCAGGGCGGCGACCGCGCTGCCGAAGACCATGACGAGCAGGACGAGCGTCACCGGCAGGGCGATGAGCTCGGCCCGCAGCAGGTCCTCCTGGATGACCGTCTGCATCTCGTGCTGCACGGCCAGCGGACCGCCGACGGAGACCTCGACCGGCCCGTGCACTCCCCGGTACGCGGGGGCGATCCGCTCCAGGATCTCGCCGGCGGCCTTCTCGTCGCCCTCGACCCGGGCGGCGACCACCGCCTGCCTGCCGTCCTCGGAGCGCAGGGCGGGGGAGCCCGTCCCCCAGTAGGACCCGATGCCGCTCACGCCCGGCTCGGCGTCGAGCCGCTCCGTCAGCCTGCGGGCCTCGGCGGCCACGGCGGGATCGTCGACCCCACCCTCCCGCGCGTCCACGAGCAGGAGCAGGTTGGGCTGGGAGGCGGGGAACTCCCGCTCCAGGACCCGCGTCGCGTACGTGGATTCGGCGTCCGGGTCCTCCCAGCCGCCGCTGCCCATCCGGTCGGCGACGCCGCCGCCCGCGAGGACGGCGAGTGCGGTGATCACGAGCGCGACCAGCAGAGACAGGCGCGGCCTGGCCGTCACGAACCGGGTCCACCCCCCGCCCGGCGGTCCGCCCGGGGCGGGCGCTGAATTCTTGACTTCGGCCATGACGCGGTGTCCCCTTCACCTGACCCATGCGCTCGCTTCCCGGCAGGCCGCATGGGTCGACCATTGCCATAAACTGGCAAACACGAGCGACCGCTCGCGTTCCCCAAGAATGCGAGCGACCTCTCGCGTTTGTCAATCGTGTCGAGGAGGCTGTGGACAGCCATGTCCGAAGAACCGAAGCCGCGCCGCCGCCAGGCCCGCGGCGAGCGCCGCATCGCGCAGCTGCTCCAGGCCGCCACGAACGTCTTCTGCACCTCCGGGTACACCGCGGCCAGCACCAACGCGATCGCCCGCGAGGCGCACGTCTCGCCCGGCACGCTCTACCAGTACTTCCCGAACAAGGAAGCCATCGCCATCGAGCTCGGCGACCGCCTCCTGCACGAGATGCGCGAGGCCCACGGGCAGGCGTTCACCGCGGAGAACCTCGCTCTGCCGCTGCCCGAGATGCTGGACGCCGTCGTCGACCCGCTGATCGAGTTCAACTGCCAGAACCCGGTTTTCCTCGCCCTGATGCACGGCTCCGACATCCCCGGCCGGATCGCCGAGGAGCACGACGCCCTGCACGCCTCCCTCCTGGCCCGCATCGGCGATCTGCTGGGGCTCTACCTCCCGGACCTGCCGCGGGCGGAGCGCGCCCTCATCGCCGACATGACCTTCGCGGTCTTCAAGGGCGGCCTCGCCCTGGTGCTCGCGGCGCCCGAGGGGCCGGAGCGGGACGCGACCTCCGCCGAGCTGAAGAAGGTCCTCTTCCGCTACCTCGACCCGATCGTCGGCTCGGCGCTCGAGAACGGCGATGACCGCGCCACCCCCGTCACCACGACTCCGACCCCCTGATCGCCTCCTTCGGCAGCCCCTTCTCACCCGCCCCCGCCCGGATCTTCAGCGCGACGAGCGGGAAGACGAGGACCGAGAGCATCCCGGCCCCCACCAGCGCCGCCGCCTCGCCCGCCGAAAGCGCCTTGTCGTCGAGGCCGATGGTGGTGATCGCGACGACGAGCGGCAGGGCCGTGGACTCGTAGAGCACCAGCGCGCCACGCTCCTTGCGCGTCAGGTCGCCGGGGGCCAGGAACCAGACCGGGCCGCCCCGCACCGCCAGGAACAGCAGCAGAAAGAGCGGCAGCAGGAGCAGCGTCCGGCCGCCGTCGAGCAGCGAGTCCAGGTCGAACTCGACACCGGTGACGACGAAGAAGACCGGCACCAGGAAGCCGAAGCCCACCGCCTCCACCTTCTCCAGGATCGCCGGTCCCGCCTCCGGCGCGGCGCCGGTCAGGACGAGCCGGGTGATCATTCCGGCGGCGAACGCGCCGAGCAGCACGTCGAGTCCGAGGGCCTGCGAGGCGCCCAGCATCAGCGCGAGCAGCAGGAAGACGAACCGGACCGCGAACTGGCCGCTGCTGTGCAGGGTCTTCCGGATGATCGTGGCGAACCACGGCGGCCTCGGCCGCAGCGCCCAGAGCACCGCCACCGCCGTGAGGGCGGCGAAGACGGCGAGCAGCGCCGTCGACTCGGCCGCGCCGCGGCCGCTCAGGAGCAGCGCCATCGCGGTGATCGGCCCGAACTCGCCCACGGCGCCGAAGGCCATCACGACCGAGCCGAACCGGCCGTGCAGATCGCCCGCGTCCCGCAGCACCGGCAGGACGGTGCCGAGCGCGGTGCTGGTGAGCGCCACGCCGATGAAGACGCCCTTGTGGAACCCGCCGCCCAGCAGCACCCCGATCCCGAGGCCGAGCGCCAGGGCGATCACCCACGCCCCCACCGAGCGCTTGAGCGTGTCGCCGCGTACCTTCCCGAACTCGATCTCGTACCCCGCGAGGAAGATCAGCATCGCGAGCCCGAGCTCCGAGAGGCCGTCGATCAGGGCGTCCGTGTGTGCCCAGCCGAGCACGTCGGGGCCGATGAGGATGCCGAGCAGGATCTCGAAGATGACGAGGGGCACGGGCAGCCGGCGTCCCACCCCGTAGGCGAGCAGCGGCGCCAGGACGGCGATCGCCATGATCAGGATCAGCGTGGTCCCTGAATGCGACATATCGGGTATCTATCATCCTCAGTACCTCGACGCGCAGGGTGACCTGTCCGAACCCACGTCGCATCGGCGCGGGACTGGAATTTATACCCCCTAGGGGTATAATCTGCTTCAGTACGAGCCTGAACCAGCACGCCCTCGAAGAGGAGACCGTCATGACCGCCGAGACGACGACCGAACTCACCACCGTGTACCAGGTCAAGGGAATGACCTGCGGACACTGCGAGGGCGCGGTCTCCAGCGAGATCTCCGAGATCGCCGGAGTCTCCTCCGTCAAGGCCGTGGCCTCCACAGGCCAGGTCACCGTGGTCTCCGAGGCCGCCCTCGACGAGGAGGCCGTCCGCGCCGCCGTCGACGAGGCCGGCTACGAGCTGGTCGGCCAGGTCTGAGCCCAGCCAGAGCGCTCGACCTGATCCAGGCCAGAGCCGCCAGGCCTGATCCAGGCCAGAGCCGCCAGGCCTGACCCAGGCCAGAGCCGCCAGGCCTGACCCAGGCCAGGACCGCCAGGTCCACCAGGCCTGGGACAGACTCCCGCACCACCCCGGCAGGGCCGTACCGTTACGCGGTACGGCCCTGCTCCCCTTTGGAACCGCACATGACTCCGAGCCCCGCGCCCGCCACCCTGACGACCGAGCTCGTCATCGGCGGGATGACCTGCGCCTCCTGCGCCGCCCGCGTCGAGAAGAAGCTCAACCGGATGGAAGGCGTCACGGCGACCGTCAACTACGCGACGGAGAAGGCGCGGATCGCGCACCCGCCGGAGACGGACATCGCCGATCTGATCGCGACGGTCGTCAAGACCGGCTACACCGCGGAGGAGCCCGCACCGCCGGAGCCCGAGCCGTCGGACTCGGACAGCCCGGAGGAGGACCCCGAGCTCGCCGCCCTCCGCCGACGGCTGACCGTCTCGGCCGTGCTCGCCGCCCCGGTCGTCCTGCTCGCGATGGTCCCTGCCCTCCAGTTCGACAACTGGCAGTGGCTCTCCCTGACCCTCGCGTCGCCGGTCGTCGTCTGGGGCGGGCTGCCGTTCCACCGGGCCGCCTGGACCAATCTGCGACACGGCGCGGCGACCATGGACACCCTCGTCTCCGTCGGCACGCTTGCCGCCTTCGGCTGGTCGCTCTGGGCCCTGTTCTTCGGCGACGCGGGCATGCCGGGCATGCGCCACGGATTCGACCTCACCGTCGACCGCGGCGAAGGCGCCTCCGCGATCTATCTGGAGGTCGCGGCCGGAGTCATCACCTTCATCCTCCTCGGCCGCTATCTGGAGGCCCGTGCCAAGCGGAAGGCCGGCTCGGCGCTGCGTGCCCTGATGGAGCTCGGGGCCAAGGACGTGGCCGCCCTGAGGGGAGGTACGGAGGTACGGATCCCGGTGGCCGAACTGCGGACCGGTGAACGCTTCGTCGTCCGCCCCGGCGAGAAGATCGCCACCGACGGGACCGTCGCGGAGGGCTCCTCCGCCGTGGACGCGTCCCTGCTCACCGGCGAGTCCGTGCCGGTCGACGTGACCGCGGGCGACCCGGTCACCGGAGGCTGCCTCAACACCTCGGGACGCCTTGTCGTCGAGGCGACCCGGGTCGGCGCCGACACCCAGCTGGCCCGGATGGCCAAGCTGGTCGAGGACGCGCAGAACGGCAAGGCCGAGGTGCAGCGCCTCGCCGACCGGATCTCCGCCGTCTTCGTCCCCGTCGTGCTCTACATCGCCCTCGGCACCCTGCTGACCTGGCTTTTCGTGGTCGAGGACACCACCGGCGCGTTCACCGCCGCCGTCGCCGTACTGATCATCGCCTGCCCCTGCGCCCTGGGCCTGGCGACCCCGACCGCGCTCATGGTCGGCACCGGGCGCGGCGCGCAGCTCGGCATCCTCATCAAGGGTCCCGAGGTCCTGGAGTCCACCCGCCGCGTCGACACGGTCGTCCTCGACAAGACCGGCACGGTCACGACCGGCCGGATGCGGCTGACGAAGGTGTACGCGTACGAGGGTGTGGACGAGGCCCAGCTGCTGCGCCTCGCGGGCGCCCTGGAGCACGCCTCCGAGCACCCGGTGGCCCGCGCGGTCGCGGCGGGCGCCGCGGAGAAGCTCGGCGAGCTGCCCGTGCCGACCTCCTTCGAGAACGTGCCCGGCCTCGGGGTGCGCGGCACGGTCGACGGCCACGCCGTCCTGGTGGGCCGCCCGGCCCTCCTGACGGCCGAGGGCGTCGAGGGCGTCGAGGCACAGGGCGTACCGGAGCCGGGGGCCGTCCAGGTCGCCTGGGACGGGCGGGCGCGCGGAGCCCTCACGGTCGCCGACGCCGTGAAGGAGACCAGCGCGGAAGCGGTCGCGCGGCTGCGGGATCTCGGCCTGACGCCGGTCCTGCTGACCGGGGACGGGCGGGCGGTGGCCGAGACGGTTGCGGCGGAGGTCGGCATCGACGCGGGCCGGGTCTTCGCCGAGGTCCTGCCGGAGGAGAAGGTCGAGGTGGTCCGTCGCCTCCAGGCGGAGGGCCGGACGGTCGCGATGGTCGGGGACGGCGTGAACGACGCCGCCGCGTTGGCCACCGCCGACCTGGGTCTCGCCATGGGCACCGGCACGGACGCCGCGATCGAGGCGAGCGATCTGACGCTGGTCCGGGGCGACCTGCGGGTGGCGGCGGACGCCATCCGGCTCGCCCGCCGGACCCTGGCGACGATCAAGGGAAACCTGGGATGGGCCTTCGGTTACAACGTGGCGACGCTTCCGTTGGCCGCTCTCGGCCTGCTGAACCCGATGATCGCCGGTCTGGCCATGGCCTTTTCGTCCGTCTTTGTCGTGACAAACAGCCTGCGACTTCGGCACTTCACGTGAATTCACCTACACGTGACGCACAGGACCTTCACAAAGAGACCTAGATCACAGATATTTGGGGGTAACCATTCGGGCCGTTCGCGAGTCTAAGTGGGCGATGCCAAGAACGTCTTGGGGGACGTTCATGGGATGTCTTGGGGGACGTCTCAGGCAAGCGTTGGCCGGGGCACGTGCACCGGGGAGCTTTGAGCGGCCCTCCCGTACGTACGTACCCCGGCAGACCGCGCAGACCCGCGTAGCTTCTGCTGAACCCGGCAGACGCCCGGCCCGGATCCCGTGGGGGGAATCCGCACCGGGGATATGGAAAGCGCCCCGCTCGTCGACCCGTGGGGGGATCGACAGCGGGGCGCTTTTCGTTACGCGACGGGCGCGTCAGCGACCTTCGCGCGCGTGACGCAACAGGCGTGTCAGCGGCCCTCGACCGGGACGAAGTCGCGCAGGACCTCGCCGGTGTAGATCTGGCGCGGGCGGCCGATGCGGGACCCCGGCTCCTTGATCATCTCGTGCCACTGGGCGATCCAGCCCGGCAGACGGCCGAGCGCGAAGAGCACGGTGAACATCTCGGTCGGGAAGCCCATCGCGCGGTAGATGAGGCCCGTGTAGAAGTCCACGTTCGGGTAGAGGTTGCGCGAGACGAAGTAGTCGTCGGAGAGCGCGTGCTCCTCCAGCTTGAGCGCGATGTCCAGCAGCTCGTCGGACTTGCCGAGCGCCGAGAGGACGTCGTGCGCCGCTGCCTTGATGATCTTGGCGCGCGGGTCGAAGGACTTGTACACCCGGTGGCCGAAGCCCATCAGGCGGACGCCGTCCTCCTTGTTCTTCACCTTGTTGATGAAGGAGTCGACGTCGCCGCCGTTGGCCTGAATGCCTTCGAGCATCTCCAGGACCGACTGGTTGGCGCCACCGTGCAGCGGGCCCCAGAGGGCCGAGATGCCGGCGGAGATCGACGCGAACATGTTCGCCTGGCTCGAACCGACCAGACGGACGGTGGACGTCGAACAGTTCTGCTCGTGGTCCGCGTGCAGGATCAGCAGCTTGTCGAGCGCGGAGACCACGACCGGGTCCAGCTCGTACTCCTGGGCCGGGACCGAGAAGGTCATGCGCAGGAAGTTCTCGACGTACCCGAGGTCGTTGCGCGGGTAGACGAAGGGGTGGCCGATCGACTTCTTGTAGGCGTACGCCGCGATCGTCGGCAGCTTGGCGAGCAGCCGGATCGTGGAGATGTGGCGCTGGTTCTCGTCGAACGGGTTGTGGCTGTCCTGGTAGAAGGTGGACAGCGCGGAGACCACAGACGAGAGCATCGCCATCGGGTGGGCGTCCCGGGGGAAGCCGTCGAAGAAACGCTTGACGTCCTCGTGCAGCAGCGTGTGCTGGGTGATCTCGTTCTTGAAGGTCGCGAGCTCGTCGACCTTGGGAAGCTCACCGTTGATCAGCAGGTACGCCACCTCCGTGAAGGTGGAGCTCTCCGCCAGCTGCTCGATGGGGTAGCCGCGGTACCGCAGAATGCCCTGCTCACCGTCGAGGTAGGTGATCGCGGATTTATAGGCGGCGGTGTTGCCGTATCCGCTGTCCAGGGTGACCAGACCGGTCTGGGCTCGGAGCTTCCCGATGTCGAAGCCCTTGTCGCCGACGGTGCTCTCGACCACCGGGTAGGTGTATTCACCGTCCGCGTACCGCAGTACTACAGAGTTGTCGCTCACGTCATCCCTCACCGACGTAGTGCCTCTTCTTCGAGGTGCCCTGACTGTCTCTACCATCCCCCATTTGGCTCAGGAGAGTGCACTCGGGGTCGACCATTGGGCCAATTGGCGGCACTCAGTGCCGCCAACCTGCTCATCTTGCCCCCTTCGCCCCGTTCGGGGAAGTCCGGGGTGGTCTTTCACACGGCTGCCGAGAGCCGGTGGGCCAGGGCGGTGAAGCGTCTGCCTGCGGAAACCGTACGTACGGCCTGGGCGATCGCCTTGCGGGAGCCGACCAGGACCACGAGCTTCCTGGCCCGGGTGACGGCCGTGTAGAGCAGGTTCCGCTGGAGCATCATCCAGGCGCTGTTGGTGACAGGGATCACGACCGCCGGGTACTCGCTGCCCTGCGAACGGTGGATCGTGACGGCGTACGCGTGGGCCAGTTCGTCCAGCTCGTCGAAGTCGTACGGCACCTCCTCGTCCTCGTCCGTCCGTACGGTCAGGCGCTGTTCGACGGTGTCGAGCGAGGTCACGACGCCGACGGTGCCGTTGAAGACGCCGTTGGCGCCCTTCTCGTAGTTGTTCCGGATCTGCGTGACCTTGTCGCCGACGCGGAAGACCCGGCCGCCGAACCGCTTCTCCGGGAGATCGGGGCGGGCCGGCGTGACCGCCTGCTGGAGCAGACCGTTGAGCGCGCCCGCGCCGGCCGGGCCCCGGTGCATCGGGGCCAGGACCTGCACGTCCGTGCGCGGGTCGAGACCGAACTTGGCGGGAATTCGTCGGGCGACGACGTCGACGGTGACCCGGGCGGCGTCCTCGGTCTCGTCCTCGGCGAAGAGGAAGAAGTCGGGCAGGCCGGTGGTGACGGGCGGCAGACCCGCGTTGATGCGGTGGGCGTTGGTGACGACCCCCGACTGCTGCGCCTGCCGGAAGATGCGGGTCAGCCGGACGGCCGGAACCGGGCTGTCCGGGGCGAGCAGATCGCCGAGCACCTCCCCCGCGCCGACCGAGGGCAGCTGGTCCACGTCCCCCACGAGGAGGAGGTGGGCACCGGGTGCCACGGCCTTCACGAGCTTGTTGGCGAGGAGCAGATCCAGCATGGACGCCTCGTCCACGACGACCAGGTCGGCGTCGAGCGGCCGGTCCCTGTCGTAGGCCGCGTCGCCGCCCGGCTTCAGCTCCAGGAGGCGGTGGACGGTCGACGCCTCCGTGCCGGTCAGCTCGGCGAGGCGCTTGGCGGCCCGGCCGGTGGGCGCGGCGAGGACGACCTTGGCGCGCTTGGCCCGGGCCAGCTCCACGATCGAGCGGACCGTGAACGACTTCCCGCACCCCGGGCCGCCGGTGAGCACGGCGACCTTACGGGTCAGGGCGAGCCGCACGGCCTCCTCCTGCTCGGGCGCGAGGGAGGCCCCGGTGCGGTCGGCGAGCCAGGCGAGCGCCTTGTCCCAGACGACCTCCCGGAAGGCCGGCATCCGGTCCTCGGGGGTCCGCAGCAGCCGTCCGACCTGCCCGGCGAGGGACAGCTCGGCACGGTGGAACGGCACCAGGTACACGGCCGTGACCGGCTCCCCCTCGGGCCCCGGCACCGACTCCCGTACGACCCCCTCGGGATCCGCCGCGAGGTCGGCGAGGCACTCGATGACCAGACCCGTGTCGACCTGGAGCAGCTTCACCGCGTCCCGGATCAGCTGCTCCTCGGGCAGGAAGCAGTGGCCCTGGTCGGTGGACTGCGACAGGGCGTACTGCAGCCCGGCCCTGACCCGGTCGGGACTGTCGTGCGGGATGCCGACGGCCTGGGCGATCCGGTCGGCGGTGAGGAAGCCGATGCCCCAGACGTCGGCGGCCAGCCGGTAGGGCTGGTTGCGGACGACGGAGATCGAGGCGTCGCCGTACTTCTTGTAGATCCGCACGGCGATGGAGGTGGAGACGCCGACGCCCTGGAGGAAGACCATCACCTCCTTGATGGCCTTCTGCTCCTCCCACGCGGCGGTGATGTTCCTGGTGCGCTTGGGGCCGAGTCCGGGGACCTCGATCAGTCGCGCGGGGGCCTCTTCGAGGATGTCGAGGGTGTCCAGGCCGAAGTGCTGGGTGATGCGGTCGGCGAAGACGGGGCCGATGCCCTTGATGAGCCCGGAGCCGAGGTACCGGCGGATGCCCTGGATGGTGGCCGGCAGCACCGTCGTGTAGTTCTCGACCGTGAACTGCTTGCCGTACTGCGGATGGGAGCCCCAACGCCCCTCCATCCGCAGCGACTCGCCCGGCTGGGCGCCGAGCAGCGCCCCGACGACCGTGAGGAGGTCGCCGCCGCCTCGGCCGGTGTCGACGCGGGCGACCGTGTACCCGCTCTCCTCGTTGGCGTACGTGACCCGCTCCAGCACCCCTTCGACGACTGCCTGACCGTGACCCCGACCCTCGTTGGACATGACCCGAAGGTAGCGAAGGGCTCGGACATCGGGGGCGGGTGTGCAAAGGCCTGTGGACGATCGGTACGGGTGGTTACGCTCGTCCCCTCCATCGATCTTGGCTTCGGCCGGAGGGGAACAGACTGTGCGCACCGCCACCGTGACGCCCGAGGGCGACCGGATCCGCTGGGTCGAACTGCCGGGGCGGGAGCCCACCCGCGTCTACGTGCACGGCCTCGGCTCCACGTCACCGGCCTACTTCACGGAGGCCGCGGTCAACCCGCTGCTGGCGGGGCACCGTTCGCTGCTGATCGACCTGCTCGGTCACGGCATCAGCGACCGGCCGACGGGCTTCGACTACACCCTGGAATCCCACGCGGACGCCCTCGCCGCGGCCCTGACCTCCGCCGGGGTCACGGGAGCCGAGCTGATCGCCCACAGCATGGGCGGCGCGGTCGCCATCGTCCTCGCGGCCCGCCATCCCCACCTGGTCTCCCGCCTGGTGCTGGTCGACGCCAACCTGGACCCGAACCCGCCCTCGCCCGTCTCCGCGGGCAGTAGCGGCCTCGCCTCCTACTCCGAGGAGGAGTTCCTGGCGGGCGGCTGGGAGGAGGTCCGCGACCGGGTCGGCCCCCACTGGTGGTCCACGATGCGCCTGGCCGGCCGCGAGGGCCTGCACCGCACCGCGGTCCACCTCGGTCGCGGCACCGTCCCCACCATGCGCGAGCTCCTGCTGGAGCTGACGATCCCCCGCACCTACCTGCTGCCGGAGTCCGACGGCCCGCTCCCGGGCTCCGACGCGCTCACCGCTTCGGGGGTGTCGGTCGTCGCGATCCCGGACTGCGGGCACAACATCATGCTGGACAACCCGGAGGCGTTCGCGGGGGCCTGCGCGGCGGCGCTCCGACGTGCCGAGACGTCGGAGGAAACGTAGCGTTTCCGGCATGAGTGATGAATCGTTCCAGGACGACGTGCTGACCGAGCTGGGCGACGACCGGCTCCAGGAGATCGCCGGACTGCTCGGCACGGACGCGGCCGGGGCGCAGGAGGTCGTGGGCAGTTCGGTGTCCGCGCTCTCCGGCGAGCTGCGGCAGGCGGCGTCCGAACCCCACAGCGCGGACGAGGTACGGCAGGCCGTCGAGGAGGCCACCTCCGCCGAGCCGCCGCTCCAGGGCGTGGCGGGCTTCGGAGGCCTGGTGAGCGGCGGCCTCATGGCCGGGGTCCTCGGCAAACTGGCGAAGCCCGCGGCCAACGCGGTCGCGAAGAAGACGGGCCTCCCCCCGGCGACGGTCTCCCGCGCGATCGAGCTGGTGGTCCCCGTGGTCCTCGCCGTGATCACCAAGCGCGCGGCGGGCAAGAAGGCGGGGGCGGGCGGCTTGGGCGACATCCTGGGCGGCCCCAAGAAGTAGGCGGGACGCCACACCGGAGACCCGGCGCGCCCCGCCCACCGACCGAGGGTCAGCCCACCTCCCGTACGAAACCGGCCGCCGTCTCCTCCAGGACCTCGGCGCCGTCCCGTGACCACAGCTCGTCGTTGAAGAGTTCCACCTCGATCGGGCCCGTGTACCCGGCCGCCTCGACGAGCGTGCGCCAGGACCGGAGGTCGATCGCGCCGTCGCCGAGCCGGCCCCGGCCGTTGAGGACGCCCGCCGGCAAGGGGGTGGTCCAGTCGGCCAGTTGGAAGGCGTGGATGCGGCCCGCCGCGCCCGCGCGGGCGACCGCCGCAGGGGCACGGTCGTCCCACCAGACGTGGTACGTGTCGACGACCACGCCCACCTGTGAGGCGGGGAAGCGTTCGGCGATCTCCAGGGCCTGGTCGAGTGTGGAGACCGCGCAGCGGTCCGCCGCGTACATCGGGTGGAGGGGTTCGATCGCGAGCCGGACGCCCCGCTCCCCCGCGTACGGGGCGAGTTCGGCGATCGCCTCCGTGATCCGGGCGCGGGCGGCCGTCAGGTCGCGGCTGCCGGGGGCGAGGCCGCCCGAGACCAGGACCAGGGTGTCCGTGCCCAGGGCCGCCGCCTCGTCGATCGCCGCGCGGTTGTCGTCCAGAACCTCCGCCAGGGACTCCGCCGCCGTGAAGAAGCCGCCCCGGCAGAGCGAGGTGACCGTCAGGCCCGCGTCGCGTACGAGCTTCGCCGTCGGCTCCAGGCCGTACTCCGCGACCGGCTCACGCCACAGGCCGACGCCCGGGACGCCGAGCCGTACGCAGTTCTCCACCAGCTCCGGCAGGGACAGTTGCCTCACGGTCATCTGGTTGATGCTGAAGCGCGCCAGGGGGTTCATCGCTCGACTCCGTACACGGTCAGAAGGGAGCGCATCCGCGACTCCGCGCGCTCCGGATCCGGGAACAGGCACAGCCGGTCCGCCAGTTCGTACGCCCGCGCCAGGTGCGGCAGCGAGCGCGCCGACTGGAGGCCGCCGACCATCGTGAAGTGGTCCTGGTGGCCGGCGAGCCAGGCGAGGAGGACGACTCCCGTCTTGTAGAAGCGGGTCGGGGTCTCGAAGAGGTGCCGTGACAGCTCCACCGTCGGGTCGAGGAGCTCCCGGAAGCCCTTCACGTCCCCCGCGTCCAGGCTGCGGACGGCCTCCGCCGCCAGCGGGCCCAGCGGGTCGAAGATGCCGAGCAGGGCGTGGCTGAAGCGTCCTCCCGCCGCCGGCTCCTCGCCCGCGATCAGCTCGGGGTAGTGGAAGTCGTCGCCCGTGTAGCAGCGGACGCCCTCCGGGAGGCGGCGGCGCAGGTCGATCTCGCGCCCGGCGTCCAGGAGGGAGACTTTGATGCCGTCGACCTTGTCCGGGTGGGCCGCGACGACCTCCAGGAAGGTGTCGGTCGCCTTGTCGAGGTCGGCCGAGCCCCAGTACCCGTCGAGCGCCGGGTCGAACATCGGGCCCAGCCAGTGCAGGATCACCGGCTCGGCCGACTGGCGCAGCAGATGCGCGTACGTGTCGAGGTAGTCGTCCGGGCCCTCGGCGGCGGCTGCGAGGGCGCGGGAGGCCATGAGGATCGGCTGGGCGCCGACCTCCTCGACGAGCGCGAGCTGCTCCTCGTACGCCTTACGGACCGTCAGTAAAGTGGCCGGGCCGATCAGTTGGTCCGTGCCCACGCCGCAGGCGATCCGGCCGCCGACCGCCTTCGCCTCGGCCGCCGAGCGGCGGATCAGTTCGGCCGCGCCCGCCCAGTCCAGGCCCATCCCCCGCTGGGCGGTGTCCATGGCCTCGGCGACGCCCAGGCCGTGCGACCAGAGGTGGCGGCGGAAGGCGAGGGTGGCGTCCCAGTCGACGGCGGCCGGCCCGTCGGGGGTGGTGTCGGCGTACGGGTCGGCGACGACGTGCGCGGCGGAGAAGACCGTACGGGAGGTCAGGGCGCCGCCCACGGGGGCGAGGGGGCGCGCCGGGCGCGGGGTGTACTCCCGTACCCCGCCGGACGCGTCGGGGAGGCGGATCACAGCGTGACCTCCGGGACCTCCAGGCGCCGGCCCTCGACCGAGGACCGCAGCCCGAGCTCGGCGAGCTGCACGCCGCGCGCGCCCGCCAGCAGGTCCCAGTGGTACGGCTCGTCGAGGACCACGTGGCGCAGGAACAGCTCCCACTGCGCCTTGAAGCCGTTGTCGAACTCGGTGTTGTCCGGGACCTCCTGCCACTGCTCGCGGAAGGGTTCGGTCGCCGGGACGTCCGGGTTCCAGACGGGCTTCGGGGTGGCCGAGCGGTGCTGGACGCGGCAGTTGCGGAGTCCGGCGACGGCCGAGCCGTGCGTGCCGTCGACCTGGAACTCGACGAGCTCGTCGCGGTTGACCCGGACCGTCCAGGAGGAGTTGATCTGGGCGATCGCGCCGCCCTCCAACTGGAAGATGCCGTACGCGGCGTCGTCGGCGGTCGCGGCGTACGGCTTGCCGTGCTCGTCCCAGCGCTCGGGGACGTGGGTGGCGACGTGCGCGGTGACGCTCGTGACCCGGCCGAAGAGCTCGTGGAGGACGTACTCCCAGTGCGGGAACATGTCCACGACGATCCCGCCGCCGTCCTCCGCGCGGTAGTTCCAGCTGGGGCGCTGGGCGTCCTGCCAGTCGCCCTCGAAGACCCAGTAGCCGAACTCGCCGCGCACGGAGAGGATCCGGCCGAAGAAGCCGCCGTCGATGAGCCGCTTCAGCTTGAGCAGGCCCGGCAGGAAGATCTTGTCCTGGACGACGCCGTGCTTGACGCCCTGCTCGCGGGCGAGGCGGGCCAGCTCCAGGGCGCCCGCGAGGTCACCGGCGGTGGGCTTCTCGGTGTAGACGTGCTTGCCGGCGGCGACGGCCCTGCGGATCGCCTCCACGCGGGCGGAGGTGACCTGGGCGTCGAAGTAGATCTCCACGCTCTCGTCCGCGAGGACCGCGTCGAGGTCGGTGGACCACTCGGTGAGGCCGTGCCGCTCCGCGAGGGCGCGCAGGGCGGACTCCCGCCGGCCCACGAGGACGGGTTCGGGCCAGAGGGTCTCGCCGTTGCCGAGATCCAGGCCGCCCTGCTCGCGCAGGGCGAGGATCGAGCGGACGAGGTGCTGGCGGTGGCCCATGCGTCCGGTGACGCCGTTCATGGCGATACGGACTGTCCTGCGTGTCACGAAGGTGCCTCCATCACGTACACAACCCTCAACAGAAAGCGCTTTCTACGAACGGAGACGCTAGCCTGCCGACAACACACCGGACAAGGGGTCCGCCGGACTTCTCCTCGGCGCCGCCGACGGTCCGGGAAACCGCCCGAAACGCTTGAATCGCCCGACTCTTCCCGGAGGTACGCGATGACCGTCACGCTGTCGGATGTGGCCGCGCGTGCCCAGGTGTCCCCCGCCACCGTCTCCCGTGTCCTGAACGGCAACTACCCGGTCGCCGCGTCCACGAGGGAGCGGGTGCTGCGGGCGGTGGACGAGCTGGACTACGTCCTGAACGGGCCCGCGAGCTCGCTGGCCGCCGCCACGTCGGACCTGGTCGGCGTCCTCGTCAACGACATCGCCGACCCCTTCTTCGGGATCATGGCGGGCGCGGCGCAGAACGCGATCGGGGAAGGGGCGTCGGGGCGCGCGGGCGGCGAGAAACTGGCCGTCGTCTGCAACACGGGCGGCTCCCCCGAGCGCGAGCTCACCTACCTCACGCTGCTCCAGCGGCAGCGCGCCGCCGCCGTCATCCTGACCGGCGGGGCCCTGGAGGATCCGGAGCACATGGCGGCGGTGTCGGCGAAGCTCGCGAAGCTGACGGACGCGGGGACGCGGATCGTGCTGTGCGGCAGACCGCCCGTGGCGGGGGACGCGAGCGTGGCTGCGCTCACCTTCGACAACCGGGCGGGGGCGCGCCGGCTCACCGAGCACCTGCTCTCGCTCGGGCACCGGCGGATCGGTTACGTGGCGGGGCCCGCGGACCGGACGACGACCCGGCACCGCCTCGAGGGCCACCGGGACGCCCTCGCGGCGGCGGGGCTGCCCGAGGGGCCGACGGTGCACGGCCCGTACGACCGGCGCTCCGGCTACGACGCGACGCTCGAACTCCTGCGCAGGGACCCGGACCTCACGGCGGTCCTCGCGGCCAACGACACCGTCGCGCTGGGCGCGTGCGCGGCCCTTCGGGACCGGGGTCTTCGGATACCGGAGGACGTGTCGGTGGCGGGCTTCGACGACCTGCCGTTCTCGATCGACGCGGTCCCGGCGCTGACGACCGTACGCCTGCCGCTCCACGAGGCGGGCGCACGGGCGGGCCGCCTCGCGGTGGGCACGGAGCAGCCCCCGCCGGGCGGCGTGACGACGATCCCGGCGGAGCTGCTGGTACGGGCATCCACGGCGCGACCCCGGGAGTGACCCGGGGGCGGGCGGGCCTGAAAGGCCCTACGCCCCGACCCGGTGAACCGCCTCCGGGACGGGCGGCTGCGTCGCCTCCACCGTCGCCCCCTTCTCCGGGCCCCCACCCCCGCGCCCCGCGAGGGACGTCAGGGCCACTCCCCCGACCAGCAGGGCCGCGGCGCACCAGCGCAGGCCGGTGATGTCCTCGTCGAGGAAGAGGGCCGCGGAGGACATCCCGAAGACGGGGACCAGGAGGGAGAACGGGGCCACCGAGGACGCCGGGTGGCGGCGCAGGAGCCAGCCCCAGGCGCCGAAGCCGAAGATGGTCGTGATCCACGCGACGTAGACGATGACGCCCACGCCGGTCCGGTCGAGGCCGCGCAGCGCCGCCAGGTCCTGCTCCGGGCCCTCCAGGAGGAGGGAGAGGGCGAGCAGCGGCAGGACGGGCACGGTGCTGACCCACACCATGAAGTTGAGCGCGTCGGGCGGCGCCGCCTTGCGGGTCAGGACGTTGGAGACGCCCCAGCAGGCCGCCGCCGCCACGCACAGGGCGAAGCCCACCAGCGCGCCCTCGGCGCCCCCGCCGCCCTCGTCCGCGGCCGCGACGCCGATGCCCGCGAGGGCGACCGCCATGCCCGCGGTCTTCACCTTCCCCGGCCGTTCGCCGAGCGCGACGAAGGCGAACAGCGCCGTGAAGACGGCCTGGATCTGGAGGATCAGCGAGGAGAGCCCGGCCGGGGCGCCGAGGCCCATACCGGTGAAGAGCAGCCCGAACTTGGCCACGCCCAGGACGAGTCCGACGCCGACGATCCACTTCCAGGCGACCAGGGGGCGGCCGACCAGGAAGACGGCGGGGAGCGCGGCGGCGAGGAAGCGCAGGGCGTTGAAGAGCAGCGGCGGGAAGTGGTCGAGGCCGATCTCGATGACGACGAAGTTGACTCCCCAGACGGCGGCGACGAGTGCGGCCAGGGCGATGTGTGCAGGGCGCATGGAGGAGAGCGTCACCCACCACGACCGTGTAGCACCAGCACGGATTCCTTCATGGTTGGATGAAGCAACTCTTCATCCAAGCTCCCCAGGAGGGCCCGCACATGCTCGATCTCGGTCGCCTGCGCGCCCTCCACGCCGTCTCCGTCCACGGCTCCGTCGGCGCCGCGGCAGCCGCCCTCGGGTACACCCCGTCGGCCGTCTCCCAGCAGATCGCCAAGCTGGAGCGGGAGACCCGTACGACCCTGCTCGAACGCCGGGGCCGCGGCGTGCGGCTCACCGACGAGGCGCACCAACTGGCCTCCACCGCCGAGCAGTTGCTCTCGATCGTCGAGGAGGCGGAGGTACGTCTCGAAGAGCGGCGCGGACTGCCCGCGGGGCGGCTCTCGATCGGCTGCTTCGCGAGCGCCGCACGCGGTCTGATGCCCCGGGTCCTCGCCGATCTGGCGGCCCGTCACCCCGCGCTCGACGCCCGTCTCACGGAGGTCGATCCGCACCTCTCGATCGAGCTCGCGGCGCGCGGGGTGATCGACCTCGCCGTGGCCCACGACTGGGACATCTCCCCGATGCCGTCCCCGCCCGGGCTCGAACAGGCGGTCATCGGCGACGACCCCTGCGACGTCCTCGTACCGCACGGCCATCCGCTGGCGGCGCGGGCGTCGGTGCGGCGGGAGGAGCTGGCGGACCAGCGGTGGATCACCCAGCCGCCGGGGTCGGTCTGCCACGAGTGGCTGATGCAGACCCTGCGGTCCACCGGCTACGAACCGCACGTCGTCCACCAGGCGGAGGAGAACCACACCCAGGTCGCCCTCGTCGCCGCCGGCCTCGGGATCGCGCTGGTGCCGCGCCTCGGGCGCGGGGCACTGCCGCCCGAGGTGGCCCCGGTCCGCCTCGACCCGGTGCCGACGCGCCGGCTGCACGCGCTCTGGCGTACGGGCGCGGCCCGCCGCCCCGCGATCACCGAGACCGTCAGGACGCTCCAGGAACACTGGCCCCAGGTGGCGTCGGCGACGACCTGAGGGGGCGATTCCTGCTCAGGTTCTTGACCTGGCAGTTACTTTCGGGCTATCCGTGGCTCCTTGGAAGTTTCCTTCACCCACTTCCCCCATCCTGCACGGCCGGAAGGAGCATCAGTTGCACCACCGCGCCCCCTCCAGACGCATCCTCCTCACCGTCACCGCCGCTACGGCGGTCGCCGCCGTCACCGGAGCCCTCACCCCCGCCCAGGCGAGCGACGCGACGAGCGACCGCACGCTCGACGAGCTCATCTCCCGCATGTCGCTGGAGGAGAAGGTCGGCCAGCTTTTCGTCATGCGGGTGTACGGCCACTCCGCCACCGCCCCCGACCAGGCCGACATCGACCTGAACCTCAAGGAGATCGGCGTCCGCACCGCCGCCGAACTCGTGGAGAAGTACCACGTCGGCGGCGTCATCTACTTCTCCTGGGCGCACAACACCCGCGACCCGCACCAGATCGCCGCCCTCTCCAACGGCATCCAGCGGGCCGCCCTCGCCCAGGCCACGCCCGTCCCCGCCCTCATCTCCACCGACCAGGAGCACGGCATCGTCTGCCGGGTCGGCGAGCCTGCCACCCTGCTCCCCGGCGCGATGGCGCTGGGCGCCTCGGGCTCCCGCTCCGACGCCCGTGAGGCGGCCAGGATCGCGGGCGCCGAACTGGCCGCCGTCGGCATCCGGCAGAACTACGCGCCCGTCGCCGACGTCAACGTCAACCCCGCCAACCCGGTGATCGGCGTCCGGTCCTTCGGCTCCGACCCGCAGGCCGTCGCCGGCCTGGTGGCGGCCCAGGTCAGGGGCTACCAGCAGGCCGGGGTCGCGGCGACCTCCAAGCACTTCCCCGGTCACGGCGACACCGCCGTCGACAGCCACTACGGCCTGCCGACCATCACCCACACCCGCGAGCAGTGGGCGGAGCTCGACGCGCCGCCGTTCCGGTCGGCGATCGCCGCCGGCATCGACTCGATCATGACCGCGCACATCGTCGTCCCCGCGCTCGACCCGAGCGAGGACCCGGCGACCCTCTCCCGCCCGATCCTCACCGGCATCCTGCGCGAACAGCTCGGCTACGACGGCGTGGTGGTGACGGACTCCCTCGGCATGGAGGGCGTACGGACCAAGTACGGCGACGAGCGCGTGCCCGTCCTCGCGCTCAAGGCCGGCGTCGACCAGCTGCTCAACCCGCCGAAGCTCGACGTCGCCTGGAACGCGGTCCTCAAGGCCGTCAAGGACGGCGAACTGACCGAGGCCAGGCTCGACGAGTCGATCCGCCGGATCCTGCGCCTCAAGGCCAAGCTGGGCCTGTTCCGCCACCCGTACGTGACCGACGCCGGAGTGGACCGAACCGTCGGCATCCGGCCCCATCTGGACCGGGCCGACCGGATCGCGGAGGGCACCACCACCCTGCTCCTCAACGAGGGCGGTCTCCTGCCGGTCAGCCGCCGCAGCCACGCCGCGGTCCTCGTCGTCGGCGCCGACCCGGCCTCCCCGTCGGGCACCACGGGACCGCCGACCACCACCCTGGCCGCCGAGTTCACCTCGCTCGGCTTCACCGCCACCGCGCTGTCCACCGGGATCACCCCGACGGCGGCGAGGATCGAGGAGGCGGTGGCGGCCGCCGCGGGCAAGGACCTGGTCGTCGTCGGCACGTACAACGTCTCGGCGACCAGCCCGCAGCGCACCCTCGTCGACCGGCTCGTGGCGACCGGGGTGCCGGTCGTGACGGTCGCGATCCGCAACCCGTACGACATCGCCCGGCTCACCGGAGTGCGGGCCGCCCTCGCCGCGTACTCCTGGACCGATGTCGAACTGCGGGCCGCGGTCCGGGTGATGGCCGGGCGGGTCCGGCCGCGGGGCCGTCTGCCCGTGCCGGTCCAGCGGGCGGACGATCCGACGTGCGTGCTGTACCCGGTCGGCCACGGCCTGTCCTACCCGAGACGTAACCAGTGACGTAGGCCCCCCGTTCTCCCTGGCGTCCGCCCGCCCCGGCGGGCGACGCTCGGAACCGAGATCGGGGGGTCTTTCATGCGCGCTCTCAGGAGCGGGGTGGCGTGTGCCGTCGGGCTGCTGCTCGCCCTGACCGGGTGTCAGCGCGCCCCGGACGACGGCAGACCGCCGCGCCCCGTCACGTACACGAGCGCGCCCCACGACCACGGGACGGTGTTCCTGGGGCCCGGGGACTGCTCCACGCGCGGGAAGGTGTTCCGCGAGGTCCCGTGCACGAGCGAGAAGGCCGTCGCACGGGTGACCACCCGGTACGAGGGGCTCACCGCGGCCTCTCCGACCTGCCCGGCGACCACGGACTTCGTCCTGCACGTCTCGGAGAGCCGTCCTGCGGCGGACGAGGACGGCGACGGCTCGGTGCCGCGCGGCTACGCCTGCATGCGCAATCTGGAGCCGCCGCATCCGGGTGACCCCGGGCAGGGCGGCGGGCCGCACACCGTCGTCGGGGACTGCGTCTCGTCCTCGGGCGGTGGCCGGGTGAGGGAGACCGCCTGCGACGGGTCGGGGGAACGTCCGCCGGCGTTCCGGGTCGCGTCGGCGGTCACGAGCCGGGACCACTGCCCGTCCACGACCGCGCTGTTCGTGGCGCTGGGCGGGGAACGACCGGTGGGCTGCGCCCGGCGGCTGTAGAGGCCGCCGGGCGCTCATGGTCCTACGGAGCTACGGGCGCAGACCGTGTCCTGTCGCCTTACGGGCGCAGACCGTGTCCTACCGCCCTACGGGCGCAGACCGTGCTCCCGGTTCAGCTCGTCGTCCGTCG
The DNA here is from genome assembly GCF_043200825.1 of Streptomyces sp. NPDC048370. Lineage (NCBI taxonomy): Bacteria > Bacillati > Actinomycetota > Actinomycetes > Kitasatosporales > Streptomycetaceae > Streptomyces > Streptomyces sp. NPDC048370. The sequence continues at coordinate 244,701 of NZ_JBICYI010000007.1, read as the reverse complement.
GCTTGTCGAGACGGGCGTCGAAGCGGGCCAGCGGCTGTCCGGCCTGGGCCGTCGGGGCCTCGACCCCGGCCCAGGCGAGGATGCGGGCCGTGGCCTTGGTGCGCTCGGCCTCGACGAGACCGGCGACCTGGGCGCCGTGGTTGGCGCCGGGGGCCGTGAGGACGTAGCTGTCACGGGCGCCCTTGCCGAGGTGGAACGGCTCGGCTCCCCACGGGTCGTTGCCGCCGTAGACGAAGAGCATCTGGTTCGCGTTCTTACGGACCCAGTCGTCCACGTCCCGCATCGCCGACGGCTTGAACTTCGTCGGGATCTCGCGCGGCACGAAGTTCCGCGCGGGCTGGTAGCCGTAGCGGGTCAGGCCGTCGAGGTGCGGCAGCTTGATGCTGGGCGAGCCGAGCTCGGTGGCCGCCTGGTAGTAGTACGGGGTGTACGGGTCCAGGCCCTGGTCGGTGTAGAAGGACCAGCCGGAGTAGGCGTCGATGGTCTCGTAGACCTGGTCGTCGGTCGCGGTCTTCGCGTCCGGGACCGAACCGCAGACGTCCTCGCCGTAGTACTGCCAGAAGCCCCAGACGAAGTCGAGGACGACCGCCTCGTACGCCTTGTCGAGGGAGCCCACGGTGTTGAAGGTCGCGCCCTCGGTCGCGGCCCACTCCTTGTACTTCTTCTGCAGCGGGGCCCGGCGGACGAGCGCCTCGCGCTGCAGCGCGTTGAGGCGGTCGCGGCACTCCTTGGTGCCGACGTTCTCGAAGAACCGGTCGTACGCCGAGTCCTCCTTGTTGTTCACGTCGTTCGGCGCCACGTAGGCGACGACGCCGTCCATGTCACGGGGGTAGAAGCGCTCGTAGTACGTCGCCGTCATACCGCCCTTGGAGGCGCCGGTGGAGAGCCACTTCTTGCCGTAGATCGTCTTCAGCGCGGTGAAGATGCGGTGCTGGTCGCTCGCGGCCTGCCAGATGTCCAGCTTGGACCAGTCGGCGGGCTGCGGACGCGACGGCGTGAAGAACCGGTACTCCATGGAGACCTGGTTGCCGTCGATGATCCGGGTGGGCTCGCGGCGGCTGGGGGTGGTGCTCAGCCCGTAGCCGCTGGTGTGGAAGACGGTCGGCCGTTCGGTGTCCTTGTGGAGCAGCGAGAGCCGCTGCTTGAACGTGCCCTTCCAGGGGCGGCGGTGGTCCACCGGCTGGGTGTATTCGAGCACGAAGTAGCGGTAGCCGGCGTACGGCTTCTCCTCGATGAGGCTCATCCCGGGGATCGCCAGGATGCGGTCCTTGATGTCCGTACCGACGGCGCTGTCCGCGACGGCGGTCGGGCTGCCGGTGGCCGGCTCGGCGGCGGTAGCCGCACCACTCGCCCCGACGGTGCCTATGAGCACCGTGAGCGACGTCAGCCAGATCAGCGACTTGCGCATTCACCCTCCCCTTGGTTCACAACGGTGTCCGCGAACCTAGCGGTGTCAACGTGGGTGCCGCCAGACCTAATTGACCCTTACCCCGCGATCAAGATCCTTGTAGTCATCACCTAAACTCCCGCAAGCCATGTACATGGCACGACACGGGAGGACACGTATGACGAGGAGTTACAGGGTGAGGGCGATGGTGGCGCTCATGGCGACCGTCGCCGCCTCACTGCTGGCGACGACGGCACCGGCGCACGCCGCACCCGACCCCGGTCTCGAACTCGGCAACTTCGAGCTGCGCCCGCTCTCCAACAAGACGGAGCTCCAGGGCCGCATAGACAAGCTGAACGCCGATCTGCCCAACATCGGCGTGAACTCGCTCCTGAAGGAGGCGCAGACCAGCGGCCGAACGGGCAAGTGGGACACCGAAGTCTGCAACAAGGCGGCCATCGAGCTCGGCACGAAGCCGCAGGGCTTCGCCAAGAGCTTCTGCTTCGACACCGCCGACAACGGCACCGACGACGGCTCGGAGTGGTGGCCGCAGGGCGTGACCAGCGTCGCCGACGCCGACGAGGACCAGACCTGGGGTGACCCCGAGACCGGCTGGAACCCGGCGGATCACAAGCCCATGATGGTCACTTGGTACAACAAGGACGACTGGAACGACGACAAGAAGCCGGACGACGTCGACGAGGGCGGGACCAACACCGAACGCAAGGGCGTCCGGGTCTCGTTCATCGACTCCAGCACCGGGAAGTACGCCCACGTCCTGCTGGTGTACCCGTTCATCAACGACTCCGGCAACGCCAGCTACATGAGCGTCCGCACCTCGCAGCACTACTCGAAGCCGGGTGGGAAGCAGTACGGCTCGCTGCACGCCGGCGGCATGGTCTGGTACGGCTACTACCTGTACGTGGCGGACACCAACCGCGGCTTCCGCGTCTTCGACCTGCGCAACATCATCGACCTCGGGGCCCTGCCCGCCGACAAGTGGGGCAAGTCCAAGACCGCGATCGGTCGGCAGGACGGCGTGTACAACGCCCACGGCTACCGCTACATCCTGCCGCAGAGCGACGGCTGGACGAACGCCGCCTGCGACACGGTCGAGCCGCCGCCGGGCACGCCCTGCGACATGCAGGACGACGAGAAGACGTGCCAGGCCACGGACGTCACACCGAAGACCAGCTTCGCGAGCCTCGACCGCAGCAGTGCCGTACGGCACATCACCACGGGTGAGTGGTGCGACAAGGCAAAGGTCACGGACGCGTTCACGACGGGCCGGGTCATCCGCTGGCCGATGAACACCAGCGGGGGAACACCGGCGCTGAACGGCTACGGGTACTGGGCGGCGGACGCGGCCTACCGCATCCCCTTCGTCGCGTCGGAGGACGACAACGGCGGGATCCAGGGCGCCGCCGTCATCAACGGCACGTACTACCTCAGCCAGAGCCGGGGCGCGAAGAACGGCAGGGTACTCGTCGCCAAGCCCGACACCGCCACGGGCCGACTCGTCGAGACCTCCCCCCGCCGGGTCTCCGCGATCGGCGTCGAGGACTTCTCGGTCTGGCCGGGAGCAACGGACCGCCTCTGGACGGTCACCGAACACCCGGAACAGCGAATGCTGTTCGCGATCACGCCGTGACCCGTAGGTAGCGACCCGTAGGAACAGGCGGGGATCCCCCTCTCCCCCGCTACGTGGCGCCCGCGTCGGCCTAGGGAGTGTCCGGAAAGTATGGTCGTCCGCCCGAAGGGCGGGGCTCGCGGCGTCCGGTGCGTGCGATCGCAAGGCGCCGGGATGCTCTCGTAGCGGAGCTACGTGGGCATTTCGGCAACGCGGCGAGCGTGCGTGCCGGGCGTCGCGAGCCAGGCCAGACTTTCCGGACGCGACCTAGGCCGGTGCGGGCGCTTCTGCGTTCACGCGGGGCGCAGCACGGCACCCGCGGGTCAGCACAGCACCCACCCCGTGGACGCGCTCGAGCCTGCGACGGAGCCGGTGGCTCGGACGCAGCGGTTGAGGGCGTGGACGGTGATGGGGCCCGCCTGGCGGGTGTAGCGGCCGGTGTCTACGGCGGGGTGGCCGCCGCGGGGCTGGAGGGAGACGGACATCGCGCGGCGGGCGCCGGGGTGTTTGGCGACGGTGAGGGCGCAGACGTACTGGCGGCTCCGGTAGAGCCGTAGCTCGCCCGTGGCGAAGGCGACGGTCTTGCTGGGGCGGCCGACGCAGAGCGAGGCGGCGTCGGCGCTCGCGACGCCTGGGCCTGCGAGGGCGAGGGTGGTGGTGGTGAGCAGGACTGCCAGTGCGTATCCGAGCAGCCGCCTACCGTGTGCCGTCACGCCGATCCCAGCGAACACCTGGATCCCCTCCCGACTCCTTGCCGTACATGCGTACGACGCAGGAGGGGCGTCAGCGGTTGCGTCCTCGGTCCTCAGAGGGCCCGGGCCGGTTCCTCCTCGCCGATGAAGGCCTTCCAGAGCGTCGCGTAGCGACCGCCCCGGGCCAGGAGTTCGTCGTGGGTGCCGTCCTCCGCGACCCGGCCGTGGGCCATGAGGATCACGCGGTCCGCGCGCGCCGCCGTCGTCAGGCGGTGGGCGACGACCAGGGTCGTACGGCGGCCGGCGAGGCGGTCCGTGGCCTGGTTGACCTGGGCCTCGGTGGCCAGGTCCAGCGCGGCGGTGGCCTCGTCGAGGAGGAGGACGTCCGGGTCGACGAGCTCGGCGCGGGCCAGGGCGATCAGCTGGCGCTGGCCCGCGGAGAGGTTGCGGCCGCGCTCGGCGACCTCGTGGAGGTAGCCGCCGTCCAGGGTCGCGATCATGTCGTGCGCGCCGACCGCGCGGGCCGCCGCCTCGACCTCGGCATCGGTCGCCTCGGGGCGGCCGTACGCGATGGCGTCGCGGACCGTCCCCGCGAAGAGGTACGCCTCCTGCGGGACGACGCCGAGCCGGTGGCGGTACGAGGTGAGGTCCAGGTCCCTGAGGTCGGTGCCGTCGGCCGTGACTCGGCCGGAGGTGGGGTCGTAGAAGCGGGCGACGAGCTTCACCAGGGTGGACTTGCCGGCGCCCGTCTCGCCTACGAAGGCGACCGTCTGGCCTGCCGGGATCCGTAGGTCGATGGCCTTCAGAGCCTCCTCCTCGTCGCCGTACGCGAACGAGACGGCCTCGAAGGCGATCTCGCCGCGCAGGGAGAGGACTTCGCGGGGTTCGGGCGCCTCGGCCGTCGACGTCGGCTCCTGGAGCAACTCCTGCATGCGCTTCAGGGAGACGGTGGCCTGCTGGTAGCCGTCGAAGACCTGGGAGAGCTGCTGGACCGGGGCGAAGAAGAGGTCGATGTAGAGCAGGTACGCGACCAGAGCGCCGGTGGTGAGGGTGCCGGCTTCGATGCGGTTCGCGCCTACGATCATCACCGCTGCTGCCGCCACCGAGGACAGCAGCGTGACGAACGGGAAGTAGATGGAGATCAGCCACTGGCCTCGGACGCGGGCCTCGCGGTAGTCGTCACTGCGGGCCGTGAAGTGGGCGACGCCGGAGCGCTCGCGGCGGAAGGCCTGGACGATGCGGAGGCCGGAGACCGACTCCTGGAGGTCGGCGTTGACGACGCTGATCCGCTCGCGCGCCAGCTCGTACGCCTTCACGCTGGAACGGCGGAAGAAGTACGTGGCGACGGCGAGGACCGGGAGCGTCGCGAAGACGACCAGGGCGAGCTGGAGGTCGAGGACGAGCAGCGCGCCCATGATCCCGAAGAATGTCGTTACGGAGACGAACGCGGTGACGAGCCCGGTCTGGAGGAAGGTGGACAGGGCGTCCACGTCCGTCGTCATCCGGGTCATGATCCGGCCGGTCAGCTCGCGCTCGTAGTAGTCGAGGCCGAGCCGCTGGAGCTGGGCGAAGATCTTCAGGCGCAGGGCGTAGAGGACGCGTTCGCCGGTGCGGCCGGTCATCTTGATCTCGGCGGTCTGGGCGAACCACTGCACGACGACGGTCAGCAGGGCGAGCGCCGAGGCGGCCCAGACGGCGCCCATGGCGAGCTTGTTCACGCCGTCGTCGATGCCGTGCCGGATCAGGACCGGCAGCAGCAGGCCCATGCCGGCGTCGACGGCGACGAGGCCCAGGCTGATGAGGAGCGGAGTGCGGAAGCCGCGCAGCAGGCGGCGGAGGCCGTACGAGTCCTCGGGGGTGACCGCGCGGGCCTCGTCGATGTCAGGGGTGTCGGTGGCGGGCGGCAGCGCCTCGACGGCGGCGAGGAGTTCGGGGGTGGCCCCAGGAGCCTGGGACTCCTCGGTCGGGGTCTCCTCCCGTACCCAGAGGGTGGGGGTGATGCCCCGCTCGGCGTCGAACTCGGCGTCGAGCTCGGCGCGCAGGGTGCGCTCCTCGGGCAGCTCCACGGGGACGGTGTGGCCGGGCGAGACGCCGCCGAGTTCGTCGGGGTCGGTGAGGAGCCGTCGGTAGAGGGCGGAGCGCTCCTCCAGCTCCTCGTGGGTGCCGATGTCGGAGAGCTTGCCGTCGTCGAGGACGGCGATCCGGTCGGCGAGGCCGAGAGTGGAGCGGCGGTGGGCGATGAGGAGGGTGGTGCGGCCGGCCATCACGGAGGCGAGGGCCTCGTGGATCTCGTGCTCCACGCGCGCGTCGACGGCGGAGGTGGCGTCGTCGAGGAGGAGGAGCCGGGGGTCGGTGAGGATCGCGCGGGCGAGCGCGACGCGCTGGCGCTGGCCGCCGGAGAGGGTGAGGCCGTGCTCGCCGACCTTGGCGTCGTAGCCGTCGGGAAGCTCGGCGATGAAACGGTCCGCCTGGGCGGCGCGGGCGGCGGTCTCGATCTGCTCCTGGGTGGCGTCCGGGTGGCCGTACGCGATGTTGGCGCGGACGGTGTCGGAGAACAGGAAGCTGTCCTCGGGGACGAGCCCGATGGCGGCGCGCAGGGAGTCCTGGGTCAGCTCGCGGACGTCGTGGCCGCCGACGAGGACGGCGCCGTGATCGACGTCGTAGAAGCGGGGCAGGAGGAGGGAGACGGTGGACTTGCCGCTGCCGGAGGCGCCGACGACGGCGACGGTCTCGCCCGCGCGGATCTCCAGGGAGAAGCCGTCGAGGACGGGCCGGCCGTCCTGGTAGGCGAAGGAGACGTCGTCGAACTCGACCGTCGCCTCGGCGTCCGCCGGCAGCTCCTTCGTACCGTCCTCGATGACGGGCTCGGTGTCGATGAGCTCCAGGACGCGGTCGACGCCGGCGCGGGCCTGCTGGGCGACGGTCAGGACCATGGCGAGCATGCGGACGGGGCCGACGAGGGAGGCGAGGTAGGCGGAGAAGGCGACGAACGTGCCGAGGGTGATCTCGCCGCGGGTGGCGAGCCAGCCGCCGAGGGCGAGGACGGCGACCTGGCCGAGGGCGGGCACGGACTGGAGGGCGGGGGTGTAGCGGGCGTTCAGCCGGATGGTGCGCAGGCGTCCGGCGAAGAGCTTGCGGCTGGCCTCGCGGATCTTGCCGGTCTCCTGGTCCTCCTGCCCGAAGCCCTTGACGACGCGGACGCCGGTCACGGAGCCGTCGACGACCCCGGCGACGGTGGCGGCCTGCGCCTGGGCGTACCAGGTGGCGGGGTGGAGGCGGGAGCGGCTGCGCTTGGCGATGAACCAGAGGGCGGGGGCGACGGCGAGGGCGACGAGGGTGAGGGGGAGGGAGAGCCAGGCCATGACGGCCAGCGAGATCAGGAAGAGCAGGATGTTCCCGATCGTCATCGGGAGCATGAAGAGCAGGCCCTGGATGAGCTGGAGGTCGCTGGTGGCGCGCCCGACGACCTGCCCGGTGGACAGCTCGTCCTGCCGCCGGCCGTCGAGCCGGGTGATGGTCCCGTACATCTCGGTACGGAGGTCGTGCTGGACGTCGAGGGCGAGCCGGCCGCCGTAGTAGCGCCGCACGTAGGTGAGGACGTAGACGACGAGGGCGGCGCCGATGAGGAGGCCGGTCCAGACGGTGAGGGACCTGGTCTTCGCGCCGATGACGTCGTCGATGATCACCTTGGTGATGAGCGGCACGAGCGCGAGGACGGCCATCCCGGCGAGGGACGACCCGAGGGCGAGCACGACGTTGGCCCTGTACCGCCAGGCATACCCGGCGAGCCTGCGCGCCCACCCCTGCTCTTTTCGCCCCGCCGCGGCCACGTGGTGCCTCCCGTTCGTCCTGCTCTACCGGAAGGCTCCAACGCGGGTGAGGTGCGATTTCATCCCGCCGCAACAAACTGCACGGCAGGACCGGTCCCTGGTCCTAGGACCGGGGACACCGGTTTCTGGGGCCAGGGGCCGGTCCTGGGGCGCCTCAGAGGTGCGTCGGTTCGAACATGTGGAGGAGGGCCGGCAGGACCACCACCGATGGGCCCGGGGTCGCGAGGGACTTCGCGAGGTCGGACGTCAGGGACTCCGGGGTCGTGCGGAGGGCCGGGACGCCGAAGGACTCCGCGAGGGCCACGAAGTCCGGGCGGGTCAGTTCGGTGGCCGTGGCCTCGCCGAAGGTGTCCGTCATGTACTCGCGCAGGATGCCGTAGCCCCCGTCGTCGACGATCAGCCACGTGACGTTCGAGCCGTACTGCTTCGCCGTCGCCAGCTCCGCGATCGAGTACATCGCGCCGCCGTCGCCCGAGACCGCGAGGACCGGGCGGGTCGGGTCGGCCGCCGCCGCGCCGAGGGCGGCGGGGAAGCCGTAGCCGAGGCCGCCGGCGCCCTGCGCCGAGTGCATCGTGTTCGGGTGGCGCGCGTCGAAGGCCGACCACGCCCAGTACGCCAGGATCGTCATGTCCCAGAAGCTGGGCGAGTCGTCCGGCAGCGCCTCCCGCACCGAGGCCACGATCCGCTGCTCCAGGCCGAGGTCCTGCGCCGCGATCCGGTCCCTGACCTTCGTCAGGACCGCCCGCACACGGTCCGGGGCCGTCGCGTCCGTACGCTCCTCCACCGTCTCCAGGAGCGCCTGGAGCGCGAGGCGCGCGTCCGCGTGGATGCCGAGCGCCGGGTGGTTGGACTCCAGCTTCCCCGCGTCCGCCTCGATCTGGATCACCCGGCCGCGCGGCGCGAACGTGTGGTAGTTCGACGACAGCTCACCGAGCCCCGAGCCGACGACGAGGACGACGTCCGCGTCCTCCAGGAACTCGGTGGTGTGCCGGTCCTCCAGCCAGGACTGCAGCGACAGCGGGTGCTCCCACGGGAACGCGCCCTTGCCGCCGAAGGTGGTGACCACGGGCGCGTCGATCCGCTCGGCCAGTGCACGGAGCTTGCCCGACGCGTCGGAGCGCACGACCCCGCCGCCCGCGATGATCGCGGGCCGCTCGGCGTTGGCCAGGAGGTGCGCCGCGACCGCCGTCAGCTCGGGGCGCGGGACGACCTCCTCGGGCGTCGCGTCCATCGCCGTGACGACCGGCAGGCTCGTCTCCGCGAGCAGCACGTCCTGCGGGATCTCCACCCAGACCGGGCCGTGCGGGGCGGTCAGCGCCGACTCCCAGGCCGCCGCGATCGCGGACGGGATCTGGGACTGCGTACGGACCGTGTGCACGGACTTCACGATGTCCCGGAAGGACGCCTGCTGGTCGCGCAGCTCGTGCAGGTACCCGTGCCGCCCGCCGCCGAGCCCCGCCGCCGGGACCTGGCTGCCGATCGCGAGGACGGGCGCGGAGGCGGCCGCAGCCTCCTGGAGCGCGGCCAGGGACATCAGCGCGCCGGGGCCGGTGGAGAGCAGCAGCGGGGCCGCCTCGCCGGTCATCCGGCCGTACGCGTCCGCCGCGAAGCCCGCGTTGTTCTCGACGCGCAGCCCGACGTACGTGAGCGAGGAGCGGCGCAGCGCGTCGAACATGCCGAGCGCGTGCTGGCCGGGGAGCCCGAAGACGGTGGTCGCGCCGAGACCGGTGAGGGTCTCGACGACGAGGTCACCGCCGTTGCGTCCGGCGGGCGGGTTGAGCGCGGCCTCCGTCTGTGCGGCGGTGGGGCGCAGGACGAGGTCGTGGTCGTGGGTCATGAGGTCCCTCTGGGCGTGGCTCGGTGGTCGGGTGCGGCCCGGTGGGTGGTGTGGCCACCCACCGGTTCCACCCCAGCGGAACGAGTGGGCGGCCCACACCACCAGGGGGCTACTTCGCGCGGCTCGCCGCGATCTGGCGGGACATGATCGTCGTCAGCTCGTACGCCGTGTGCGAGGCCGCGACCGCCGTGATCTCCGCGTGGTCGTAGGCCGGGGCCACCTCCACGACGTCCGCCGACACCAGGTTGCAGGAGGACAGGCCGCGCAGGATCTCCAGGAGCTCGCGCGAGGTCATGCCGCCCGCCTCCGGGGTGCCGGTGCCGGGGGCGTGCGCCGGGTCGAGGCAGTCGATGTCGATGGAGATGTACAGCGGGCGGTCCCCGATGCGCTGGCGCAGCTGGTCGGCGACCTCGTCGGCGCCGCGGCGGTAGATGTCCGCCGAGGTGACGATGCCGAAGCCCATCTTCTCGTCGTCGGTCAGGTCCTGCTTGCCGTACAGCGGGCCGCGGGTGCCGACGTGCGACAGGGCGGAGGTGTCGAGGATGCCCTCCTCGACGGCGCGGCGGAACGGGGTGCCGTGGGTGTACTCGGCGCCGAAGTACGTGTCCCAGGTGTCGAGGTGCGCGTCGAAGTGGAGCAGCGCGACCGGGCCGTGCTTCTTGGCGACGGAGCGCAGCAGCGGCAGCGCGACGGTGTGGTCGCCGCCGAGGGTCATCATGCGGGCGCCCGTGGCGAGCAGGTCGTCGGCCGCGGCCTCGATCGTCTCGACGGCCTCGTTGATGTTGAACGGGTTGGCCGCGATGTCACCGGCGTCCGCGACCTGCGCCAGGGCGAACGGCGAGGCGTCCTGCGCCGGGTTGTACGGGCGCAGGAGGCGGGAGGCCTCGCGGATGGCGTTGCCGCCGAAGCGGGCGCCGGGGCGGTAGGAGACACCGCTGTCGAAGGGGATGCCGACCACGGCGACGTCGGTGGTGCCGACCTCGTCGAGTCGCGGCAGCCGGGCGAACGTCGCGGGACCGGCGTACCGCGGGATGCGGGACGAGTCGGTCGGGCCGCGGAAGGCGTTCTGGTCGCTGCTGCTCATGGTCGGGTCCTCCAGGGGTGTGTCGGTGGTGTCCGGTCGGGGCCCGAGGGTCGTCTCGGGCCCCGGCCGGGAGTCTGGTGCCGTCAGCCGGTCGTCGGCGCCGGCACGGTCTCCGGCGTCTTCGGGTCGGCTTCGGCGTCCGTTTCGGGGGTGTACTGGCCCGCCAGCCGGGCACGCCAGTGGGCGAGCACGGCGGCGTCCGTCGGGCGGGTCGCCAGGGAAACGATCACATACGCGGCGAGCGAGGCCAACAAACCATAGTAAACAGGCTCATTTGCAAGGATTCCGTAAGTCCACATCAGGCCAATGACGGACAGGCCGCCGACGGTGACCGAGGCCAGCGCGCCCTGGACGGTGCCCCGGCGCCACAGCAGGCCGCCGATGATCGGCACGAGCAGGCCGCCGACCAGCAGGTTGTAGGCGACGGTCAGCGCCTGGACGACGTCGTTGAGCGCGATGGCGATGGCGATCGTGGCGATGCCCATGAGGAGGATGAAGAGACGGTTCCCCTTCACCTCGTCGTGGTCATCGGCGCCGGTACCGACGCCGTCGCCCTTGGACGTCAGCCCGCGCAGCCGCGACCAGATGTCGTTGTTGGCGACGGTGGCGCAGGCGATCAGCGCGCCGGAGGAGGTGGACATCACGGCGGCGAGCGCGGCGGCGAGGACCAGGCCCCGCACACCCATGGGCAGTTCGTCCTTGACGATCGTCGCGAAGGCGTCGTCGGCGCTGGGCAGCTTCGGGTAGAGCACCTTGGCGGCGGTGCCGATGACGGCGCCGGCCAGGGCGTAGACGAGACAGTACGTACCGGCGACCGTGCCGCCCCACTTGGCGACCTTGTCGGTGCGCGCGGTGAACACCCGCTGCCAGATGTCCTGGCCGATGAGCATGCCGAAGGTGTAGATCAGCACGTACGTGAAGATCGTCTCGCCGCCGATGCCGAGCGGCGCGAAGTACTCGGTGGGCAGCTGGGCCTTCATCTCGGCGAAGCCGCCGGCCTTGATGACGGCGATCGGCAGCAGCAGGATCAGCACGCCGATGGTCTTCACCACGAACTGCACCATGTCGGTGAGCGTGATGGACCACATGCCGCCGAGCGTCGAGTACGCGACGACGATGGCGCCGCCCAGGACGATCGCGACCGTACGGGGCAGGTCGAAGAGGACGTCGAAGATCGTGGCGTACGCGATGGTCGAGGTGACCGCGAGCATCAGCGTGTACGCCCACATGACCACGCCCGAGATGACGCCGGCCCTGCCGCCGTAGCGCAGGTCGAGCATCTCGGAGACGGTGTAGACCTTCAGGCGCGCGATCCGCGCGGAGAAGAAGACGGAGAGGGCGAGGAGTCCGAGGCCGATGGTGAAGACCATCCAGGCGCCGGAGAGGCCGTACTTGTAGCCGAGGCCCACACCACCGATCGTCGACGCACCGCCGAGGACGATGGCGGCCATGGTCCCGGAGTACATCCAGGGGCCGAGCCGACGGCCCGCCACCAGGAACTCGCTCTTGGACTTGGCGCGGCGCATGCCCCACCAGCCCATCGCGAGCATGCCGGCCAAATACAGGACGATCACTGTGTAGTCGACGGCCATGGGGCCCTCCCTCGTTCGTTCCGGTGGCGTGTCGTGCGGTGGAGTGACTCCAGTGACTGATCGCGAGGACATCCGCCCGTACCCGCGGCCGCTGGATGGGACGAGGCTAGGTGGCCGGAAAGCGACGCTGAAGCGTAAGTTTCATCCACTGTCATCCCGGTGCAATGTACGAAAGGTCCATAGGTCCAGAGCGATGCCCCCCGCACAGGAACCCACGTCGACACCACCGGCCCCGCCGGTCTCGCTGGCGGCGCTGCTGAGCCGGCAGGACCTCGGGCTGCGGCTCCTGGCGGGCCCGGCCGACGCCGCGATCCACTGGGTGCACACCTCCGAGATGGCCGACCCGTACCCGTACCTGCTCGGCGGCGAGCTGCTGATGACGGCGGGCGTGCAGCTCCCGGACCCGGCGCACTACGTCGAGCGGGTGGTGGCGGCGGGCGCGGCGGCGCTCGGCTTCGGCGTCGCGCCGGTGTACGACACCGTCCCCGCGGCCCTCGTCGCCGCCTGCGAGCTCCACGGGCTGCCGCTGCTCGAAGTGCCCCCGCAGACGCCGTTCACGGCGGTGGCCCGGGCGGTCTGGCGGCTGATGGCGGAGGCCCGCCACCGGGAGCTGCGGCGGGTGACCGAGGCCCAGCAGTCGCTGGCGGCGGCCGCGGCCAGGCCCGCGCCGGTCCCCGCGGTCCTCGGAGCCCTCGCTTCCCGGCTCGGCGGGCGGGCGGTGCTCTACGCGGCGGACGGCACGCCCTACGCGGCGGCGGGGCGGGAGCTGCCGGGCACGGTGTCCCGGGCGCTCATGGAGCTTGCGGGGGTCCTGGGCCCCCGGCCCGGCGGCCCGGCCACGGCGAGCGGCGAGGGCGACGGGCTGCGCCTGGCCGCGTACGCGCTGGGCGGGGGCGACGGACTGACCCTCGGGGTCGCGACGGAGAGCCGGGAGCCCGGGGACCACACCGTCGCGGGCGTCGCGGTCGTCCTGCTCTCGCTGCTCACGGCCCCGCACCGGGGCGCGGACGTCTCGGCCCGCGACGCGGCCCTGGTCCGCCTGCTCCTCGGCGCCGGGGCCGAGGAGGCCGCGCGGACCCTCGGCCCCGGCCCCTGGACGGTCGTCCACGCCCGAGGAGGCGACGGCACCCCCTTCGCGGCCCCGAGCCTGGCGGCCGCACTGGGGACACCGCTGGTGGACGGGGGCGGGACGGGGACGGTGCTCGGGGGCGGGCCCCGGACCGTGCCAGGCGCGGGCGCCCGGGGCACGGACGACGGGGCGGGCACGGGCGACGAGGCAGCCGTGGACGGCGGCACGCGCGGCGAGGCGGGCAGGACCCGGCCGGACGGCACCCCCGTGACCGTCCGCCTCCTGGTGCCCGCCGCCTCGCCCGTCACCGCCCAGCCCGGCTGGACCCTCGGGGTCAGCGCCCCCGTCGAGGCAGGCGACCTGCCCGTCGGCGACGCGCAGGCCGCGCGGGCGCTGCGCCGGGCAGAGGCGAGCCGCACGGACCTCGTTCGCCACCGGCCCGCCGGGTTCGGCGGGCTGATGGACGGCGCGGAGGCCACCGCGTACGCCCGGACCCTGCTCGCCCCCATCGGCGAGCCGCTGACCGAGACGCTGCGCACCTGGCTCTCGCTGCACGGCAACTGGGACCGTACGGCCGTCGCCCTGGACATCCACCGCAACACCGTCCGCCAGCGCATCGCCCGCTGCGCCATGCTCCTGGGCATGGACCTGGACGACGCCGACGTACGGATGGAGCTGTGGTTCGCTCTCGGCCGGGTGTGAGGCCGCCGGGTGTGACCGGTGACCGGGACCGGTGGCCGGTGACCGGGACCGGTGACCGGTGACCGGTGACCGGGACCGGTGGCCGGCCGAGGGGCTACCCGCGGCTCAGGGGTAGAGCTTGTTCACCGCGGTACGCGTGGTGTTCTTGAAGGCCGTCAGCGGGGCGTCCGCCAGGTCCCCCATCTGCCCCCACTGCACATAGGTGACGGCCCGTCCGTCGCGGCCGACGGAGAAGAGGTGGATGTCCGTGTTGCCGATCTCGGGGTTCGCGGTGTCCAGGCTGTAGACGTACGCGCCCTCCTCCACCGCCAGCTTCCCGTGGAACAGGCTGCTCGCGTCCGTCCCCGGGTACTGCTGCTCGATGCGCTCCCCGCAGCCGAGGAGCGCCTGCCGGAGCGCCTCGACGAGCGCGACGGCCTTGGCCTCCGTCGAGGCGACCGTGGTGACCTGGACTCCCCCGGTGTCAAGGTCGGTACGGAAGGTCCGGTGGCGGGTGCCCTGCTCCGGGAACGTGCCCGGGCTGCAGAAGACGCCGGTCTCCGGCAGCCCCCGGGTGACCGGGTCGGCCGTCCACGGCGTGCTGGACGGCGGCATCTGCCCCGGCGACAGGAACGCCGGCTGCCGATTGGCCGCCGCCGCGACGGCGGTACGGGCGTCCGAGGCGGTGGCCGCCGGCGCGGCAACCAGCGCCACGAGGCCGAGCGCGGCGGCGCCGGAGACGGCTATGGCGGAACGGAACGTGACCATGGTGAGCATCCCCCTGAGATGTGCGGGTCGTGAAGACACCGGTCAGCGTCCGGGCGGCCGGGGGGTCGGCGCAACGGTGGCACGCGCGCCTCTCGTGCCGGAACCGTTCCACCCCCGCTGACGTGGGAGTACGTAAAGGGGGGTGGAACGCCGATGGGACGGACACAGGACCCGGCGGTCGACGGGTTCGCCCGAGAGGTACGGGCGCTCAAGGAACGTTCCGGCCGTAGTTACGGCTCCCTGGCGCGACGGCTCAACGTCAGCACCTCCACACTCTTCCGCTACTGCTCCGGCGAGACCGTGCCGGAACGATTCGCCGTGGTCGACGCGCTGGCGCGGCTCTGCGGGGCGACGGAGGAGGAACGGCGCGCGCTCCGACGCCTGTGGACCGCTGCGGACCAGGTCCGCCGCCCACCGACGCCGTCACCGACCCTCACGCCGTCACCGACCCTGGCCCCGACACCGACCCCGGTCCCCACTGCGGCCCCCGCGCCCGAGCCGGACCCCCGGAACCGTCCGACCCGGGCACGCACGCGCGCCGGACTCGCCCCCGCGCTCGCCGCCCTCGCCTCCGTCCTCGCGCTCCTGGGACTCGGCCCGTCGACCGCGCCCGACGGCGCCGCCCCCACCGCGTCCGCCCCCACCGCACCCACACCAGCACCCACGGCCACACCCACGCCCACCGCTCCCCAACCCCCCGCTCCCCCCTTCACCTGGACCGTCGCGTCCCAGGTCTGGCAGTCGGGGTGCGGCCACACCTACCTCGTCGACGCCGGGCCCGACCGCGTGCCCCCGCCCCCGGCCGCGCAGGACGCGGCGCCGTGGGCCGGTGCGCAGGGTGCCGTGCACGGCGGGGACACGCTCGTGCGCGTCTCCCTCCAGGGCAGGTCCCCGACGTCGGCGGTGGTGCTCCAGGCCCTGCACGTGCGGGTCACAGGACGTGCGGAGCCCCTCGGCCGGCCCGCGTACCGGATGGACAACGGCTGCGGCGGCGCGGTCACCCCGCGCCGCTTCGACGTGAACCTCGACGCTCCCCGGCCCGTCGCCCGGTCCGTCGCGGGCTTCGACGCGCTCGCGGGCGATGCCGGCGAGGAGATCCCCGCCGTCTCCCTCCCGTACGCGGTGACGTCCACGGCCCCGGAGGAGCTCCTCGTGAACGCCCGTACGGCCGGCTGTGATTGCCGCTGGTACCTGGAGCTGGAGTGGAGCGGCGAGGGCCGCTCCGGCACGGTCCGGATCGACGA
Source organism: Streptomyces sp. NPDC048370 (assembly GCF_043200825.1). Classification (NCBI taxonomy): domain Bacteria; kingdom Bacillati; phylum Actinomycetota; class Actinomycetes; order Kitasatosporales; family Streptomycetaceae; genus Streptomyces; species Streptomyces sp. NPDC048370. Next base: position 228,887 of record NZ_JBICYI010000007.1, on the reverse strand, counting down.
CGCCGGCCGGCCGTTCCGCACGAGCGGGATCCAGGGACCGGTGTACGAGTACGACACCCTGGGCCGCCGCTGGATCCCGTCCCCCTGAGCGGACGTGATGTGGGCAACCCTGCGCGCCCAGACCTGGACAGCGCAGCGAACCGATGGGTAACTTGACTGAGCAAGCGCTTAGACTTATGTCCAGGACTCCGAAGGAGGCGGCTCGTGCGCCGTACCGTATTCAACGAGGACCACGAGGCGTTCCGGGAGACCATCCGCGCCTTCATCGAGGCCGAGGTCGTCCCCGTCTACGACGAGTGGTTCGCCGCGGGGCAGGCGCCGCGCGAGTTCTACGACAAGCTCGGCGAGCTGGGCATCTTCGGCATCAACGTCCCCGAGGAGTTCGGCGGCGCGGGCCTGGACACCCACAAGTTCGAGGCCGTCCTCTACGAGGAGACCTCGCGCGCGGGCGTGCAGTTCGGCGGTTCCGGCGTGCACGTGCTGCTCGCCCTGCCGTACATCAAGATGCTCGCCACCGACGAGCAGAAGAAGCGCTACCTCTCGAAGTTCGTCACCGGCGAGGAGATGTGGGCGCTGGCGATGACCGAGCCGGGCACCGGCTCCGACGTCGCGGGCATGAAGACCACCGCCAAGCTCTCCGAGGACGGCACGCACTACGTCCTCAACGGCGCCAAGACCTTCATCACCGGTGGCGTCCACGCCGACCGCGTGATCGTCTGCGCCCGTACGTCCGCCCCGACGGCCGAGGACCGCCGCCACGGCATCTCCCTCTTCGCCGTGGACACCAAGTCCGAGGGCTACTCCATCGGCCGCAAGCTGGACAAGCTCGGCCTGCGCACCTCCGACACCGCCGAGCTGGCGTTCGTCGACGTGAAGGTGCCGGTCGAGGACCTCCTCGGCGAGGAGAACAAGGGCTTCTACTACCTCGGCCACAACCTGGCCTCCGAGCGCTGGGGCATCGCCTTCGGCGCCTACGCGCAGGCCAAGGCCGCCGTCCGCTTCGCCCAGCAGTACGTCACGGACCGCACGGTCTTCGGCAAGCCGGTCGCGCACTTCCAGAACACCAAGTTCGAGCTGGCCGCCTGCCAGGCCGAGGTGGACGCCGCGGAGGCGGTCGCCGACCGCGCCCTGGAGGCCCTGGACGCGGGCGAGCTGACCCCGGCCGAGGCCGCGAGCGCCAAGCTCTTCTGCACCGAGGTCGCGCACCGCGTGATCGACCGCTGCCTCCAGCTGCACGGCGGCTACGGCTACATGAACGAGTACCCGATCGCGCGCCTGTACGCGGACAACCGCGTCAACCGCATCTACGGCGGCACCAGCGAGATCATGAAGTCGATCATCGCCAAGTCGATGGGTCTGTAAGTGCCCGAGGCTCTGGACGCTCTGCTCGATCTGCTCGACCTCGAGCAGATCGAGCAGAACTTCTTCCGGGGACAGTCCCGTTCCTCCGTCGTCCCCCGCGTCTTCGGTGGCCAGGTGGCCGCCCAGGCGCTGGTGGCGGCGGGCCGGACCGTCCCCGGCGACCGGCTCGCCCACTCCCTGCACGCGTACTTCCTGCGTGCGGGGGACCCGGGCGCGCCGATCGTCTACACCGTGGACCGGATCCGCGACGGCCGGTCCTTCACCACCCGGCGGGTCGTCGCCGTCCAGCACGGGCAGCCGATCTTCCACCTCTCCGCGTCGTTCCAGACGTACGAGGAGGGGCTTGAGCACCAGTACGACATGCCGGCCTCGCCGGACCCGGAGTCCCTGCCGACGGCCGCCGAGATGCTGCCCCGGCACCTCCCTGCGGATGTGGCCGCACGGCTCGTCGAGGCACGGGCGGCGGTGGACCTGCGGTACGTCGACACCCCGCCGTGGGGTTCGGTCGGGGAGCCGCGCGAGCCGCGCTCGCAGGTCTGGTTCCGGACGAACGGCAAGCTGGCGGACGACCCGCTGCTGCACGTCTGCCTGGCGACGTACGTCTCCGACATGACGCTGCTCGACTCGGTGCTGCTCGCCCACGGGCGGGGCGGCTGGGCGGTCGGGGACGTCGTCGGGGCCTCGCTCGACCACGCGATGTGGTTCCACCGGCCGTTCCGGGCCGACGAATGGCTGCTGTACGACCAGGAGTCGCCGTCCGCCTCGGGCGGGCGCGGACTCGGCCAGGCCCGGATCTACACGCAGGACGGGCAGCTGGCGATCTCCGTCATCCAGGAGGGTGTCGTTCGCGTTCCGCGCCGATGATCGGACATACCGTCCGAACATGCCCCGGAACGACGACTCGCAGAACGGCGAGAGCACCTTCACGGTGATCGTGGCGGCGGTGGCGAACCTCGGGATCGCCGCCGCCAAGGCCGTCGCGGGCGTCGTCAGCGGATCGAGCGCGATGCTCTCCGAGGCGGCCCACTCGGTCGCCGACACGGTCACCGAGGTCATGCTGCTCACCGCGCTCAAGCGGAGCGAGAAGCCGGCCGACGAGGACCATCCGCTCGGCTACGCGGGCGAGCGCTACGTCTGGGCGATGCTCGCCGCCGTCGCCACCTTCGTCGGCGGCGCGGTCTTCTCGATCTACGACGGCATCCACACCCTCGTCCAGGGCGAGGAGGTCGGCGACCCGCTCCTCTCGTACATCGTGCTCGGCGTCGCCTTCGTCCTGGAGGGCTTCTCCCTGCGGACGGCGGTCCGTCAGGTCAAGGGCGAGGCGGAGCGGATGAAGGCGCCCTTCGGCCGCTATCTGCGGCGCACCCCCGACACCACGGTCAAGGCCGTGGTGCTCGAGGACTCGGCGGCCCTCGCCGGTCTGCTGCTGGCGGCGGGCGGCCTGCTCGGCGTCGAGCTCACCGGCGACAGCGTCTGGGACGGCATCGCCTCGCTCCTCATCGGCGCCCTGCTCGTGTACGTGGCCTGGGTGCTCGGCCGCTCGAACGCGGAGCTGCTGATCGGCCGCCCGGTGCCGAGGCGGATGCGGGAGGAGATCCGCGAGGAGCTGCTGTCGGTCCCGCACATCATCGACGTACTGGAGCTGACGACGCTGATCCAGGGCCCGGCGGAGGTCATGATCGCGGCGAAGGTCGACTTCCGGGACGTGTCCTCGGCCGAGCAGGTCGAGTGGGCCTGCGAGGAGGCCGAAGAGCAGCTGCGGGAGCGCTTTCCGGCCGTCCGCCGGGTGTACCTCGACCCGACACCGGGCCTGGGGCGGCGTCAGAGCAGGCCGGACGCGTCGAGCAGGTAGTCGGTGAGCGGCTCGTAGGAGCGGGGGTCGATGACGTGGTCGTCCAGGGGGATCGTGACCTGCATCGTGCCCTCGGCCTCGCCGATGAAGAGGGCGGGGTCGTTGCAGTCGGCGTAGCCGACGGAGTCGATCCCGCGCTGACCGGCCCGGCCCGCCCAGCCGTGGTCGGCGACGACGAGGTCGGGCCGGGGCTCGCCCAGGGCCTCCAGGCCGTCCAGGATCGCGTTCATGGGCTCCGGCGAATGGGTGTGCCAGAGGGTCGCGCCCCGCTCGAAGACGGCCACGTCCGCGAACTGCACGACGTACCCCTCGTCGGCGGTGAGCCCGCCGGGGATCCGTACGATGTCACAGCCCTGGGCCCGCAGCGCGGCGGCGACGCGGCTGTGGGCGTCGATCAGCGCGCCCGGGTGGCCGGTCGCGAAGAGCACCCGCTGCTTGCCCGCGGCGGCCTTGCGCAGCCGGGCGGCGGCCCGGTCGAGGGCGTCGACGGTCAGCTCGGGGTCGATGGTGTCCTGCCCGGCGCGGTGGGCGGGGTCGTCGTTCACCCCGCACCGCTCGGCCATCACGGCGAGCACGTCCTGCTCGTCGGTCCACCGGTCGCCGAGCTCCAGGCCGAGCCAGTAGTGCCGGTCGCCGTTGGCGAGCTTGCGGTAGTGGGAGAGGTTGTTGTCGCGCGGGGTCGCGACGTCTCCCGCGATCCGGGTCCGTACGAGGTGCTCGACGAGGGCGGGGCGACTGAGTATCGGCATGGTGCTCATTCTGCCGGGCCTCCGGGGCGGCGGCCGCCCGTTTTCACCCCGTGGACGGGCGGCTACCCGTGGGCGAGAGCGCCGAACGCCCCGTGGGCGAGGCGCCGCAGCAGTTCCTCCATGGACTCGCGGCCGAGGGCGGCGAGGTGGGGCGTGGAGTTCAGCAGCCCGAAGACGGCGTGGACGGCGGCCCGCGCCTCGCCCTCGGAGGCCGCCGGGTACAGCTCCCGTACGACCGCCACCCACAGCTCCACGTACTGCCGCTGCAGCTGCCGCACGCGCTTGCGGTCCTCGTCCTTGAGCCGGTCCAGCTCCCGGTCGTGGAGGGTGATCAGCGGCCGGTCGTCGAGCGCGAAGTCGATGTGCCCGTCGATGAGCGCGCCGAGCAGCGCCCGCGGGTCGCCGGCGGCGTCGCCGACCCGCAGCCGGCCGCCGTCCAGGAGGCGTTCGCTGATCCCGACGAGCAGCTCCGCGAGCATCGCGTCCTTGCCGGGGAAGTGGCGGTAGAGCCCGGGGCCGCTGATGCCGACCGCGGCTCCTATCTCGTCGACACCCACGCCGTGGAAGCCGCGCTCGGCGAAGAGGCGAGCGGCCTCCTTGAGGATCTGCTCGCGTCGCGTGGGGGCGTCGGTCCTGGCGGTGGTGGTCATGGAATCGATTCTAGACAATGCGGTTAGCGGTCGTTAACCTGAAGGACATACGTTAACGCTCATTAACCGAGCAAGGGAGCTCGAGAGATGCAGCAGGCACCTGTGCTGGCGAGCGCGGCGGACCCCGCGTCGCCGGCCTGGCAGGCCAATGAGGCGGCTCACCACGAGCTCTCGGCCACTCTGCGCGCCAAGCTGGCCGCGGCCGCCCTCGGCGGCGGCGAGAAGGCCCGCGCCCGGCACACCGCGCGCGGCAAGCTGCTGCCCCGCGACCGGGTGGACACGCTCCTGGACCCGGGCTCCCCGTTCCTGGAGCTGGCCCCGCTCGCCGCGAACGGGATGTACGGGGACGCGGCACCGGCCGCCGGCGTCATCGCGGGCATCGGCCGGGTCTCCGGCCGGGAGTGCGTGATCGTCGCCAACGACGCGACCGTCAAGGGCGGCACGTACTACCCGATGACGGTGAAGAAGCACCTGCGGGCCCAGGAAGTGGCGCTGGAGAATCGTCTCCCCTGCCTCTACCTCGTGGACTCGGGCGGCGCGTTCCTGCCCCTGCAGGACGAGGTCTTCCCTGACCGGGAGCACTTCGGCCGGATCTTCTACAACCAGGCCCGGATGTCCGGCGCCGGCATCCCGCAGATCGCCGCCGTCCTCGGCTCCTGCACGGCCGGCGGCGCGTACGTCCCGGCGATGAGCGACGAGGCCGTGATCGTACGGAACCAGGGCACGATCTTCCTCGGCGGACCGCCGCTGGTGAAGGCGGCGACCGGCGAGGTCGTCACGGCGGAGGAGCTGGGCGGCGGCGAGGTCCACTCCCGTACGTCCGGAGTCACCGACCACCTCGCCGAGGACGACGCGCACGCGCTGCGCATCGTCCGCAACATCGTCGCCACGCTCCCCGCGCGCGGCGCTCTCCCCTGGTCGGTGGAGCCGGTCGAGGAGCCGAAGGTCGACCCGGCGGGGCTCTACGGCGCGGTGCCGGTGGACTCCCGTACCCCCTACGACGTCCGCGAGGTCATCGCGCGGATCGTGGACGCCTCGCGCTTCCAGGAGTTCAAGGCCGAGTACGGGCAGACGCTGGTCACCGGCTTCGCCCGGATCCACGGCCACCCGGTCGGGATCGTCGCCAACAACGGCATCCTCTTCTCCGAGTCCGCCCAGAAGGGCGCGCACTTCATCGAGCTGTGCGACCAGCGCGGCATCCCGCTGCTGTTCCTGCAGAACATCTCGGGCTTCATGGTCGGCAAGGACTACGAAGCGGGCGGCATCGCCAAGCACGGCGCGAAGATGGTCACGGCGGTGGCCACCACGCGCGTGCCGAAGCTGACGGTGGTCGTCGGCGGCTCGTACGGCGCGGGCAACTACTCGATGTGCGGCCGGGCGTATTCCCCGCGCTTCCTGTGGATGTGGCCCAACGCCAAGATCTCCGTCATGGGCGGCGAGCAGGCGGCGTCCGTCCTCGCGACCGTCAAGCGGGACCAGCTCGGCGACGAGTGGAGCGCGGAGGACGAGGAGGCCTTCAAGGCCCCGATCCGCGCGCAGTACGAGACCCAGGGCAACGCCTACTACGCGTCGGCGCGGCTCTGGGACGACGGGGTCATCGACCCGATGGAGACCCGCCAGGTGGTGGGCCTCGCCCTGACGGCCTGTGCCAACGCGCCCCTGGGTGACCCCCAGTTCGGCGTCTTCCGGATGTGAGGGAGTCCATGTTCGACACAGTGCTCGTCGCCAACCGCGGCGAGATCGCGGTCCGCGTCATCCGTACCCTCCGCGCGCTCGGCGTCCGTTCCGTCGCGGTGTACAGCGACGCGGACGCGGAGGCCCGTCACGTACGGGAGGCGGACACGGCGGTACGGATCGGCCCGCCACCGGCCTCGGAGTCGTACCTCTCCGTCGACGCGCTCCTGGACGCGGCCCGTCGCACCGGGGCCCAGGCGGTCCACCCGGGCTACGGCTTCCTGGCGGAGAACGCGGCCTTCGCGCGCGCATGCGAGGAGGCGGGCTTGGTCTTCATCGGCCCTTCGCCGTCCGCGATCTCCCTGATGGGCGACAAGATCCGGGCGAAGGAGACGGTGAAGGCGGCGGGCGTGCCCGTCGTCCCCGGCGCGGCCGACCCGGAACTGGAGGCGGCGGCACGCGAGTTGGGCGCCCCCGTCCTGCTGAAGCCCTCGGCGGGCGGCGGCGGCAAGGGCATGCGCCTGGTGCGCGACCTGTCGACGCTGACGGACGAGATCGCGGCGGCCCGCCGCGAGGCGCGGTCGTCGTTCGGCGACGACACGCTCCTGGTGGAGCGGTGGATCGACCGCCCGCGCCACATCGAGATCCAGGTCCTCGCGGACGCCCATGGCGGGGTGGTCCACCTGGGCGAGCGCGAGTGCTCGCTGCAGCGGCGCCACCAGAAGATCATCGAGGAGGCTCCGAGCGTCCTGCTGACGCCCGAACTCCGCGAGTCGATGGGCGCGGCGGCGGTCGAGGCGGCGCGTTCGTGCGGCTATGTGGGCGCGGGCACGGTGGAGTTCATCGTGCCGGGCGGCGACCCGTCCTCGTACTACTTCATGGAGATGAACACCCGGCTCCAGGTGGAGCACCCGGTGACGGAGCTGATCACGGGCCTGGACCTGGTCGAGTGGCAGCTACGGGTGGCGGCGGGCGAGCCGCTCGCCTTCGCCCAGGAGGACGTCCGCCTCGACGGCTGGGCGATCGAGGCCCGGATCTGCGCGGAGGACCCCTCGCGGGGCTTCCTCCCCTCGGGCGGCACGATCCTCTCCCTGCACGAGCCGCAGGGCTGGGGGTCCCCCCTGCTCGGAGAGCTTGGGGGAGGGGTGCGCACGGACTCGGGCCTGAGCGAGGGCACGGAGGTCGGGAGCCTCTACGACCCGATGCTCTCGAAGGTCATCGTCCACGCCCCCGACCGCCCCACGGCCCTCCGCCGCCTCCGCGCGGCCCTCGCGGACACGGTCACCCTGGGCGTCCAGACCAACGCGGGCTTCCTGCGGCGGCTGCTGGCCCACGAATCGGTGATCGCGGGCGACCTGGACACAGGCCTGGTGGAACGGGACGCGGAGAGCCTGACCGGGGGGTCGGTCCCGCCGGAGGTGTACGCGGCGGCGGCGCTGGTACGCCAGTTCCCCCCGACTCCCGCCTCGACGGGCTGGACGGACCCCTTCGACACCCCCACCGCCTGGCGCCTCGGCGGCCAACCGGCCTGGACCCCACGCCACTTCCGCGTGGCGGGTCAGGACCCGGTCCTGTGCCGCGTTCGCGGCACGGCCAAGAACGCCGAGCTCCTGCTCGGCGATGCACCTGCCGTGTCCGGCAACGCCCCCGGCAGGGGTGGGGTGGGGGAGATCTCCGCCCACCACGTGACCGTGCACCTCGACGGCCTCGTCCACCACTTCCGGCTCGCCCACTCCCCCGAGGGGCTCTGGCTCGGCCGGGACGGTGACTCCTGGCACGTCCAGGACCACGACCCCGTCGCCGCCGCCCTCACCGGCGCCCGGCACGGCGGCGCCGACACGCTGGCCGCGCCGATGCCCGGCACCGTCACCGTCGTCAAGGTCGCCGTCGGGGACGAGGTCGAGGCCGGGCAGAGCCTGCTCGTGGTCGAGGCCATGAAGATGGAGCACGTCATCTCCGCCCCGCACGCCGGCACCGTCACCGAGCTGGACGTCACCCCCGGCTCCACCGTCGCCATGGACCAGGTCCTCGCCGTGGTGGCCCCCAGGGAGGAATCATGACCACGGGCCTGCCCATGCGCGTGCCCGCCCCCGGGCTCCCCGCCCGGGTCCGGATCCACGAGGTCGGGCCGCGCGACGGGCTCCAGAACGAGAAGACCGTCGTCCCGACCGCCACGAAGGCCGAGTTCGTCCGGCGGCTCGCCGCCGCCGGGCTCTCCACCGTCGAGGCGACCAGCTTCGTCCACCCCAAGTGGGTGCCCCAACTGGCCGACGCCGAGGACCTGTTCCCGCTCCTCACCGGCGTACCGGCCCGTCTCCCCGTCCTCGTACCGAACGAACGCGGACTCGACCGCGCCCTCGCCCTCGGCGCCCGCGAGGTCGCCGTCTTCGCCTCCGCCACGGAGTCCTTCGCGAAGGCCAACCTCAACCGGACCGTCGACGAGGCCCTCGCCATGTTCGAGCCCGTCGTCACCCGGGCCATAGAGCAGGGCCTCCGCATCCGCGGCTACCTCTCCATGTGCTTCGGCGACCCCTGGGAGGGCCCGGTCCCCGTCGACCAGGTCGTCCGCGTCACCAAGGCCCTCGCCGAGATGGGCTGCGACGAGCTGAGCCTCGGCGACACGATCGGTGTCGCCACGCCCGGTCACGTCACCCGGCTCCTCCAGAGCCTGAACGAGGCCGGCGTACCCACCTCCCGTCTGGCCGTCCACTTCCACGACACGTACGGCCAGGCCCTCTCCAACACCCTCGCCGCGCTCCAGCACGGCGTCACCACCGTCGACGCCTCCGCAGGCGGCCTCGGCGGCTGTCCCTACGCCAAGAGCGCCACCGGCAACCTCGCCACCGAGGACCTCGTGTGGATGCTCGACGGCCTCGGCATCGAGACCGGGGTCGATCTGGCCGCCCTCACCGCCACCAGCGTGTGGATGGCCGAACAACTGGGCCGACCGAGCCCCTCCCGTACCGTCCGCGCCCTCTCCCACAAGGAGTGACGTCACCCATGTCCCTCGACCACCGGCTCGCCGAAGAGCACGAGGAACTCCGCCGCACCGTGGAGGAGTTCGCGCACGACGTCGTCGCGCCGAAGATCGGCGACTACTACGAGCGCCACGAGTTCCCGTACGAGATCGTCCGCGAGATGGGCCGCATGGGCCTGTTCGGCCTGCCCTTCCCTGAGGAGTACGGCGGCATGGGCGGCGACTACCTCGCCCTGGGCATCGCGCTCGAAGAACTCGCCCGCGTGGATTCCTCCGTGGCGATCACCCTGGAGGCGGGCGTCTCGCTCGGCGCGATGCCGGTCTACCGCTTCGGCACGGAGGAGCAGAAGCAGGAGTGGCTCCCCCGGATGTGCTCGGGCGAGATCCTGGGCGCGTTCGGCCTGACCGAGCCCGGCGCGGGCTCGGACGCCGGCGGCACCCGCACCACCGCCGTCCGCGACGGCGACGACTGGGTCATCAACGGCTCGAAGTGCTTCATCACCAACTCCGGTACGGACATCACGGGCCTGGTCACGGTCACGGCCGTCACCGGCCGCAAGCCTGACGGCCGCCCCCTGATCTCCTCGATCATCGTCCCCTCCGGCACCCCCGGCTTCACGGTCGCCGCGCCCTACTCCAAGGTCGGCTGGAACGCCTCGGACACCCGCGAGCTGTCCTTCGACGACGTCCGCGTGCCGGCCGCGAACCTGCTCGGCGAAGAGGGCCGTGGGTACGCGCAGTTCCTCCGCATCCTGGACGAGGGCCGGATCGCGATCTCGGCGCTCGCGACCGGGCTCGCCCAGGGCTGTGTGGACGAGTCCGTGAAGTACGCGAAGGAACGCCACGCCTTCGGCCGCCCGATCGGCGACAACCAGGCCATCCAGTTCAAGATCGCGGACATGGAGATGCGGGCCCACATGGCCCGGATCGGCTGGCGCGACGCGGCGTCGCGGCTGGTCGCCGGGGAGCCGTTCAAGAAGGAGGCGGCGATCGCGAAGCTGTACTCCTCCACGGTCGCGGTCGACAACGCCCGCGAGGCCACCCAGATCCACGGCGGCTACGGCTTCATGAACGAGTACCCGGTGGCCCGCATGTGGCGCGACTCCAAGATCCTGGAGATCGGCGAGGGCACGAGCGAGGTCCAGCGCATGCTGATCGCGAGGGAACTGGGGCTTGCGGGTTCGTGACGAGGGAAGCGGGGCGGGCCGGGTACCGAGGCTCTCCGGCGGGCCGACGGCGTGAGCCTCTGGTGAACCGGGGGGGGCGGGGCCGGGGCGGGCGCGCATGTCGGGCAGCCGGGGGCTCAAGGGCTGACGGCTGTCCGTAGGCCTCTGGTGGTGGCCGCCCTACTCCAGCCGTAGTTCGTGATCTCGATCGTGAGGGGCGCCGAGGAGGCAGCCGGCAGCGTCGATCATCTGGACGAGACCGACCACGCCGTTCGTTTCCTTCTCCGCCTACCCGAGTCCACCGAGACGGAGGGCGTTCCTTATCTCGCTGAGCTTCGCGGTCGTCGCCGGGGTCCACTCCTTCGCCTGCTCACCGAGACGGAGGGCGTTCTCGATCTCGCTGAGTTTCGCGGAGGACAGGGCGCCCGCCCGCTCGATCAGGTCGTCCCGGGACACGGTGGTCAGCCACGTGCAAGGGGTAAAGCCCGGACGCGGCAACGCGAACCGAAGCACGCCTTCGAAGGGCAGTCCTTCCACGGCGCCTACTGTCACTTCGACGCCCAGACCGGTGATGTCGACACCCGCCCGAGCGACGACCTGCATCACCCGGATCCCGGACGCGTCGTCTCCCGACAGCAGCACGACCGGCCGCCGCTCGTCGAACTCCACCCACCAGACTTCGCCACGGCACACATGTCCTCCTGACACAGGACGGCGGGCGGACGCTGAGCGACCCCGACGCGCTGTGGAGACGGGTGCGGCCACCCGTCGATCATCGGTGTGTGAAGACAAACGATCACGCGGTGGCCGCAGGTCACAGCGTAGACCCTGCCCGCCGGCAGGACACGGGTCGCACGAAGTCACCACCAGGGCGGGGAGGTTCCGTGCGGACACCCTGGCCAAGAAGGTGCCCGAGCGGGCCTGGCAGAAGCTCTCCGCAGGGGCCGGGGCCTGTGCGACTGGCGGTGCCGCCGCCAGGCCCGATCCCAGGCCGGCCACGACCATGCACAAGCCACTCGGGCATGAAGATCACGATCTACGGCTGGAGTACTAGGAGGCCCCGTCTCCCTGGACGTTGGCGATCATCACTTGCAGCACCTTGAGCGCGGCCACGTACTCCTCGTCGCTGATGCCCTTGTGGACCTCCGCGCGCAGCTCCGTGACCAGCCTGCGCAACCGGACCCTGGCAGCCTCGCCGGCTTCAGTCAGGTGGAGGTTCTCCTCGAGCATGTCCTCGGTAGCGGCCGGATCAGCCGGCGCCTGGTCTCTACGATTCCATGATCACTACGCTACCGACAGCCCCTAGACCGCAGGCAGGGAGGGATCGGGCGTCCAGGGAGCCGGTGCGGTGATGGCCCAACGCTCGTGGTCGCGCCAGGCCCCGTCGATGAAGAGATAGTCGGGCGACAGGCCTTCGTACCGAAACCCCAGACGCTGCACCAAGGCCAAGGACGCCTTGTTGCCCGGCTGAATGTTCGCCTCCACCCGATGCAGCCGCAGATCGTCGAAGGCGTGCCGCAGAACGGCCGTCAGCCCCTCGGCCATATATCCCCGCCCCGCAGACGGAGCGAACGCCGCATAGCCGATCGACGCGCCCTGGTAACGCCCCCGAATGATCGAGTTGATGTTCACCATGCCGGCAGCCACCCCGGTCTCCCGAACCCGGATCACATACCCCCGGTTCGTACCGTCGCCGAAGCGGCCCATCCACCCCCGGAACTCCTCCGCCGTCCCAGGCAACTGCATCCACGGCGAATGAAGCTCCGCACTGGCCCTCACGAGCGAGCAGAACTCATCCTGGTCGGCGAGCGTGAGCGGGCGCAGTTCAACCCGTGAAGGCATCTCGGACATGGCCCCATGCTAAAGCCGCCATCCCCGAGCGACCTCAACCGCCCCGAAGTCCCTCCCCGACGGCCCCTCCACCCGGAATCTCCCTCAATCCCTGCGAGTTACCGCGAGTTCCGCGCAGTTACGTACGCCCCAGCCCCCACCGGACAGTGACCAGCGGGGCATGAATCCCCACCACCCACCCACCGCCACACGCCGAGCCGGTGCCGGGCCGCCCCATTCAACTGCCGCGCCAACCCACCCACACACCCGCACGCGCCGATCCCAGCCCAGGAACAAGGGAGCCCCCGCGCGGCCACGCCCCCGGCCGCCCCCCGAGTGTCAAAAGGCGACCGGAGGCGGTGGGTCAAGGGTGGCCGCAGGCCATCGCGCAGCGACGCGACGAAGGAGCGCCCTTGACGCACCGCCTCCGGTCGCCACACTCAGAACGAGGGCGGCCGAACCAGAAGCCCGCGAGGGCCCCTCGCCACGTCAGCCGAGGAGACCTTCGGCCGTGGCCGTCACGAACACCGCGAACGCGGCGGGCGTCGCCAGGAAGGCCGGGCCCTCGGGGTTCTTGGAGTCCCGGACAGCGATGTGAGCGGTGAGGTCTGCGACCTCGATGCACTCGCCGCCGTTGGGGCCGCTGTAGGAGGACTTGCGCCAGGCGGCGGCGCCGAGGGGGGCGCACTCGATGCAGTCGCCACCCGTGTTGCCGCTGTAGCTGGACTTACGCCACCGCGCGCTGGTCAGGCCCCGATTGGTCCCCATAACGTTCCTCCATCACGCGCATGATCAGATCCGCTGAATCCTCCACGGAGAGGGCGGAAGCCTGCAAGTGAGCGTAACGAAGGGCGGCTTCCCTGACCGTTTCGGGATTCGCGGTCATGTGGCCCGAGATGAGGTCCTCCGTGTAGACGATGTCCGGATCACCTTCGAACCGTAACGAGTTGAAGGTGCCGATCAAGCTGGCGTGTTCCCCCGCTGCGAAGGGCAACACCTGGATCCGCAGCCAGCGGTTGGCTCGGAGCTCCAACATGGACGCGAGTTGGGCTCGCATGACCTCCCGGCCACCGATCGGCCGATGCAACGCCGCCTCGTCGAGAACCACCCAGGTCATCGGCGGCTGCTCTCTGCTCAGAATGCGCTGGCGCTCCATCCGGCCTGCCACCAGTCCTTCGAGGTCGTTGGGCAGCCCGGTCGCCAGGACCGCTCGCGCGTACTCCTCCGTCTGCAACAACCCATACACCAACTGCGCCTGATACGTAGAGATGTACGTCGCCGTCGCCTCCAGCTCCGCATACGGCTGGAACCACGTAGGCAACTGGCTCTTCAGCACCAGCCCCACCAGCCGCGAGAACAGCCCGCCCGTCATCAGCGCCGCGTCCAGCCGTTCCGAGAACTCGCGCGTGGGGACCTTCTTCGCCGTCTCTATCTGGCCGATCAGCGACGCCGTGCAGAAGACGATGTCTCCCAACTGCTGCTGCTTCAGCCCCGCCTCCTCCCTCAACCGGCGGAGTTCCGAGCCGTAATAGTCCAGCGGCGAGGCGCTGGGATCCAGACTGCGGATGTTGACCACGACGAGGTCACCCCCAAGCTCACGCATCACTGCGTTCGTTTCGGTCCGTAGCCGAGCGTAACCAGCCCGCCCCACCCTGGTGGCATGAATCACGCAACTGACCTCTATCCGGCGGAACTTCGGAACAGCTACCGCATGGGCTTCACCGTCGGTGAGCACTCCGCCGGTCACATGCGGCGCATCCTGCGCATGTTCCTCAGCCGTTGGGCGCTCGACCACCTCGTCGACGCCGCCGAACTCGCGCTCACCGAACTCGTCGCCAACGTCGTACGACACGTCCCCGGGCGGCGCTGCACCGTGCTGATCCTGCGGGAGCCGCACGGGCTCCGGGTGGAGGTCGCCGATACGACATCCGGGCCGCTGTACGCGAAGGCCACCGAGCCGCTCGCGGAGGGCGGGCGCGGGCTCACGCTCGTCGAGGCCGTGACCGATCGGTGGGGCGTGGAGCCGTCCGCCGGGGGCAAGACGGTGTGGTTCGAGTGCGACGCACCCGCACCTCAGCCCCCACCAGCCCTCACCACCGCAACCACCCCCATCACCCCAATCACCCCCATCACCCCGGCCACCCCCACCCCCTGGCCGACATGAGGTTAGGCTAACCTACCTTCCACTTACCCCGGCCGTACCGGGCTCGTACCCGGCTCGTACCCGGCTCGTACCCGTACCGAAAGCGACCTCGCCATGCCCAGCAACGCCCGAGTCACCTCCCTCACCCGCCGCGGCCTGCTCGCCGCGGGCGGCGCCCTCGGGCTCGGCGCCGCGCTTGCCGCCTGTGGCACCAAGACGCAGGACGGCGGCGGCTCCTCCTCCGGCACCACGGAGAAGGCGGGCCCCTGGAAGTTCACCGACGACCGCGGCACCGCCGTCTCGGCGACGTCCACCCCGAAGAACATCGTCGCCTTCACCGGCATGGCCGCCGCCCTCAAGGACTTCGGCATCGAGGTGAAGGGCGTCTTCGGTCCGACCACGGTCAAGGACCCGAAGACGGGCGAGGTGAAGCCGGACGTCCAGGCGGGCGACCTCGACGTCACGAAGGTCAAGGTCATCGGCAACGTCTGGGGCGAGTTCAAGATCGAGGAGTACCTCAAGCTCAACCCGGACCTCCTCATCACGGACATGTGGGAGAAGAACGACCTCTGGTACGTCCCGGCCGAGCAGAAGGACAAGATCCTCAAGGTCGCCCCGAGCGTCGCCCTGTGGGCCTCGGACAAGTCCATGCCGTCCGTGCTCCAGCGCCACGTCGACCTCGCCGCCTCCCTCGGCGCCGATGTGAAGACCAAGCAGATCCAGGACGACAAGGCCCGCTTCGAGGCGGCCGCCGAGCGCGTCCGGCAGGCCGCCAAGGGCAAGAAGGACATCAAGGTCCTGATCGGCTCCGGATCCCCCGACCTGTTCTACGTCTCCACCCCGGTCCGGCCGACCGACACGCTCTACTTCAAGGAGCTCGGCGTCAACCTGGTCACGCCCACCGCGCTCGACCAGGGCGGCTGGTTCGAGGGCCTGAGCTGGGAGAACGTCGACAAGTACCAGGCCGACATCATCATGCTCGACAACCGCACCTCCGCCCTCCAGCCCGAGGCGCTCAAGGCCAAGCCGACGTGGGCCGCGCTGCCCGCCGTCAAGGCCGGTCAGGTCATCCCGCGGGTGACCGAGCCGATCTACTCGTACGCCAAGTGCGCGCCGATCCTGGAGGACCTGGCCAAGGCCCTGGAGAACGCGAAGAAGGTGTCCTGACCCATGACGAACGCCGAGACCGCCCCGTTCCAGTTCTTCTCCCTCCAGGTCGACCGGACGAGGCGGCTCGGCCCGTCCCTGGTCCGCGTGACCTTCACCGGTGAGGACCTGAAGTCCTTCGCCTCCGGGGGCCGCGACCAGTCGCTCTCCCTCTTCCTGCCGCATCCCGGCCAGGACGCCCCCGTCCTGCCGCCGCTGGACAACCCGGACATGTACGCGATCCTGGGCGCCTGGCGCGCGATGCCGGACGGCGAGCGGGCCGTGATGCGCTCGTACACCGTCCGCGAGCAGCGCGGCGAGCCCGAAGGGCCGAACGAGCTCGACATCGACTTCGCGCTCCACGAGGACGGCGGCCCGGCCTGCCGCTGGGCGCAGCAGGCCGGTCCCGGCGACAAGGTCGTCGTGCTCGGCCCGGCGGTCGCCGACAACACCGCCGTACGCTTCCGGCTCCCGGCCGACGCCGATTCGGTCCTCCTCTGGGCGGACGAGACGGCCCTGCCGGCCGCCGCGGCGATCCTGGAGTGGCTGCCGGCGGGGACGCGGGCGCAGGTCTACCTCGAAGTCCCGTTCTCCGGCGACCGGATCGAGCTGACGACGCAGGCCGACGCCACCGTCACCTGGCTCGTACGGGAGGAGGGCGCGCCGTCCGCCGTGGCGGCGGTGCGCGGCGCCGAACTGCCGGGCGTGGCTCCGTACGTCTGGATCGCGGGCGAGTCCGGTTCCGTGAAGGAGCTGCGCCGCCACTTCGTACGCGATCGTGAACTCGACCGCAGGCGCGTCACGTTCGTCGGCTACTGGCGCAAGGGCCTCTCCGAGGACGCTCTGCGCGAGACGCCGGACGAGACGCAGGAAGACGCCTAGGTAGACGCGCAGGAAGAGGCGTAGGAGGAGGCGCAGTACCGCCCCTCCACCACCCCCTACACCACCCCCTCCAGCACTCCCCCGCCACACCACGACCCCTCACCCCTCAAGGGTGGGGGGTCCTTTGCATAGCAAAGTTAGGTTAGGCTAACCTTACTTAAGCATTGCTGCCTTAGGCATTGCCACCCCCCACCCCACCCCACCCCTCACCTCTCCCGTCCGGAGGACCATCCCCATGCGCTCGCACCTGCTCAACGACGCCACGGCGGAGAGCTACCGGCGCTGCGTCACCGAAGGAGTCGAGCGGGTGGCGAGGAAACTCGCCACGACGCGCCGTCCGTTCACCGGTGTCACCCCGGCCGCGCTGGCCCCCACCGTCGACGCCGTCGACCTCGACAAGCCGCTCGGCGACTCCTCCGCCGCCCTCGACGAGCTGGAGAGCGTCTACCTCCGCGACGCCGTCTACTTCCACCACCCCCGCTACCTGGGCCACCTCAACTGCCCGGTCGTGATCCCCGCCCTGCTCGGTGAGGCCGTCCTCTCCGCCGTCAACTCCTCGCTCGACACCTGGGACCAGAGCGCAGGCGGCACCCTCATCGAGCGCAAGCTCATCAACTGGACCACCAACCGCATCGGCTTCGACCAGTGGTCCGACAGCGCCTCCGTCGACAGCGCCTCCGCCGACGGCGTCTTCACCAGCGGCGGTTCGCAGTCCAACCTCCAGGCCCTCCTCCTGGCCCGCGAAGAGGCGAAGACGAACGACCTCTCCAAGCTGCGGATCTTCACCTCCGACTGCAGCCACTTCAGCGTCCAGAAGTCCGCCGGCCTCCTCGGCCTCGGCCCCGACGCCGTCATCTCCATCCCCGTCGACCGGACCCGCCGCATGCAGTCCGTCGTCCTCGCCGCCGAGCTGGAGGCCTGCCGCGCCGAGGGGCTGACCCCGATGGCGATCGTCGCCACCGCCGGCACCACCGACTTCGGCTCCATCGACCCGCTGCACGAGATCGCCGCCCTGGCCGACGAGTACGGCGCCTGGATGCACGTCGACGCCGCCTACGGCTGCGGGCTGCTCGCCTCGCGCACCCGTCGCCACCTCCTGGACGGCATCGAGCGGGCCGACTCCGTCACCGTCGACTTCCACAAGTCCTTCTTCCAGCCGGTGAGCTCCTCCGCCCTCCTCGTCCGCGACGGGGCCACCCTGCGCCACGCCACGTACCACGCGGACTACCTCAACCCGCTCCGGACCGTCGCCGAGCAGATCCCCAACCAGGTCGACAAGTCGCTGCAGACCACACGCCGTTTCGACGCGCTCAAGCTCTGGATGACCCTGCGCGTGATGGGCGCCGACGGTGTCGGCGAGCTCTTCGACGAGGTCTGCGACCTGGCCAGGGCCGGGTTCGATCTGATCGCCGCCGACCCGCGCTACGACGTGGTCGTGCAGCCGCAGCTGTCGACGCTCGTCTACCGCTACATCCCCGAGGCCGTCACGTCCCCCGCGGAGATCGACCGCGCCAACCTCTACGCCCGCAAGGCGCTCTTCGCCTCCGGCGAGGCCGTCGTCGCCGGGACCAAGGTCGACGGCCGTCAGTACCTCAAGTTCACCCTGCTCAACCCCGAGACGACCGTGGCCGACATCGCCGCCGTCCTCGATCTGATAGCCGGCCACGCCGAGCAGTACCTGGGAGAGACCTTGTCCACGCCTGACACGACGATGACGACGATGCCGACGATGCCGACGCCGATGACGACGCCGACCGCCACCACGTACGACTTCATCGGCATCGGGCTCGGTCCGTTCAACCTCGGTCTCGCCTGCCTGACCGAGCCGATCGACGAGCTGAACGGCCTGTTCCTGGAGTCCAAGCCGGACTTCGAGTGGCACTCCGGGATGTTCCTGGAGGGCTCCCACCTCCAGACCCCGTTCATGTCGGACCTGGTCACGCTCGCCGACCCGACCTCGCCGTACTCCTTCCTCAGCTACCTGAAGGAGAAGAAGCGGCTCTACTCCTTCTACATCCGCGAGAACTTCTACCCGCTGCGCACCGAGTACAACGACTACTGCCGCTGGGCCGCCGACCAGCTGGGCAGCATCCGCTTCTCCACCACCGTCGCCTCCGTCTCGTACGACGAGGCCGGCGAGGAGTACGTGGTGAGGACCGAGGGCGGCGAGACGTTCCGCGCCCGCCGGCTCGTGCTCGGCACCGGCACCCCGCCGTACGTCCCCGCCTCCTGCGAGGGGCTCGGCGGCGACGCGATCCACAACTCCCGCTACGTCCCGAACAAGGCGGAGCTGCAGAAGAAGAAGTCGATCACCCTGGTCGGCAGCGGCCAGAGCGCGGCGGAGATCTACTACGACCTCCTCTCCGAGATCGACGTCCACGGCTACCGGCTCAACTGGGTGACGCGCTCCCCGCGCTTCTTCCCGCTGGAGTACACCAAGCTGACGCTGGAGATGACCTCGCCGGAGTACGTGGACTACTTCCACGCGCTGCCCGAGCAGACCCGCTACCGCCTGGAGAACCAGCAGAAGAACCTGTTCAAGGGCATCGACGGCGAGCTGATCGACGCCATCTTCGACCTGCTCTACCAGAAGAACCTGGCCGGCCCCGTCCCCACCCGCCTGCTCACCAACTCGGCCCTGCACTCGGCCGCGTACGACGACACCAGCGGTACGTACACGCTCGGCTTCCACCAGGAGGAGCAGGGCAAGGACTTCACGCTCGACACCGAGGGCCTGATCCTCGCGACCGGGTACAGGTACTCCGTCCCCGCGTTCCTGGAGCCGGTCCGCGACCGGCTCCGCTGGGACTCGCAGGGCCGCTTCGACGTGGCCCGCAACTACTCGATCGACACCACCGGCCGCCGCGTCTTCCTGCAGAACGCGAGCGTCCACACCCACTCCATCACCTCGCCCGACCTGGGCATGGGTGCGTACCGCAACGCGTACATCATCGGAGCGATGCTGGGCCGCGAGTACTACCCCGTCGAGAAGACCATCGCGTTCCAGGAGTTCGCCGCGTGACCAGCACCACGACCAACCCCACGAACCCCACGAACCCCACGAACCCCACGGCCAGCCGTACGACCATCCGCTTCCGCCCCCTCGACCCGCTCGCGGACGCCGAGCTGGTCCACGCCTGGGTCACGCACCCCAAGGCCGCCTTCTGGATGATGCAGGACGCCGCGCTCCAGGACGTCGAGCGCGAGTACATGGCGTTCGCCGCCAACCCGTACCACCAAGCCTTCATAGGCCTCGTGGACGGGGAGCCCGCCGTCCTGATGGAGCGGTACGACCCCTCCCAGCTGGAGCTGGTCGGCCTGTACGAGCCGCGGCCCGGCGATGTCGGCATGCACTTCCTCGTCGCGCCCACGGACACCCCCGTGCACGGCTTCACCCGCCGGGTGATCACCGCCGTGATGGCCGAGCTGTTCGCCGACCCGGCGACCGAGCGGGTCGTCGTCGAGCCGGACGTGTCCAACAAGGCCGTCCACGCGCTCAACGAGGTCGTCGGCTTCGTGGCCGAGCGTGAGATCCAGAAGCCGGAGAAGAAGGCGCTGCTGTCCTTCTGCACCCGCTCCCAGTTCGAAGCCGCCGTGGGAGCCACGGAAGCCATGGGAGCCACCGTATGAGCCACCGTGGGACCGACCGAATGAGCCACCGTATGACCCGCCGCCCCTCACCCGTAGCCGACCCCGTCGCGCACCTCACCCCCGCCCGCTGGGCGGACGCCAACCGTGCGCTGATCCGCAAGGGTCTCGCCGAGTTCGCGCACGAGCGTCTGCTCAACCCGCAGGAGCTCGGCGGGAACCGCTACCGGGTCCGTAGCGACGACGGCACGGTCGAGTACCGCTTCGCCGCCGACCGGTACGCGCTGGACCACTGGCAGGTCGACGCCGCCTCGATCAGCCGCCACCGGGGCGACGAGCACCTCCCGCTCGACGCGCTGCAGTTCATCACCGAGCTGCGCGGCTCGCTCGGCCTGAGCGACGAGGTCCTGCCGGTCTATCTGGAGGAGATCTCCTCCACCCTGTCCGGTACGGCGTACAAGGCCACGAAGCCGCCGGTCACCGCCGCCGAGCTGGCCCGGGCCGACTTCCAGGCGATCGAGACGGGGATGACCGAGGGCCACCCCTGTTTCGTCGCCAACAACGGCCGGCTGGGCTTCGGCGTCGACGAGTACCACGCGTACGCGCCCGAGGCCGCCGCCCCTATCCATCTGATCTGGCTGGCCGCGCGCCGCGATCGCACCACCTTCACGGCCGGCGCGGACATCGCGTACGAGAGCTTCGTCCGCGCCGAGCTGGGCGACGGCGCGGTGGACGGCTTCGCCGCGGTCCTCGCCGAGCGGGGCCTCGACCTGGCCGACTACCTGCTGATGCCGGTCCACCCCTGGCAGTGGTGGAACAAGCTGTCCGTCACCTTCGCCGCCGAGGTCGCCCAGCAGCGCCTGGTGTACCTGGGCGAGGGCGACGACGCCTATCTGGCGCAGCAGTCGATCCGTACGTTCTTCAACACCGCGGATCCGGCCAAGCACTACGTGAAGACGGCGATATCGGTCCTCAACATGGGCTTCATGCGCGGGCTCTCGGCCGCGTACATGGAGGCGACCCCGGCGATCAACGACTGGCTGGCGGGGCTGATCGACGCCGACTCCGTCTTCAAGGAGGCCCGGTTCTCGATCATCCGCGAGCGGGCGGCGGTCGGCTACCGGCACCTGGAGTACGAGGCGGCCACCGACCGCTACTCCCCGTACCGCAAGATGCTCGCCGCGCTCTGGCGCGAGTCTCCGGTGGCCTCACTGGCTCCCGGCGAGCGGCTCGCGACGATGGCCTCGCTGCTCCACGTCGACCACGCGGGCGCGTCCTTCGCGGGCGCCCTGATCGCGGACTCGGGGCTCGCTCCGACGGAGTGGCTGCGCGGCTACCTGGACGCGTACCTGCTGCCGGTGCTGCACAGCTTCTACGTGTACGACCTGGTCTACATGCCGCACGGCGAGAACGTGATCCTGGTTCTCGACGAGCGGGGCGCGGTCGTCCGGGCGGTGTTCAAGGACATCGCCGAGGAGATCTGTGTGATGGACCCGACGGCGGTGCTGCCGCCCGCGGTGGAGCGGATCCGGGCGGACGTCCCCGAGGACATGAAGCTGCTGTCGATCTTCACGGACGTCTTCGACTGCTTCTTCCGCTTCTTCGCGGCGACGCTGGCGGCGGAGGGGACGCTCGCGGAGGACGCCTTCTGGCGGACGGTCGCGGAGTGCGTGCGCGCGTACCAGGAGTCGAAGCCGGAGCTGGCGGAGAAGTTCGAGCGGTACGACATGTTCGCGGAGACCTTCGCGCTCTCCGCGCTCAACCGCCTCCAGCTGCGCGACAACAGGCAGATGGTGGACCTGGCGGACCCGTCGGCTGCGCTGCAGCTCGTCGGCGACCTGGTGAACCCGATCGCGCGGTTCGCCTGACGGTACGGCCCCGAGACCGCCGGTCGGCGTCACCCGGCCCTCGCCGACCGGCACCGGCCACCACGTCCCCCCGCCATTCAGGCGATCACCCTGTGTCACCGCACCGAACGCGTCGGTTACGCACCGTCGCTGTGGAAGGTTGATCGCGGGCCGGGCCGCACCGGCCGGGAGCGGAGGTGCTGACGCCGTGAGGACTCGAATCGCCCGTGGCCTGGCCGGAACGGCACTGGTCGTGGCCCTTGCCACATCGGCCGCCTGCGGGGGCGGAGGGGACGGCCCGGTAGGTGGCGAGACGCCCACGGAGACCACCGCGCCGCCGGCCTCGGAATCGGAATCGGGCGGCACGCTGGGGACCGTCTTCCCGGGGAAGGACGGGGGCGGGGGCGGTGAGGCCGCCCCGGTCCGCGTTCCGACCGCCAAGGTGCACAAGCCGACGGGCGGGAAGGTGAAGGTCCGCAACACCACGAGCCGGCCCATGCGCTTCCTGAATCCGACCGCGGCCCCCGACGACCCGGACACCGGCTCGGCATCGGCGGGCATCGGTACGTGCGGCGGCACGCTGGCCCCCGAAGGCGAGTGCGAGATGGTCCTCGAGTACACGCCGTACGATCCGGGACCCTACTCCGGAGTGCTGACCGTCGAGACCGAGGAAGGCGAGGCGCTCGCCGTGCCCTTCTCCGGGGAGGCCGTCGAGGACGGGCCCACGGCGACCGACTCGTCGCTGCCCACCCCGACCGACACCGACACGGTGGACCCCACCCCGACCGACACGGAAACGGTGGACCCCACCCCGACCGAGACCGACCCGGTGGAGCCCGAAGGGGAGTTCACCTGACGGCCGAGGTCAGCTCCACGCGCACGGTGTCGTCGTCGGGCAGCACGACCGTCAGATGGTCCGCGTACCGCGAGGCGTGGGAGACCAGGTAGAAGCGGGACGGGGACTTCACGAGCAGGCGGAAGCCGGTGTACTGGTACCGGTACGAGTCCTTGCCGGTACCCAAGTCCTGGGGCGTGATGCCCTTCGCGTGGTGGACGATCGCGATGCGCGAATAGACCACCACCGGCAGGCTGTCCACGTGCCCCCCTTCGATGGCCGTCCAGGCATCGGTCTCGCCCGAATCCGCCACGTACTGGGACGTGCCGAAGAACAGGCTCATGGCCAGCAGACCGATCAACAGGGCGCCGCCCGCGGACCACATCCGCTCGGCGGTCACGGCGTGCCGGTCCGGATTGCCCGCGCTGCGCTGGAGGCGCTGCCGCACGGCGAAGAACGCCAGGGTGGCGCCCAGGGCCACCACGAGGGGCGGTACGTACCGGGTCCCCCACCAGCTCTCGGGGAGCGGCAGGGGAATCCGCTGCCCGAAGAAGACCGGGAAGCCCAGCAGGGCCATGAGGAGACCGACGACGAGGAACCACCGGCACACGGTGCGACGTCGGCCCTCCTTCCCCGGGCGGGCCAGCGTGTGGCCGACCCGGCCGAGCACCAGGAGCACGGCCAGGCCGCAGATCAGCAGGAACCACACCGGGCCGAAGACCGCCTCGGGGCTCTTGGCCAGGTAGGCCTGGACGGAGAGCTGGAGGTCGGTCGACGGCACGCCGAAGGCGGTGTAGTAGGCGTCGGTGTACACGCTGCCGAAGTAGTACAGCAGGCCGATGACGGCGGTCCCCGGCGCCACCACGTACGCCGCCTTGTCGATGAACGACACCCCCGGCGGCCCGGGCGCCGGGTGGGACGGATCCGCCCTCGGCGGCTCAGGTGCCGACCGGGACGGATCCGCCCCCGGCGGCTCGGACGCGGTCTGGGGCGGATCCGCCCCCGGCTCGGGCGCCGGCTGGGGCGGATCCGCTCTCGGCTCGGACATGCCGTCAGTCTCCGCGCCACCACCCGGCCGCGCACCCAGAGCCCGCCCACCCGGCTGACCTCCGTCCGGGACAACTCCTCCTACTCCCAGGGCACCTGCGGCGAGCGGTAGTAGTCGATCCCGAGGGCCTCGAAGCGCGGCCCCTGCGCGGCGAGCCGTGTCCTGTACGCCTCCCAGTCGTGCGTGGCCGCCGGGGACCAGCCCAGTTCGGCGACGCCCGGCAGGCGCGGGAAGGCCATCTGGTCGATGTGCGCGTTCTCGGAGATGGTCTCCGTCCAGAGCGGCGCCTCGACGCCCTTGACGGCCTCGGCGGGGGCGCCGGGGAGGTAGGCGGCCGGGTTCCAGTCGTAGGAGCGCTGGACCTCGACGTAGCCGGCCCAGGCGAGGCCCAGCTTGGTCTCCTTGGTGTACTTCATGTCGAGGTACACCCGGTCGGCGGGCGAGAGGATCAGCCCGGTGCCGTTCCGCGCGGCCGCGGCGACCTGCTCCTTCTCCGCGGGGCTCGTGCGGTCGAGGCCCCAGTACTGCGCGAGGGCGCCCTTGGCGGGCGTGGCGCCGGTGAGCTGGTGCCAGCCGACGACGGTCTTGCCGTACTTCGCGACGATCGGCTGGACCTTCTCCATGAAGGCCACGTAGTCCTCGTGGGTCGTGGAGTGGGCCTCGTCGCCGCCGATGTGGAGGTACTTGCCCGGGGTGAGCGCGGCGATCTCGCGGATGACGTCGTCCACGAAGTCGTAGGTGATGTCCTTCGGCACGCACAGGGAGCTGAAGCCGACGGCGGTGCCGGTGTAGAGCGGTGGGGCGACGCCGTCGCAGTTCAGTTCGGCGTACGAGGCGAGGGCGGCGTTGGTGTGGCCCGGCAGGTCGATCTCGGGGACGACCTCCTGGTGGCGGGAGGCCGCGTAGCGGACGATCTCCTTGTAGTCGGCCTTGGTGTAGTAGCCGCCGGGGCCGCCGCCGACCTGGGTGGAGCCGCCGTAGGTGGCGAGCCGGGGCCAGGAGTCGATGGCGATGCGCCAGCCCTGGTCGTCGGAGAGGTGCAGGTGCAGCTTGTTCACCTTGTAGAGGGCGAGCTGGTCGATGTACCGCTTGACCTGCTCGACGGTGAAGAAGTGGCGGGAGACGTCGAGCATCGCGCCCCGGTAGGCGTAGCGCGGGGTGTCGGTGATGGTGCCGCCCGCGACCTTCCAGGGGCCTGGCTGGACGGTCTTCTTCTCGACGGCCGCCGGGAGCTGCTGGCGCAGGGTCTGCACGCCGCGGAAGAGTCCGGCGGGCCGGTGGGCCGTGAGGGTGATGCCGTCGACTCCGGACTGCAGGCGGTAGCCCTCGTCGCCGAGCGCCTTCTCCCCGCCGAGGCGGAGCCGGATGCCGCCGCGCGCGTCGTCCTCGTCGACGACCGGGAGCGTGTGGCCGGTGGAGGGGCGGAGGATTCCGGCGAGGTAGTCGGCGACGGCGCGGGCGTCGCGGGAGTGCTCGTCGATCCGGATGCGGGTGGCGGCGGTGATCGCGTACGGCTGTCCCGCCGGTGCCACGGAGGCCGGGGCGGGGACGATCTGGCCGAGTGGGCGGGTGGTGGTCTCGACGGCGGAGTGGGAGACGGGGGCGGCTCCGACGCAGGAGATCCCGGCTGCCGTCAGGAGCAGCAGGGCTCCGAGGACGCGGGGGAGAGTTCTGCGCTGTCTCACAGACATGGGTCCCTTTCGATGTACTTCGATGGGCTTCGCGGCTGTGGATATGCGTATCCGAACAGTCACCATGCGTACCGTGGACCACTACAGCGGTCAAGGTGTAGACCAATTTGTGTAGACCAATCGCCTCCAGCGTCGCGATCATGAAGGCGTCTGCCCGAATTCGGGCAGGATTCTTGCGAAGTGTGGGGTGAACCCCTCAGTATTCACAGGTGCTCGATCGCCGCCCGTCGCATGACGACCTCATCGACCACCTGGTGCGCAGCACCGCGCTCCAGCGCGGTGAGGCGGCCCGGGTGGTGCTCGACGTGCTGGCGTACTTCGACGAGTCGACCGAGGACTTCGTCCGTCGCCGCCACCGCGAGCTTCAGTCCGGTGGCGCCGTGAACGCCGAGATCTTCGAACGCATCGCGGCCGAGTTGCCGCACCGCGCCGTGGCGCCACCGGAGCTCTCGCTCCGGCAGCTGCGCCGGATCGTCTACGGCTGAGTCATGGCGACGCCACGACGGAGCACACTCACCAACCTGGAGGGGTAAGACTTTTATGTGCGGAATTGTCGGTTACATCGGAAAGCGCGACGTGGCTCCGCTGCTGCTGGAAGGCCTGCAGCGGCTGGAGTACCGGGGGTACGACTCCGCCGGCATCGTCATCACCAGCCCGAAGGCCACCGGCCTGAAGATGGTCAAGGCCAAGGGCCGGGTCCGTGACCTGGAGGCCCGTGTCCCCAAGCGCTTCACCGGCACCACCGGCATCGCCCACACCCGCTGGGCCACCCACGGCGCGCCGAGCGACATCAACTCGCACCCGCACCTGGACCCCGAGAACAAGGTCGCGGTCGTCCACAACGGCATCGTCGACAACGCCCAGGAGCTCCGCGCCAAGCTGGAGGCCGACGGCGTCGTCTTCGCGTCCGAGACCGACACCGAGGTCATCACCCACCTGATCGCCCGCTCCCAGGCCACCACCCTGGAGGAGAAGGTCCGCGAGGCGCTCAAGGTCATCGAGGGCACCTACGGCATCGCCGTCATGCACGCCGACTTCAACGACCGCATCGTGGTGGCCCGCAACGGCTCCCCGGTCGTCCTCGGCATCGGCGAGAAGGAGATGTTCGTCGCCTCGGACGTCGCCGCCCTGATCGCCCACACCCGCCAGGTCGTCACCCTCGACGACGGCGAGATGGCCACCCTCAAGGCCGACGACTTCCGTACGTACACGACCTCGGGCGCCTCGACGACGGCCACCCCGGAGACCGTGGAGTGGGAGGCCGCCTCCTACGACATGGGCGGCCACGACACGTACATGCACAAGGAGATCTCCGAGCAGCCCGACGCGGTCGACCGCGTGCTGCGCGGCCGGATCGACGACCGGTTCTCCACCGTCCACCTGGGCGGCCTGAACCTGGACGCCCGCGAGGCCCGCACCATCCGCCGGATCAAGATCCTCGGCTGCGGCACCTCGTACCACGCCGGTCTCATCGGCGCCGGGCTCATCGAGTCCATGGCCCGTATCCCCGCCGACGCCGAGCCGGCCTCGGAGTTCCGCTACCGCAACCCGGTCGTGGACCCCGACACCCTCTACATCGCCGTCTCCCAGTCCGGTGAGACGTACGACGTGCTCGCCGCCGTGCAGGAGCTCAAGCGCAAGGGCGCCCGTGTCATCGGCGTCGTCAACGTGGTCGGCTCCGCCATCGCCCGCGAGGCCGACGGCGGCGTCTACGTGCACGCCGGCCCGGAGGTCTGCGTCGTCTCCACCAAGTGCTTCACCAACACGGTGACCGCCTTCGCGCTGATCGCCCTGCACCTCGGCCGCATCCGCGACCTGTCGGTCACCGACGGCAAGCGGATCATCGAGGGTCTGCGCAAGCTGCCCGGGCAGATCAGCGAGATCCTCGAGACCGAGGAAGAGATCAAGAAGATCGCCGCGGAGTACGCCGGCGCCCAGTCGATGATGTTCATCGGCCGCGTGCGCGGTTACCCCGTCGCCCTCGAGGCCTCCCTGAAGCTCAAGGAGATCTCGTACATCCACGCCGAGGCGTACCCGGCCTCCGAGCTGAAGCACGGCCCGCTCGCGCTGATCGAGCCGGCCCTGCCGACCGTCGCGATCGTCCCCGACGACGACCTGCTCGAGAAGAACCGCGCCGCCCTGGAGGAGATCAAGGCCCGCAGCGGCCGCATCCTCGCGGTCGCGCACCAGCCGCAGGCGAAGGCCGACCACACCATCGTCGTGCCGAAGAACGAGGACGAGCTGGACCCGATCCTGATGGGCATCCCGCTCCAGCTCCTCGCCTACCACACGGCGCTCGCCATGGGCCGCGACATCGACAAGCCGCGCAACCTGGCCAAGTCCGTCACGGTCGAGTAGCAGCCGCCGGGCCTGTCACCCGGAGCTCTCGACCACGGCCGGGAAAGCCCGTCCGCCCGCATTCCGGACCTGTCCCCGGAGGGCCGGACGCCCGGCCGGACACGAAAGCGGTCCCCGCGCACCTCGTCGGTGCGCGGGGACCGCTTTCTGTCGTTGCCTTGCCGTCTGCCGTCTGCCGTCAGGCGGCTGTCGTCAGGCGGCTGTCGTCAGCTCGCCGCGGCCGCGCTACGGCCCGAGCGGCTCAGCGAGGTCGGCCAGTGGGCCACCGCCGCCGTCGCGCCGTACCAGGCCACGAGGCCCGCCACCGCGGCGACCCAGCCGCCCGCCTTCGCCAGACCGCCGTTGTCGGCGAGTGCGCCGATGCCGAGCAGCAGCAGCGCGACGAACAGCAGCCCGTAGACGCCCTGTCCGAACAGACCGCTGCCCGCGGCGGCCATGGTCAGTGTGAGCGCGAGGAGCGCCCACAGCAGCAGGAAGAGACCGGTGGCCTCGGCCGAACCGCCGTCGCCGACTCCGGTCCCCCAGGTGAACCAGAAGGCGCCGAGCGCCGAATAGGCCGTGCCCTCACCGCCGTTGCCGGCGCGCAGGGCGAGCAGGCCGACGAGGAAGAGCGCCACCCCGCCGACCCAGGTGGCGAGGGATGCGGCGTCCGACGCCGCGACGTTGTCGATCACGCCGGTGCTGCCGACGCCGAAGGCCAGCAGAGTCAGTCCGAGCGCGAGGTGGCCGAGAGTGGAGGTCGTGTTTCCCGCGGCGACGTCGTTGTCCACGGCGGGCTCCCTTCAAGTGGGCAGTTGTGCTGCGTGAGCTGCTTGTTCCGGTGACTTTTAACTACCCTTCACAAGCGCACAAATCACCTGACGGCGGCAGAAATTATCGCCGTATCAAGGGAGTTGACGAAGTGTCGAGAAGATGAAGCCCAGGGGGCGGCTGTCGGGGCCCGACGATTACAGGGCGACGATCACGGGATGACGATCACGGGCCGCTGCGCGCGCTTGGCGAGCCGGCCCGCCACCGAGCCGAAGATCCGGCCGACGATCCCGTGCGTCGAGCCGACCACGATCGCGTCGGCCGAGTACTCCCGGCCGACCTCCTCCAGCTCGTGGCAGATGTCGCCGCCGCGCTCGACGAGGATCCAGGGCACCTCGGCCAGATAGTCCGCGCAGGCGAGCTCCAGGCCGAGCACCTCGGTGCGGTGGTCCGGGACGTCGACGAAGACCGGCGGCTCGCACCCCGCCCAGACGGTGGTGGGGAGCCGGTTGGCGACGTGCACGATGATCAGGCCGGAGCCGGAACGCCTGGCCATGCCGATGGCGTACGCGAGGGCTCGCTCACTGGACGTCGAGCCGTCGAAACCGACGACCACTCCGTGCCGGAAGGCGGGATCAC
Source organism: Streptomyces sp. NPDC048370 (assembly GCF_043200825.1). Classification (NCBI taxonomy): domain Bacteria; kingdom Bacillati; phylum Actinomycetota; class Actinomycetes; order Kitasatosporales; family Streptomycetaceae; genus Streptomyces; species Streptomyces sp. NPDC048370. The sequence continues at coordinate 199,700 of NZ_JBICYI010000007.1, read as the reverse complement.
AGGAGTGACGTGGCTGTTCCACCGCGAGGGGGTCGACCGTGGAGTCGGCGACGCGCTTGCGGTCCGCGGGTTCGGGGAATTCGTGACCGGCCATCGGTGTCTCGGCGAAGAAGATCCTTGTGGGAAGGGAAAGTGGAGTACGTCGTACGGAACAACGGATTGGCGGCGGAGCTGTGTCCGGGAATCATCTTCCCAAGCCCATACCCCCAAGGGTACGGCGACACTCCTCTCCCGCCCAGAGCCGTCCGGGCTCGCACCCGGCGCTCGCACGGCGTTCCAGGGAGCATGCACGAGCCCGTCCCGTTATGGCAATGCCGCCTGTGCCCTACAGCTGTCCCTCCAGGTGTCCGTACGGAGGGCCAAACGGACGCCCCTCGCAGTGACCGGAACGTTCCGCTTCTCGTTGCCACAGGTCCAGTCACCGTCGCAGGGAGCCCCGCCCGTGCCCGCACCAACGGCCGCCGCCACCGCCCGCCCCGCCGACCTCCACACGTCCGCCCCCTCCCCCGCCCCGGCGCGCGGACCCGGCCGGCGACGCTCCCCGGAGCCGCCGGGGAGCACGGCGGGGAGCGCGGCAGGGAGCACGGCGGGGAGCGCTCCGGGCGGCGCGGCGGACTCGGCGGCGGAGTCGGCGGGCGACGTCGTCCGCTGGGCGGTCTTCTGCTGCGTCCTCGTCCCGGTCGTCCTCGTGGTCTACGGCACCTCGCTGGGCGGGGCCGCCGGAACGGCGGTCGGGCTCGCCGCGGTGACGGCGGTCTGCCGGGTGCTGCTGCGCCGTGCGGAGCGCGGTCTGCGCGCCGAGGCGACGGCGCCCCGAGCGCGTCGCTCGCACGGCGGCCGAAACCACCGTCAGGGCTGACGCACCCCCCGCGAAGCTGACGCATTCGCACACCCGCACCCATATGATTTCAGCCAAGTTCCAGATGTCGGCGAGTCCTTGGCGGAATGACCCCTCAACCCTGGTGCCACCAGGCCGGAAAGGCTCGGGCCGGGCCCGCGCACCCTACGGGGACGGGCCATGCGGGCCACGCGCACTTCCCTGCGCGGCCCACGAGTGGAACGCTTCGTGATCGAATGCTTCGCGCCAAGTTGCCTTGTCGACAATGTGCCGGATGGAGAACTTGTCACGCCGGCGCCACGGAACACAGTAGATTCGATCATGGGTATCGAAGACTGGGGTCTCGTGCAAAACCGAGGGGAATCGTGCAGGAGCGACAGGACCAGGGAGACGCGAACACCGAGGGGGGCTTAGCGTCATGAGCCAGGACTCCGCCGTAACGGAGGCCGCACGGAAGCTGTCCGGGCGCCGCCGCCGCGAAGTAGTCGCGGTGCTGCTGTTCAGCGGCGGCCCCATCTTCGAGAGCTCCATCCCGCTCTCCGTGTTCGGCATCGACCGGCAGGACGCCGGAGTACCGCGTTACCGGCTGCTCGTATGTGCCGGCGAGGACGGCCCGCTGCGGACCACAGGGGGCCTCGAACTGACCGCGCCGTACGGCCTGGACGCGATCAGTCGCGCCGGAACCGTCGTCGTACCGGCCTGGCGGTCGATCACCTCGCCGCCACCGCCGGAGGCGCTCGAAGCGCTGCGCCGGGCACACGAAGAGGGCGCGCGGATCGTCGGTCTGTGCACCGGCGCGTTCGTGCTCGCCGCCGCCGGGCTGCTCGACGGCCGCCCGGCCACCACCCACTGGATGTACGCGCCGACGCTCGCCAAGCGCTATCCGTCGGTCCATGTGGACCCGCGGGAGCTCTTCGTCGACGACGGGGACGTACTGACTTCGGCCGGCACCGCGGCCGGAATCGACCTGTGTCTGCACATCGTGCGGACCGACCACGGCGCGGAGGCCGCGGGCGCCCTGGCGCGCCGGCTGGTCGTCCCGCCGCGGCGCAGCGGCGGTCAGGAGCGCTATCTCGACAGGTCTTTACCTGAGGAGATCGGCGCCGACCCGCTCGCGGAGGTCGTCGCCTGGGCTCTTGAGCACCTCCACGAGCAGTTCGACGTGGAGACGCTCGCGGCCCGCGCGTACATGTCACGGCGTACGTTCGACCGGCGGTTCCGCTCGCTGACGGGGTCCGCCCCGCTGCAGTGGCTGATCACCCAGCGGGTGCTGCAGGCTCAGCGGCTGCTCGAGACCTCCGACTACTCGGTCGACGAGGTCGCGGGTCGCTGCGGCTTCCGCTCCCCGGTGGCGCTGCGCGGGCACTTCCGCCGCCAGCTCGGCTCCTCGCCGGCCGCGTACCGCGCGGCCTACCGGGCCAGGCGCCCGCAGGCCGAGACGACGACGGCGGTGCTCGACCCGCTGGTGCCTCCGCAGGGCGCGCCGGTCCTCCGGCGGCCCGGTGGGCCGCTGGACCCGGGCAAGCCGCAGTCGGACATGTACGCCTCCGGCCGCCCGGCCCTGCCGGGTCAGCGCAGCGCCCCCTAGGGGGCGGGCAGGACCGCGCGCGCCACAAGCCGCGCACGATCAATCCGACGGGCGTCCGGGGGTACCTCTCCCGGGCGCCCGTCGGCGTTCGCCCGGGCCGCCCGTCAGCCTGTCCCGGTCCGAACCGGGAGGGAACCGGGAGCCACCCCCTAAGGTAGGACGCATGAACGATCGCATGGTGTGGATCGACTGCGAGATGACCGGGCTCTCGCTGACGGACGACGCACTCATCGAGGTGGCCGCACTGGTCACCGACTCGGAACTGAACGTGCTCGGCGACGGCGTGGACATCGTCATCCGCCCGCCGGAGGCGGCGCTGGAGACCATGCCCGAGATCGTGCGCCAGATGCACACGTCCTCCGGCCTCCTCGACGCCCTGGCCGGCGGCACGACCCTCGCCGACGCCGAGGCGCAGGTCCTCGCCTACGTGCGCGAGCACGTCAAGGAGCCCGGCAAGGCGCCGCTGTGCGGGAACTCGGTCTCCACCGACCGGGGATTCCTCTCGCGGGACATGCCGGCCCTGGAGAGCCATCTGCACTACCGGATCGTCGATGTCTCCTCGGTCAAGGAGCTGGCCCGCCGCTGGTACCCGAGGGCGTACTTCAACAGTCCGGAGAAGAGCGGCAACCACCGTGCGCTCGCCGACATCCGCGAGTCCATCGCCGAGCTGCGCTACTACCGTGAGGCGATCTTCGTCCCGCAGCCCGGGCCCGACTCGGACACGGCGAAGCAGATCGCCGCGCGCCACGTCCTGCCGCCGGAGTAGTTCCGACGGCCGGGCCGCCCGGCCGGGCAGCCCCTGCTCGCGCCCCTGACGCACCTCCGGCGCCCCCCTGACGCCCCCGGGTCGAATGCGGGCGCGAGCACCCTCCCGGACCCTGTAGACTTCTTCTCGGCCGGTCGGGGAAACCTTCGGGAAACCGCCGGTCATGGTGGGTGTAGCTCAGCTGGTAGAGCACCTGGTTGTGGTCCAGGATGCCGCGGGTTCGAGTCCCGTCACTCACCCTGAAGGTCGAGGCCCCGGTTCGAAAGAACCGGGGCCTCGGTCGTTTTCCGGGGCCCTTCGGGTGAGCGCGCGCGGCGCCCCCGGGGTGCGGGCGGGGGCGGGCGCCTAACGTGACGACGGTCACCAGGCCCTGGCACCGGGAGGCCGTCATCCGCAGGACCCGTATCCCCCTCGCCGTCGCCGCCGTGCTCGCCACCGCGCTGCCGGCCGGGTGCGCCGCGGGCCCCGCCGAGCGGGACGGCCGGACCACGCTCACCGTCGGGGTGTTCGGGGCCTTCGGTCTGAAGGAGGCCGGCCTCTACGACACGTACATGAGGCTCCACCCCGGGATCGTCGTCCGGCAGACCTCGATCGAGCGGAACGAGAACTACTACCCGCAGCTGCTCACCCACCTCGTCTCCGACTCCGGGCTCGCCGACGTCCAGGCCGTCGAGGTGAACAACATCGCCGAGGTCACCACCACCCAGGGGCACCGCCTCGAAGACCTCGGCGCGGCGCCCGGCGTCGACAAGAGCGCCTTCCTGCCCTGGAAATGGGCGCAGGGCACCGACCGCAACGGCCGAACGGTCGCGCTGGGCACGGACATCGGCCCGCAGGCCGTCTGCTACCGCAAGGACCTCTTCGCCCGGGCCGGGCTGCCCACCGACCGGGCCGCCGTCGGCCGGCTCTGGGCCGGGGACTGGAAGAAGTACCTGGACGTCGGCAGACGGTTCAAGGCCGCGGCGCCCGAGGGGGTCGCCTTCGTGGACTCCGCCGCCGGCGTGATGGCGGCGATCACGGGCAGCAGCCCGCTCCGCTTCTACGACACCGAGGGCGAGGTCGTCTACAAGGACAACCCGGCCGTGAAGCACGCCTGGGACCTCGCCGCCGCGTTCGCCACCGGCGGCCTGACCGCCAGGCTCCAGCAGTTCACCCCCGCCTGGGACCAGGCGTACGCCAACGGCCGGTTCGCCACCGTCTCCTGCCCGGCCTGGATGCTCGGCTACATCCAGGACAAGGCGGGGCCCGGCGGCCGGGGCGCGTGGGACGTGGCGGCGGCGCCCCGGCCCGGCAACTGGGGCGGCTCCTTCCTCGTCGTACCGTCGGCCGGGAAGCACCGGGCCGAGGCGGCGAAGCTGGTGGCCTGGCTGACCGCGCCCGCCCAGCAGGCGACGCTCTTCGCACGGCGGGGCAGCTTCCCCAGCGCCTCGGCCGCCTACGCCCTGCCGGTGGTCTCCGGCGCCCGGCACGCGTACTTCGGCGACGCCCCCGTCGGCGCGATCTTCGCGGCGGCGGCGCGGGGCGTGCCGGTGGCCGTCACCGGCCCGAAGGACGCGGTCATCGCCCAGAACCTGGCCGACATCGGCATGCTCCAGGTCGACCAGAAGGGGCGGGCCCCTCGGGCCGGCTGGGACGCGGCGGTGAAGACGATCGACAACGCCCTGGACCGGTGAGCCGATGACCGAGGCCGAGGTCGCCGCACCGGCGCCGCACCCGGGCGCCCCGCTGGAGGCGCCCGCGCCCCGTACGAAGGAGGCTGGGCGGCGCCGGGTCCGCCTGCACAGCCGGGGCGCGCGCTGGGCTCCGTACGCCCTCGTCGCCCCGTTCTTCGTCCTCTTCGCCGCCTTCGGGCTCTTCCCGCTCCTCTACACCGGCTGGGCCTCGCTGCACCGGGTGGAGCTGACCGCGCCGGACCGGATGGAGTGGGTCGGGGCGCGGAACTTCACCCGGCTCCTGGACGACGACTTCTTCTGGAACGCGCTGGGGAACACGGTCACGATCGGGATCCTGTCGACCGTTCCGCAGCTGCTCATCGCGCTCGGCGTCGCGCACCTGCTCAACTCCCGGCTGCGCGGCCGGACCTTCTTCCGGGTCGCGGCCCTCACTCCGTACGCCACCTCGGTGGCGGCGGCCACGCTGGTCTTCGTCCTGCTCTTCGGGCGGGACCACGGCCTGGTCAACTGGGTGCTCGGGGCGGTCGGGTTCTCCCCGGTGGACTGGCAGAACGGCACGTGGGCCTCGCGGGTCGCGGTCTCGACGATCGTCGTCTGGCGCTGGACGGGCTACAACGCGCTGATCTACCTGGCGGCGATGCAGTCGATCCCGGACGAGCTGTACGAGGCGGCGGAGCTGGACGGGGCCTCGCGGTGGCGGCAGTTCGTCCATGTGACGGTGCCCGGGCTGAGGCCGACGATCCTGTTCACGGTCGTCGTCTCGACGATCGGGGCGACGCAGCTCTTCGGCGAGCCGCTGCTGTTCAACGGCGGCGCGGGGGCGACGGGCGGCGCGGACCACCAGTTCCAGACGCTGGGGCTCTATCTGTACGAGCAGGGGTGGGTGAACCACCACCTGGGGCGGGCGTCGGCGATCGCCTGGGCCATGTTCCTGATCCTGCTGCTGATCGGCGCGGCGGCCCGGCTGCTGCGGCCGTGGCTCGCCGGGCGGGGAGGGGAGGGCTGATGGGCCGCCGTACGTGGGTGTCGTCGCGGGCGGCGGGAGGGCATGCGTCCGTGTCGTCGCGGGCGGTGGGGGGCCGTAGCTCCGCGCGGGCGGGGTGGGTGGCGTATGCCGTGCTCCTCGTCTTCACCGCCGGGTCCCTCTTCCCGCTGCTGTGGACGGCGGTGGCGGCCTCGCGGGACAACACGCGGCTCGCCAGGACCCCTCCGCCGCTCTGGTTCGGCGGCAACCTGCCCGAGAACCTCGGCACCGCCTGGACCGACGCGAACCTGGGCACGGCGCTGCTCAACACCACCGTCGTCGCGGGGGCGGTGGCGGCGGGCACGGTGCTCTTCTCGACCCTCGCGGGGTTCGCCTTCGCCAAGCTGCGGTTCCGGTTCAGGAACGCGCTCCTGACGGTGGTGATCGGCACGATGATGGTGCCGCCGCAGCTGGCCGTCGTACCGCTGTTCATGCTGATCGCCGAGGTGTCGTGGACCGACCGGCTGCAGTCCGTGGTGCTGCCCGCGCTCGTCTCCGCGTTCGGTGTCTTCTTCATGCGTCAGCATCTGAGCCGCGCGCTCCCCTCGGAGCTGGTCGAGGCGGCCCGGGTGGACGGGGCGGGCTCGCTGCGCATCGTCTGGCACGTGGTCTTCCCCGCGGCGCGTCCGGCGATGGCGGTGCTCGGGATGCTGACGTTCGTGATGGCGTGGAACGACTTCTTCTGGCCGGTCATCGCCTTGACGCAGAACGGCAGCCCGACGGTCCAGGTGGCCCTTGCCGGGCTCGGCCGCGGGTACATCCCCGACCAGTCGGTGATCATGGCCGGTGCGCTGCTGGGGACGCTGCCGCTGCTGCTCGTCTTCGTGGTCTTCGGCCGGCAGATCGTCGGCGGGATCATGCGGGGCGCGCTGAAGGGCTGAGCGGGCGCCCGGCCTTGAAGCGGCGGGCGCGAAGGGTGGACGGGAACGGCGGGCTCGAATCGTGGGCGCGCCCCGGCCGGAGGGTAGGGCTCCGGCCGGGGCGCGCGATGTGGGGGGACAGGGGGGCTCTGAGGGGTCCCGGTTACGTGTAGGCGTTACTTGTAGGCGTTACTTGTAGGCGGCGAAGGCCTTGGTGAAGGCCAGCGGCTGCTGAAGGATCGAGGAGCAGGTGGCGTCCGCGTGGTTCACCGCGCCGGCCGCGCACTGCTTGTCGCGGGTCGAGGACCACATCGACAGCCAGCCGATGCCCTTGGACTTCGCGAAGTCGACCAGCTGGGTGGCGTCGTCGACCTTGAAGATCTCGGTCGTGACGTCGTTGACGCCGATCATCGGGGTGACGGCGACGGCCTTCCAGGCGGCGGCGTCGGAGAGGCCGAGGACGCCCTTGACCTGGGCCTGGGTGGCGGTCGCGGCCTGGATCGCGTACGTACCCATGTCGGCGCTGTAGGCCGGTCCGTAGTCCATCGCCATGACGTTGACGGCGTCGACGCGGACCCCGTTCCTCTTGGCGTCGGCGAGCAGGTCCACGCCCGGCTGGGTCAGGCCCTCGGGCATGACCGGCAGGGTGAAGGAGACGTTCAGGCCGGGGTGGGCCTTCTGGAGCTGCGCGATGGCCTGGGAGCGGCGGGTGTTGGCGGCGGTGTCCGGCAGGGCCGCGCCCTCGATGTCGAAGTCGACCTTGGTGAGCTTGTACCGGTCGACGACCTTGCCGTACGCGGCCGCGAGGTCGGCGGAGTTGGCGCAGTTCAGGGCCAGTTCGTGGCCGGCGGCGCCGCCGAGGGAGACCCGGACGTCACCGCCCTTCGCCCGCAGTGCGCCGATCTGGGCGGCCACCTTGTCGTCGGCGAGGTCGGTGACACCGCCCCAGAGCGGGGCGCACGAGCCGCCGGAGGTGATGAAGGCGAGGTTGAACTCCTTCACCCCGGTGGCGTCGGCGGTCGCCAGCATGTCGTACGAGGGGTAGAGGGAGGTGTCGATGTACGGCGCGAACTTCGGGGCGGCGCCCGGGGTCCCGGTGGCGGTCGCCGAGGGGGTCGGCGTCGGCGCGGAGGTCGTCGGGGCCGTGGTCGTCGGGGTGGCGGTGGGGGTCGCCGGGGCGGTGGGGCTCGCGGTGGCGGTGGGCTGCTCGGTCGGGCGGCCGCTCGGGGTCGGGGTGACGCCGCCGACGGAGCAGGAGGCCTTGTTGATCAGGCAGTTGGCGGGGTCGCCCGCCTCGCCGGCCGCCGAGGTCACGAAGCCGACGGTGACGGACTGGCCGGGGGCCAGCTCCTTGTTCCAACTGGCGGGCTTCACGGTGACGTGCCGACCGGAGACGGTGTGCTCGCCGTTCCAGAGCGAGCCGATCGTCGTCCCGGCCGGCAGGTCGAACTCCAGCGTCCAGCCCCCCGGCTGGACGCTGGAGGTCTCGTTGGTCACGACGTACTGCCCCGTGTAGCCGCCGGTCCAGGAGCTGGTGCGGGTGTACGCGGCGCCCACGGCGGCGGCCTGCGCGGTGCCGGTGAGCGCGAAGGCCGCGCCGCCGACCACCGCCGCCGAGACGACCGCGCCGATGACCTTCGTCCTGCCGCTCGTCCTGCGCCGGTGCGAACTGGTGGTGCCCATCGCGTGCCTGCCTCTGTGTGCCGGGGGTGGGGGTGGGGTGCGGCAGCACGCTAGCGACAGGGAAACGGACAAATGCCCACGAGGGGGCCAGGGTTGGGGATTCTTAGGCTCCCCTTAAGGAACGCATCGGGACGGGGAAAGGTTCACGCACGCGCGGGGCGTCGCGCAGTGGGCTCGGGTCCGGTTCCCGGCGACGGGGGATGACACCGGAACCGGGCCGGAGCCCACTGTGCGACGCCCTGGGGCGCGGAGGCCGGCCGCGCTCAGAGAACCTTGGGGCTCTCCATCGCCTGTCCGGCCTTGTCCGCCCGGTCGGTCTTGTCGGTGCCGTGCGTCTGCTCCTGCGCCCGCCCCGGCGCCTGCTCCGGTGCCTGGTGCGTGTCGGCGCGGCGCAGGCGCCTGTCGGTCGCCCAGACGGCGAGGCCGCAGGCCGCGAAGGCGGCGCCGAGGATGCTGGAGCCCGCCCAGCCGTAGCTGGTGAAGACGGCGGTGGTCGCGGCCGCGCCGAGGGCGGAGCCGAGCGAGTAGAAGACCATGTAGCCGCCGATGACGCTGCTGACGCGATCAGGGTGCGCGGCGGTGAGCAGATGCTGGTTGCTCACGTGCACGGCCTGGACCGCGAAGTCGAGGACGACGATCCCCACGATGAGGAGCCAGAGCGTCCAGGGCAGCTGGGCGATCGCCGCCCAGGAGGCGATGAGCAGGGCGAGGGCGAATCCGGTGACCGGGGTCGCCCGGCCGGCGTCCGCCCACCGTCCGGCGCGGGCCGCGCCGAGGGCGCCGGCGAGTCCCGCGATGCCGAACAGCCCGATCTGGCTCTCGCTCAGGTGCCACGGCGAGTCGGCGAGCGGCAGGGAGAGACCGCTCCACAGCGTGCCGAACGAGGCGAAGAGAAAGAAGGCGATGAGTCCGCGCGTCAGGACGAGGCGCTCCCCGAACAGTCCGCCGAGCGAGGCGACGACCTGCCGGTACGAGGCGGTCGGGCGGGTGCGCTCCTCGGACGGCAGCAGGACGAGGACGAGGGCCGCGAGCGCGAGGGAGAGCACCGCGAGCACGGCGTAGACACTCCGCCAGCCCCACACCTCGGCGAGGCCGCCGGTGACGACCCGCGCGCCCAGGATGCCGACCACGACGCCCGAGGTCACGACGCCGATGTTCCGTCCGCGTTCGGCGGGCGGGGAGACCGACGCGGCGTATGCCACCGTGGTCTGCACGACGACCGCGAACACCCCGGCCGTCGCGAGTCCCACGAACGCCACCCACGCGGCCGACGCGGAGGCCGTCAGGACCATGCCGACCGCGGTGATCGCCAGGTGCACGGCGATGAGCCGGCGCCTGTCGACGACGTCGCCGAGCGGCACGAGCAGCAGGAGCCCCGCCAGGTAGCCGAACTGGCTGGTCGCGACGATCCACCCGGCCAGTTCCGCCGACACACCGAGATCGCGTCCCATCGGTTCGAGGACCGGCTGCGCGGCATAGATGCTCGCCACCGCGACACCACAGATCACCGCGAGCAGTAACCGCCGCCACATGTTCATAGCGCTCCCATCCAGATTGGTAGCAGATTGCAACCGTTCTGACCGTACGGCATGATGGTTTCAATCCGCAACCCATTGGGAGGTGTCATGACACGCACGACCATGGGCGCCCCGAGCCTCGACTGGACCGACCCCGACTGTCCCGTCGCCCGCACGCTCGACCTCGTCGGGGACCGGTGGAGTCTGCTCGTCGTCCGCGACGCGATGGACGGGGCACGGTCGTTCACCGAGTTCCAGCGACGGACCGGCATCGCGCGCAACATCCTCACGGACCGGCTGCGCAAGCTCACCGCTCACGGAGTCCTCGCGCAGCGCACCGCGCCGTCGGGCCGGCGCCAGGAGTACGTGCTCACCGACGCCGGCCGTGCGCTCTTCCCCGTCATCCTCACGCTGCGCCAGTGGGGCGAGCGGCACGCCTTCGCCCCCGGCGAGACCCACTCCGTCCTGGTCGACCAACACGGCACGCCCGTACCGGAATTCGCGCCGACGGGCCCCGACGGCACTCCCCTCGGCACCGACACGACGCACGTGCAGAAGTCTCAGTAACCGGTCAGGCGTGACGCGTCAGCTCCGCGCGCAGCAGGTCCAGGCCCATCGGGCCCATGTCCAGAGCGTGTCGGTGGAAACGCTTGAGGTCGAACGCGGCGCCGTCGCGGCGGCGGGCGGCCTCCCGCGCCTCCAGCCACGCCCGCTCGCCCAGCTTGTAGGCGAGGGCCTGCCCGGGGCGCCCCAGATACCTGTCGATCTCGAAGGCGACGAACCCTGTCGGGCCGAGCCCGCAGTGCTCGGCGAGGAACGCGCGGGCGAGCCGCGGCGTCCACCGCTCCCCCTCGTGGAACCCGGTGCCCGCGGGGATCGGCAGCCGCAGGTGCAGCCCGATGTCCAGGACGATCCGCGCGGCGCGCAGCTGCTGCCCGCCGGCCAGCATCCCTAGGCGGTGCGCCGGGTCGGCGAAGTACCCCAGCTCGTCCATGAGCCGCTCGGCGTACAGGCCCCAGCCCTCGCAGTGCCCCAGGTGCAGCTCGCACGAGAGCCGCTGGAAGCGGTTGAGGGTGGCGGTGTTGAGGGTCGTCACCCCCAGCTGCAGATGATGGCCGGGGACGCCCTCGTGGAACATCGTGCTCGGCACCGTCCACGTCGGGACCGGCGCGTCCGGGTCGGTCGAGGGCCACCAGACCGTCCCGGGGCGCGACAGGTCCTCGCTGGGCGCCAGATAGGAGGCGGGTCCGTCGGTGCGGGCGATCCGGCAGTCGATCCGGCGCAGCGGCGCGGGGATAGCGAAGTGCGTTCCGTCGAGGTCGGCGATGGCGCCGTCGGCGAGCTCCTGGATCCAGTCGCGGAACGCCGCCGCGCCCTTCACCAGGTACCGCGGGTCGCCGTCGAGCGCCGCGAGGACCGCCGGTACCGGTTCGCCGGGCGCGATCAGCGCCGCAGCCTCGGCCATCTCCCTTCGTACGCGGGCCAGTTCGTCCCAGCCCCAGGCGTACGTCTCCGCCAGGTCGAGCCGGGTGCCGAGGAACTCCCGTACGCCCAGCTGGTAGCGGTCCTCGTCGACCGCGTCCGACTCCGGGGCGTCCGGCGCGAGTTCCTCCGACAGGTACACCGCGAACCGCGTCAGGGCGTCGTTCGCGGCCGCCGCGGCCTCGTCCAGGGCGCCGCGCAGCGCGCCGTCGCCGTGCCCGGCGGGCAGCCCCGCCACGTACGGCCGCATGTCCCGGCATTCGTGGGCGTTCCGGGTCACCTGGCGGTACGGTGCGACCCGGCCGCCGCGCCGTGCGGCCTCCAGGCCCTCGCGCAGCCCCGCCAGCGCTCCGGGGACGGCCCGCAGCCGGGCCAGGAGCGCGTCCCAGGGGGTGTCGGCGCCCTGGTCCAGGAGGCCCACGGCGTGCCGTACCCGCTGGACCGGGCCGTCGAGGGTGTCGAGCAGCGTGCCGTACGCGTCGGCGTCGACGAGGGCCACCTCCGTGGCGAGCCGCTCCCGCAGCACCGCCGCCGCGACCCGCTCCGCGTCACCGGCGACCGGCGTGGCGTCGACCGCCGTGAGCGTGCGGCGGGCCAACTCCGCACGCTCCTGGGCGGCCTGCGGCCCGAAGTCGGTCAGCCGCTCCTCCTGCCCTGCGATGCCCATCACCGCGGCCAGGCACGGATCCAGTGCGGCCAGCTCGTCCACGTACCGGTCCGCGAGCTCGTTCACCGCGCTCATCAGCGGCTCACCGACGGGAGCCGGGCGACCCCGGACTCGGCCAGCCGCTTGCCGTACAGGCCGATGACAAGGCCCGCGACGATCAGCGCTCCGGCCACCAGCTTGAGCGCCGGCAGCGGCTCGTCGAAGATCAGTACCGAGCCGAGCACGCCGAAGACCGGGACGAGCAGGGAGAGCGGGGCGACGGTCGACACCGGGTACTCGCGGAGCAGCCAGTTCCACACGGCGTACCCCAGCAGGGTGTTCGGGTACGCCTGGAAGAGGATCGACAGGAACGCCGACCAGCCGAGCTGCTCGGGCAACTCGACATAGCCCTTGGTGCCGTTCACGACCAGGTCGAGCAGGAACAGCGGGATCGGCGCGAAGAGGCTCGACCAGACCAGGAACGCCAGCGTGTCCTTGGGCTTGGCCTTCTTGAGGATCACGTTGGCGACGCTCCACGACACCGCGCCGAACAGCACGAGCGCGACACCGAAGAGGGTGACCGTGCCGTCGGTGACGAAGGTGATCGAGAACAGGCCGACGAGTGCGACGCCGATCCCCAGGTACTGGTACCGCGACAGCGACTCGCGGAACACCACGGCCCCGAGCACGATCGTCAGGAACGCGCTGAACTGCAGTACCAGGGAGGCGATCCCCGACGACACGCCTGCCTCGATGCCCAGGTTGACCACGCCCCACAGCCCGACGCCGAAGACGAGGCCGTAGCCGACGGTGTGTCGCCACGGCACCTGCGGCCGCTTCAGGAAGAAGACGGCGGGCAGCGCGCAGAGCGCGAACCTGATCCCCGCCAGGATGAGCGGGTCGACGCTCTTGAGCCCGATCTTGATGATCGAGAAGTTGAGACCCCAGATCGCGGTGACGGCGACCGCGAGCAGGATGTGCTGTTTCTTCATGCCGGGACCTGTTCGGGAGTTGCGGGGGTGAGGGAAGCGGTGGCTGCCGGGTGGGTGTCGACGGAGACGGAGTCGAACAGGTCGACCATCCAGTCCCGGGTCTCCTCGGGGGTGTCGCCCGCGACGATCCCGGCGAGGACCGTCTCCCCGGCCTGGTAGGTGATGTGGTCGGGCAGCTGCGCGCCGGGCGGCAGTTCGGTCCAGGCGACGACGCGCGGGCCCGCCCGGAACGCCACGGCGCCCGCCAGGCCCCGGCACTCCCGCCCGGCCAGGTGGTGGCCGGGGTGGACGAACCAGCCGTACCGGCGCCCGTCGGCGGGCGGCTCGGGGAGCGTCCCCGCGACGGGCTCGCCGAGCAGGACGCGCAGCTCGTACGAGGGCAGGTGGACGCCGGTGGCCAGTTCGAAGGTGGCCACCACGTCGGCTCCCCCGACCCGGTTGCCGACCTCCAGGAAGACCAACTCCCCTTCGTGGACGATCGCTTCGAGGTGGAAGGTGCCGTCCTCGATGCGTACGGCGGCCAGGGCGCGCGCCACCCAGGCGCGGGTCTCCTCGGAGAAGCCGATCTGGAAGGAGCCCATCGGCCGGCCCTGCGCGTACCGCAGGCAGGTGCCCAGGTATTCGCTCGCCGTGAGGACCAGGACCTCGCCGTGCTGCACCAAGCCGTCGTAGTGCCGGATCGGCCCGGAGACGAACTCCTCGACCTGGAAGTCCTCCTGGTCGGCCCGGTCGGCCCCGCTGTCGAGCCGGGCGACGCCGGTCCTGCCCTCGGTGACGGCCGTGACGGCCTGGCGCGGAGTGTCGAAGACGAGCACGTCCTCGCTGGACGCGCCCCGATGCGGCTTGAGGACGGTCCGGCCCTCCCAGGGCACCCGGCCTTCCCGCTCCAGGAAGCGCGGCAACGGCAGGAAGCGCGGTACGCGGAGCCCCGCCTCCTCGACCGCCCGCTTCATGAGGACCTTGTCGCGGGCGAGGGCGACCTGGTCCACCGGCGCGCCCGGGACGCCCAGGTGCTCGCGCAGCCGGGCGGCGTCGAGCAGCTCGTACTCCGACATCGAGATGACCCGGTCGAAGGCGCGGGGCCGCTCCGCCAGCCAGTCCCTGGCCTCATCGAAGGCCGGGCGCGTGCCCGGACGGCTCACCCGCTCGCAGCGCAGGTCGGGCGGGAGGGTGGCGAGCGCCCCTTCGGTCCCGAAGTAGGTGACCTCGTGCAGGTCGTGGGAGATCCCCCGGTGGTATTCGATCTTGAAGTAGGGCACGCGGTGCAGGACGAGGATCTTCATCGGGCCTTCCTGACGGGAGTGGGGAGGGCGAGGGTCCGGTCGAGGGCGGCCGACCAGGCCTCGCGCAGTGCGTGGACGACGGTGCGGATGTCGGCGCGGTCGCCGCGCAGGACGACACAGCCCTGCGCCGCGAAGTCCGCGTTGTCGCGGGCGACTTCGTGCAGGTCGCGGCGGTCGGGGGACATCCAGGAGAACTCCGTGACCGTCAGTTCCCCGTCGGCGAGGCCGAACCGTTCGGCGGTGGCACGGACGGCGTCCGCGAACGGGTCCGCGCCGGGCGCGACGTCGTCCGGGGAGAACGAGCGGTCGCTGCCGACGCCGAGCATCACCGTCGCCGCCGCGCAGCCGGGCACGAGCCGTCCCGCGTCGGCGGCCGTGCCGAAGGCCGCGTCGACCCAGCGGTGGTGCAGGTCGATCCCGTACACCCATCGGGCCAGTGCCCAGATCTTCATCCCGGCCGGTCGCCGGTTGGGCTCCACGATCGCGGCGCGCAGCCCGTCGTCGCTCAGCTTGATCTCGTTGTGGAACGGCCCGTCGCACTGGCCCACCAGCCAGTTCGCCTGCCGTCCTGCGCGCTCCAGGGTCGCGCGCTCGTGCTCGTCCAGGCCGGCGGGCAGCACCTGCGCGATCTCGACGGGGTACCGGCCGCTCGCGCTGATCTTCTCGGTGAGGAAGTTCAGCGAGCCGAGACCGTCGTAGGAGTACTCGCGGCGGTACGGGATGAGCTCCTCGCAGATGACCCCGCCCTCCAGATAGGGGAGGACCTCGGCGAACGCCGCCGTCAGGTCGTCGCCCGGACGGACCACGACGACGCCCCGGTTGTTGCCCTCGGCCGCCGGCTTGACGACGAAGCCCTCGGGGTGGGTGATCCCGAACTCCCTCAGATGGTCGAGCGAGGCGATCTCGGCGAAGGCGGGCACCATGATCCTTTGCGCCGTGAGCAGGTCGGCCACGCGCGCCTCGTCGAGCCGGTAGCGGTACTTGGAGAACGCTCCCTCGGCCAGGTACGGCGAGTCGACGGGGACACCGAGGCGGTCGAGCAGTTCGGCGCCGCTGCGCACGGCGTTGTCGGAGAAGACGATGCCCGCCCTGATCCGCTCGCGCCGGTCGGCGAGCAGCTTCTCGCCCAGCTCGGGGAAGCCGTCGCCCAGCGGATCGAGGTCGATCACCTCGTCGGCGATGGCGTGGTCGGCCTCGGTGGGGTCGGCGCGGATGAGGACCACGGTCGCGCCGTGGCGTTCGCGGGCGTACTCCCGCAGGTGGCGGACCTCGTCGATCCGGCTCAGGTTGTAGTCGACGACGAGGAGGATCGGCCCGGTCATCCGCGCTCCGTCTCGTACGCGATCTCGATCGCACGCTCGGAGGCGGGCAGCAGCTCGGGGAGGATCGTGTCCCGGTCGGCCCGGTCCATGCGCCAGAGCACCTGGCCGAGGAACACCTCGCGGGAGGACGACTCCACGACGTCGCCGGCCTTGAGGAGGACCTGCGAGAGGACCGGCCGGAGCGGGAGGTCGTCGTTCGGTCCCACCGCGCGGATCGTGCCGGGGTCGGCGAAGAAGACGCGGAAGAAGGTCGCGTTCGCGCTCCTCGGGGTGCCGTCGGGGGCGTACGAGAGGCTCTTCAGCGTCCTGAGGTACGCGGCCGGTCGGTGGGCGGTGAGCAGGGAGTCCAGCCAGAGGTCGAGGAGCCCGGGGCCGCCGGTGAGCTCCGCCACGCTGGGCGAGATCAGGCTGCCGCCGACGCGCGGGTTGACCTCGATCAGGTCCCAGCCGGACGGGGCGTGCCGCGCCTCGACGTGGAAGCAGCCCCAGCGCAGGCCGAGGACGAACAGGACGTTCGCCACCCAGCGGATGCCCGCGGCGGTCTCCTCACGGGACAGGCTCGTGGGCGGGCTGACGCAGGCGTTCTCCAGGACGGTGCCCGCCGTCTCCGTCACCTCGCACTTCTCGTGGACGGCCACCACGTGCGGCTCGTCGTCGACGACGATCACCTCGAAGCTGAACTCCCGGCCGGGGACGTAGTCCTCGACGAGGAAGTCGACGACCCCGGGGTCGCCGGGGCCCTGGTGCGTGGTGAAGGCGCCGGCGTAGACGGTGTCGGCGTGGGCCTCCGCGGCGATGCGTTCAAGGTCGGCCCAGGTCGTGTCGGAGGTGAGGGGGAACGTGCCGAACGAGGCGATGCCGCTGACCGGCTTCACGAAGTGGCGGCCGCCATCGGCCTGGCGGGCGGCGAGCGTCTCGGGGGTGAGCGCGGACGCCCGGCCCCGGCTGAGGCCGGCGTCGGCGAGGCGGTTGCGCAGGGTCAGCTTGTCGCGGAGCTCCGGGACCTGCTTCTCGTCCAGGTCGGGCACGCCGAGACGGGCGTTGGCCAGCGCCATCAGGTGCCGGTAGCCCTCCCAGACGGTGAGGCAGCACAGCACCGAGGTGCCCGCGGCCTCCAGGCGGTCGAGGTGGTCCTCGACGTCCTGCGGGGTCAGTACGTGGTCGGTGGTCACCCGGACGTCGTCGGCGAGGTCCGCCAGCGCCCCGGGCCTGGATCCCTGGTGCTGCGGCTCCGGCAGCGAGCTGAGCACGTAGACCTTCAGCCCCCGCGCCGTGACCGTGCGGGCGAGGTCCTCCAGGAACGAGAACCCGACGTGGCTGAGGAGCAGCACTCCCCCGGCGTCCACTCCCCCGGCGTTCACTCCCTCGGCGTCCGCTCCCCCGGCGCCCGCTCCCCCGGCGTCTGCTCCCCCGGCGTTTTCCTTGCTCAATTCCGGCCTCCTCACCGGCGGGTGGGGGCGCCGCGCGGTCGCGCCGCGCCCCCACCGAGGACTGGGCTCAGGCCGGCTGCTTCTCGGCCTTGGCGATGGTGTCCAGGTAGAGCTCCTCGAAGTACTGCGCGAGGAGCGACTGGTGCTCGCGGAGGTACCGCTTGAACGCGGCGACGTCGTCCTCGTCGTGCAGGAGGTGACGGACCGCCGCCCACACCTCGCCGGGGTGGTCGTCGTTGATGTCGGTGTGCGAGTGGCTGATCTGGCCGCCGATCTTGCCCTCGCCGACCGACCCCTTCAGCGCCTCCAGCTTCCTGGGCTCCAGCTTCACGTTGACGTACTCGACGAGGTAGCTGTACGCCACGACACCGAGCGGGCCCTCGTGGTCCAGGAGGTAGGAGAAGTAGCCGGTGAGGAGCTTGGTCGACAGGTAGGGCTCGGTGGCCAGGAACTGTTCGCGGGACACCCCGACCTTGGCGAGGTCGGTGATGAACAGTTCGTCGTGGAGCATCTCCTCCTGCTCGTAGTTGGCCCAGACCTGGGCCGCCTCCGGGCTGCGCTTGGCTATCTCCACGAGCGCCTTGGCCTCGGCCACGCGCAGCAGCCGGATGCGCCAGGCGGTCTCGATGAGGTGCCGCTTGTAGTAGTCGGAGTCGACGTTCTTGCCTTCGAGGTGGGCGGCCTCGGGGACGTTGGCGTACCACTCGAGGACCTGCTGGTCGATCTGCTGGTCGACCTGGGCGCGCAGCTCCGCCGAGGCGGCCGCGTTGAGGAACGTGGTGCTGTCCCCGTAGCCGACGTTGGTCACGCGGTTGGGCATGGTGTCACCTTTTCTCGTGAGTGCTCGTGGGGTGCTCGTTGGGTTCTCTGGGGTGCTCGGACGCTCGGTGTGAGCGCTTCAGATGTCGTCGACGACGCGAATGGTCGCGTCGCCCCGCAGCCGGCACTGGCAGGCCAGGCGGTGGTCGCCGCCGGTCCGGCCGAGGTCTTCGAGGAAGTCGAGCTCGTCGTCGTCGGGTGCGCCGAGGGCGTCGAAGCCCTCCAGGACCTCGACGACGCACGCGCCGCAGGCGCCGGAACGGCAGCCGAACGGGATGAGCCGCTGGGTGGTCTCGTACTCGACTTCGGTGAGGGGGGATCCGGCGGGCAGCAGGATCTCGGTTCCGGTCGGAAGGATGGTCAGCTTCTTCAGGGTCATGGCAGGGGCGCGGCGTCGGGGTCGGTGGAGTGCTCCGGCGCGAGGCGGGAGCCGGGGCGGAGCTCGACGGCCGCGTGGTTCGCCGCGGTCGCCGCCTCGCCGAAGCCCACGGAGACGAGCGGGACGCGCCCCTCGTACGTACAGATGTCGCCGACCGCGTACACCCGTGGCAGGTTCGTCCGCATCGCCCGGTCGACCGCGACCTGGCGGTTCTCCAGCTGAAGGCCCCAGTCGGCGACCGGGCCCAGGCTGGTGAGGAATCCCAGGGCCGCGACGAGGGACTGCGCGGGCAGCGTCACCTCTTCCTCGCCGGTCCGCTCGCCGGTCCGGACGCGTACGTCCTCCAGGTGGCGTACGCCATGACAGGCAGTCACCTGGGCGTCGGTCAGGACGCGGACGTCGGCCGCGTACATCTGCTTGACGCTGTGCTCGTGGGCGCGGAAGGCGGAGCGCCGGTGGACGACGGTGACGGACCGGGCGATCGGCGCGAGGGCGAGGGCCCAGTCGACCGCGCTGTCGCCACCGCCCACGATCACCACGTCACGGTCCCGGTGTTCCTCAAGGCGCGGTACGTGGTGGGCCACGCCGCGCCCTTCGTAGGGCCGCAGGCAGGGCAGGGTGCGCGGGGTCGAACGGCCGAGTCCGGCCGCGATCACGACGGCTCCGGCACGCACCCGCCCGCCGTCCTCCAGGCCGATCACCCAGCCCGCCCCGTCGTCCCGCGTGAGGGAGGCCGCCGTCCGGCCGAGCAGGTAGCGTGGGTCGAACGGCGCGACCTGGGCGACCAGATGGTCGATCAACTCCCGTCCCCGCACGGCCACATGGCCGGCGACGTCGTGGATCTTCTTCTCCGGGTACAGGGCCGCGATCTGGCCGCCCGGTTCGGGCAGCGCGTCGACGATCACGCTGGAAAGCCCTCGGAATCCCGCGCAGTAGGCGGCATACAGGCCGGCAGGACCCGCTCCCACGACGGCCACGTCCGCGCTCGTCTCCATTCGAGCCCCCGCTTGATGCATTCGAATCCCAGGCCCTTCCCGCGTTCGTCGAAACAGCTCGGCTACCTCAATCTCACGGCCGGCCCGGTTCATTGACCGGGGAGGCTTTGTTCGTGGCGAGCTATTTCATCATTGGGGGCCTTGAACACGCCGTCAAGAAAAGGGTCCGGAACTCCGCCGAAGTCCGGGCCGGATCCCCGCAGGCGCCCCGTCGGAACCCCCGCCTGCACCCCTGAACTGGTCGTACACCCCGACCCGCACCTCCGACTGTGGAACTTCCTCAGTCGAAGCAGAGCGGTCTTGACGGATCGCGACGGCGCTCGTTCACTATTCCCCAATCCACCTGCAGAGGAGTGATCGTGTCACTTTCGCGCCGTAAAGTTCTGGCCGGATCCGGCATCGCGGCCACCTCGCTCGCGTTAGGCCCCGTGGGAAATGCAGCCGCACAGAACGCCGCGTCCCAGCCTTTCCGGCCGCACGACTGGAAATCCGTCCGCGCGCAGTTCCTGCTCGCCCCCGAGTTCGCACATCTGTCGAACTTCTATTTCGCCTCGAACCCGACTCCCGTGCGCGAGGCGATCACCAGGTACCGCAGGGCGTTCGACGAGAATCCGTACAGCTTCCTCGACGACAACATGTTCCGTCGCGACGAGGACATGCTGTGGCGCAAGGTGACGGCCGCCGCCGCCGAATACGTGGGCGGTCAGCCCCACGAGATCGCCCTCACCAGCAGTACGACCATGGGTCTCGCCCTCATCTACAACGGCCTGCGCCTGAAGCCGGGGCAAGAGGTCCTGACGACCACGCACGAGTTCTACCCGCATCACGAGTCGATCCGGCTGGCCGTCGAGAAGTGGGGCGGGTCCATGCGGAAGATCCCCCTCTACGAGTCGTCGCTGAACTTCTCCGCCGCCGAGGCCGTGGCCCGGATCCGCGCCGCCGTCCGCCCCCAGACCCGGGTCGTCGGCGTCACCTGGGTCCACTCCGGCACCGGTGTGCGGCTCCCGATCGCCGAAGTCGCCGCCGCCATCAAGGACTTGAACCGTCACCGCGACGATGAGGACCGCATCCTGCTGGTCGTGGACGGCGTCCACGGCTTCGGAGTGGTGGACGAGGACGTCGCGAAGATGGGCTGCGACTTCTTCGCCGCGGGTACGCACAAGTGGATCCTCGGCCCGCACGGGACCGGAATCATCTGGGCGAAGGCCGAGAACTGGGCGCTCCTCCAGCCGACGATCCCCAGCCTGATGGCGAAGGAGACGACCGACGCCTGGCGGCAGGAGCGCCCGCCGGCCGGACCGACCCAGGCCGCGTGGGTGAGCCCGGGCGGCTTCTTCGCGTACGAGCACCAGTGGGCCACCGCCGAGGCGTTCCGCTTCCACCGGCAGATCGGCCGCACGCGCGTCCACGACCGGATCGCCGAGCTGAACGGGCAGATCAAGGAAGGTCTGGCCCGGATGAAGCACGTCACGCTCCACACGCCGGTCGACGCCGAACGCTCCGCGGGCTTCGTCTGCTTCGACGTACGCGGCTACACGCCGCCGGAGGTGGTGCAGATCTTCCGCGACCACCGGGTCATCGCCAGCGGCACGCCTTACGCGGTCCCGCATGTGCGTCTGTCGGCCGGAATCGTCAACTTCCCGAAGGACGTGGACAGGGCCCTCAGGGTCGTCCGGTCACTGGCCTGACCACCGCGAGGACCGTCGCGAGGACCACCGCGAGGGCCGTCGCGAGGGCCGTCGCGAGGGCGCCGTCGCGAGCCCCGAGCACGTGGCCCGGGTACGTGGCCCGAGTACGTGGCCCGAGTACGCAGAGGAGGAACATCGATGGATGTCATGACGGCCGTACTGTCCCGCCGCAGCGAGCACCACCTGGTCGAACCCGCCCCGAACGACCAGGAGTTCGCGTATCTGCTGCGGGCGGCCGCCACGGCCCCCGATCACGGCGGGCTCCGGCCGTGGCGGCTGATCCTGGTGCGCGACGAAGGCCGCGCCGCCCTGGAGCGCTGCTTCGCCGACGAGGGCGCGGGGTCCGCGGCGCGGCGGCGGCAGCTGGCGGAGATCCGGGGAGCGCCGCTCCTCGCCACGCTTGTGTTCTCGCCCGTGCCGCCCGACACCGGCCAGGACGGTCCCGTCCCCGAGTGGGAACAGCTCGCCGCCACCAGCGCCATGGCCGGCTCCTTGATCCTGCTCCTGCACGCCCGCGGCTTCGGCAGCGTCTGGCGCACCGGCGGATTCACCGAGTCCCGGCGGATCCGCCGGGCCCTGGGCCTGCGCGGGGAGGAGCGTCTGCTGGGTTGGCTGTGCATCGGCACCCCGCCGGAGAGTACGTCGCCGAGGCGGCGGGTACCCGAGGACGTCACCGACCGGATCTCCGTCTTCACTCCCTGAGGGCCCGTCACCCGGGCTAACATAAAATACGTTCGCTATTTTTCGAGCGCGATCGGATGCACGGGTGACCGACCTCAAGCAGGAGCGTGCCGTCCGCACGCGCAACCTGATCATGAAGGCCGCTGCGGAACTCTTCGACGAGGAGGGCTACGAAGGCGCGAGCGTCACCCGCATCGTCAAACGCGCCGGCGTCACGCTGGGCGCGCTGTACTTCCACTTCCCCTCGAAGCAGGACCTGGCGCGCGAGGTGATGAACGCCCAGCCCTACGTGATCGAGCCCCTCCTCGAGTCGAGCGGTCTGCAGCGCCTGGTCGACATCACCCTGGTCTGGGCCCATCGGCTGCAGACCGACCCGATGCTGCGCGCCGGTGTCCGGCTCGCCGTCGAGCAGAGCCGCTTCGACATGCACGACAGCGACTCCTTCGAGGGCTGGAAGGACATCATGGTCGGCCACCTCGAAGTCGCCCGCGCCGAAGGGCACCTCCGGGAAGACGTCTCGCCCGAGGAGGTCGCCCAGTTCATCGTCGGCGCCTGTACGGGCGTACAGCTCTACTCCCAACTCGTCACCGGCCGGGAAGACCTGACGGAGCGCACCTGTTCCATGTGGCGGCTGCTGCTGCCGGGAATCGCGGCGGGCGACGCCGCCACCACCGTCGTTGTCGACCCCGACCTCGGAAAGGCCTCATGAACCCCTCCCTCCCGACGCCACAGGTCGGTGTCCCGCAGTCGGCCCGCCGTATCGTCATCGCCGGGGCCACCGGAACGGTCGGCCGGCTCACCGCGGCCCGGCTGGCCTCCCTGGGAGGACACGACGTGACCCTCCTGACCAGGGACCCGGGAAAGGCGGCCGCCTCGGGCCTTCCCGGCCGGATCGTCGGCGCCGAATTCGCCTCCCCCGCCACGCTCAGGCCCGCCCTGCGCGGCGCGGACGCCCTCCTGCTCATCACCAACGACCCCCTGCGCCCCGACCACGACATCAACCTCCTCGACGCCGCCGTGGCGGCCGGCACCCCGCACGTGGTCAAACTGTCGGCCCAGGCGGTGACCGACCCGGACGCCGACGACGTCATCACCCGCTGGCAGCGTGGCAACGAGGAGCGGTTGCAGGACTCCGGTCTGCCGTGGACCCTGCTGCGCCCCCGCGCCTTCATGACGCACGCCCTGGCATGGCGGGACGGCATCGCCAAGGACGGTGTCGTACGCGGCCTCCACGGAGACTCCCTCAACGCCTGCGTCGACCCGGCCGACATCGCCGACGCCGCCGTCCAGGCGCTGACCGGCACCGGCCACCGCGGGCGCACCTACGCGCTCACCGGGCCGCGCGCGATCTCCGCCCGGGACAAGACCGCGATCCTCTCCGACGTCCTGGGCCGGCCGCTGGTCTTCGAGGAGATCTCCCTCGACCAGGCCCGTGAGCAATGGCGCCGACGCCTGCCGGAGGCCCTGGTGGACGCGCTCACCCTCAGCGCCGAGCGGCAGAACGTCGGGGCCAAGGCCGCCGTCGCCTCCGGCGTACGGGAGGCGACCGGGCACGCTCCCCGGTCCTTCCGCACCTGGGCGGCCGAGCACGCGTCGGCCTTCACCCACGTCTGCGCGTGATCGCGCGCCCCACCCAGCGATTGGACCCCGCCGCCGTGGCTTCGACCACTCCTCTGCTCCACGGCAAGACCGTCATGATCACCGGTGCGTCCAGCGGCATCGGCGCCGCCGCCGCCCACGCCTTCGCCGCCGAGGGCGCGGCGGTGGTCCTCATGGCCAGGCGCGAGGACAGGCTCGAACACCACGCCCGGCTCATCCGGGAGAGCGGCGGCGCGGCGCTCTGCGTGGCGGGGGACGTCACCGAAGGCGGCGACGTCCAGCGCGCCGTCGACCGGGCCCTGGACAGCTACGGCCGGCTCGACGCGGCCTTCAACAACGCCGGTTGGGCCTCCTCGGGCACCCCCCTGCACAGGACGGACGACTCCGAGTACGACCGGATCATGGACGTCAACGTCCGTGGCGTCTGGAACTGCCTCCGCGCCCAGATCACCGCGATGCTCGACACCGGGACGCGCGGCGCCATCGTGAACACGTCCAGCGTCGCGGGCCTGCGCGCCACCGGCACCGCCGCCCCCTACATCGCCGCCAAGCACGCCGTCCTCGGCCTCACCAGGGCCGCCGCCGACGAGTACGGGCCGCACGGCATCCGCGTCAACGCCCTGGTGGTGGGCAGCACGCACACCGAGCTGATGGACGAGGTCCTCACCCGTACGCCTTCCCTGTACGAGCCGTTCACCAGCCGCGCCATCCAGCGCCGGCTCGCCGACCCCTCCGAGGTGGCCCAGGCCGCGCTGTGGCTCTGCTCGGACCGGTCCTCGTTCACCACCGGCGCCGCGGTCCCGGTGGACGGAGGCTGGACGGCACGGTGAGCCGGCGCCCCGCCCGCGCATCTCAGCACTGAGGACTTCCGCGGCCTCAGCCCTGAGGGCTTCCGCCCGGCAGCAGGGCGGGGGAGCGGCGCGCGGCGACCGGGCCGAGCGCCAGGCACCACAACTGCGTGAGCGCTTCGAGGTCTTCGTGGAGCGAGGCCGAGGCGTGGACCGGCGGAGTGTCGAACCGGGCCAGCATGCACACCACCAGACAGCACAACAGCTCCGCCGTGCAGCTCTCGCCCAGATCACCCCTCCCCTGCGCCGTGTCGGCGAGCCGTTCCACCTCGCCGAGCCAGAGCCGATGCCAGTCGTAGCCCGTGCAGGCGGCGTCCCGGCTCAGCCGTGAGGCCGCCTGCACGGTGATGTCGGAGCGCAGCAGCCGCGCCACCTCGTGGGTGAGGTCGATGACGTTCTGCAGGGGCAGCCGCGAGCGCCCCAGGGCCCGTTCGACGGCCGTACGCGTGACCGCCGCACCCTCCTCGTACACGCCCCGGGCCAGCGTGGGTTTGCACCGGAAGTGGAAGGTGAGCGCCCCCACGGTCACCCCGGCCTGCGAGGCGATGCGCGTCAACGACGTTCCCGCGTACCCGTATCGGGCGAGCTCCGTCGCGGCCGCGAGCAGGACCCGGCGTCGCGTGAGTGCGGCTCGTGTCTGCGGCACGTGGCAGGTCACCGTCCCGTCGATCCGAACAACAGGCATTCCTCCGGAAGTTGAGGATGTCCACCCCACCCTACAGAACATAAAGAACGCTATTTTTGTTATCGTGAGCCGTACCCGAAACCGTGCCTCGCCGCGGCCTCGCGGCGGGCTGTCTTGCTCACGCGCCTGCGTGAGGAAAAGGTGGTGGAGGAATTGAGGGACCTGTTAGAGGCGACGGACCGCGACCTCGATGCCATGTCGGGTGGCGAGTGTCCGGAGGTCCACATGGTGCCGTCGGCCTCCTTGGTGGCCGCCGATTCGCCCCGTCTGGGCGGGTTGAGCCGCGAGCACGTCGAAGTCCTCGCGCAGCGCGACATCGAGCCGGTCCTCGTGCACCGGGACACCCTGCGCGTGGTCGACGGAATGCACCGCCTCCAGGCCGCCCGACTCCGGGGCGAGAAGATGATCCCCGTCCGGTTTCTGGACGGGCCGGCCAGTGAGGTCTTCATCCACTCCGTGGCGGCCAACGTCTCCCACGGCCTGCCCCTGACGCTCAAGGACCGTAAGGCCGCCGCCGGGCGGATCCTGACCTCGCACCCGGATCTGTCGGACCGCGCGATCGCGCGGATCACCGGGCTCTCCCCCAAGACCGTGAGCGCCGTCCGCCGTACGTCGACCGAGGACGTTCCCCGCACGGAGGTACGGGTCGGGGTGGACGGCCGCGCCCGCCCGCTCGACGCCGCCAGGCGCCGGGAGGTGGCCGTCGCCTTCCTCGCCGAACACCCGGGTGCCACGCTCAGCGAAGTCGCCGCGAGCGCGGGGGTGTCGGTCAGCACCGCGTGCGAGATCCGGCAGCGGATCCGACGCGACGAGCAGGCTCCCCCACCGCCACGCCCGGGCGCCGCCCGCGAGACCAAGGGCTGCAACCGGACGGGCCCCGCCGGACCGCCGCCGGGCGACCTGCGGGAGCAGCGCATCGAGACCCTGGCGAAGGACCCCTCCCTCAGGTTCACCGAGTCGGGGCGCGCGTTGCTGCGCTGGCTCAACAAGCGGGCGCCGGATCTTGAAGCCGGGCAGCAGTTGATGGCCGCGGTGCCGGTGCACTGCGCCGTCGCGGTCGCGGACCTGGCCAACTCCTACGCCCGGGAATGGCAGCGCTTCGCCAGCGACCTCGACCGCGCACTGGGCGACATGGTCGAGCACTAGGACGCGTACGAGGGGGCGTACCAGGACACGCCCTGGGACGCGTACCAGGGGGCGTACCAGGACACGCGCCAGGACACGCGCCAGGGCACGCACCAGGCTGCGGGGCTCATCCGGCCATGCAGCCTCACCGGGCGCGCTGCGCGGCCGGCTTCTTGCGACGCCCCCGCTGGCCGCGTCGGCCGCCCGCCCCGCCCGAGCGGCGTCCGTCGAGACCGATCCAGATCCGGACCTCGGTGCCGCCGAGCACCGAGTGCCCGATGGCGACGTCACCGCCGGTGGCCTCCGCCATCTGCCGGACGATGTCCAGGCCGAGGCCGGTCGAGCCGTCGCGGTGGCCGCTGTTGCCGCGGGTCAGCGCGGCGGCCGGGTCGGCGATGCCGGGCCCCGCGTCGGAGACCAGGACGATGACGGCGTCGTCGCCGTTGTGGACGTCCACGGAGAACGCCGTCCCCTCCGGGGTGTGCCGGAAGACGTTGCCGAGCAGCGCGTCGAGCGCGGCCACGAGCTCGGGCCTGGCGACCGGGATGCGTACCGGCCGCTCGATGCCCGCGACCCGTACCTTGCGGCCCTCGTCCTCGGCGAGCGCGGACCAGAAGTCCATCCGGTCCCGTACGACCTCGGAGGCGTCGCAGCCGGCGCCGGGCCCCGTGGCCTGGGTCTGCGGCTTGGCCTCCCGCGCCGTACGGATGATGGTGTCGACCTCGCGTTCCAGCTGCGCGACGGCGGCCCGGGTCTGGTCGGCCGCGGGCCCTGAGCCGAGCGAGGCGGTGTTGAGCCGGAGCACGGTCAGCGGGGTCCGCAGCCGGTGGGAGAGGTCGGCGGCCAGTTCGCGTTCGTTGGCGAGGAGCTGGACGACCTGGTCGGCCATGGAGTTGAAGGCGATCGCGGCCGACTTCAGCTCCGGCGGACCCTCCTCGGGGACCCGCGCGCCGAGCCTGCCCTCGCCCAGGTCGTGGGCGGCGCCCGCGAGCCGCTGCGCGGGCTCGACCATCCGTACGCCGAGCCGGTCGGCGACGGCGACCGAACCGACGATCAGGGCCAGGCCGACACCGGCGAGGACGAGCCAGGCGGTGGCGACGCCGTTGGTGGCCTCGCCCTCGGGGACGAAGAGTTCGACCACGGCGACCTGGCCGGAGGAGAGCGCCGTGGGCTGGAGCAGCACCGAACCGCCCTCCACCTCGGCGATGGTGGCCCGGCCCATTTCCCGGGTGGTCCGCAGGTCCTTCTCGGCGGCCCGGCGGGTGCCGATCTCCAGGTCCTTCTCCGGTCCCTTGCCGCCCGGTTCCACGGCGGCCGGGACATGGACGGCCATCCGGCCCGCGGCGCCGTCCTCGGTGGTGGCCACGGCCCGGTCGAGCTCGTCGCGGTCGGTGGTGATGGCGAGGACGGGCGCGAGCCCGGCGGCCCGCCGCTCGGCGTTGGAGAAGGCCCGGTCGCTCGCCATCTCCTTGACGACGAGCGCGAGCGGCACGGCGAAGGCGACGACGACCATGGCGGTGACGGCGAGCGACACCTTGACGAGTGCCCATCTCACGGCTGCTGCTCCCGGGGCGGTTCGAGCTTCACGCCCACCCCGCGCAAGGTGTGCAGATAGCGGGGACGGGCGGCCGTCTCGCCCAACTTCCGCCGTAGCCATGACAAATGTACGTCAATGGTCTGGTCGTCCCCGTAGGACTGCTGCCACACCTCGGCGAGCAGCTCCTTGCGCGGCACGACCACACCGGGCCGGCCGGCCAGGAAGGCCAGCAGGTCGAACTCGCGCCGGGTCAGGTCGAGCCGGTCCCCGTCGAGCTCCGCCTGCCGGCGCAGCGGGTCGATGGACAGGCCGCCGACCTGGATCACGCGTGAGGGCGGGGCCTCGCCCGCGAGCGCCCGCGAGCGCCGCAGCACGGCGGCCATCCGCGCCGACAGGTGCTCCACGGAGAAGGGCTTGGTGAGGTAGTCGTCCGCGCCGTCGTTGAGCAGCCGGACGATCTCCGCCTCGTCGTCCCGCGCGGTCGCGATGATCACCGGTACGTCAGTGATGCCGCGGAGCATCTTCAGCGCCTCGGACCCGTCCAGATCAGGCAGTCCGAGGTCCAGGATGACCACGTCGAAACGGAAATGGGCGACCTCGCGCAGCGCCTCCAGGGCCGTGCCGACGCTCCGTACGGTGTGGGAGGCCTCGGTCAGATGCCGGATGAGGGCGGAGCGCACGAACTGGTCGTCCTCGACCACGAGCACACTTGCCATGGCCCGCACCGTACGCCATTCGGGGGAACGCGAGGCAAGGTCCACCCTGTGGGACGGCCGTCACCGGGGTGGTGCAGTATGGCCCGGATGCACAGAGGACTTGTTCACGCGATGGCGTGGTCGCTCGCCACGGGCGCGGCGGTCACTCTCTCCTGGTGGGGTGTGCACACGGTACTGGCCGGTACGGTCTACGACCCGCCGCGCGCCCTGCCCATTCCGGCCGGGACCGGCGACGACGAGACACGTGCGTCCTCCACGCGAGACCCGGGACCCTCCGCCTCCGCCACGCCGTCGGCAGGCCCGTCCACCACGCCGCCGTCATCGCCCTCGGCGACCCCCTCGCGCAGGCCCACGACCGCCAAGCCGCCCGCCACGAAGCCGCCGGAGAGCGGCGGGAGCGTGAAGAGCTACGCGGTCGACGGCGGCCGGGTCGCCTTCGACCTCGGCGAGACGTCGGCGGAGCTGGTCTCCGCCACCCCGTCCTCGGGCTGGCAGATGCAGGTGTGGAAGCAACCCACCTGGATCCGGGTCACGTTCACCAAGGACGGGCGCGAGCTGTCGGTCTTCTGCGTGTGGCACGACACGGCGCCCCGGGTGGAGATCGAGGACCGCTGACGGCCCCTACGGCATCTACCGGAAGACGGACGCCGGCGGTACGGGCGAGGGCTTGGCGCTCGCGTCGGTGACCGGGGTCGCGCCGCCGGTGAAGTCGGCGAGCTCCCGGCCGTGTTCGACCCGGCCGGGGTGCGGGTCGGTCGCCACCCGGCGGGTCAGCTCGGCGACGGGCAGCTCCCCGTCGGAGGCGAGGAGGACGGCGTTGCCGAAGCGGCGGCCGCGCAGCACGGTCGGGTCGGCGGTCAGCGCGAGTTCGGGAAACACGGTGGCGGCGGTCGCGATCTGGCCCCGCAGATGGGTCAGCGGCGGTCCGTCCGCGAGGTTCGCCGCGTAGAAACCGCCCGGCCTCAGGGCCCGGCGGACCTCGGTGAGGAACTCCGCGGTGGTCAGGTGCGCGGGGGTCCGTGCCCCACTGAAGACGTCGGCGATGATCAGGTCCGCCCAGCCGTCCTGCACCTTGGCGAGCCCCGCGCGGGCGTCGGTGGAGCGGACCCGGATGCGGGCGGCCGTGTCGAGGGGCAGCTCACGGCGGACGAGCTGGACCAGCGAACCGTCGAGCTCCACGATCTGCTGGGTGGAGCGGGGCCGGGTCGCGGCGATGTAGCGGGCGAGCGTGAAGGCCCCGCCGCCAAGGTGGACGACCTGGAGCGGCCGGTTGGGCGGGGCGGCGAGATCGGCGATGTGGCCGAGGCGTCGCTGGTACTCGAAGGAGAGGTGGGCCGGGTCGTCGAGGTCGACGTGCGACTGCGGGGCGCCGTCGATGAGCAGCGTCCAGCCGCGGGGCCGCTCCCGGTCGGGTATGAGCTCCGCGAGCCCGCCGTCGACGGTCTCGACGACGGCGACGGCCGCCGCCGCCCGTTCACGCTGTCTGTTCCTGGCCACGTGCCCCATTATCGGCATGCGTGCCAGCTCCCCGCCCGACGAGGCCCGGGGCGCCGGATCACGGCCTCCAGGGAGGGTTCCTGTTCCGCCCGCGCGGAGGCTCCGGACGCGACCTAGCGACAGCCGTCGGCCGCCTCGATCAGGCGGGCCGCCTGGCCGAGGGCCTCGCGGAGCACGGCCGGGTCGGTGACCTCGCCGGTGTCGCCGGGCGGCAGGAGCCAGCCGGCCGGGCGCGGCGCGTCACCGGCGGGCTCGGGGAGCTCCGGCAGCTCGGGGATCCGCAGGCCACGGCCCGAGGTCCGGGTACACGCGCTGCCGGGCATGTCCCAGGCCGCCGCCGTGCCGGGCGGCACCAGGAAGCCGAGGGTGTCGCAGGCGCCGTCGTGCAGCACGGGGCCGACGACCGGGGTCCCGCCGCGACGGAGGATGTCGACGGCTTCCAGGCCCTGGCGGACCGGCACGGTCACCAGGTCGCAGGGTTCGGCGTGCGGGGCACCGGCGTGCGGGGCGCTGGCGTCCGGGGTGGGTGGGTGCAGTGCGGTCGACTGCGATCCGATCTCCAACATGTGACCCCTCCTCGCTCCTGAGAAGACACGTTCCGTCTCTCCGCATGGTTCAACGCCCGTACGCGTCAACGGCTACGGCGGCACGCCGCCGCAAAGGATGGCAGTTCATGGCAGATCGCGAGCGAGATATCCGATTTATGGCAAAACCCTGCGTAGGCGACCGATCACAGCAGGTACGTTTTGCCCCGCCGGAACACCGGCAGCACAGGAGAGGGCTCGGCCATGGCGGTGTCAGGGGCAGTTCCCAATCTCGCCTTCCGCCGGCTCCGCGGACAGCACTCGCCGGCGGAGTTCGCCGCGACGGTCCGACGGGCGGCGCGGGAGATCGGCGAGCAGGTCGCGTGCGACGCCCGCTACATCGGGCGCGTGGAGGCGGGTGAGATCCGCTGTCCCAACTACGCGTACGAGCGGGTGTTCCTGCACATGTTCCCCGGCCTCTCCCTGGCGGACCTGGGCTTCTCGGCTCGGGAGGCGGTACGCGGCAGACGGCCGGCCGTCCCGGCCGGGGCACCGCCCGCACCCGCCATCACCACCCGGAACGATGAGGAGAGCGACGTGCTGCGTCGCGCATTCATGACGAGCGGAACCGCCACCGTGGCGGCCGTCTCGCTGGGACTCGGCGGCACGGCCGTCGCGATCCCCGCCCCTCGCGGGGCCCACAGGATCGGCGAGGCCGAGGTCCGCGCCGTCGAGGACGCCGTACGGCAGATCCGGCTGCTCGACGACCGGCACGGCGCCGAGGGCCTGTACAAGGCCGCCGCCCAGCCGCTGCGCGCGGCGTACGCCCTGCTCGACGCGGGTACGACGGCCCGCCGCTCCACCGAGGACCGGCTGCACGCGGGCGCGGGCGAGCTCGCGATCTCCGTGGGCTGGCTGGCCCACGACTCGGGCCGCTTCGACGACGCCCGCTCGCACTACGCGGAGGCCCTGGCCACCGCGCGCGTGGCGGGCGATCCCGCCCTGGAGGCCCACGCGTTCTGCAACACGTCGTTCCTGGCCAGGGACGCGGGACGGTACCGGGAGGCGGTCCGGGCCGCGCAGGCCGGGCTGCGGGCGGCACAGCCGCTGGCCTCCGCCCGGCTGCTCTCCCTGCTCTCCCTGCGGGAGGCGGGGGCCTGGGCCGGACTCGGCGACCGGTCCGCCTGCGAGCAGGCCCTCGGCCGCGCCCACGGCCACTTCGCCAAGGGGCAGAGCGACGGGGACCCGGAGTG
This sequence comes from Streptomyces sp. NPDC048370, assembly GCF_043200825.1. Taxonomy (NCBI): domain Bacteria; kingdom Bacillati; phylum Actinomycetota; class Actinomycetes; order Kitasatosporales; family Streptomycetaceae; genus Streptomyces; species Streptomyces sp. NPDC048370. The sequence goes on along the minus strand of NZ_JBICYI010000007.1, from coordinate 168,250 downwards.
GATGTCGTTCTTCGGGGAGCCGGAGCTGGAGGCGCTGGAGGCGCACTGCTGGTCGGCGCTCGGCGACTGGGGCCGGGCGGCCCGCCACGCCCACCGCGCGGCGGTCCTCCAGAACCCCCACTTCGCCCGTAACCTCGCCCTCTACCGCGCCCAGCTGGCGAGCAACCTGGCCCACGCGGGCCGCAGGGACGAGGCGTCGGCGGAGGCCCGGCGCGTGGTGGACTCCCTGGGCGACGTCCAGTCCTCCCGCATCCGCCGCATCCTGACGGAGACCAGCCAGGTCCTTGCGACGATCCGCTGAGGGCGCCGGTCCACCGGACGGGCGGACCCGGGCGGCGCGGCTACTCCATGTGGCCCGTGTCGTTCCAGCGCTCCACGGCCGGCTTGCCGTAGGCCCAGCCGAGGATCGACAGGCTCGTGGGGTCGAGGCGGATCCGGGCGCCGAAGGAGATGTCCTCACCCAGCCAGCGCGCGCCGAGCGTACGCAGGATGTGCCCGTGCGCGAAGACCAGGACGTCCCGGTCCTCCGACCGCGCCCACTCCACGACCTCGTCGGCCCGCGCCGAGACCTGCGCCAGGGACTCCCCCTCCGGCACGGCGTCGTCCCACAGCAGCCAGCCGGGCTGACGCTCCTGGATCTGCGCCGGGGTGAGACCTTCGTACGCCCCGTAGTCCCACTCCATCAACGCGTCCCAGTCCTGGGCCCGCTCGCCGAAGCCCGCGAGGTCGCAGGTCTCCCGGGCGCGTACCAGCGGACTCGTACGGACCTCCACGTTCGGCAGGCCGTTCCACACCCCCCGGTGCAGCCGCTCGCCGAGCAGCTTCGCGCCGCGTCGGCCCTCTTCGAGAAGCGGGATGTCCGTCCTGCCGGTGTGGCGGCCGAGCAGCGACCATTCGGTCTGGCCGTGCCGGGCGAGCAGGATGCGGGGTGCCATGAAGGCTCCTGGGTGGTCGACGGGGCTATGTCACGGGTGTACCTCCATCATCTCCCACCTGAATTCCCGGCGACGGGCGGGCGCCCCCTGACCAGCGGGTCGGGGGAACCGCGGTCGGATGTCAGTGGCGGATGGGAGACTTCCGCGGGTGAGCGAATCCCTCGACGGCGGAGCGCCCCTCCCTCCGCAGACGACACGGCAGCCGCGAGTGTGGGGGCGGCTCGCCGAGCTGCGCGGGCCGACCGTGGTGCCGCATCCGCTGGACGCGCGGGCCCTGGCGGCGCTGGCCGCCAACCCCGGCTGCCGGCGGCGCGCGCTGCTCGACGGCGCGGGGGTGGACAAGACCGCGCTCGCGGCGAAGCTCGGTTCACCGGCCGCGTTCGGGCAGTCGCAGTTCGCGTTCATGCGGGGCAACGCCTTCGAGGCGAAGGTCAAGGCGGACGGCGGGCGCGAGCTGCTGCGGCTGCTCGGCATCGAGGAGCCCGGCGAGGTCCGGCTCCCGGACCTCGCGGCTGCCGGGCCCGAGGGCCGCGCCGCCCGCACGGCCCTGGCGCTGCGCGAGGCGACCGCCGCCGGAGCGTGGGCGCTGCTCGACCACCCGATGCTGGCCCTTGAGGTGGCGGGCTCCCCCGCCTACCTGGAGCCCGACGCGGTCGTGGTGCACCCCGACGGCCGGTGGACGGTCGTGGAGATCAAGTCCTTCCCCATGATCGACGGTTCGGCGGACGCGTCCAAGGTCGGCGCCGCGGCCCGCCAGTCGGCGGTGTACGTCCTCGCCCTGGAGCGGGTCGCGGCGCTGACCGAAGGCGCCGAGGTGGCTCACCACGTGCTCCTCGTCTGCCCGAAGGACTTCTCCAACCTGCCGACCGCCTCCGTCGTCGACGTGCGCAAGCAGCTGTCGGTGACCCGCCGTCAGCTGACCCGGCTCACCCGCGTCGAGGACATCGCGGCCGCGCTGCCGGAGGGCGTCACGTTCGACGTGGAGAGCTGCTCGGCGGAGGAGCTGACGACGGCGGTGGAGTCCGTCCCGCACGCGTACGCGCCGGAGTGCCTGGCCGCCTGCGAGCTGGCCTTCCACTGCCGCGGCCGGGCCCGGGACGCGGGCGCGGTGGAGACCCTGGGCCGTTCGGTACGGGGGGAGTTGGGCGCCCTGACGACCGTCGGCGCGGTCCTGGCGGCGGCCCGCGGCGAGGAGGGCGACGCGGACGACCCGACGGTCGAGGCCCTGCGCAGGGCGCGGGCGCTGCGTGACGAGGCGCTGGCGACGGTGCCGGCGCGGACCCCGAGGGCGGTTGTCGAATGCGCGTGCTGAGCGCGAGCCGGGCGGACGGTACCGCACGAGGAGGCTCCCCATGTCGTTGATCTCCACCCTCGCCCGCCTCGAGGCCGTCGAGTCCGGGCGCGCCCAGCCGCTGGCCACGGTCCGGCACCGGCATGTGTCGGAGCGGCCGCTCGTCCTCGTACCGCTGACGACGGCCGGAGAGGCGGGTGCGCCGCTCGGCGCGCTCGTCGGGACGGACCGCGAGGAGCCCCGGCTGCTCGTCGTGGCGCAGCCGCGCGACCGGGACCTGCGGTTCGCGTTCCTGGCGGACCTGGCCGAGGAAGTCCTGCCGTACATCGACGCGTTCACCGATGTCGTCGAGGCGGCCGAGCGCAACGAGACGGACCCGGAGACCGGGAAGAAGGTCAAGGTCGAGGTCGAACTCTGCGCGGACGCACCGCAGTTGATCGTGCCGGGCCGGGCGGGCATCGAGTACGTACGGCTCCTGGGGCGTTCGATGCGGTTCCGGCGGACGGCGGAGCAGGACCCGGAGACGCCGTTCCCGGCGCCGCCGCGCGTACCGCTGCTCGGCCGCTGGCTGACGCACCTCGGCGAGCGGGCCCGCGTACCGGGCTCGTCGCTGCTGCTCTCGGCGACGGACCTGCTGAACCGGCACTGGGCGACGGGCCAGTCCTCCCTGGAGGACCAGCATCTCGGCGCGCTCCTGGCCTGGATCGACGCCGGTGAGGGTGAGTCCGGGGCCGAGGCGGCCCTGCGCGCCGAGCTGGGCCGGGACCGTTGGGGGCAGCTGCTCTGCCCGCCCGCCGGTCCCGCGACCGACCCGGCCTTCGACAACCGGCTGCTCGCGCCCGCGATCGAGCGCTTCGACCGGGCCCGGCAGGCACTGGCCTCGGCCGAGGACGGCGAGACGGCAGACGAACGCCTGGCCGAACTGCACCGCGCCGAGCGGGAGATCCGCCGGCTGATCGTCTCCCAGCTGAAGCCGACCTGGGACGCGGTCTGGCGCGCGCTCGACCTGCTGCGGGAGCTGCCGGAGGGCGCGCGGGTGGCGGACCGGTGGACCCGCGACCGCTGGTCGTTCACCGGCCACCGCGACCGCGTGGTCGCAGGTGAGCCGCCGCAGCCCCGCCGCGACGACGCGGTGGCGGCGGCGCAGAAGCTCGCCACGCGGGAGGCGGCGCAGGGCCAGCTGGAGGCGCAGGAGGCCCTGGACGATCCGCTGGTGCTCGCCGGGCGGCGGCTCGCGGGCGAGGCGTTCGTCGCGGAGGTGGTGGAGGTGACGATGGCCTGGTCGGAGTCGAAGCGCCCCTCGCCGCGCCCGCTCCTCACGGTCCGCACGGACGACCGTCCGCACCTGGGCGCGGGGGTCAAGACGTACCGCTCGCTCGAAGGCAAGCCGCAGACGGCCGAGTTCGTACGGTACGAGGAGGACGGCTCGCTCGTGCTGCGGATCACCGACCGGATGGGCCGGTCGAAGGAGCCGGCCGAGGGGTCGGTCCCTGAGAAGGGCGAGCGGATCTCCTGGACGCTCTTCGAGCACGACCAGCGGGTGGGCGCGAAGCTGCCCGACCCGGAGGAGACGCCCTGGACGCACGGCGGCCCGCCGCGCTCCGACGCCGCCGAACTGCCCGACGCCGTGACGCCTGAGGACCTGCTGTGAGCCCCGTGACTCCCGATGTCTTCGACCCTTCGGCGGAGGCCGCGAAGGCCACCGCCGGCATCCTGGCCGACACCCTGCACGGGAACGCCCGTGGCGTGGTCGTGGACTCCCCGCCGGGCGCGGGCAAGTCGACGCTCGTGGTCCGCGCCGCACTGGAACTCGCGGACGCGGGGCGCCCGTTGATGGTGGTGGCCCAGACGAACGCCCAGGTGGACGACCTGGTCCTGCGGCTCGCGGAGAAGCAGCCGGACCTGCCGGTGGGGCGACTGCACTCGAACGACAGCGATCCGTACGACAAGGCGCTCGACGACCTGGAGAACGTACGGAAGTCGTCGAAGGCGGGCGACCTGGCAGGCCTTCCCGTGACGATCTCGACGGCGGCGAAGTGGGCGCACGTGAAGAACGTCGAGCCGTGGGCGCACGCGATCGTGGACGAGGCGTACCAGATGCGCTCGGACGCGCTGCTCGCGGTGGCGGGGCTCTTCGAGCGGGCGCTGTTCGTGGGCGACCCGGGGCAGTTGGACCCGTTCTCGGTGGTCGGCGCGGAGCAGTGGGCGGGCCTGTCGTACGACCCGTCGGCGAGCGCGGTCTCGACCCTGCTCGCGCACAACCCGGAGCTGCCGCAGCACCGGCTGCCGGTGTCCTGGCGGCTGCCGGCGTCGGCGGCGCCGCTGGTGTCCGACGCGTTCTATCCGTACACGCGGTTCCGCAGCGGTACGGACCACGGTGACCGGCGCCTGACGTTCGGGGTGCCGTCGGACGGCTCGGGCCCCGACCGGGTCCTGGACGAGGCCGCCGAGTCGGGCTGGGGCCTCCTTGAGCTCCCGGCCCGGCACACCCCGCGCACGGACCCCGAGGCGGTCGGGGCGGTGGCGCTCGTGGTCCGCCGCCTCCTGGACCGGGGCGGCGCGGCGGTGAGCGAGCGGGGCCCCGACCCGGTACCGCTGACCCCCGACCGGGTCGCCGTCGGCACGGCCCACCGCGACCAGGCGGCGGCGGTCCGCGCGGCGCTCGCGGAGCTGGGCGTCACGGGCGTGACCGTGGACACGGCGAACCGCCTCCAGGGCCGCGAGTACGACGTGACGGTCGTCCTCCACCCCCTGTCCGGCCGCCCGGACGCCACGGCCTTCCACCTGGAGACGGGCCGCCTCTGCGTCCTGGCCTCCCGCCACCGCCACGCCTGCATCGTCGTCTGCCGAGCGGGCGTCGCCGACCTCCTGGACGACCACCCCTCGACGGAACCGGTCCAACTCGGCGTCACGGTCAAATTCCCGGACGGCTGGGAAGCGAACCACGCGGTCCTCTCCCACCTCTCCGAACACCGCGTGCCCTGGCAGCCCTGAGACCAGGGGCTTCGGGGGGTGGGGGCGCGTCGGGGTGCGGTCCGCGCCCCGCCCTCTTGCGCGGCGCGGGACAATGGAAGTCGGCCCGGGAGTCCGGGCCGTGTGTGTGCGAGGAGGAGAAGGACCATGGCGGAATCCGCGGAGCGGAACCAGCAACGGCGGCTCCGGCCCGCACCGCTGATCTTCGAGCCCGCCGAGGCGACCTCGGATCCGGAGCATTTCTTCGACCTGGAGTCGATCGACGACCCGCGCGAGCTGCTGGCGCGCGCGACCGAGCTGACGCTCGCGTTCCGCGCGGCGACGGACCGGGCGATCGAGTTCCAGGCGATGGCGGCGGCCCAGCTGGCCGACCCGCGCCGCTTCGACCGCCTGACGGCGGCGGATGTCGCCGAGCGCGCGGAGTGGACCGAGGACTACGCCCGCCGCATGATCGACTTCGGTCACGACCTGCTGCGTTCGGCAGGCACCCAGACGGACGACTGACGGGTCACTCACAGATCGCGGCGCTCGGGCGGCGAACGACCGTCTGGCATATGCCGGGGCGAAAGATACTCCCCCCGCACCCGCCCTGTCCGGGTTTCCCGCAACTCTGGGAAACAACTCGGTCACTGCCGGTAGATCTTTCCTCATGAGCGGATGGCTACGAGACGAGATCCCCCTGAGCCCGGCCCAGAGCGACACCGACGAGCGGCGGAGCGAGCGGCACGACATCTTCCGGTTCCTGCGGGACCCCGACGACGGGCGCCATCACTCCGCCCACGTCACCGCCGCCGGCGCCGACTGGCTCGCCTCCGCCGCCTCGTTCCCGCACTCCACGCTCGCGCTCTGGGACGCCAGGCCCGCCGCCCCCGCCGTACTCCCCTGCGGGACGGTCTTCGACGTCGTGAACGTGGACACGATCTTCGGGCGCCGGATGCTCGACCGGCTCTGGGCGGAGGGCCCCGGCTCCGGGCCCGTCGCCGTCCACCGGGGCCGGATGCTGCTCTTCGCCGCGCCCGGCACCGCCCAGCGGTTACCGGCCCTGCTGCACTGGGAGGAGTGGGGCGACGCCGTCCCGCCGCCGCTCTGCCACGGCCTCGGGGACGCCGTGACGATCCCCCCGCTCACCCCCGGCCGGCCCACCGCCCCCCGCTGGGTCGTCGCCCCCGACACCCGACACCCCTGGCTGCCCGGGCCCGAGATCATGCTCTGGGCCTGTGTCCGGGCGGTCCGCGCGGCCTCCGCCGCCGACGTGCGGATATCGATTTTTCCTGGCGCCGATCAGGATGCTAAGGTCTACGACGTCAGCAGGCGCCGCTAGCTCAGTTGGTTAGAGCAGCTGACTCTTAATCAGCGGGTCCGGGGTTCGAGTCCCTGGCGGCGCACAGACGGAGAAAGCCCCTCGCGGAAGCGGGGGGCTTTCTCGTTGCCGCGCGTCCTTCATGACGCCGCATCCCTCACGACGACGCGGGCGGCACCGTCACCTTCACCGTCCACGCCCCCGCCCGTGTCCGGTCCGCGACCTCCACCCGCGTCCCCTCCCCCGGCACCGTGAACGTCTCGCCCACCCCCAGCGGCGCGTCCGCCAGCGGCGGGTACACCGACCGGTCCCAGCAGGCCTCGCTCCGCGGATGGGTGTCCACGACCTCGATCGGGCCGTCCCCTGACGCCGCCTCGTTCCGTACGCGGTAGATCAGCACACCCTCCTTGCAGGTGTACTGGTCGTTGCCGGTGGCGCCCCGCGCCTCGATCGCGAGCGCCGTGCCCACGCCCGTACGGACGACGGCGAGCCGGTTGCCGACCGAGCCGCCGGCCACCGGCGACGCCGCCAGCGGCTCCAGGCTGAACAGGCGGCTGCCCGGCCCCTGGACACAGGTCACCTGGCGCCGGTCCAGCCAGCCCAGCTTCCACTTGTGCCAGCCGAAGGGCTCCGGCGCGAGACCGAACTGGCTGCCCATGACGTCCCAGTCCCCCACATGGGTGTCCCAGTCGCCCTTTCCGTCCATGGGCCGGTGGTAGAGGTCCGGCAGGTCGAAGACGTGCCCGGTCTCGTGCGCGAGGACGTTGCGGTCCGGCGGGTGCCGCTCGAAGACGGTGACGACCCGCTTGATGTCCTTGCCGTCCACCGTGAGCGGCTGCTCCAGGTTCACCACCTTGGTGGCGTCGGAGTCCACCCCCGGCGCGTCGGGGTCGGCGACCAGGTAGACGATGTCGTACCGCGCGAAGTCGACATCGCCGTCCGCCGCCGCCAGCGCGTCGCGCAGGTACGCCGTCCGCTTCGACGCGTCCCAGTCACGCCGTATCGCGTACGCCGTCGACGCCTTCGGCATCGTGGTCCACACCGGCCTGGTGTCGGCGCGCAGCGCGAAGCGGCCGTACGAGGCGCGCCGGAAGAAGTCGCTCGTGCCGGGGAAGTGGTCGGCGGCCAGCTCCTCGGGCGTGGTCAGCGGTTCGGAGTCGGGGAACGACAGGAAGATCATGACCGCGTCGAGGGAGCGGGCGGGCTTCGGGTACGCGCCGTTCCAGGTGTCGAGGCCGAGCGAGTGGTGTGCGGCGGTACGGGGCAGGGCGCACGGACCGGCCGTCGGCGCGCCCACGGCGGGGCCCGCCACGAGCCCGGTCGCGGCGAGCGCCACGAGGGAGGTGAAGGCCGCGGCGGAGGCACGAAGCCGTGCGCGTTCCACTCCCCCGGGTGGCTGCTGACCCCTCACGTGGACCTCCGGCTGCGGAATGCGGGACACCTCAACCACCTTGTGATGGTTTGCGGTGTTTCGCACTTTTCCGCTGCCCCAGTCGGGTGAGCGCGCAACACGGGGTCGACGCGACACGCGCCCTCAACGGCTCACGGAACGTCACAATCGGTCAGGCCGCCGCCGTCCCGCGTCAGACCCGCGCAGAAACGATCGGCCGGGTCGCATCGGGGGGCGGCTCTTGGCGTCCACCGGGCCGCAGGGCGCCCAAGAAGCTGGAACGGCCCCCGGGGCAGCCTCTATGATCGGCAGACTTTCCTTGGCCGACCCACCCCGACCACGTCTGTACGGCCCGACTGCACTACGGGAGCGAGCGGTGAGCGGAACCCCCGAAGGACCGGCCCACACCCGGCTCTCGCCCGCACGAGAGCCCGCGCTCCCGATCACGGAGCGTCACCAAAGCCACTCGGACGGCCATCCCGACCCGGGCCGCCTCGAACCGGGCCGCCTCGACGCAGGCCGACTCGAACCGGGCCGCCCCGAACCCGGCCGCCTCGACGCAGGCCGCCTCGAACCGGGCCGACTCGACGCAGGCCGCCTCGAACCGGGCCGCCTCGAACCCGGCCCCGCCGCACCCGGCTGCCCCTCCGACTCCGAGCTCCGTGACTACCGCGCCGCCTTCCGCGCCGCGCAGCTCGCCATGGCCGTCGTCGACCAGGACGGCCTCGTCGTCTCCGCCAACGACGCCCTCGGCGCCCTCCTCGGCACCGGGGCCGCCGCGCTCCGCGAGCAGGCCGCCTCCGACCTCGTCGACCTCGCCTCCGACGGCCGCACCTGGCACGCGTACCGCGAGGTGCTGCGCGGCCGCCGCTCCCGCTTCCGCTGCACGCGGCGGCTCAAGCACCCCGACGGGCGCTCGCTCTGGGCCGAGGTCACCGTCTCCCCCGTACCCGACAGCCGCCGCGTCCTCCTCTCCATCGCGGACATCAGCGACCGGCGCGAGCTCCAGGCCCGGCTGCGCCACCTCCAGATGCACGACCCGGTGACCCGACTGCCCAACCGGACCCTCTTCTTCGAGCGCCTCTCCGTCGCCCTGGAGACCGCCGCCGCCCAGGACGAGGAGGCCGAGGATTTCCGATCACCCCATCAGTCACACCAATCACATGGGTCCTATGAGTCGTACGGGCATGGCGGAACAGGGCGGATCGGTCTCTGCTACCTCGATCTCGACGGCTTCAAGGCGGTCAACGACACCCTCGGCCACCGCGTCGGGGACCGTCTCCTCGCCGCCGTCGCCGCCCGTCTGACGGAGTGTGCGGACAACGACGGGTACACCAGGAGCGGCGGGCACCTGGTCGCGCGGCTCGGCGGCGACGAGTTCGCGATCCTCGTCGAGGACTCCACCGGCACCGAACAGCTCGCGGATCTCGCGCAGTCCGTCCTCTGCGCGCTGCAGCGCCCCTTCGACCTCGCCGGGCAGCGGCTCTCCGTCTCCGCCTCGATCGGGGTCGTGGAACGGGGCGCGCGCGGGACGACCGCGACGGGTCTGATGCAGGCCGCCGACACCACGCTCTACTGGGCGAAAGCCGACGGCAAGGCCCGCTGGACCCTCTTCGACCCCGAGCGCAACGCGCACCGGATGACCCGGCAGGCACTCTCCTCCACCCTCCGACCGGCCGTGGAGCGCGGGGAGTTCGGGCTCGAGTACCAGCCGCTGGTCGGGCTCGCGGACGGGGCGGTCCATGGGGTGGAGGCGCTGGTGCGCTGGAACCACCCGCAGTTCGGCACGCTCCCGCCGAATCGGTTCGTCGGGATCGCCGAGGAGGACGGTTCGATCGTCGAGCTGGGGCGGTGGGTGCTGCGCACCGCGTGCCGGCAGGCGAGGCAGTGGCAGAAGGACCATCCGCGCGAGCGGCCGCTCTTCGTGAGCGTCAACGTGGCCGTACGGCAGGTCTGGGACTCCGACCTGGTGGCGGACGTGGCGGGCATCCTCGCGGAGACCGGTCTCGCCCCGCATCTGCTCCAGTTGGAGCTGACCGAGTCCGCGGTGATGGGCTCGGCGGGCCGCCCGCTCCAGGCGCTGCAGGCGCTCAGCGACATGGGGGTGCGGATCGCCATCGACGACTTCGGCACCGGCTATTCGAACCTGGCCTATCTGAGCAGGCTCCCGGTCTCGGTCCTCAAGCTCGACGGATCCTTCGTCCGCGGCTTCCAGGACGAGGCGCACGCCAATCCGGCGGACGAGTTGATCGTGGAGGCGCTGGTGCAGCTGGCGCACCGGCTCGGTCTGACGGTCACCGCCGAGTGCGTGGAGACCTCGGGGCAGGCGACGCGGCTGCGGCGGATCGGCTGCGACACCGGGCAGGGCTGGCTGTACTCGCGGGCGGTGGCCCCGGACCGTATCGCGGAGTTGATCGGGGCCTCGCCTCTTCCGGTGTGACTGCCGGTGTGCCCCTGAGGCAGGACGAGGGCATGGAACTGCCCCCGGCCGGAGGGACATTCCGGGCGGGGGCAGTGGTTCATGAGGGGTTCAGCGGGGGTGCTAGCAGGCGCCCTGGTCCTTCCAGACGCCCCACTCGCCGGTCGTGCCCGGCGTCTCGTTCTGCGTCCACCACTGGGCGAGCCACTTGCGGCCGTTGTGGGAGACGACGGTGCCGCCGTTGTAGACCGTGCCGGCCACGTACGCCGGGACCGAGCCGCAGCCCGTGGGCGGGGTGGTCGGCGGGGTCGTGGGCGGGGTCGTCGGAGGCGTCGTGGGCGGGGTGGTGGGCGGCGTGGTCGGCGGGACGGTGGTGCCGCCGAGGGCGTCGCTGATCTGGTTCAGCAGGGTGATGTTGTTGTCCAGGCCGAGGAGCGAGTACATCATCGCCCCGGCCAGACCACGCTGCTTGCCGTAGTCGACGCGGGCCTGGATCGACTTCTGGTTCAGGCCGGTGAAGAACTCGCCGTCCTTGTAGAAGTACGAGGACTTGGCCTGGTCGTCCCAGAAGGTGGTCGCCGCGTTGTCGACGATGCCGCCGAGCTCCTTGTAGTGGGCGATGCCGGCCTGCTGGCTGAGCGGACGGGCGTTGGAGCCGCCGGTAGCCGTTCCCGCGAGGCCGTTGGCCGAGCCCGCCGGGACGCCCTTCCAGCCGCGGTAGTAGAACTCGTAGCCCAGGGTCAGCTTGTTGGCGGGGAAGCCGCCGGCGATGCCGTAGGCCGGCTTGCCGTCGATCCAGGAGTCGATCGCGTTGTCGATCGAGTACTTCTCGGTGCCCGGCGCGATGGGGTCGGTCGGGTCGTTCGAGCCGGAGTACAGCGGGGACTGGTGGTACGTCGGCCCGTCGCCGTCCCAGGCGCCGTGCATGTCGTACGTCATGATGTTCGCGTAGTCGAGGTACGCGCCGATCTTGTCCGTCTCGATGTACTTGATCTTGTCCTGGCCGGCCGGGAGGGCCGCGGTCAGCAGGTACTTCTTGCCGCCGTTGGCCGTACCGTACGCGTCGAGCTGCTTGCGGAACTCGGCGAGGAGCAGGGTGAAGTTCTGCTTGTCCTCGGGGCCGTAGTGGTTGCCGAGGTGGCCGTTGGCGGAGCCGGGGTACTCCCAGTCGATGTCGATGCCGTCGAAGATGCCGGCGGCGGTGCCGGGGCCGCCGAATCCGCCCTCGACCGGCAGGTTGCCCTTGAGGTACTGGTCGACGCAGGAGGAGACCAGCTTCTTGCGGCTGGCGTCGGTCTTCGCCGCGTCGTGGAAGAACTTGGAGTAGGTCCAGCCACCGAGCGAGATGTTGATCTTCAGGTGGGGGTACTTCGCCTTCAGTTCCTTGAACTGGTTGAAGACGCCCACGATCGGCTGGTTCCAGGTGTCGGCGACGCCGTCCACGCTGTCGGCCGCGCTGAAGGACTTCTGGTAGTCGGCGTAGGAGTCGCCCGCACCGTCACCCGCGTTGGGGTTGTTGTCGTCACCCGCGGCCTTGTTGGCCTCGAAACAGGTGAGTTCGGTGGGGTGGATGTTGCCGAACGAGTAGTTGATGATGTCCAGCTTGCCCGCGATGCCCCGGGTGTCGAGGTGCTTGGGGTAGAAGGCGTTCCCGTACACGCTCCACTGGTCGTAGTACGCGATGCGGACGTTGCCGTCGGCGGCCGCCGTGGCGGTGGTGGCGGTGCCGGCCGCCGAGGCGGAGCCGATTCCGACGGTCGCGGCGAGCGCGCCTGCAGCGAGGGCCGTGCTCACGAGCGCGGCTATCAAGGGCTTACGGGGGTGCACGTGCGGCCTCCGAGGGGGATACGAGGGGTACGCGGTACGGCGGGTTGGAGAATAGATAGCCCGTGCGCGAACAGCGCGTCAATGGTCTGAACCAGATTGAGGACTAGACCAGTTGACGGAAGAAAACCCTTGTCAGAGCGGTGCAGCACAAAAACGAACCGCCCGCCACCACAGGTGACGAGCGGTTTAAGGTTCACTTAGGGGTGGCGGAGCCGGCCGTTCCGGTCTGAACCAACCGGCCTCGGACACCCAGGTTTTACTCTGCCGGAACGCCTCCGTCCGGCATCCCGTACGCGTCGGCGATCAACTCGTAGCTACGCAGCCGGGCATCGCCGCCGTGCGCGTTGGCCGTGATCATCAGCTCGTCGGCCCCCGTGCGCTTGCGCAGGTCGTCCAGGCCGGTCCGCACCTCGTCCGGCGTTCCGTGGACGATGTTCGCGAGCCAGCTCTCCACGAACTCCCGCTCCGTCGGGCTGAAGGGGTACGCCTCCGCCTCCTCGGGCGTCGGGATCAGACCCGGCCGGCCGGTGCGCAGCCGCAGCATCGACAGCGCGCCCGTGAGGACCTGGCGGCGGGCCTCCTTGGCGTCCTCGTTCGCCAGCGCGGCGACGCCGATGAGCGCGTACGGCACGTCGAGGACCTCGGAGGGGCGGAAGGAGTCCCGGTAGAGGTCGAGCGCGGGGATCGTGTTCTGGGCGGAGAAGTGGTGGGCGAAGGCGAAGGGCAGCCCGAGCGTGCCGGCGAGGCGTGCGCTGAAGCCGGAGGAGCCGAGCAGCCAGATCGGCGGCCGGCCCTTGGGGCCCTGCACCGGTCCCGGCACGGCGTGGATCCTGCCGTACGGGTGCCCGTCCGGGAAGTCGTCGTCCAGGAAGCGGGTCAGCTCGGCCAGTTGCTGCGGGAAGTCGTCCGCGCCCTCGTTCAGGGTCCGGGTCCTGCGCAGCGCGGCGGCCGTGGCGCCGTCCGTGCCGGGCGCGCGACCGAGGCCGAGGTCGACGCGGCCGGGGGCGAAGGCCTCCAGCGTGCCGAACTGCTCGGCGATCACCAGCGGGGCGTGGTTGGGCAGCATGACGCCACCGGAGCCGAGCCGGATGCGCTCGGTGTGGGCGGCGAGGTGGGCCAGGATCACGGCCGGCGAAGAGGAGGCGACGCCGGGCATCGAATGGTGCTCGGCGACCCAGTGGCGGTGGTAGCCGCGCCGCTCGGCGAGCTTGCTGATCTCGACGCTGGTGGCCAGCGCCTGGCTCGCGGTCCGGCCGCTGCCGACGGTCACCAGGTCCAGTACGGACAGCGGTACGGGCGATTCCCCGTGTGCCGTGCCCCGAATCGCGTCGCTCACCGTGTGCCGACCCTTCTGCCCAAAGACGTACGTACGAGGAACCAGAACAGGAGGCTGTCTCCGGTTATTCCGACGCGAACATGCAGGTCCGCAGGAATGAGCTGTTCGGCTTCGGGTAGCCGCGCGCCCATGCCTCGATCAATGAACCAGATACGACGGCGGACGGTGCTGTGGGGGACAGCTGCCGCCGCCACGACCGCGGCGGCCGGGTGCGCCCGGGTCGCCTCCGGCGACACCCTCGGCCGGCTCAGATCCCAGGGCACCGTCCGCCTCGGCATCGCGGGCGAGGTGCCGTACGGCTATGTCGACGAGCAGGGCGCCTTCACCGGCGAGGCCCCCGAGCTGGCCCGGGTGATCTTCGGCCGGCTCGGCGTCACGGACGTCCAGCCCGTCGCCACCGACTTCGCATCGCTCATCCCCGGGCTCGGCTCCCAGCAGTTCGACGTGGTGTCGGCCGGCATGTACATCAACAAGGAGCGCTGCGCGCAGGTCCTCTTCGCCGACCCCGAGTACCAGATGCTCGACTCCTTCCTCGTCCGCAAGGGCAATCCGAAGAACCTCCGCTCGTACGAGGACGTGGTGCGCACCAAGGCGCGCTTCGCGACCGGCAGCGGATACGCCGAGATCGCGTACGCGGTGGCCGCCGGTTACCCGGAGAAGGACATCGTGGTCCTCCAGGACCAGGTCGCCGGCCTGAACGCGGTGGAGTCCGGCCGTGTCGACGTCTTCGCCGGCACCGCCCTGACCGTCCGCTCGGTGGTCCGTAAGTCCGCCAAGGCCGAGGCCACCGCGCCCTTCGCCGCCGTCGTCGACGGCAAACGGAAGGTCGACGGCGGCGGCTTCGCCTTCCGCCCCACCGACACCGCCCTGCGGGACGCCTTCAACACCGAGCTGCACCGCATGAAGAAGAGCGGCGAACTCTTCCGGATCCTGCGGCGCTTCGGCTTCACCGAGGCCGAGATGACCACGCTGACCGCCGAGGAGCTGTGCCGATGACCGCCGGACTCTGGCAGAACTGGGTCCTGCCCGGCATCTGGATCACGCTCCAGCTCCTCGTCGCCTCCACCGCGCTCGCCGCCGTGGTCGCCTTCACCGTCGGCACCGCCCGTACGCACCGCTCCCGCGCCGTCCGTTTCCTGGCCGGGCTCTACACCGAGGTCTTCCGCGGCACGTCCGCGCTGATCCTGATGTTCTGGCTGTTCTTCGTCCTGCCGCCGCTGGTCGGCTGGCAGCTCGTCCCGATGTGGGCGGCGATCCTCGCGCTCGGCCTCTCCTACGGGGCGTACGGCGCCGAGATCGTGCGCGGCGCCCTGAACGCCGTACCGAAGGCGCAGCGCGAGGCGGGAGTCGCGCTCAGCTTCACGCCCTGGCAGCGGCTGCGGCTCGTGCTGCTCCCGCAGGCCGTGCCCGAGATGATCCCGTCCTTCTGCAACCTGCTGGTCGAGCTGCTCAAGGGCACCGCCCTGGTCTCGCTGCTGGGCGTCGGCGACGTCTCCTTCGCCGCGTACCTGGTGCGGCTCGCGACCCAGGAGAGCGGCGGGATCTACACCGTGACCCTGGTCGTGTACTTCGTGATCGCGCTGGTGATCACCCGCTCGATGAAGGCGCTGGAGAGGCGCACCAAGGCGAACCTGGGGGTGGTGGCCAAGTGAACTGGGACTGGTCCGCTGTGGTGGACTTCCTGCCGCGCTTCTGGGACGGGGTGCTCGTCACCCTGCAGGTCCTCGTGCTCGGCTCGCTGATCTCGTTCTCGCTCGGTCTTGTCTGGGCGCTCGGCTTCCGGGCCGACAGCAGGCTGGTGCGCTGGCCGGTGCAGGCCGTGACCGAGTTCGTCCGCACGACCCCGCTGCTCGTGCAGCTCTTCTTCCTCTTCTTCGTACTGCCGGAGTGGGGGGTGCAGTTCTCCGCCCTGACCACGGGCACGCTCGCGATCGGGCTGCACTACTCGACGTACACCGCGCAGGTCTACCGGGCCGGCATCGACGCCGTACCGGCCGGGCAGTGGGAGGCGGCGAAGGCGCTCAGCCTGCCGCGCCACCGGACCTGGCTGACGGTGATCCTGCCGCAGGCCCTGCGCCGGATCACGCCCGCGCTCGGCAACTACGTCATCGCGATGCTGAAGGACACGCCGATCCTGGCCGGAATCGGGGTGCTCGAGCTCCTGCAGCAGACCCGTCTGGAGTCCGCCGCCACCTTCCAGTACACCGAGCCGCTCACGGTGGTCGGGGTGGCCTTTGTCCTGATCGCGTATCCCGCTTCCCTGCTCGTCCGCACTCTGGAGCGCCGCCTTGCCCACTGAACACCTCATCCGATTCGAGAACGTCACCAAGCGGTTCGGGGACCAGACGGTCCTCGACGACCTCAGCTTCACGGTCCGTCCGGGCAAGCACGTCACCCTGATCGGACCCTCCGGTTCCGGCAAGACGACGATCCTGCGGCTGCTGATGACCTTGGAGAAGCCCGACGCGGGGATCATCCGGGTCAACGGCGGAAAGCTCCACCCGGCCGACGAGAAGCACCGGCGGGAGGTCCGCAGGAAGATCGGGATGGTCTTCCAGCACTTCAACCTCTTCCCCCACATGTCCGTCCTGCGCAACATCACGGAGGCGCCGGTACGGAGCCTGGGGAAGAGCCGGGAGGAGGCCGAGGCGCGCGGGCGCGAGCTGCTCGACATGGTCGGGCTCGCCGACAAGTGCGAGGCCAGGCCCGCACAGTTGTCCGGTGGGCAGCAGCAGCGGGTCGCGATCGCGCGGGCGCTCGCGATGGAGCCGAAGGTGCTTCTCCTTGACGAGGTGACCTCCGCGCTCGACCCGGAGCTGGTGGCCGGCGTCCTCGATCTGCTCCGGGAGATCGCGTCGACGACCGACATCACCATGATCTGTGTGACGCACGAGATGAACTTCGCCCGGGACATCTCGGACGAGGTCCTGATGTTCGACGCGGGACGGGTGATCGAGTCCGGTTCTCCGGAAAAAATCTTCTCGGCTCCGGAGCACGCGCGTACCCGCGAGTTTCTCGGCGCGGTGCTCTGACCTCAGGCTCTCGTAAGGTTCTTTGACTATGGCATATGCCAGGGTGGTGCGCCCCAGCGTACGGCGCTGGGGCGCCGCATCAATCTCGCCAACAGCCGCCCCGAAAAGGGAGCTTGACGGCTATCGTGGTACGGAAGCTTGCGGTCACAACCTGGTAGGGGGAAACCGTGGCGCTGAAGCCCGAGCCCACTGCGCCGTTCCACTCGGTGCAATACGCCCTGCGCGTCCTTGAGACGGTCTCACGGCACGGTGGCGGGGTGACGGACGTCCAGATCGCTCGTGAGACCGGTCTGCCCGTCGCCCATCTGTCGTCCCTGCTGCTGATGCTCCGTCGCGAGGGTTACGTCGAGCAGGTCGCCGACGGCGCCTATGTCATCGGCGACTCCCTGATCCTGCTCGGATCCGGGCTGACCCGTCGCGAGGCCCTGGAGGGCAAGCTCCAGGAGACGCTCACGGAGCTGCGCGACTCCGTCGGGGCGGCGGTGTACATCAGCCGCTACATCGACGGCGAGGTGAAGATCACCCAGTTCGCCGCCGGCCCCCGCACGCCCGCGGTCAACGAGTGGGTGGACTTCCGCTCGGCCGCGCACGCGAGCGCGGTCGGCAAGTGCCTGCTGACCCAGCTGGACCAGAACGGCCGCAGGGACCACCTCTCGCGCCACAAGATCGCCCGCCTCACCTCCCGGACGATCACCAACGAGAAGGTGCTCTTCTCCAAGCTGGACAGCCAGCCGCCGACGGTCCCGGTGCTCGACCTCCAGGAGTACGCGGTGGGCACGGTCTGCGCGGCGGTGCCCCTGACGGCCGGCGCGGCCGTGGGCTGCCTGGCGCTCTCGCTGCCGATCGAGCACGCCCACCGGCTGCGCTCGGCGGCCGACACGCTGAACCGCAGAGCGGCTCCGGTGGTGCTCTCCCTGGCGATCTGAGCAGGTCGGCGCCGATCGGAGAGGTGTGACCGAGTCCTCGGGAGTGGCGGTCAGAACCACCCCCGAGGACCAGGTAGTATTTTCTCTGTCAGCAGGCGCCGCTAGCTCAGTTGGTTAGAGCAGCTGACTCTTAATCAGCGGGTCCGGGGTTCGAGTCCCTGGCGGCGCACAGACGGAAGAAGCCCCTCGCGGAAGCGGGGGGCTTCTTCGTGTTCAGGCTCGGAGGTAGGTCAGTACCGCCAGGACCCTGCGGTGGGTCTCCTCCGCCGGCGGCAGGTCCAGCTTCCCGAGGATGTTGCCGATGTGCTTGCCCACGGCCGCCTCCGTGACGACGAGCCGCCGGGCGATCTCGCCGTTGGAGTGCCCCTCGGCGACCAGGCCGAGGACCTCGCGCTCGCGCGGGGTCAGCGCCTCCAGCGGATCGCGGCGGCGGCGCAGCAGCTGCCGTACGACCTCGGGGTCCACGACCGTGCCGCCGTCGGCGACCCGGACGAGGGCGTCGAGGAACTCCTCGACCTGGCCGACCCGGTCCTTGAGGAGGTAGCCGACGCCGGTGCCGTCGCCCGCGTCGAGGAGATCGGCGGCGTAGCTCCGCTGCACGTACTGGCTCAGGACGAGGACCGGCAGGCCCGGGCGCTCGGCGCGCAGGGCGACGGCGGCGCGGAGCCCCTCGTCCTGGAAGCCGGGCGGCATCCGGACGTCGGTGACGACGATGTCCGGTGCGTGCTCGGTGACGGCCGCGCGCAGCCCTTCCGCGTCGCCGACGGCGGCGACCACCTGGTGGCCGAAACGGGCGAGGAGACCGATCAGGCCCTCGCGGAGGAGGACGCTGTCCTCGGCGAGGACGACCCGGAGGGCCCGGTCTCGGTCTCGGGCAGCGGTCGACACGGGATCTCCACTCGTAGGACGGTCGGCCCGCCCGGCGGGCTCATGATCGTCAGTGTGCCATCGAGGACGGCGAGCCGGTCGGCGAGTCCGGTGAGACCGGTCCCCCGGGCCGGGTCCGCGCCGCCGCGCCCGTCGTCCTCGACCGTGAGGGTCAGCGACGTTCCGTACCGGGCGGTGACGGTCGCGCGGGTCGCGCCGCTGTGCCTGCCGATGTTGGCCAGCGCCTCGCAGACGGCGAAGTACCCGGCGCTCTCCACGGCGGTGGGCAGCCGGGGCAGGTCGATGTCGGTGGTGACGGGGACGGCGGAGCGGTCGACGGCGTCGGTGAGGGCCGCGCCGAGACCGTAGTCGGCGAGGACCTGCGGGTGGATGCCGTGGATGAGTTCGCGCAGCTCGGTCAGGACCCGGCCGGCCTCGTCATGGGCCTGGGCGAGCCGGTCGGCGAGCGGTCCTGGCGGGGCGTCGAGCCGGGCGATCCCCAGGGTCATGGTGAGGGCGACCAGGCGCTGCTGGGCGCCGTCGTGGAGATCGCGTTCGATCCGCCGCCGCTCGGCCTCGAAGGCGTCGACGAGCCGGGCCCTGGAGGCGGTGACCTCGCCGATCCGCTCGCGCAGCTCCGCCTCGCGGGGCGCGAGCAGGGCGCGGCTGAGGGCGGCGCGGGCCCCGGCGAGCGCGGCGAGCGGGTGGAGCAGGGCGACCAGGAGCACCGCCCCGAGGAGGGCGGCGGCGAAGGCCTGCGGATAGGAGGTGACCAGGTACGCCTTGACGACCTTGACCTCCTGGCCGTCGAAGGCGAGCTGGACGGGGGTGCTCATCAGGGCGGCGGGCAGACCGAGGGCGACGGCGAGGACGATCAGGTCGAGCGGCCACAGGACGGTGGCGTGCAGCACGGCGTACGCGAGCTCCCGCCAGGTGGCCTGCTCCCGGACCCGGACCCGGAGCCAGGACGCGAGCCCCGGAGCGTCGGGGACCCGGTGCGGATCGGCGGCCGGGTCGAGGTCGACGAGCCGGAGCCGGCGGCGTTCCAGGCCGCCGAGGGCGACCCCGGCGAGGAGGAGCAGGGGCAGCCCGACGAGCACGAGGGAGAAGACGACGAGCAGCAGCAGGACGAGCAGCGCCGGTACGCCGGTCACCACCCCGGTCGCCAGATACCCGGCGGACCGCCAGGGCCAGGCGGTCCGCGGAAACCGGGCCCGGGTGAGGGCCTGCCAGGGGGTTCGGGGCGTCATGGGGTTCACGGTAGGCGGCGGCCGGCGGGCGGGGCCATCGGTCTGGTGGGTGTACGGAGGTAGGGCAGGCCCTACCCCGCGCCCCGGGGGCCCGGGCTCTACCCCGTGGCGCCCGGGCCCCGGGGCGAGCGGTCGTGGGTGGCGTACGCGGACCGGAGTTCGGTGAGCGCCTGCGAGGTCAGCGGCTCGTACGCGGCGCCCGGCGCCGGGCGCCACCAGACCGGGTCCGTACAGAGGAAGGACTCCCGGCGCAGGCCCACGCGGTGGATCTTGTTGGTGGCGGTCAGCGGAAGGCTCGGGACGATCCGTACGAACCTCGGCGGCATCTTGGTGCCCAGGTCCGGCTGGGCGGCGAGGAACTCCGCGAACGCGTCCGGGTCGAACGCGGCGCCCTCGCGCAGCGCGATCGCCGTCATCACCTGGTCGCCCGCGACCGGGTCGGGTATCGCGTAGACGGCGACGCCCGCCGCCCGCTCC
This sequence comes from Streptomyces sp. NPDC048370, assembly GCF_043200825.1. NCBI lineage: Bacteria > Bacillati > Actinomycetota > Actinomycetes > Kitasatosporales > Streptomycetaceae > Streptomyces > Streptomyces sp. NPDC048370. Next base: position 148,227 of record NZ_JBICYI010000007.1, on the reverse strand, counting down.
CAGCGGGAGAGGATCTGTTCGATGACGGCCGCCGCGAGGTTCTCGCTGTCGACGCGCAGCCGGTCGTCGCCCCGGCCCGCGAACCAGAGGAAGCCGTCGGCGTCCCGGTAGAAGAGGTCGCCGGTCCAGTACCAGCCGCCGCGCAGCCGGGCGGCCTCCGCCTCGGGGTTGCGCCAGTAGCCCTCGAAGGGGTTCCGGCCCCGGTTGACGAGTTCGCCGATCGCGGCGGAGGCGTTGAGGAGCCGGCCCTGGGGCGAGAGGACGGCGGGCGCGCACTCATCGCCGGTCGCCGGGTCCACCACCGCCAGGTCGTCCCCCGGCGCCGCCCGGCCGATCGCGCCGGTCGGGGTGTCCGGGGTCCGCTGGATCGCCGCGCCGCCCTCCGAGGAGCCGTAGCCCTCGACGAGCCGGGCCCCGAAGCGGGCCTCGAAGCGGGCGGCGTCCACCGCCCCCGCCTCCGTACCGAAGCCGAGACGCAGCGGGTGCGCGCGGTCGTCCGGGTGCGGCGGGGTGGCCAGCAGGTACTGGACGGCCCGGCCGACGTACGTGAAGTAGGTCGCGCCGAACTCCCGTACGTCCGGCAGGAAACCGGAGGCCGAGAAGCGGTCCCGCAGCGCCACGCCCGCGCCGGCGGCGAGCGCCGGGGCCCAGTCGGCGATGACCGCGTTGCCGTGGAACATCGGCATGCAGATGTAGTGGACGTCCTCGGGTCCCACCCCGAACTGGGCGACGAGCGAGCGTCCGGCGGCCGCGAGCCGGCCCTGGGTGCAGATCGCCGCCTTGGGCGCGCCGGTCGAGCCGGAGGTGAAGTAGAGCAGCATCCGGCTGTCGCGCCGCACGGGGCGGACGACGGCCTCGCCCGGTTTCGCGCCCTCGAAGGGGCCGAGCAGCTCCCGGTAGGGGTCGGTGTCGGTCACGAGGACGCGTACGCCCGGCAGGGGAAGCCCGTCGAGCAGGGGAAGGTACGCGCGCTGGGTGACCAGGACACGGCAGTCGGTGTGGACGATGTCGCGGGCCAGTTCGGCGCCGCGCCGGGTGGGGTTGATGCCGGCGACGGCGGCCCCCGCGAGGGCCGCCGCGCTGAGCCAGAGCGGGAATTCCGGTGTGTTGTCGAGGAGTACCCCGAGGTGCGGCTCGGCACCCCGGGGCAGCAGATCGACGAGGAGCGCCGCCCGTGCGGCGGCCCCGGCGGCGACCTGGTGATGGCTGAGGACCGTGTCCCGCGCCCTCAGTCCGACCCTGTGGTCGCCCCACTGCCGTCGCACGAGCTCCGCCACGGTGGGTTCGGTCATACGCCGGACGGTAACTGACGATACGTCAGAACTGAACATCCGAGCAGGCGTAGAACGCGTTCCCGGTGTCCGCGATCGTCCAGACCGCCAGGATCAGATGGCGTCCGGTCTTGCCCGACGGGATGGTCCCGGCGTGCGAGAGCGTGGCCGGCGGCTGCGCGTTGTTGTACGGGACGGTGAGGAACGGCTGCGGGTCGAGTGCGGCCCTGGTGAGCTTCTGGGTGCCGTTCCAGCCGTTCTTGGTGATGTAGTACTTGAAGTCGGTGGTGCTGTGCCGGGCGGTGAACTGCCAGCGGAAGGTGTGGCTCTGGCCCGAGGTGAGCTTGGTGGTGGGCCAGGCGCCGCCCCGCGCGTCGTCGAGCTGGGAGAACCGGGAGTTCCCGCCGGCACAGATCGTGCCGTCGGCGGGTCCGGCGCCCGGGAAGCCCTTGAGGCCCTCGACCGACTGCGGCTCCCACTGGATGCTGCCGCAGTTGGTCACGGTGCCGTTGGCGCAGAGCTTCTGACGACTGATCGGGGAGTCGGTGTAGCCATGACTGCTGGCGCTGCTGGTGGCGAAGAGGGAGGCGCCGGCGACGCCGAGCGCCACCGCCGCCACGCCTATCTTTTTGCGCATGCTGTCGCTCCTGATGAACGTGGGGGAGTTCCGAGCCGTGCTGCACGCGTGCGGATGGTGGTGCTGATGGGGATGGTGGTGCTGATGGGGATGGTGGTGCGGTTGGTTGTGCGGTAGAACCTATTCCGGTCTAGACCAAGTACCAAGGTATTGACGGAACTTGAACATGTCCATACCAGTCACGCGCCTTCCACCGGACCGGTCCTGCCGGTGTAGAACGCCACCGTCAGGTCCTTGACCAGCGCCTTGCGCTCGTAGTCGTCCAGCTCGACGAGACCACGCGTGGTCAGCCGGTGGACCACGTCGTCCACGGCGTCCACGACGGAGGTCAACACGCTGTCGCGGTGCTTGGCGTCGATCGCGGCGATCCGGCGGCGCTGCATCGCCGCCGCGATCTCGGGGGCGTACTCGATCCGGGTCGGCTGCGCCGAGAACACGTCGATGCCGACCGGGGCGCACTCGGCGGAGAGCATCCGGGTGAGTGCCTCGCCGACGGCCTCCGCGTCGCGCAGGGTCGGGGCGTCCTCGTGGAAGGCGTCGGCCGGGAGCTGGGAGAGGACCCGGGCCATCGCCGCCTCGACCTGCTCGCGCAGGTACTCCTCGTGGCCCTCGACGCCGAGCGCGGCGCGGACGGTGTCCCGGATGCGCCAGACGACGAGGACGACGACGTTGAGCGCGGTGCCCTTGGCGTCGACCGAGGGGAGCGGCTCGCTGCGCCAGTGGCGGAGACGGACGTCGACCCGGCGGCGCAGGAGGAGGGGGCTGACCCAGACGAGACCGGTACGGCGGACGGTGCCGCGGTAGTCGCCGAAGAGGGTGAGGACCCAGGCGTAGCCGACGCGGCCGCGGCCGAGGCCGCCGAGGGTGAAGAGGGTGGCCAGGACGCCGAGGGCGAGCAGGGCCCACTGGCCGAGGTGGATGCCCTGGTACGGGCGCGGGGGCAGCCGGAGCATCCGCGCGAGCTGCTCGGGCACGGCCCCCGCCCACCAGACGACGGCGGCGCAGCCGGCGAGCGCGAGCACCCCGGCGACGACCCCGATCCACCCGGGCAGCACGGGCCCGGCCCGCTCGACGAGCTTGGGGTCGGCGGTGGGCGCGGGGCGGGAGGCCTTGGGGCGGGTGGGGGCGGGGATGGCGGCCTTGGGGGTCTTGGGATTCTTGGGGGTCCTGGCCTTGGTCTTGGTGCCGGTCCTGGTACCGGTCTTGGGCGCGGGCGGGGTGGGCGCGGCCATGGCGATGGTGGCGGGGCCGCCGTCGTCGTCCAGGTCTGCGTCGCTTCCGGTGCCGGTGGTGGTGGCGGCGTCGGGGTCGGGCTCGTCGCGGAAGAGCAGGTGCACGGGGATCGACCCGGTCGTCTCGGTGCCGATCACGTTCTTCCGCCGCACGACGGGCCGCGCGACCACGTGCGCCTCCGCGACGACGGGCACGGCGACGACACCGACCTCTCCTCGCACGATCGTGCGCAGGTCGGTGGCCTGTCCAGGTCCGTCGGCCGGAGGGACCTTGGCTGCGGGGGCGGTTGCGTCGGTGGCGTCGGCGGTACGGGGTTCTGCCGCCGGGCCCTCGGGCTTCGTCGTCGTGGCGCCGAGGCCGAGCGAGGCGCGGAGCGCCGCGGCGCGGGCGGCGACCTCCTCCTCGTACGCGGTGGTACGGGACCCGGTCTCCTTCGCCTCGGACTCCGAGGTGGCGGGGGCGACGGGGGTGGCGGGGGCCGGGGGGCCGACGAAGAGGGGGCTCGGCAGGACGGCCTCACCGGCGGGACCGCTCCCCTCCGCCGGCGGCGCCACCGGGTGGTGATGTTCCGTCACCACACCGCCTCCGGCGGCGGCGAGGTCGGGCTTCGGCTCCCCGTGGGCCGTCGTGGCCGGAGCACTCGGCGCGCCCGGCGCCTCGCCCACGGCATCGACGGCTTCGGGCACGACCGGAGCCGGAGCGGGAGCCAACGACTCCGGCCCCGGTTCAGGTGCCGGTGCCGGTTCCGGTTCCGGTGCTGGTTGTCCCGCAGGTGACGGGGCCGGCGCGGTGGCCGCGGCGGCCCGCATCTGGTCGACCCACGCCCCGTCGGACCGCTCCGCGCCGGGCTCCGGCGGGTGGCCCGTCGGTCTCGGGGCGCGCGGCTCCGTCGTCAGACGGCGGGCCGTCCGGGCCGCGTCGCGGCTGGCCGCCGCTCCCGAGTCCGGGTTGGGGGTCGTTGCGGTCATGGAGTCCACCTCATGCTCTCGGGGTCATCGGAACAAGCGCCGCCAGGTCTCCGGGCCCGGGTAGCCGTCGGCCGCACCGCCGCGCCATCCCTGTGCCCGCTGGAACGCCTCGACATTGCGACGGTCCGCCTCGCTCCAGCGCGGACCGGGACCCGACAGGTAGTGCTTGCCGAAGCCCCGCTTCACCAGCTGTTTGCCCAGCTTCTCCACATATGCGTTGGATTGGCCCGGACGGAAGTAGCCACGCCCGGGAAAGCCCGGCGCATTCGCGCTCGGGCCCCCCGAACCACTCGAACCGCCGATGCTCCGCCCCTTGCCCGACACCAGCAGGCTCCAGGTCTGCGGCCCGGGCATCCCGTCCGCCTCCTTGCCCTTCCAGCCCTGCGCGCGCTGGAACGCCTCCGTCGCCCGCCGGTCCGCCTCGCCCCAACGCGGACCGGGCCCCTGGCCGTAGAACTTCTTGCCGCCGCGCTGCACGAGCAGCCGCCCGAGCTGGGTGACGTACGCGTTGTTCGCGCCGGGTCCGAACATCGCCGAGCCGGGGTACGGCGTCGCCGCCGTGGACGCGCCTCCCCCGCTGCCGCCGCTCACGACGCCCTTGTAGCGGTAGGCCACGTAGCGGTCGGAGTTGGTCCAGTAGGACAGCGGCGTCGCCTGCCGGCGGGTCCGCGGCTTGGTCTGCTCGTACGCGATGTACGAGGTGTGGGTGTAGTCCGTCCAGCCGCCGAAGATCGTGACGTGGGAGCCCTTGGTCGGGCTGGCCGGGTTGTGGAAGAGCAGGATGTCGCCGGCCTGGAGCTCGCTGAGGGCGATCTTCTCGCCGAAGCGGTCCAGGCTGCCGGTCCACTCGTTGCCCCGCAGGTTCCACGCCATCGAGATGTAGCCCGAGCAGTCCTGGCGGTAGCCGTCGGACCAGTACCGCTCCATCGAGTACGGGACCTGGGCGCTCACCCACCGCTTGGCGCGGTTGATGATCTCGGCCCGGGTGGTCTTCCGCAGGGACTGGGTGGCGATCTGACTGTTCGTCGGGGTCGCGCCGGGCGCCGGCTGGGCGCCCGGTCCGGGCGCTCCGTGCAAGGGGCCCGTACCGCCCTGAGGGGTGTCGTCACCCGGGCCGGCGGAGTCGAGGTCGGTCGTCAGGTCGGTCGCGAGCCCCGTCGCCGGGTCGGTCGCGAGGCCCGTCGCCGGGTCGGTCGTGAGGTCCGTCGTGAGGCCGGCCGCCGGGCCCGTCGCCAGGTCGGCCGGGGCGACCGGCCCGGCCGCCGCGTCCGCCGGCAGGGCGAACGCGCTCGCGCCCCCGCCGCCACCGCCGAGCACCACTCCCGCCGCCGTGACCAGGACCAGCGCGCGGCGCGCTCCGTGCGCGGCCGGGTGGCCGCCCGCCCGGACGGGCAGGCCCAGGGCAAGATCGCGCCGCTGCTGGGCGCAGCCCGCGCAGCCGCAGTCGGCCGCGGGCTCGAACTCCTCGAATACCGGCACACTCATGCGATTCCCCTCCACACTCGTCAAGATCTTTTGGCGGTGGTGCACGGGCGCCAGTGTCTCAACTGTCTGGACAAATCGCATTTTGACGGATCGAAGGCCTGATACGACCATCCGACAGGCCGGAAGGGCCCGGTATTGGTCAGGAGCACCCCTGGGCGTCGGGTAGAGTTATCCAGGTCAGCAGGCGCCGCTAGCTCAGTTGGTTAGAGCAGCTGACTCTTAATCAGCGGGTCCGGGGTTCGAGTCCCTGGCGGCGCACGCAGAGTCGAAGCCCCCTCACCATTGGTGAGGGGGCTTCGACCGTTTCCGTACGAGCCGTACGAGGCGGAGGCGGGGCATCGATCTCGACTCCGCTCCGTAGCGCCTCGGTCACGTTCCGGCCATCCCGCCCGTCGGTGGCGTTCTCGCCTCAACTGCTCATCGCCGCTGGCCGGTCGGGTTCTCCGGAGCTGAACTCCCGTACGGAACCAGTCGATCTCCGCGGGGCCGAGCGGCACTCTGGGCCAGGGCCGGACGCCCGCTCTAGAGTTGCGGAACCGAACCTCCCGCGCCGGTACCGGGCTCCTCCCGCAGCCCGTGCGCCCGCGGTCGAGGCCGGCCCGGCCGTCGGTCGCGGGTGCACGGTCCGTCATCTGCGGTCCGCGATCGGCCGGCCGGGCCCGGTGATCAGCGACGATGTCCAGCAGGGCAGGCGGCGATCACGCCTTGCCCGCGCCCGTACCTGCACCCGTGGCCATACCTGTAGCCGTGCCCGTGCCCGTCAGGTAGGCGGAGACGACCACGTTCGCCGTGTACGTCCCGGAGGTGCGGTCGAAGGTTCCGCCGCAGGTGATCAGGCGCAGCTCGGCCCGGTCGGCCTGGTGCTGTCCGTAGACCTTCCGCGCGTCGAAGCGGTCCCTGGGGAAGACGCGGACGTCGTCGATCGTGAATTCGGCGACCGATCCGTCCGTACGGGTCACCCTCACCGTGGCGCCGGGGCGGGCGGCGCTCAGGCCGTAGAAGACGGCGGGCCGGGTCTCGGTGTCGACATGGCCGACGAAGAGGGCCGCGCCCTCGGCGCCCGGCTGCGTGCCGGTACGGAACCAGCCGACCGAATGGGGCATCTCGAAAGGCGGCGGGTCGACCGCGCCCGACGGGTCGAGGCCGCGCCCGACGACCGGCGCGGTGATCCCGAGCGAGGGGATCTCGACCCGGCGCGGCTCGGCGGGCGCCATGGGCCGGTGCGCCGGGGGCAGGGGGGCGCCGAGGGGGCGGCCGACCGCCGCGATGTCGCCGGTGGTGGGGGCCGAGGACCCGCCGGGCCCTTCGGTGATCTCCCGGCCCCAGAGCCAGAGCCCCAGGACCAGGACCGCCCAGGCCGCGCCGGTCACCATCCGCCCGTTGCCGGACCTGGCCGCGGCGGATCCGGACCCGGCAGATCCGGTCCCGGTCCCGGATCCGGTCCCGGTCCCGGATCCGTCCCCGGACCCGGCGGACACCTCAGTCGCCGGCCCGGCGGCGGCGGGCGCTGCGGAAGGCGACGGCCACCGCGGCGATCGCGGCCATCCCCAGGCCGACCAGGGTGTACGGGGTGCCGAGGCCGTTCTCGCTGGTGGTCTGGGCGACACCCGGTGCCACGGGTGCCGCCGGGACCGCCAGGGCCGCGCCGCCGCCACCGGCCCTGACCGGGGCGAACGGGCTGGGGTGGTGGGTCGGCTGGTGGGTCGGCTTGTGGGTGGGGTCGTGCGTGGGCTCGGGCTTGTGCTTCTCGACGTGGACCACGCCGACGTCACGGTGCTCGCGGCCGTCGCAGGTCACGCTGACCTTGTAGGTGCCGCGTTCGAGGCCCGACTTGATCGTGGTGTCGCCGAAGAGGGGGTAGTCGCCCCCGTCACGGCCGGTGAGCTCGGCGTCGGCGACGAACGCCTGGGACTTGGCGGCGCCGGTCGTGCCCTTGCAGCCCTGCACCCGGACGTCGACGTCCGCGCCGGGCCGGGCGGTGGACGGGGTGACGGTGACCTTGACGTCGCCCCCGGCGAAGGCGGTACCGGCCGTGGGTGCCAGCACCAGAATGACGGCCGCACCTGCGGCACGGAGAGCAATGGGACCTGAACGCATCGTGACCTCCTGATACTGGCAGGGTCACCCGGTTCGCCCGCGCCCGCATCCGCAGGGGTCCGGTCGGGCGGTCCGGTCGGGCGGTCCGGTCGGCCGTCCGGTCGGCCGTCCGGCCAGGGTGCCGAGGGGGCCCTGGGCAGGACCCCGATCAGGGCCCCGCCCGGTGCTCCCCTGCACCCGGCGCTCCCCTACTACACCCGGTCCACGAGGTCGGCGATCGAGTCGACGATCTTGGAGGGGCGGTACGGGAAGCGGTCGATCTCGGCCTGGCTCGTGAGTCCGGTGAGCACGAGGAAGGTCTGCATGCCCGCCTCGAGGCCGGCCAGGATGTCGGTGTCCATCCGGTCGCCGATCATGGCGCTGGTCTCGGAGTGGGCGCCGATGGCGTTCAGGCCGGTGCGCATCATCAGCGGGTTCGGCTTGCCCGCGAAGTACGGGTCCTTGCCGGTGGCCTTCGTGATGAGCGCGGCGACGGAGCCGGTGGCCGGCAGCGGGCCCTCAAGGGAGGGGCCGGTCTCGTCGGGGTTGGTGCAGATGAAGCGGGCGCCGGCGTTGATGAGCCGGACGGCCTTGGTCATGGCCTCGAAGGAGTACGTCCGGGTCTCGCCGAGGACCACGTAGTCGGGGTCGTGATCGGTGAGGACGTAGCCGATGTCGTGCAGCGCGGTGGTCAGGCCGGCCTCGCCGATGACGTAGGCGGTGCCGCCGGGGCGCTGGTCGTCGAGGAACTTGGCGGTCGCGAGCGCCGAGGTCCAGATGTTCTCCACCGGCACCTGGAGGCCCATGCGCGCGAGGCGGGCGTGCAGGTCGCGGGCGGTGTAGATGGAGTTGTTGGTGAGCACCAGGAAGGGCTTCTCGGTTTCCCGCAGCTTCTTGATGAACGCGTCGGCGCCGGGGATCGGAACGCCCTCGTGGATGAGGACGCCGTCCATGTCGGTGAGCCAGGATTCGATCGGCTTGCGCTCTGCCATGTGCGGGGACTCCTGCCGTACAGAAATCGTGCGGTGTGCTGGGGGCGCCGCGACAGCGCTGTGGCGACGCCCCCAGCCTAATCAGGATGCGGTGACCTTGACCCCGTCGATCACCCAGTACCAGTTGTTGGAGCCCGTGTAGCGGAAGCGGAAGCTCACGGTGGACGCGCCGGACGGGACGTTCACGGTGAGGGACTGGGGCTGGGAGATCACGTCGGAGGTGTAGCTCTTGACGACGGTCGGCGTGCCGCCGTTGAAGACCGCCTGGACCTGGGCGGTCTGGCTGCCCTCCTGGCGGTAGAAGGTGGTGAAGTCCAGGGTCGCCCGCGTCTTGCCGGAGACGCTGTACGCGGGGGTGACCAGGGTCGAGTCGTACGTACCGGAGAAGGACTTGTCGGCCCACTCGTCGGAGTCGGCGACGGCGAAGACGCCCCGGGCGCGGACGTTGAGCTCGCGGGACTGGTCTCGCTGGGTACGGGACCAGAACTCGTCGGTGGCGAAGGCCCAGCCGCGCCACTCGGTCACGCCGCCGGTGCCCATGGCGTTGTTGATGACGGACCAGCCGCTGGGCGCGGTGCGGGTGAAGCCGAGGACGCCGGCCGGGATGCCGGTCTCGTCGACGCGCCCGCCGAGGGAGGAGTGGAGCGCGTCGAAGGGGTCGGTGGAGCGCTGCTGGATCGGCTTGCCGTCCAGGCCCCAGGCGGGGTCGGGGGCGATGCCGAGCTGGTGGAAGACGGTCGCGGCGACATCGACGAGCCGGGTGTCGATGGGGCGGGCGCCGGCGGCGATGCCGGGGCCCTGGGCGAGGACGAACGTACGGCGCTCCTCGATGGCGGAGCCGCCGTGGCCGCCGCCGTCGGTGTGGCCGTGGTCGGTGGTGACGACGACCGTCCAGCGCTCGGTGGCGTAGGAGGGGCGGGCCTTGATCGCGGCGAGGAGGCGGCCGAGGTAGCCGTCCTGGACGGCGATGGCGTCGAGGTACTTCTGGCTGGCGGCGCCGTAGGAGTGGCCCATCTCGTCGGTCTCGCCGAAGTAGACGAAGAGGACGTCCGGGTTCTGGTTCCGGAGGATGTCCTCGGTGGCGTCCGTGATGATCTTGTCGTTGACGGCGTAGTTGTTGTTGTAGACCAGCTTGGCGTCGGCGCCGGGGGTGACCGTGCCGTGCGTGTCGAGCTCGGGCCAGTCGACGGCCGCGAAGAGCGAGAGGTCGGGGCGGATTTGGTTCAGGCGGGCCAGGAAGCCGGGGTACTTGGCGTAGTTCTTGCCGGTGAAGGAGTTGTCCTTCACGCCGTGCTTGTCGGGCCACACGCCGGTGGAGATCGTGGACCAGCCGGGTCCTGAGGAGGTGGCGGCCATCGGGTTGGCGTAGAGCAGCGACAGACCGTACGTGCCGTTCGCGATCAGGGACTTCAGGGTCGGCGCGTTGGCGGCGTCGATCCGGTCGTGGCGCAGTCCGTCCATGCCGACGACGAGCACCTTGTCCTTGCTGGTGCCGTTCGGGAGCGTGGGGGCCGCGGTGGTGGCCGCGTGGGCGGCGGGCGCGGTGGACAGGCCCGTGGCGGCGACGGCCGCGGTGGAGCCCGCGGCGGCGAGGACGGTGCGGCGGGACGGGCCGGTGGACATGCCGGTGATCGGCATCTTCAGATCCTCCGTAGAAGGGGGCGAGGACACACCAACGCCCCCGATTCCTCGGGGGCGTTGGTCCGTACCCGTTATCTTTCCGCGATCATTCGCGGGTCGCCAGGGCCGTGCGGTGAACTCTTGGAAGCGAGTGGTTAGCTTCCCGTGGCCGTCTTCCACGCGTCGACGTACGTGGTCAGGTTCTTGTCGATGTCGGCCCAGTCCGGCTCGAAGACCTCGACGCCCTCGATCAGCTTCGCCAGCTCGATGGCGTTGGCGTCGGTCGCCTTGACGTCCTTCCGGGCCGGGAAGCCGCCGCCGACCGCGCTGACCTCGCGTTGGGCCTGCTCGCCGAGCATGAAGTCGAGCAGCTTCTTGCCGTTCTCGGTGTGCGGGGCCTTGTTCACCAGACCGGCGGCGTACGGCAGGGCGAAGGTGGTGGGCTTGCCGCCCTCCCTGGCCGGGAACCAGATGCCGAGGTTCGGCATGGACTTGGACTGCGCGAAGTTCATCTGGACGTCGCCGTTGGCGACGAGGATCTCGCCCTTGTCGACCTTGGGGGCGAGCTTGGAGGTAGAGGAGGACGGGCCGACGTTGTTGGCCTGCAGCTTCTTCAGGTACTCCATCGCCGGCTCCTGGCCGCCGAAGTCGTTCATCGCCTTGATGACGACGGCCGTGCCGTCACCCGCGACACCGGGGGTGGAGTACTGCAGCTTGTTCTTGAACTTGCCGTCGAGGAGCTCCTCCCAGGTCGTGGGGGCCTCCTTCAGCTGCTGCTTGTTGTAGATGAAGCCGAAGTAGTTGTTGACGACCGAGGTCCACTTGCCGTCGGCGGCCTTGTTCGCGCCGTCGACCTGCTCGGCGCCCTTCGGGGTGTACGCCTGGAGCAGCCCCTTGGAGTCGGCCTGCTGGATGAAGGGCGGCAGGGTCACGATGACGTCGGCCTGCGTGTTGTTCTTCTCGCGGACGGCGCGCTGCACCATCTCGCCGGAACCGCCTTCGACGTACTTGACCTTGATGCCGGTCTCCTTCTCGAAGTCGGCGAAGACCTTGTCGTACCAGCCGTCGCCCTTCTCCCCCTTGAGGCCGTCCGCGCTGTACACGGTGACGACCTTCTCGTCGGAGGCGGCGGAGGAGCCGCCGCAGGCGGTGAGGGTGGCGACGAGGGCGAGACTGCCGGTGACGGCGGCGACCGGCTTGACGAGCTTGGACGAGGTACGCATAACGTCGTTCTCTCCTGGGGGACTTGGCGGTGGTGGCGCTCAGCGGTGGGTGCTTGCGGCAGGCGCCTATCGGTAGGACGCCTTGGTACGGATACGGGAGACGGCGAGCAGGACGACCAGGGTCGTGGCCATCAGGACCACGGCGAGCGCCGAGCCGGTGAAGAGGGAGCCACGGTCGGTGGCGGTGAAGATCAGCACCGGGAGCGGCAGCCAGTCCGGCGGGTAGAGCATCATCGTGGCGCTCAACTCGCCCATGGACAGGGCGAAGCAGAGCCCGGCGGCCGCGTTCAGGGACGGCAGCAGGAGCGGCAGCTTCACCCGGAGCAGGACGTACGCGGGACGGGCGCCGAGGCTCGCCGCCGCCTGCTCGTACATCGGGTCGAGACGGAGGATGGCCGCCGAAACCGACTGATAGGCAAACGCCGTGACAAGAATGGTGTGCGCGAGGATCACGATCCAGCGCGTTCCGTTCAGCAGCACCGGCGGCTGCGAGAAGGCGACCAGGACGGCGAGGCCGACGACGACCGAGGGCACGGCGACCGGCAGCATGAACAGCGCGTCGAGGAACCGACGGCCGTTCTTCCGGAGGGAGTTGGCCACCAGGGCCGCCCAGGTGCCGATGGTCAGCGCGAGCAGGCTCGCGGTGACGGCGGTGACCAGGCTGGTGGTCAGCGCCTGCAGCGACTCGCCGCGCACGGCGGCCGTGTAGTGCTCCGCGGTCGGCCCGGAGGGGAAGGCCCCGGACCAGTTGGTGGAGAACGAGGCGGCGAGGATCACCAGGAGCGGGAGGGCGAAGAGCGGGACGAAGAGGACCGCGAAGACGGCCCAGGTCGTCCACCTGCCCGTACGGCTATGCACCAACACGGCGGCTCACCACCCGGTAGAGGCCGTAGAGGCCCACGGAGATCGCGACGTTGACGACGGCGACGACACAGGCGGCGGCGTAGTCGGATTCGAGGATGGCCTTGCCGTAGACGAGCATCGGGAGGGTCGTGACGCCCTTGGCGCCGGTGAAGAGGACGATCCCGAACTCGTTGAGGCACATGACCAGGACGAGGCTGCCGCCGGCGGCGAGCGCGGGCAGCGCCTCGGGCAGGATCACCCGCCGGACGATGCGCAGCGGCTTCGCCCCGAGGGAGGAGGCGACCTCCAGCTGCGCGGTCTCCATCTGCGAGAACGCGGCGAGCAGGGGGCGCATCACGAAGGGCGTGAAGTACGTGATCTCGGCGAGGAGGACGCCCCAGGGCGTGGTCAGGAACTGGAAGGGCCCGGTCTCGGCGCCCGTGAGGTCCGTCCACAGGCCGTTGCCGATGCCGACCGTGCCGTAGAGGAAGAGCAGGGCGAGGGTGATCAGGAAGGACGGGAAGGAGAGGAAGACGTCGATGAACTTCGAGACCGCCTTCCCGCCGGGGAACGGTACGAACGCGATGATCAGCGCGAGCACGAACCCGAGGACCAGACACCCGACGGTGGACCCGACGGCCAGCCACACGGTGGTGACGAGCGCCTCCCGGAAGGCCTCGGACCCGAAGACGTCGGCGTAGGCACCGGGGGCGAGGGACTCCTGGACGACGAGCGCGAGGGGGTAGAGGAAGACGAGCGCGAGGACGGCGACGGGGGGCAGGGCCCACAAGACCGTTGTGGGCATACGTTCCGCAGGGGCGATGGGGGTCCCCCCTGCTCGAGCGAAGCCGAGAGCTTGGGGGAGGGTGGGCACGACGGACGGCGCCTTTGCGGGCGCGTCCGCCTCGGGTCCCTCGCCACGACGGCGCTCAGCGGTCATGACCCGCCCCTCGGGGTCACCCATCGGACACCCCGGCCCCCAGCAGCACCCCGTCCTCGGGCGCGAAGTGCAGGACCACCTCGTCACCGAGCGCCGGCGTCTCCCGCAGCTCACGTACGTCCGCCTTGACCCGATGGCCCTCGACGTCGACGTACAGCCGATGCGTCGACCCCCGCCACTGCACCTCCGCGATACGACCGCGCAGGGCGTTCGGGCCCTCCCCCAGGCCGATGAGGTGGGGCCGTACGCACAGGGTGGCGGCGGCCCCCGGGACGACGCCGTCCGTGGCGACCTTCAGTTCGGCGCCGCCGAAGGCGACCCCGCCCACTCCGACCGTCACCGGCAGCAGGTTCGCGTTGCCGACGAAGGACGCCGTGAACTCCGTACGAGGGCGGCGGTACAGGTCCTGCGGCGTACCGCAGTCCTGGAGCCGGGCCTTGTCCATGACCGCGATCCGGTCCGCGAGGGTCAGCGCCTCGACCTGGTCGTGGGTGACGTACAGGATGGAGACGTCCGGCAACTCGCGGTGCAGCCGCGCCAGTTCGGCGAGCATCCCGGAGCGCAGCTGTGCGTCGAGCGCGGAGAGCGGCTCGTCGAGGAGCAGGACGTTCGGCCGGATGGCGAGCGCGCGGGCGATGGCGACGCGCTGCTGCTGTCCGCCGGAGAGCTCGCGCGGGTAGCGCTTGGCGTAGGCGGCCATCCCGGCCATCTCCAGGGCCTCGGCGACCCGACCGGGGATCTCGGCCTTCGGCGCCTTCTGCGCCTTCAGGCCGAAGGCCACGTTGTCCTCGACCCGCATGTGCGGGAAGAGGGCGTACTGCTGGACGACCATCCCGATCCCCCGCTTGTGCGGCGGGAGGGCGGTGACGTCGCGGTCGCCGATGAACACCCGTCCGGAGACCGGCTGCACGAACCCGGCGACGGCGCGCAGGGCGGTGGTCTTGCCGGAGCCGGAGGGCCCGAGGAGGGCCATGACCTCGCCGGGCTCGACGGTCAGGTCGAGGGAGTCGAGGACGGTGTTGCCGCCGTACGCGACGGAGACGGAGTCGAAGCGGATGCCGCTGCGGATGCCGCTGCCGGCGCCGCTGCGGGTGCCCGTCACGGCGACCGGCTTCGGGGTCGCGGCGTCGGTGGACGTCACCGGTCCGCCTCCGCCCGCGCTATGGCTGCCGGCAGATCCGCGACCGACGCGAGGACGTGCGTGGCGCCGTGCTCCTTGAGCGCGGCCTCGTCGTGCGCCCCCGTGAGCACGCCCGTGACGATCCCGGCGCCCGAGCGGACCCCGCTGAGCATGTCGTACGAGGTGTCGCCCGCGACCGCGATCTGCCGGACGTCGTCGACGACTCCCGTACGGAGGAAGGCGCCGAGGACCATGTCCGGGTACGGACGCCCCCGGCCGCCCGCGTCCGCCGGGCAGAGGGTCAGCTCGACCAGGTCGCGCCAGCCGAGCGCGTCGAGGATGGCGTCCTGGGTGACCCGGGCGAAGCCGGTGGTCAGGACGACCGTACGGCCTTCCGCCTTCAGCCGGTCGATCGCCTCGGCCGCACCCGGGATCGGCGCGATCAGGCCGCCGGCGACCAGCTCTCCGTACGCCTCCTCGAAGGCCACGTTGGCCTGCTGGGCGCGGGTCTCGTCGCCGCCGAAGAGGTGGCGGAAGACGGAGATCTTGGACTCGCCCATGGTGGCGCGGACGTAGTCGATCATCCTGGCCGGGTCCTCGCCGAGGCGCTCGGCGGCGGCGGCGAACGCCCGCTCGACGAGACCGCCGTCGGCGACGGTGGTGCCGGCCATGTCGAGAACGACAAGGTTGTGCTTGTGGATTTCGGTCATGGGGATCACCAGCCCAGTTCGTCAGCGGTCGTCTCGGCGATGGCGGGCGAGCAGGTCATGCCGCGTCCGCCGGGTCCGGTCACCAGCCACACGCCCTCGCGGACCTTCTGGCGGTACACGACCCGGGTGGTGTCGGTGCACTGCGCGTACACGCCCGCCCAGCGGCGCCGGATCCTCGGCAGCGGGCGGCCGAGGAAGGACTCGACGACGCGGACGAGGTGCTCGTAGGGGTCTTCGAGGGTGTCGAAGGCGAAGGGGTGCTCGTACTCGTGCGTGTCGCCGATCGTCAGTCCGCCGTCGAGGCGCTGCACCATCAGGAGCTGCATCTTGTGCGCGGCGGCGGTCGGGTCCTGCGCCTGGCCCGCGTTGAGGGCGTCCAGGGCCTCGGACTTGTACGCCGGGTAGTAGCGGAAGGAGTCGGCGTCGGCGACGGAGGTCGTCAGCGGCTCGCCGAGCGGGTCGGTCTGCATCATCTGGAGGCGGACCTTGCGGACCGGGATGTCGCCGGCGATCTCGCGGACCAGGCCGCTGAGCGCGGCGCCGGTGGCGAGGACGACGGCGTCGCCGGTGTGGATCTCGCCGCGGTCGTCGCGTACGGCGGCGTTGCGCATGCCCTCGGCGCCTGAGGCGTCCCGGACCTCGCGGTTCGGCAGGAAGGTGTACTTCCCGGAGGCCAGGAGGGCCTTGCGGAGCGCGAGTTGGGCGGTGCGCGGCTCGACGGCCGCGTCCCGCTCGCAGAACAGCGCGGCCTGGAAGTCGCCGCGCAGGGCGGGGTTGACCTGGCGCGCCGCCTCGGCGGTGAGCAGCTTGTAGCCGCGGGCGGCCGCGTCGGGGCGGGCGAGGGCGGCCTCGGCGACGGCCAGCTCCAGGTCGCCCCGCACGGGGGTGAGCGAGCCGATGGCCCGGAAGCCGAGCTCGGGGACGCGGGCGCCGATGCCCTCCCAGAGTTCGCGGGCGCGCAGCGCGGTGTCCAGCTCCTCTCCGCCCGCGCGGCCGCTCACCCATATCTGGCCGAAGTTGCGGAGCGAGGCCCCGCGCGCCTCGGCCTCGCGCTCGATGTGTACGACCTCGTGGCCGCGTTCCACTGCGTGCCAGGCGTGCATGGTTCCCACCACGCCGGCTCCTACGACGATCACCTTCATGCCGTTCACGGTCCTGGGGGTGAGTGACCCGGAACGATCCGGTTGGCAACGGGACGGTGAACGGGGCGACAAGCTTGGCCTAGACCCGTTACCTTTCTGTGATCGTACGAGACCCTCGCCGATGGTCGGCTCGGTTCGTTCGGTTCGGTCAGCCCTGGTGGCCGAGGTGGGCGGTGAAGCTGAAGCGATCGCCGCGGTAGAGCGTGCGGACGCGTTCCAGCGGGCTGCCGGAGGTGTCCCGGGAGATCCGGTGGATGAGCAGCATCGGCAGCGCGGGCGGGGTACCGATCAGCAGGGCCTCGCGGGGCGTGGCGAGCACGGTCTCGATCCGCTCGTCGGCGTCGCCGAAGGTGATGCCGAGCCGCTCGCGGAGGTAGCGGTAGAAGGAGGAGTCCGGGTCGAAGTCGCCGTCCAGGTCCGGGACTCGGGCCACGGACACGTACGTGCTCTCCAGACCGACCCGCTCGTCGTCGGCGAGCAGCACGCGCTCCATGTGCCAGACAGGCTCGCCCCGCCGGACGCCGATCTCGGGCGCGAGGGCGTCGGGGCAGGGGAAGCGGTCGAGCGAGATGAGGGAACGACCGGGTCGGCGCCCCTGCCGCCGTACGCCTTCGGTGTAGCTGGCGAGCGAGAGCGGCTGCTCCAGCTTCGGCCCGGCGACCACGGTCCCGCGCCCCTGGCGGCGCAGCCGCCCTTCGAGGAGCAGCTCGCGCAGGGCCTGCCGGACGGTCTCACGGGAGACCTCGTAGCGGACGGCGAGGTCCCGCTCGGTGGGCAGGAGCCCACCTTCGCCCAACTCGTCTATCAGCGAGGCGACTTTCGCCTTCACCGCGTAGTACTTGGGGATGCGGCCGTGCTCGGGGATGCCGGAGCGGATGGGTGCGCCAGGTGCCTGGTCGTTCGGGTAGTCCACTGGGGGATGCTCGCAGATGGGAATGAACGGGAGGGTGTACGGAGAGTTGCGCGGCGGTGCGGGGCTCTGGGCCTGCGCGGGTGGGAGGTTGCAGGTCAGGGGCGGTCGGGGGGCGTCGGTCGACGCGGGGTCGGGGCCTGATGGGGGCGTCGGGCGTATGGGTCGGACGACGTCGGGCGGTGCGGGGCTCAGGGCCTGATGGGGGCGTCGGGGGTATGGGTCGGACGACGTCGGGCGGTGCGGGGCTCAGGGCCTGATGGGGGCGTCGGGGGTATGCGTCGGGCGTCGGCCCCGGTGGCGGTGTCGGCGCCTGGCGGCGACGAGGAGGCCCGCACCCGCGAGCACCAGGGCGCCCGAGGCGGGGGCGAGGAGGACGGCCGACTCGGGCCCGGTCCGGGCGAGTTCGGGTCCCGTCTGGCCGAGTTCGGGCCGGGCGGGGCCGGGCGGGCGCGGGAGGCCGGTGTCGCCGCGCGGCGGGGTGACCTCCACCGGGGCGGACTCCGGGTCCTCTTCCGCGCCTTCGGCGACGATGGCCAGACGGTAGTCGTCGGACTCGCCGACCCAGTCCCCGTCGTCGCCCTGCCGCTGCACGATCGCCGCGTTGGCGACGACCTCGTTGGCGGCGGTGCCCTCGCGGAAGGCGAGCCGGACGGGGACGGTGACGGTACGGCCGGCGGCGACGTCGAAACCGCCGAACTCCGTGCCCGCCGCGTCACGCGAGAGACCCGAGAGCCCGGAGAGCTCCGCGAGATCGGCGACGTCCGAGAACACGCCCACGTTCTCGTCCTCCTCGGTCTCCTCGAACGTCACGGGGCGCCAGCGGCGGGCCTCGGAGTCGTAGAAGTCCATCCGGATCTGGGCGGGTCGGAGGACGCGGTCACGGTCGGCGAGGGCGAGGACGGGGTGGATGCCGCGGCAGGGCTCGGCGGTGGTGTTGGTGAGGTCGACCGCGAAGGTACGGAAACCGGCGCCGGGGACGTACGCGGGGGGCCCGCCGTGGATCCGGGTGTCGATCGGGAAGTCGGGATCCGTCGCCTCGCCGCAGGCGGGCAACTGGGCGGCGCGGTTGGGCGCGGGGCGGTTCGGCGCGGCACGGTCGGGCGCGGAGGCCGGCGACTGCGCGGGGCGGTTCGGCGCCGAGTTGGCCTTGTCGCCGGGGCCCGGGTTCGGGGCCGGATCGGCCGGAGCCGCGGACGAAGGGCCGACAGCGAGCGCGAGGACGGCGGTTCCGGTCGTCGCCGCCGTGACACCGAGGGCGAGGGCGTGACGCAGTCGCATGGGCGGGTGCCTTTGCTGCTCGCGGGCGTACGGGACGGCCGCGACGCTGCCACAGGGGCACGCAGGCTCCGGGCAGCGACCCGGGCCGCACCCCCGGACGGCCCGCACATTCCGCCCGATCAGCCTATTTTCCGAAGAGCGGCGCGAGGATCAGCTGCGCCGCGCCCTCCGCGACGGCGTAGGGAGACGTGGCGCCGGAGACCGGCGTCTCCAGGCCCGCCGCGGCGAGGACCGCGCCTACGCCGCCCACGAACGCCTCGGGCTCCGCGGCCACGACCCGGCCGCCGAGGACGACCCGGTCGATGTCCAGGAGCCGTACGAGATTCACGGCGCCCGTACCGAGGACGCGCGCCGCCTCGGGAACGTCACCGCGCGCGACGGCGGCCAGGCAGAGGACCTCGAGGCAGCCGCGCCCGCCGCAGCCGCAGGGCGGCCCGTCGAGCAGGACGGTCTGGTGCCCGAACTCCCCCGCCCCGGTCCTGACCCCCCGGTGGAGCGCGCCGCCGAGGACGAGCCCGGAGCCGAGCCCCGTACCGAGGTGCAGGTACGCGAACGAGTCGGCGGTGGGGGCGGTGGCGTGGAGGGCGAGGCCGAGGGCGGCGGCGTTGGTGTCCTTGTCGAGGGCGACGGGCAGCCCGAGCCGCCGCGCGAGCTCCTCCCGTAGCGGAACGCCCTCCCACTCGGGAAACCCGGTGACGCGCCCCGGCGTACCGGAGCGATGGTCGAGCGGCCCGGGCATGGCGACACCGAGACCGAGGACGGCGGGGTCGGGACTCTCGGCGTTCCCAGCGCCCGTACCGACGGCACCGGAATCGGCGACCGCACCGACGGCACCCACCTCGCCGACCGCGCGCGCCACCGCCTCGAACACCGCCTCCGCCCCCGCGCCCAGGTCCAGGGGTGTCCGCCGTACCGCGACCCGTACGCCCGCCAGGTCCACCAGGACGGCCGTCAGTTCGTCGCGGTCGAGGTGCACGCCGACCGCGTACGCGGCGGTGGGGACGAGGCGCAGGACGGTGCGGGGTTTGCCGCCGGTCGAGGCGCGGTGCCCCGCCTCGCGGGCCAGGCCCTCCGCGCGCAGCCGCGCCGTGATCTTGCTGACCGCCTGCGGGGTGAGCCCGGTCCGTTCGGCAAGCTCCAGGCGGCTGATCCCGGCTTCGCCCGCGGTCCGCAGCAGGTCGAGGACGAGAGCCGCGTTGTGACTGCGGAGGGCGGGCAGGTTGGCTCCCGCCTCCGTCGACCGGGAACTCCCGGGACGGCTGACGCCGCTGACGCCGCCGACACCACTCACACCACTGACGCCACTCACACCACTGACACCGCTGACACTCCTCTTCACCACCCCATTCTCCCCCTCGCTTGCACTTTGGCAACAGCGTTGCTTAAGTGGAACCATGACTGGGTTCATGACTGGCACCGACACCGCCCCCCTCCGCGTCGGACTCGTCGGCTACGGCCTCGCGGGCTCCGTCTTCCACGCCCCGCTGATCGCCGCCACCGAGGGCCTGGTCCTCGACACGGTCACGACCGGCAACCCCGAGCGCCAGGCGCAGGCGCGGGCCGCGTACCCGGACGTACGGGTCGCGGACACCCCCGAGGAGCTGTGGGCGCGGGCGGACGAGCTCGATCTGATCGTCGTCGCCTCCCCCAACAAGACGCACGTGTCGATCGCCACCGCCGCCCTGACCGCCGGCCTCCCGGTCGTCGTGGACAAGCCGGTCGCCGGCACGGCCGCCGAGGCGCGCGGGCTCGCCGCCCTCGCCGAGGAGCGGGGCCTACTGCTCTCCGTCTTCCAGAACCGCCGCTGGGACAACGACTTCCTGACCCTCCGCGGCCTCCTCGCGGACGGCGCACTCGGCGAGGTCCAGCGCTTCGAGTCCCGCTTCGAGCGCTGGCGCCCGCAGCTCAAGGGCGGCTGGCGCGAGTCCGGCGCCCCGGAGGAGATCGGCGGACTGCTCTACGACCTCGGCAGCCACGTCGTCGACCAGGCCCTGGTGCTCTTCGGCCCGGCCGTCCGCGTGTACGCCGAGGCCGACGTGCGCCGCCCCGGAGCCGAGGCCGACGACGACACGTTCATCGCGATCACGCACGCGAACGGCGTCCGCTCCCACCTGTACGTGAGCGCCACCACGGCCCAACTCGGCCCCCGCTTCCGCGTCCTGGGCTCCAGCGCCGGGTACGTGAAGTACGGCCTCGACCCCCAGGAGGCCGAGCTGCGCGAGGGGCTGCTCCCCGGCCCTGGCGTGGTGTGGGGCGTGGAGCCTGAGTCGCTGTGGGGCCGGCTCGGCGCCGGGGAGTCCCCGCTGACCGGCGGCGGCATCCCGGTGGAGACGGTGCCGGGCGACTACCCGGCGTACTACGCGGCCGTCGCCGCCGCCGTCCGCGGCACGGGTACGAACCCGGTCACCGCCCACGAGGCCGCGGCCGCCCTGGACGTGCTCGAGGCGGCCCACCGCTCGGCCCGCGAGGGAATCACGGTGACGCTGTGAGCGGTGACGCGGTGAGCGACGGCGCTGTGAACGGTGACGCTGTGAACGGTGATTCGGCGAACGACGGCGCTGTGAACGGTGACGCGGCGAACGACAGCACTGAGAGCGACGACGCTGTGAACGAGATCCCCGAACTGGAGGCGCAGGAACGGAACCTGATCCTCCCCCGCTTCACGTACGAGGACGCCTGGGCTCTCGGCTCGCTCCTCGTCGAGCTGGCGCGCGAGCGCGGCGCGCCGGTCGCGATCGACATCCGGCGCGGGGCGCAGCAGCTCTTCCACTGCGCGCTGCCGGGTTCGAGCGCGGACAACGACGCCTGGATCGACCGCAAGCGCCGGGTCGTGGAGCGGTACGGGGAGAGCTCATTCCTGGTCGGCGCGCGCTTCCGGGCGAAGGGGAAGACGTTCGAGGAGTCCTCCCGCCTGGACCCCGACCGGTACGCCGCGCACGGCGGTTCGTTCCCGATCGCGGTCGAGGGCGCGGGGGTGATCGGCTCGGTGACGGTGTCGGGGCTGCCGCAGGCGGAGGATCACGCGATGGTGGGCGAGGCACTGGAGCGTCTGCTGACTTCGTACGCGGTGGACGCCTGAGCACGCACAGCACGCACAGCACGCCGAGCACTCCGAGCACTCCGAGCACTCCGAGCACGCCACGCATCCCCGTCCCCCCTCCCAGGAGGGGGGACGGGCGCATGAGGATGGGGCTCAGGCGTCCTTGAGCTGCTGACGCTGACGGCCGAGCCCGTCGATCTCCAGCTCCACGACGTCACCGGCGCGCAGGTACGGCTTCGGCTCGGGCTGTCCCATCGCGACGCCGCCCGGGGTGCCGGTGTTGATGATGTCGCCCGGGTACAGGGTCATGAACTGGCTCACGTACCGGACGACCTCCGCGACCGGGAAGATCTGGTCGGAGGTGTTGCCGTCCTGCTTCAGCTCGCCGTTGACCCAGAGCCGGAGGCCGAGCGCCTGCGGGTCCGGGACCTCGTCGGCGGTGACCAGCCACGGGCCGAGCGGGTTGAAGGTCTCGCAGTTCTTGCCCTTGTCCCAGGTGCCGCCGCGCTCGATCTGGAACTCGCGCTCGGAGACGTCGTGGGCGACGGCGTAACCGGCGACGTGGGCGAGGGCCTGCTCGTCGGTCTCCAGGTAGCGGGCCGTGCGGCCGATGACGATGGCGAGCTCGACCTCCCAGTCCGTCTTGGTGCTGCGGCGCGGTACGAGGACGGTGTCGTCGGGGCCGACGACGGTGTCGGGGGCCTTGAGGAAGACGACGGGCTCGGCCGGGGTCGCGGCACCGGTCTCGGCGGCGTGGCCGTGGTAGTTCAGCCCGATGCACACGACCTTGCCGATCCGGCCGACGGGCGGGCCGATCCGCAGCCCGGTCGCGTCGAGCACGGGCAGTACGCCGGCGCCGAGCGCGGCCCGGATCCGGGCGAGGGCGGACTCGTCGGCCAGCAGGCTGCCGTCGACGTCACCGACCAGGGCGGACAGGTCGCGGAGCGTGCCGTCCTGGTCGAGCAGGGCGGGACGCTCGGCACCCGCCGGACCGACTCGCAGCAGCTTCATGGTCTTCTCCCTGTGGTCGAGGTGGGCCCCGGGGGGTGGGCCCTGGTGATCCCCGGCCGATGGAGTGCGGCCATCGGAGGCAATGAGGGTTGGTCGATCCTCCAAGAGAACCGACCACTCTGCAAGACCCCGTTCACGGACTGGACCCTTACGCGCGAGTAGCAAGGACTGCGGCGGCGGGCTGGTCGCGGAAGAGTACGGCCCGCTCGAAGACGGTCCAGGTGGTGCTGGTGACGACGTAGAGGGCGGCTGCGAGCGGGACGACGGCGACCGTGATGAGGGTGGCGAAGGAGAGCAGCGGCATGAGCTTGTTGATGGTGTCGGCGCCGGGCGTGTCCGGAAGGCCGGTGTTCAGGGGCTGGGCGGCGAGCTGCCGCTTCGTACGCCGGTAGTTGAACGTGGCCACGGCGGCGACGATCGCGAAGAGCACGAGGTAGACGACCCCGGCGGGCCCGAAGACCCCACCCGCGGCGAGGGCGTCGGCGTAGTGGTCGCCGAGCGGGGCGGCGAAGAGGCTGTGTCCGGCCATGCGGTCGCCGGAGAACAGGTGGTACATGAGGAGGAACGCGGGCGCCTGGAGAAGGCTCGGCAGGCAGCCGGCGAAGGGCGAGACCTTCTCCTTCGCGTGCAGCTCCATGACCGCCTTCTTGAGGCGCTCGGGGTCCTTGGAGTGCTTGGCGCGCAGCTCGGCGAGTTGCGGGGCGAGCCGGACGCGGGCCTTCTGTCCGCGGGCGGCGGCGCGGGAGAGGGGGTGGACGGCGAGCCGGACGACCATGGTGAAGAGGACGATCGCGGCGGCGGTCGCGGTGGTGGCGAAGAGCGGCTGGAGCAGGTCGGCGAGGCGCTCGACCAGGGTGGCGAAAACGGACATGGGGACCCTCCGGGGTCAGTCGTGCCGGAATGAAGAAAGGGATCGGCATGACGAATCCGCGCAGGGTGAAGAGAAGGTACTGCTGACGCAGTACGACTGATGCCTACGCGGCCGCCGGGAGGGGGCGGCCGGGTGCCCGGGGCCTACGGCGCCCGGAGGCGTCGGGGTCGCGTTGGGGCAGGAAGGCGGTGCGTTGCTCGCGGTCCCGCAGGGCGGTGCGTACCCGGGTGGGGGGTACGGGCGCGGGCGCGGGGGCGCCGATGAGGGCGCAGAGGAAACCGGTCGCGGCGAGGGCGACGGCGGCGGAGAGGCTGGAGCCGTCGGAGAGGAGCAGGTCGCCGAGGGCGAGGAGGAAGAAGACGGGGGCGGCGAGGCGCAGCAGCAGACTCCCCATCACACGCTCCTTCCTTCCCGTAGCCGGTCGTCTAGAGCCGTTATACACGCTTGGCCCACACGACGAGACGGTAGGCGGAGCTGAATTCGGGGGTGCAGGTGGTCAGGGTCAGGTACGCACCGGGCTCGGAGTAGCCGTAGGAGGGCTTGACGAGGGAGCGGGGGACGGGCTGGATCACGCCGGTGTCGCGGGGCGAGGTCTGGGCGAGGACGCGATCGACGACGTACTCGTACTCGGCGTCCCTGGTCTGCACCCGGATCCGGTCCCCCTTGGCGAGCCGGTTGATGTAGCGGAAGGGCTCGCCGTGGGTGTTGCGGTGACCGGCGAGGGCGAAGTTCCCGGTCTGGCCGGGCCCGGCGGTGCCGGGGTACTGACCGACGTAGCCGCGGTCGAGGACGGAGCGCTTGCCGATGCCGCGGGCGATGGGGGCGGTGAGGCCGATGCGGGGGATGCGGATGATGGCGTAGGCGGAGGAGGAGGGGCGGGCGCCGGGCGGGGAGGCGGAAGGGGAGACAGATCGCGACGGGAAGGAGGACGGGGACGGGGATGGAGCTAGGGAAGGGGACGGGGACAGGGAGGGAGAGAGGGATGGTGATCCCTCCCACTCCCGATCCCACTCCCGCTCAAGGACGCGTACCTGCTCGCCGGCCTGGGCGCGGGCCTGCTGGTTGGTCCACCAGAGCTGGTGGACGACGAGCAGGAGGAGAACGACCCCGCAGGTGACGACGGCCTCGGCGGCGGCCCACAGCAGGCGGGCGGGCGTGCTCCGCACCCCGCGCGTCTGGACGACGACCGGCACTCTCTCCCGCACCCTGTCCCGCACCCTGTCCCGCACGCGGGGCACGATAGGTGCTGGGGCGCCAACTCTCCAGGGCCGTACAGCAGTACGGTGGTCGACATGCGCCCCGACATGCCTGCCGACCACGCCACCGAAGCCGAGCGCCTGCTGCGCACCGCCGCGCGGTACCCGGAGGATCAGGAAGCCCTGTTCCTCCAGGCTGCGGCGCACCTGGAGCTGGCGGGCGACCGCGTGCGGGCGACGACGCTGTACGACACGCTCCTGTCGGCACCGTCGTCGAACCCGTACCTGATCAGGTCGCTGAAGGCGGCGAACCTGTGGGAGTACGGTCACGAGGCGGAGGCGCGGGCGATCATCGAGGGCATCCGCAGGGCGATGCCTTCGGAGGCCGGGCCGTGGGAGATCATCGCGGAGACGCTGGAGGCCCACGACGAGCTGACGCTCGCGGAGACGGTGGCGACGGAGGCGGCGGGACAGCTGGCGCCGGAGGGATCGGGACGGGACCTCCCCC
Organism: Streptomyces sp. NPDC048370; assembly: GCF_043200825.1. NCBI lineage: Bacteria > Bacillati > Actinomycetota > Actinomycetes > Kitasatosporales > Streptomycetaceae > Streptomyces > Streptomyces sp. NPDC048370. The sequence goes on along the minus strand of NZ_JBICYI010000007.1, from coordinate 123,150 downwards.
ACGCCACCCAGTCCCTCCTGGTGACCCGGCACAGGATCCGCAGGATGCTGGCGCTCCCCCATGACGGCTGGGACACGTTGGCGGACACGCTCCACACGGCGGCGGTCCCGCTGGACGAGCTCCACGACCCGAAGCGCCTGTGGTCGCTGGGCTCCTCGGACCCGGCGGAACTCCGGGCGGAGATCGCCCGCCTCCGCAGCGAACTGGGCTCCTACCGCACGGCCCTCTCCCGCCCCTTCCCGGTGGCGGTCCTCCACTGGCCGGAAGCGGAGCTGGACGAGCTCCTGGCCTCGTACCCGGAACTCGAATCGGAATACCCCACGTACAGGGCCCACCTCACGGACATCGAGGCCTCCCTCCGCGAACTGGCCGCAGCGGGCACCCCCAACCTGGGCATCGTCCCGGCCACGGTCCCCTCCTACGAAGCCTTCGCCGCCTCCGAATCCACCACCCCCTCCAACGCAGACCTCCTCCCCCAATACACCACCACCCTGGCGGCCAGAGGCCGAGCAACGGCCTGGCCCCCGGCCCGCGGCGCGACATGCTGGTGCGGCTCGGGTCGGACTTATGGAGAGTGCCACGGGGCGGAGTAGACACCGGCCCGGCGGGGACACAATGTTGTCGTGTCCGAAGCCACGCCGTCCTCCCCGTCCGTCTCCGCCCGCATGAGCCGCCAAGGCCGGCGCGACACCGCCCCGGAGCTGGCGGTGCGCCGCCTCCTGCACGCCTCAGGCCTCCGCTACCGCGTGAACGTGCCCGTCCCGGGCATGCCCCGCCGCACGATCGACATCGTCTTCGGCCCCGCCAAGATCGCGGTCTTCCTGGACGGCTGCTTCTGGCACGGCTGCCCCGAACACGCCACGCAGCCGAAGGCGAACGCGGAGTGGTGGCGCACGAAGCTCGACAAGAACATGGCGCGCGACCGCGAGACGACCCAGCATCTCGAAGCCCAAGGGTGGACCGTCCTGCGCTTCTGGGAGCACGAAAGCCCGACGACCGTGGCTCTCACGGTGTCGGATGCGAGGTCCAAGGCTCCCGTGAGGCGCCCCCGCCGACCGGCTGCGGAGGATGGAGAGTCGAAGCCCCCGGCGGTCGGTTGAATCACACGGTCGACCGCCGGTGGAACGGCTCCGTCAGAACTGCGTACCTGTTCCGCCGAAGAAGCCCGGAACGGATCGGTCAGGTGTACCGATCAAGGTCGCTCGGTCGAGAAGGATGTTGTTGTTCTCGCAGCTCGTCTCGCGCAGCAGCACACAGGCATGGCAGGCAGCCAGGTTGAGGCTGTCGGCGCCGCTCGCCTCGGACTCCATGTACAGAGGGTCGTTGGAACACCAACGCGCGCGGTGCAGGGCCGAGCTCAGGGTGGCGTCGAGTCGCGTGGGATCGCCCTGCGCCACGATGCCGCCGAGGCTGCCGGCGGAGTCGCTCGTGGCGGTGTAGCCAAGAACCTCACGTCGGCAATCCGCTCTGTTCGCGTGCGCAGGAAGTGGCGATCCGATGACACCGTCCTTAGGCAACGCCCCCGAGAGAATGGCGAAGTTCACTTCAGCGGCCACAGGCACCTACCTGACGAACGGATCTGGAACTTCCTCGCCCTTGCCGTCGCACCGGACTATGTCCTGCCCGCAGGCCTTGCCCCAACGACGGGACCACAAGGCGGTCGTCGCTGGACCGCCTCGCAGCGATGTTCGAGGAATTCAGCGCCAAGGCCCCCTTCGGGACTGCGGCAGGGTGCCGAGTGCCCGGACCGCACTCACGTAGGCGAGAGTCCCTGGGTCGGGGCGGGGACGCTGCGAGGTCGGAGGCTAGGCTCCCCAACACGACGTGTCGAACAGGAAGGCCCCCTCATGCCCCGCATCCCCGCCCCCGCCATAGCCGCCGTCGGGCTCGTCGGTGGTTACGCCGTTGCTCGGTGGACCAAGAAGCGGCCCCTGGGTGGGGTCGTGCTCGCGGCTGCCGGGGCGCTCTCCGCGCGGGAGTGGCAGCAGGCGGTTGGGGGGAAGGCCGCTGCCGGGCTCACGGCGGCGTACGTTGCCGCGTTCGCCGGGTCGCATCCGCTGGCCAAGAAGGTGGGGGCCTGGCCCGCCGTGTTCGGGGTCGCCGGGGCCATGGCCGGCGCCTCTTGGGTCGCCACGCGCAACAAGGGCTGAACGCCCACGGGGCCACGGGGCCGTCGCCGGCGCCTCGTGGGGCGTCACCTGAAGTGCGATCACCCGTACCAAGGGCCCTCGGGGCGTAGCCCTGAGCGCAATCAACCGCGATTACGGCTGAACGCCACAGCCCTCCCCTCCGTACTACCTGGTGCACTCCCCATGAGCGCTGGGCGGGCGGGGCCCCCTACCCCCCTTCCCGCCCAGCGCGCCCCTGCCCAGCAAGTGCCCCCGCCCAGCGCGCCCCCAACAAGAGGTCCTAGCCCCCCGCCGCCCGGCTCAGCGTGTAGATCAGCAGGCCCGCGAGTGCGCCCACCACCGTGCCGTTGATGCGGATGAACTGGAGGTCGCGGCCGATGTTCGCCTCGATCTTCTTCGAGGTCTGGGTCGCGTCCCAGCCCGCCACCGTGTCGCTGATCAGGGACGTGATCTCGTCCCTGTACGTCGTGACCACATAGGCCGCCGCGTCCTCCGCCCAGCCCTCGACCTTCGCCTGCAGGCGGCCGTCCGTCACCAGGCGGCCGCCCAGGGAGATCAGGGACGCCCGCGCGCGCAGGCGGAGCTGGCTGCGGTCGTCCTCCGCCGCCGCGATGATCATGCCGCGCACCGACGCCCACGCCGAGGCGATGATGTCCTGGATCTCCGGACGCGCGAGCAGTTCGCCCTTCAGGCGCTCCACCCGCGCCCTCGTCTCCGTGTCCCCCTGGAGGTCCGCCGCGAAGTCCGTCAGGAAGCGGTCGATCGCGCCGCGCGCCGGGTGCGCGGGCATGTCCCGCATCTCGGTGACGAAGCGGAGCAGTTCCTTGTAGACGCGCTCGCCGATGCGACGGTCCACGAAGCGCGGCGTCCAGCCCGGGGCGCCGCCCTGGACCGCGTCCATCACCGAGTCCCCGTGGAAGACCAGCCAGTCGTGCGCCCTCGCGCAGATCAAGTCGACCGCCCGGTGGTGCGCGCCGTCCGAGACGATCTTCTCCAGCGTCTTGCCGATCCCCGGCGCGACCTCCGCCGCCTCCGCCCGCCGCGTGATCGCCTCCCCGACCACCGCCTGGATGTCCGCATCCCTCAGGACCGTCAGGGCGCCCCGAAGGGCCGTCGAGAGTTCGTTCGTCACCCGGTCCGCGTGGTCCGGGTCCGACAGCCACGCACCCAGCCGGCCCGCGATACCGAGCGCCGCCAGCCTCCCCCGTACGACATCCGCCGACAGGAAGTTCTCGCCGACGAAGGACCCCAGGGTCGCCCCCAGCTGGTCCTTCTTCGTCGGGATGATCGCCGTGTGCGGGATCGGCAGACCCAGCGGCCGCCGGAACAGCGCCGTCACCGCGAACCAGTCCGCCAGCGCGCCCACCATGCCGGCCTCCGCCGCGGCCGCCACATAGCCGGTCCACGGCCCCCAGCCCGCGTGCTCCGCCCACGTCGCCAGCGCGTAGATGACGGCGACCAGCACCAGCAATCCCGTGGCCAGCGTCTTCATCCGGCGCACCCCACGGTGACGCTCCGCGTCCGCCGCCGTGTACGAGAACGCCACCAACGGCGGCCGCCGCGACTCACTCGTCTTCTCGCTCATCGCCCCACCTCCCTACATCAGTGACTTTCCGGACGCACCTCAAGTTCCCGTTCCCCGTACATCTTCGCGATCACGGCCTCGATGTCCGGCTCCCGCACCGACAGATCCACCAGCGGATACCTCTCCGCCACCGCCGCCACCAGCGGCGCCGCCGAGGCAGAGGTAGGGAACGCCAGCCACTGCCTCGGGCCCTCCGCGCGGACGAAACGCGCCCCCGGCACGTCGATCGGCGGCAGTTCGCGTTCCAGGTCCACCACCAGCAGACGCTCGCTCTCCCCGTCCGAACCCGCCTCGTGCAGGCCCGTCAGCTCCCCGTCGTACATCAGCCGGCCGTGGTCGATCACCATCACCCGGCTGCACAGCTGCTCGATGTCGGTCAGGTCGTGCGTCGTCAGCAGCACCGTCGTCCCCCGCTCGGTGTTCAGCTCGCGCAGGAACTCCCGCACCCGCGCCTTCGACACCACGTCGAGGCCGATCGTCGGCTCGTCCAGGTACAGCACGTCCGGATCGTGCAGCAGCGCCGCCGCGATGTCGCCCCGCATCCGCTGGCCGAGCGACAGCTGTCGGACCGGGACCTCCAGCAGGTCGCCCAGTTCCAGGAGGTCGACGCACCTCGCCAGGTTCTCCGCGTACCGCGCGTCCGGGATGCGGTACATCCGGTGCATCAGCCGGTACGAGTCCTTCAGCGGCAGGTCCCACCAGAGCGTCGTCCGCTGCCCGAACACCACCCCGATCCGCTGCGCCAGCCGCGTCCGCTCCCGCGACGGGTCGATCCCCGCCACCCGCAGCCGGCCGCCGCTCGGCGTGAGGATGCCCGTCAGCATCTTGATCGTCGTCGACTTCCCCGCGCCGTTCGGGCCGATGTAGCCGACCATCTCGCCCCGGTCCACCCCGAAGCTGATCCCGTCGACCGCCCGCACCTCACGCTTCTCCCGGCGCAGCAGTCCCGCCTTCCGGCGCACCGAGAAGACCTTCTCCACGTCCTCCAGCTCGATGAACGTCATCGGTTCTCCCGGCCCTCCTCCAGCTCCAGCTCCAATTCCATGGACGTCATCCGTTCCGACCTCCTCAGCTTCCCGTGCTCCGGTACGAACGAAGGCCCGCCCGCCATGCCAACCCCGCGAGCCCGCAGCACACCGCCGCCACCAGCGGCGACCCGAACGCCGTCCACCCCGGCACCCCCGCCGGCGCCTCCCGCCCCAGCACGTACAGGGCCGGCAGCCAGTTCACGAACGCCAGCGGTACGACGTACACGACACCCCGCACCAGATCCTGCGCGAAGATCGTCGGCGGGTACTGGAGCAGCGTGTTCCCCCCGTACGTGAACGAGTTCGTCACCTCCGCCGCGTCCTGCGCCCAGAACAGCGCGGACGCGCCCACCACCATCACCGCCGAGAAGATCACCGCGCCGCTCACCACCGTGACCGGCAGGAGCAGCACCTTCAGCGCCGTCCACTCCACGTCGACGATGCACAGCGCCCAGACGAGGACGAACAGGCCCTGCACCACCCGCCCGAGCCTCCGCAGCGCGAACTTGTCCGCCGCCACCTGGGCGAGCACCGGCGCCGGACGCATCAGGAACATGTCCAGCGAGCCGTCCCGCACCCGCCTGCCCATCCGCTGCACCGAGCCCATCGTCAGGTCCGCGATGCCGAAGGACGTGCTGGTCGTCCCGTACAGGAACGCGACCTCGGCGAACGAGAAGCCGCCCAGGCCCTGCACCTGACCGAACATCAGCAGGATCACGACGAAGTCGAAGAACGTGACCGAGAAGGAGGTGATCAGGGTCAGCGCGAACGACGTGCGGTACGTCATCGTCGAGCGGATCCACATCCCCGCGACCATCCCGTACGTACGCCAGGCCTCCCCCACGCGTGAGTCGGCCACCCGCGAGTCACCCACCCTGCACCACCACCTTCCGCGTCGCCAACGACTGCGCCAACCGCCCCGCCGTGAGCAGGACCGCCGCCCAGGCCAGCTGGAAGGCGTACGCGCCCAGGAGCCCCCACCCCTCGTACTTCTCGAGGTAGACGTCCGCCGGGATCTGCAGCATCGACGCCCACGGCAGCACCCGCGCCACCTCCCCCAGCGCGCCCGGGAAGACGTTCAGCGGCAGCAGCATCCCCGAGAAGAACAACCCGCCCAGCCACGCGACCTGCAGCACCCCCTGACCGTCCATCAGCCAGAAGGCGGACATCGCGACCAGGTACCAGATCGCGAAGCTGACGACCGATCCCAGCGCGACGGCCAGCACGAACGCGAGCCAGGTCGCCGGCCCCGAGGGCAGCCGGAAGTCGAAGACGAGCGCCCCGATCGCCATCGGCACCACACCCCGGGCGAGCAACTGGTACGCGGACCGGCCCATGGTGGCGGAGAACCACCAGGCCTGGAGGTCCGCCGGCCGGTAGAGGTCGACGGCGATGTCACCCGTACGGATCCGCTCGATCAGCTCGTCCTCGAACCCGCCGCCCATCAGCCCGCACACCGCGATCAGCCCCTGGCCGATCCACACATAGGCGAGCGCGTCCGCCATGTCGTAGCCACCCAGCTGGGGCCGCTCGTCCCACAGGGCGATATAGGTGTACGACAGGATGAAGCCGAAGACGGTGTTGGTGAACACCCCTGCCGCCGTGGCCATCCTGTACGTGGCATGGCGCCGGAACCCACCCGCGGCCACCGTCGCGTAGAGCCGCACCATGCAAGGTCCCTCCGCCGTTCCGCCGTCCGTCCGATGGCGCCAAAGCGCACGACCCTAGCGGCCCGCACTCCGCCACCGCGAGTCCTTTTCGAGTCGTATTACGTAGGTTTTGGCCCGATACGTGCACTATGGGGGAGGTCATGCCTCCTTCATCCGGTACGGGAGCTCCAGACATGAGTGACGACCAGCCAGATCGTCCCCACCGGCCCGGCTGGGCGCCCAGGGACCCCACCGTCCCCCCGCCTCCCCGCCGCCCACGGCGCTCGCGCCCCGTGCGCTTCCTGCGGGCCGTCGCCGGCACGTTCCTCCTCGCCGCCCTGCTGGCCGTCGGCGGCTTCCTCGCCGGCTACCTGCTCGTCGAGATCCCGCCCGCCAACTCCGCCGCGACCGCCCAGTCCAACGTGTACCTCTACCGGGACGGCACCGCGATCGCCCGCGACGGCGAGGTCAACCGCGAGAACGTCCGCCTCGCGCAGGTCCCCCTCACCGTCCGGCACGCCGTACTCGCCGCCGAGGACCGCGACTTCTCCTCGGCCCGCGCCGTCGACCCCAAGGCCATGGTCCGCGCCGCCTGGAACACCCTCACCGGCAAGGGCCGCCAGTCCGGCTCCACCCTCACCCAGCAGTACGTCAAGAACTACTACCTGGGCCAGGAACAGACCGTCACCCGCAAGGTGAAGGAGTTCTTCATCGCGATCAAGCTCAACCGCGAGAAGAGCAAGGACCAGATCTTCGAGGGCTATCTGAACACCAGTTACTTCGGCCGCAACGCCTACGGGATCCAGGCCGCCGCCCGCGCCTACTACGGCAAGGACGCCGGCGACCTCGACACCGCCGAAGGCGCGTACCTCGCCTCCCTCCTCAAGGCCCCCAGCGCCTACGACGTGGCGACCCACCCCGAGAACCGGACCAAGGCCATCGCCCGCTGGAACTACGTCCTCGACGGCATGGTCAAGGAGCGGTGGCTCTCCCCCGCCGACCGGGCCTCCGCCACCTTCCCCACCCCGCAGACCGCCCGCCCCGCCACCGGCCTCTCCGGCCAGCGCGGCTACCTCGTCCAGGCCGTCGAGGAGTACCTCACCACCCACGGCGTCATCGACGAGAAGACTCTCGCCGGCGGCGGCTACCGCATCACCACCACCCTGGAGAAGGAGAAGCAGGACGCCTTCGTCACCGCCGTCGACGAACAGGTCATGTCCCGGCTCGACCCGGAACAGAACCCCACCGACCGCTTCGTACGGGTCGGCGGCGCGTCCATCGACCCGGCGAGCGGCCGCGTCCTCGCCCTGTACGGCGGCATCGACTACACCAAGCAGTACGTCAACAACGCGACCCGCCGCGACTACCAGGTCGGCTCCACCTTCAAGCCCTTCGTCCTCGCCGCCGCCCTGCAGAACGCCTCCCTCACGCAGGGGGGCGAGCCGATCACCCCGAACACGTACTACGACGGCACCGACAAGCGTCCCGTGCAGGGCTGGACCGGCGCCCTCTACGCCCCCGCCAACGAGGACGACGCCTCGTACGGCGACATCACCGTCCGGACCGCCACCGACTCCTCGGTCAACGCGGTGTACGCGCAGATGGCCGTGGACGTCGGGCCCGCGAAGGTCAAGGAGACCGCCGTCGCCCTCGGCCTGCCCGCCCACACCCCCGACCTCAGCCCCTCCCCCTCCATCGCGCTCGGCCCGGCCACCGCGAGCGCCCTCGACCTGGCCGAGGCGTACGCCACCCTCGCCAACCACGGCCGCCACGGCACGTACACCCTCGTCGAGGAGGTCACCAAGGACGGCGAGGTCCTCAACCTGCCGACCTCCGACGGCCGGCAGGCGGTCAGCAGGGAGGCCGCCGACACGACGACGGCGGTCCTGCGGAGCGTCGTGGAGAGCGGTACGGGAACGGCGGCGCTGGCCGTCGGGCGCCCGGCGGCGGGCAAGACGGGGACGGCCGAGGACGACAAGGCCGCCTGGTTCGCGGGATACACCCCGGACCTCGCGACGGTCGTCACGATGATGGGCCAGGACCCGGCGACGGGCGAGCAGAAACCGCTGTACGGAGCGCTCGGGCTGCCCCGGATCAACGGGGGCGGGGCGCCGGCGGAGATCTGGGCCCAGTTCACCCGGGACGCGCTGGCGGGCACGGAGCCGCGGGACTTCGAACTCCAGCTGGGCGAGGGCGCGGAGGGGTGGCTGGAGCCCATCGATCCCCTGCAGTCGCCGGACCGGCTCGGCTCGGCGGAGGGCGAGGAAGGGGTCGTGGACGGGGACACGCCCCAGGAGGACACGGCCCAGGCGGGCCCGGAACGCCCCCGCCACCCGGGCCCGCAGCAGCGGGACCCGGAGCAACGGGCGCCGGAGCAGCCGGGGCCGGACAGGCTGGGCGGCGACGAACGGGGCCCGGACCAGCGGAGCCCGGACCAGCGAGGCCCGGACGGCCCGAGCCCGGACGGCCCGAGCCCGGACGGCATGCTGCCGCCCCCGCCCCCGCGCCCGCGTCAGTGACCCGAGGTCGCCTTCAGGCCCACCACGGCCACCAGCAGCAGACAGACGAAGAAGATCCGGGCGGCGGTCGCCGGCTCACCGAGCACCACCATGCCGAGCACCGCCGCACCGGCCGCGCCGATGCCGACCCACACGCCGTACGCCGTACCGATCGGCAGGGTCTTGGCGGCGTGCGACAGCAGCAGCATGGAGGCGACGATCCCGGCGCCCGTGAAGACGCTCGGCCAGAGACGGGTGAAACCGTCCGTGTACTTCATGCCGATCGACCAGCCGACCTCGAGCAGACCGGCGACAACGAGAAGAACCCAGGCCATGACGACGAACACCTCCGCGAGACGGATCAACAGGGGTGCGTCGTCTTTGCGTGTCGTGCGTGGGGCCCGGTACGGCGCGTCTCGTCGGGTGTCTTCAGCGTAGCAAAAAACAGATAAAAGGCCTGGTGACACCGGTCACCAGGCCTTCAGAAGCGGTTCACCTACAGGTACAGCCCGGTGGTGTCCTTGGACCCCTCGAAACGGTCCGCGGCCACCGCGTGCAGGTCGCGCTCCCGCATCAGTACGTACGCGATGCCCCGTACCTCGACCTCGGCGCGGTCCTCGGGGTCGTACAGAACCCGGTCGCCGGTCTCGACCGTACGGACGTTCTGGCCGACCGCGACGACCTCGGCCCAGGCAAGGCGGCGGCCGACGGCGGCGGTCGCGGGGATCAGGATGCCCCCGCCCGAGCGCCGCTCCCCCTCGGGCGAGTCGGTCCGGACCAACACTCGGTCATGGAGCATCCGGATGGGCAGCTTGTCGTCGGTGTTCTCGCTCACGGTCCGAACCTACCTGGCCGGACGAGCCGTCCGTACGCAGGAGTGGTCATGCACCCCGTCAGGACCCGCGCTTGCGCGAGGACACCGCGAGCAGCCCGACGAGGGCGACGGCGACGATCGCCACCGGAACCACCCGCTCCAGGCGCGGCGCGCCGTCCTCGTTCGTGAAGCGGGCCTTCACGTCCGAGACGGTCCGGTTGACGGCGGCGAACGCGCGTCCGGCGGTGTGGTCGACCGTGGAGGCGACCCTCGCCTTCGCGTCGCCGACGATCGTCTTCGGGTGCACCCGAATGCCGATCTCGTCGAGAGTGACGGCGAGCTGCTCGCGCCGGCGGACGATGTCCGCCTCGATCTGCGCAGGGGTCCTGGCGTCCGGCACCGCGCTGCCTCCGTAGTCGTAATCGGTCCTTGACGGACAGTCTCTCAGTTTCTCGGTCCGTGGTCTGTCTCAGGCCCCCATTAGGCTCGGGCGTGTACGCCCAGACATCCCGAGGAGAGCCATGAGCGAGCGACTTCAGCCCGGCGACACCGCCCCCGCCTTCACCCTGCCCGACGCGGACGGCAACGAGGTCTCGCTCGCGGACCACAAGGGCCGCAAGGTCATCGTCTACTTCTACCCGGCGGCGCTCACCCCCGGCTGCACGAAGCAGGCCTGCGACTTCACGGACAACCTGGACCTGCTGGCCGGCGCGGGCTACGACGTCATCGGCGTGTCGCCCGACAAGCCGGAGAAGCTGGCGAAGTTCCGCGAGAAGGAGGACCTGAAGGTCACGCTGGTCGGCGACCCGTCGAAGGAGACGCTGGAGGCGTACGGCGCGTTCGGCGAGAAGAAGCTGTACGGGAAGACGGTGACGGGCGTGATCCGCTCGACGATCGTCGTGGACGAGGACGGCAAGGTCGAACGCGCCCTGTACAACGTGAAGGCCACGGGCCACGTCGCCAAGATCATCAAGGACCTCGGCATCTGAGGAACAGGCGGCCGGGGCGGAGGCGTCGGGGGTCACACGCGCCGTGATCGCTCCCGGCGCCCTCCCCATCCGTCGTGGCCGTCAAGCCCGGTACGATGGCAGGCGGTTGGCGGCGGTGGCGCAACGGCGACGCAGCAGACTTAGGATCTGTGGCCCGTGAAACGGCTTGAGGGTTCGAATCCCTTCCGCCGCACCAAAATGGCCTGCGAATCGACGGATCGATTCGCAGGCCATTTCTGTCCTCCGCCTCAGCCCACCAGCTCCCGTACCACCGGTACCAGCGCTCTGAAGGCCTTGCCGCGGTGGCTGATCGCGTTCTTCTGCTCCGGGGAGAGTTGGGCGCACGTCACGTCGTGGCCCTCCGGCTGGAGGATCGGGTCGTAGCCGAAGCCGTTCGTGCCGATCGGGGTGTGGCGCAGGATCCCCCGCATGCGGCCCTCGACCACGCGTTCCGTGCCGTCCGGGAGGGCCAGGGCCGCCGCGCAGGCGAAGTGGGCGCCGCGGTGGGCGTCGTCGATGTCGGCGATCTGGGCCAGGAGCAGGTTCAGGTTGGCGCGGTCGTCGCCGTGGGTGCCGGCCCAGCGGGCGGAGAAGATGCCGGGGGCGCCGTTCAGGACGTCGACGCAGAGGCCGGAGTCGTCGGCGACGGCCGGCAGGCCCGTGGCGCGGGCGAGGGCGTGGGCCTTGAGGAGGGCGTTCTCGGCGAAGGTGACGCCGGTCTCCTTGGTGTCCGGGACCTCCGGGTACGCGTCCGCGCCGACGAGGTCGTGGGTGAGACCTGCGTCGGCGAGGATCGCGTGGAGTTCGGTGATCTTTCCGGCGTTGCGGGTGGCGAGGATCAGTCGGGTCATGCCTCGATTATCCGGGCGTGCAGACCTTGCCGATCTCGGTGGCCGCGTCGGTGATCGGCTTGATGTCCGGGGTGGTGTCGCCGTTGTTGACGGCGGTCTTCACGGACTCGACGCCCTTGGTGAGGTCGTCCACGGCCTTGGTCAGGTCCGCGTTGTCGGTCGTGTCCTTGAGGTTGTCGAGCTCCGTGGAGATGTCGTTCAGGGCCTCGTTGAGCTGCGTCGGGTCGTTGGAGGCGTTGGAGACGGCCTGCGAGAGCTTGTCGACGCTGGTGGCTATCGCGTCGGCGGTGGCGACACAGTCCATGGCCTTGTCGAGTGCTCCGCAGCCGACGAGCGTCGTGCTGGCGAGTACGGCTGCCGAGGCCACGGCGATTGCGAGACGGCGCTTCAAGACGGGTCCTCCCCAAGGGATACGGATGTACGGACGTACGGTGTTCGCCGTACGTCCGTACCCCTGTAGACGCCGCCGACCCCTACAGAGTTCCTTCGAGCGCCTTGCGCTGGATCTCGGCGAGTTCGGCGCAACCGCCGGAGGCGAGGTCGAGGAGGGCGTTGAGCTCCTTGCGGTCGAAGGGCTCGGCCTCGGCGGTGCCCTGGACCTCGACGAAGCGGCCGTCGCCGGTGCAGACGACGTTCATGTCGGTGTCGGCACGGACGTCCTCCTCGTAGCAGAGGTCGAGGAGGGGGACGCCGTCGACGATGCCGACGGAGACGGCGCCGACGGTGCCGGTGAGGGGCTTGCGGCCTGCCTTGACGAGCTTCTTGGCCTGGGCCCAGGCGACGGCGTCGGCGAGGGCGACGTACGCGCCGGTGATGGCGGCGGTGCGGGTGCCGCCGTCGGCCTGGAGGACGTCGCAGTCGAGGACGATGGTGTTCTCGCCGAGGGCCTTGTAGTCGATGACCGCGCGCAGGGAGCGGCCGATGAGGCGGGAGATCTCGTGCGTGCGGCCGCCGATCTTGCCGCGGACGGACTCGCGGTCGCCGCGGGTGTTGGTGGCGCGCGGGAGCATCGAGTACTCGCCGGTGACCCAGCCCTCGCCGCTGCCCTTGCGCCAGCGCGGGACGCCTTCGGTGACGGAGGCGGTGCAGAAGACCTTGGTGTCGCCGAAGGAGATGAGGACGGAGCCCTCGGCGTGCTTGCTCCATCCGCGTTCGATGGTGACGGGGCGGAGCTGTTCGGGGGTACGGCCGTCGATACGAGACATGTCACGAGCCTAGCCGCACGCGACGGGCCCCGACCTCCCCGAACAGTCGTACGCGAGAGGGGGTACGACAAGGGGCCCGGTCCCCTGTCGGACCGGGCCCCTGCCGGGGTGACTGCGCGGAGAGTCGACCGTGCGTCAGCTGCTCACATCATGTCTTCGATGTCGGCGGCGATCGGGTCGGCGTCGGTGCCGATGACGACCTGGATCGCGGTGCCCATCTTCACGACGCCGTGCGCGCCGGCGGCCTTGAGCGCGGCCTCGTCGACCTTGCTCGGGTCGATGACCTCGGTGCGGAGGCGGGTGATGCAGCCCTCGACCTCTTCGATGTTCTCGATGCCGCCGAGGCCGGCGACGATCTTCTCAGCCTTGCTGGCCATGTCTTTCTCCCTGTCCGTTCCTGTTGCAAGAACGTGAGTCTCGGCGCACCGACGGTCCGCTTTGTCACGGTAACGCACGGTTGGCCCAACTTCGCGAGCGAGTGCCCTCGTTCTACCGAATGATGACGATCACCGGCAGCCTGCCCCCAGGGGGCTCCGGGAGCCTATCGCAACTGGTCTACACCAGTCTGCAACGCGATTCGGGCCCGGGCTGTTCCGGGTCAGGGAGGACGCCGATGAGTACGGACAGCGCAGCCGGCGCAGCCGCCGCGCCGAAGAAATCGATGTGGGGCGGTCTCTTCCAGGGGCTGCAGAAGATGGGGCGGAGTCTCCAGCTCCCCATCGCCGTCCTCCCGGCCGCCGGCATCCTCAACCGTCTCGGCCAGCCCGACGTCTTCGGCGCCGACGGCCTGGGCTGGGACAACGTGGCCAAGGTGATGGCGGGTGCCGGTGGCGCCCTGCTCGACGGCAATCTGGGCCTGCCCCTGCTGTTCTGCATCGGTGTGGCGATCGGTCTGGCGAAGAAGGCAGACGGCTCGACGGCGCTCGCGGCGACGGTCGGCTTCCTCGTCTACTACAACGTGCTGCGCCAGTTCCCGGAGGACTGCCCGCGGGGCACGGCGGACATCAACGGCGGTTGCCTGGCGCCCGAGCAGGCCTTCAGCGGGTACACGTACCAGAACCCGGGCGTCTTCGGCGGCATCGTCATCGGCCTGCTCGCGGCCTGGTTCTGGCAGCGCTACCACCGGGTGAGGCTGGTGGACTGGCTGGGCTTCTTCAACGGCCGCCGCCTCGTGCCGATCATCATGACCTTCGTCGCGATCGCGTTCGCGTCCCTGTGTCTGTGGGTCTGGCCGCCGATCGGCGACGGTCTGGAGAACTTCAGCGACTGGCTGGTGGGCCTGGGCGCCTGGGGTTCGGGCATCTTCGGTGTCGCCAACCGCGCGCTGCTCGTGATCGGGCTGCACCAGTTCCTGAACGTGCCGATCTGGTTCCAGTTCGGCACGTACGAGAGACCGGACGGCACGACGGTCCACGGCGACATCCCGATGTTCCTCGCGGGGGACCCGGAGGCCGGCCAGTTCCTGACGGGCTTCTTCCCGATCATGATGTTCGCCCTCCCGGCGGCGGCCCTGGCGATCACCCACTGCGCACGGCCGAACCGCCGCAAGGAGGTCGGCGGCCTGATGCTCTCGGTCGCCCTGACCTCGTTCGTCACCGGTATCACCGAGCCGATCGAGTACTCGTTCCTCTTCATCGCCCCGGTCCTGTACGCGATCCACGCCGTCCTCACGGGTGTCTCGATGGCCGTGACGTGGGCGCTCGGCGTGAAGGACGGCTTCAGCTTCTCGGCGGGCCTGATCGACTACGTGATCAACTGGAACCTGGCGACGAAACCCTGGCTGATCATTCCGATCGGCCTCGGCTTCGCGGTCGTGTACTACGCGATCTTCCGGTTCGCGATCACCAAGTTCAACCTCCCGACCCCAGGCCGCGAGCCGGAGGAAGTGGCGGAGCAGATGGACAACGACGTGACCAAGGCCTAGGTCGCGTCCGGAAAGTCTGGCCTGGCTCGCGACGCCCTTCGGGCGGACGACCATAATTCCGGACACTCCCTAGCCACTTCGGGGCTTTCGCCCCGAGCCCCGACGCCGCGAAAGGCCCCCGGACCTCATGGTCCGGGGGCCTTTCGCCGTTCACGCCGAGCGATGGTCCGGGCACGGAAAATTCGCAGGTTCCTTATCTAAGTCTCACGTGCTAAAACTGGTCTACACCACTCAATGGTGTAGACCACGCGGTCCAGTCCACCGCGTTCCACGAGACGCCGCCGTCACCCCCGTTTCACTGACCTCTGGCGGCGCCTTGCCTTACTGGAGGAAGTTGATGAGTACGGCCACCGCCCAGGCCGCCGCTCCCGCGAAGAAGCGCGGATCCGGCCTGTTCCAGGGCCTGCAGAAGGTCGGTCGCAGCCTGCAGCTGCCGATCGCCGTGCTGCCGGCCGCGGGTATCTTGCTCCGTCTCGGCCAGCCCGACGTCTTCGGCAAGGACGGCCTCGGATGGGACAAGGTCGCCTCCGTGTTCGCCACGGCCGGTGACGCAGTCTTCGCCAACCTGCCGCTGTTGTTCTGTATAGGCGTGGCCATCGGCTTCGCCAAGAAGGCCGACGGCTCCACCGCCCTCGCCGCCCTCGTCGGCTTCCTCGTCTACCAGAACGTCCTGAAGGCGTTCCCGGTCACCGAGGCCGTGGTCAACACCACCGCCAACAAGGGCGTCGACGTCGCCGCGACGTACAACAACCCGGGTGTCCTCGGCGGCATCCTGATGGGTCTGATCTCCGCCGTCCTGTGGCAGAAGTACCACCGCACCAAGCTGGTCGACTGGCTCGGCTTCTTCAACGGCCGCCGTCTCGTCCCGATCATCATGGCCTTCGTCGGCACCCTCGTCGGTGTCGTCTTCGGCCTGGTCTGGGAGCCCATCGGCAACGGCATCTCGAACTTCGGCGAGTGGATGACCGGCCTCGGCGCCGGTGGCGCCGGCCTCTTCGGTCTCATCAACCGCGCGCTGATCCCGGTCGGCATGCACCAGTTCGTGAACACCGTCTCCTGGTTCCAGATCGGCGACTTCACCAACGCGGCCGGCGAGGTCGTCCACGGCGACCTGAACCGCTTCTTCGCCGGTGACCCGAGCGCCGGAATCTTCATGTCGGGCTTCTTCCCGATCATGATGTTCGGCCTCCCGGCCGCCGCGCTCGCCATCGCGCACTCCGCCCGCCCGGAGCGCCGCAAGGCCGTCATGGGCATGATGCTGTCGCTCGCGCTGACCTCCTTCGTCACCGGCATCACGGAGCCGATCGAGTTCACCTTCATGTTCATCGCCCCGCTGCTGTACGTGATCCACGCGATCCTCACCGCCATCTCCATGGCCGTGACCTGGGCGCTCGGGGTCCACGCGGGCTTCACCTTCTCCGCAGGCCTCATCGACTACGGCCTGAACTGGAACCTGGCCACGAAGCCATGGCTGATCATCCCGATCGGCCTGGTCTTCGCCGCGATCTACTACGCGGTCTTCCGCTTCGCGATCACCAAGTTCAACCTCCCCACCCCGGGCCGCGAGTCCGACGAGGAGCTCGAGGACCTCACCAAGGCGTGAGCCTGACGTGAGACTGATGTGACCTCACGAGAAGGCCCCCGGAACCGTCCAGGTTCCGGGGGCCTTCCTGCGTCCGTACGCCTCAGATCTCGTACACCGCGCCCGCGTACGCGAGCTCCGACGGCCCGTCGTACACCGCCCGCGCGTCCGCCAGGTTCTGGGCGCCGTCCGTCCACGGCGGGATGTGGGTCAGCACCAGGCGGCCCACCGAGGAGCGGGACGCCTCCGCGCCCGCCTCGCGGCCGTTGAGGTGGAGGGCCGGGATGTCCTCCTTGCCGTGCGTGAAGGAGGCCTCGCACAGGAACAGGTCCGAGCCCTCCGCGAGTTCGTGCAGGGCCTCGCAGGCTCCCGTGTCGCCGGAGTACGTCAGCGAACGGCCGCCGTGCTCGATCCTGATGCCGTACGCCTCCACGGGGTGGCACACCTTCTCCGTACGGACGGAGAACGGGCCGATCTCGAAGGAGCCGGACTTCAGCGTGCGGAAGTCGAAGACCTCGCTCATCGACTTGTCCGAGGGGGTGTCGGCGTACGCCGTGGTCAGCCGCTGCTCGGCGCCCTCCGGGGCGAAGACCGGGATCGCGTCGCAGCGACCGCCCTCGTGGCGGTAGTAGCGCGCGACGAAGTATCCGCACATGTCGATGCAGTGGTCGGCGTGCAGATGGCTGAGGAAGATGGCGTCGAGGTCGTACAGACCGATGTGGCGCTGCAGCTCGCCCAGGGCTCCGTTGCCCATGTCGAGGAGCAGCCGGAAGCCGTCGGCCTCTACGAGGTAGCTCGAACAGGCCGAGTCCGCGGACGGGAACGACCCGGAGCAGCCGACGACGGTGAGCTTCATGGAGCGTGAACCTCCGAGGGCGGAGAGCGGCGGGGGAGGTCTTGCGATGCGTCGAGCGTAAGGCGCCACCCCGCTCGTCGCTCCTCCGCGGCGGGCCGTTGTGGGCGAACTCACGGGCTCTGTCACCGGTTCGGATGGACCTGGGGCGGGAGAGCGCGGGGTACGGGCGGCCGGTAACGTCTTGGGGTATGGACACGTCCTGGTGGCCGGCGCTCGTCGCGGTCGTGGTGATCGCGCTGGTCGTGGCGCTCGCGGACGGCCGGAAGCGGTCGGCGCGACGGCCCGGGGGCCGTACCCGCCCGCCCGCGCGGCCACCCGTTCGGCCGCGCGCGCCGGGGAAGGCGCCCGCGCGGCTCCCCCGGGCGGGCGAGATCTGGTGGGCCGAGGTGCCCTACGAGGACGGACCCGGGGCGAAGGACCGGCCGTGTCTGGTGCTCGCGCTGCGCGGGGACTCCGCGCTCGTCGCCAAGATCACCAGCAAGTACCACGACGAGCGGCCGGGTGTGATCGCGCTGCCGCCGGGCTCCGTGGGCGACGCGCAGGGGCGGCCGAGCTTCCTGGAGACCGATGAGCTGCGGGAGGTCCCTGTGTGGGAGTTCCGGCGGAAGGTGGGAACGGCGGACCCGGTCGTGTGGGACCAGGTCCGCCATCTCTCGTGACCGGTGTGCGGAGCCGACCGGTGTGCGGAGCCGACCGGTGTGCGGGGCCTTCGACGGGCAGCGCCTGCGCGCCGGCGGTGTGGGCCTTACGCCCAGAGCTGGCCCTGGACCGTTTCGATGGCCTCTTCCGTCGTCGCCGCCGTGTACAGGCCCGTCGACAGGTACTTCCAGCCGCCGTCCGCCACGACGAAGGCGATGTCCGCGCTCTCGCCGGCCTTCAGCGCCTTCTGGCCGACGCCGATCGCCGCGTGCAGCGCCGCGCCCGTCGAGACGCCGGCGAAGATGCCCTCCTGCTGGAGGAGTTCCCGGGTGCGGGTGACCGCGTCGGCCGAGCCGACCGAGAAGCGGGTGGTGAGGACCGAGGCGTCGTACAGCTCGGGGACGAAGCCCTCGTCCAGGTTCCGCAGCCCGTACACCAGGTCGTCGTACCGGGGTTCGGCGGCGACGATCTTGACGTCGGGCTTGTGCTCGCGCAGGTAGCGGCCGACGCCCATGAGGGTGCCGGTGGTGCCGAGGCCCGCCACGAAGTGGGTGATGGAGGGGAGGTCGGTCAGGATCTCCGGGCCCGTCGTGGCGTAGTGGGCGCCCGCGTTGTCCGGGTTGCCGTACTGGTAGAGCATCACCCAGGACGGATTCTCCGCCGCGATCTCCTTGGCGACCCGTACGGCCGTGTTCGACCCGCCCGCCGCGGGGGACGAGACGATCTCGGCGCCCCACATGGCGAGCAGCTGGCGGCGCTCCTCGCTGGTGTTCTCCGGCATGACGCAGACGATGCGGTAGCCCTTGAGCTTCGCCGCCATCGCCAGCGAGATCCCGGTGTTGCCGCTGGTCGGCTCCAGGATGGTGCAGCCGGGGGTGAGCCGGCCGTCCTTCTCGGCCTGCTCGATCATGTGGAGCGCGGGGCGGTCCTTGACCGAGCCGGTCGGGTTGCGGTCCTCCAGCTTGGCCCAGATGCGGACGTCGTCCGACGGGGAGAGCCGGGGCAGGCGGACCAGGGGCGTGTTGCCGACCGCCGCGAGCGGGGAGTCGTAACGCATGTGGATCAGACCATGCCGCCGGCCACGGCCGGCAGGATCGTGACGCTGTCGCCGTCGGTCAGCTTGGTGTCGATGCCGTCGAGGAAGCGGACGTCCTCGTCGTTGAGGTAGACGTTGACGAAGCGGCGCAGCTGGCCGTTGTCCACGATGCGGGCCTCGATCCCGGCGTGGCGCGTCTCCAGGTCGGCGAAGAGCTCGGCGAGCGTCGCACCGCTGCCCGCGACGGCCTTCTCGCCGTCGGTGTAGGTGCGGAGGATGGTCGGGATGCGGACCTCGATGGCCATGGCGTGGGCTCCTGTTTTCGGGAGTCGGGAGTGGCGTGGAAGGCGCGCGGCTGGGGCCCCCGCGCAGGCTGGTGCTTGTTGGGGCGCTCCTGGGAGACGCCCCCGCTCACATCGCGCTGGCGAGACGGCACAGGTCGACGTGCAGCCGCGCCACGAGCAGCGCGCTGCCCGGCGTCGTCACTTCGCTCACGTCGTGGGAAACCATGCGGTCATCGTATCGATTCCCGGTCCGGGTTCCGGAATGTGATCTCACATGGCGGACGTATCCCGCTCGACTGGCGGACCGGGGACGTAGACGACGGTCGGTGTTCCGGTCCTCGGATGCGGGATGACCTCGGCTTCCACCCCGTAGACGGCCGCGAGGAGGCCGGGGGTGAGGACCTCGGCCGGCGGCCCTTCGGCGACGACCCGGCCGCGCTCCAGGACGTACAGCCGGTCGCAGTAGGCGGCGGCGAGGTTGAGGTCGTGCAGGGCGAGGAGGTTGGTGGTGCCCAAGTCGCGGACGAGGCGCAGCACTTCGAGCTGGTAGCGGATGTCGAGGTGGTTGGTGGGCTCGTCCAGGACGAGGAGCGCCGGGTCCTGGACCAGGGCGCGGGCGACCAGGGCGCGCTGGCGTTCGCCGCCGGAGAGGGTGGGGTAGGGCCGGTCGGCGAGCTCGGCGATGCCGACGCGGGCGAGGGCGTCCTCGGCGCGGGCCCGGTCGGCGGCCGTGTCGCCCTCCCAGAAGCGCTTGTGCGGGGAGCGGCCGAGGGCGACCAGTTCGTGGACGGTCAGCTCGAACTCGGTGGAGCCGTCCTGCGGGACGGTCGCGATCCGGCGGGCGCGGGCCTTGGGCCCGAGGGCGGCCAGGTCGTCGCCGTCGAGCAGGACGCGTCCCGAGGTGGGGGTGAGGGTGCCGTAGACGCAGCGCAGGAGGGTGGTCTTGCCGCTGCCGTTGGGGCCGACGAGTCCGACGGTCTCGCCGGGGCGGGCGGTGAGGTCGGCGTCGTACAGCCGTGTCCCGTACGAGAGGGCTTCGGTGCGGAGTTCGGTCGTACGGGGCCGGGTGGTCATAGGGGGCCGGGTGGACATCGGGGGCGGGGTGGTCGCACGGGGCCGGGTGGTCATACCGGGCTTCCTTCCGGGCGGCGGCGCATGAGCCAGAGGAAGAAGGGGCCGCCGATGAGGGCGGTGAGGACGCCGACGGGGATGTCCTGGGGCGCCGCGACGGTCCTGGCGGCGAGGTCGGCCAGGATCAGGGCGAGCGCGCCGCCGAGCGCGGCGACCGGCAGGAGGCGGCGGTGCGGGGCGCCGACGGCCATCCGGGCGGCGTGCGGAACCATCAGGCCGACGAAGCCGACGGCTCCGCTGACGGAGACCATGACGGCGGTGACGAGGGAGGCCAGGACGAAGACGGCGGCGCGGAAGCGGGCCGTGTCCAGGCCGAGGACGGTCGCGCCCTCCTCGCCGACGAGGAGCAGGTCGAGGGGGCGGGCGAGGGCGACGAGGAGTCCGGTGCCGAGGGCGACGACGACGGCGGGTACGGCGAGGGTGTCCCAGCGGGCGCTGCCGAGGCCGCCGAGGGACCAGAACATCGCCTCCTGGAAGTGTTCCGGGCGCCGGGACAGGACGAGGAACAGGGTGCTCAGCGCCGACAGGATGTACGAGACGGCGACGCCCGCGAGGACGAGCCGGGCCCCGGTCATCGTGGAGCCGCTCCGGGCCAGGCTGTAGACGAGGACGAGGGCGAGCAGCGCGCCGGCGAAGGCCCCGGCGGGCATCGCGACGGTGCTGGTGACCCCGCCGCCGATGCCGAGGACCAGGACGAGGACGGCCCCGCTGGACGCGCCGGAGGAGATCCCGAGGAGGAAGGGGTCGGCGAGCCGGTTGCGGACGAGGGCCTGGAGGACGGCGCCGACGACGGCGAGCCCGGCGCCGACGACCGCGCCGAGCAGCACGCGCGGCAGCCGGACGTCGAGCACGATCGTGCGGAACGGGGAGGGGGCGGCGCGGCCGGTGAGGATCTCGACGACCTGTCCCACGGGTATCCGTACGGACCCGAGCGCGACCCCCGCGACGACGGCGAGGCCGAGCGCGGCGAGGAGCCCGGCGACGACGAGGACGTACCGCGCGGGCCCCTGAGCGGGGGCTCTCTGACCGGCTCCCTGAGCGGGGGCCCGCCCCGCCTTCACGGCCGCCCCCTCCCCCAGGGGCGTCACGGCCGTCACCGGGTCGGGTGGAGCTGGGCGGAGAGCTTGTCGACGGCGGCAGGGACGCGGACGCCGAGGACGGCGTCCGAGAGGGGCATGACGGCGAAGCGCTTGTTCTTGATCGCCGGGACGTCCTTGAGGGCCGGGTCGTCCAGGAGGCGCTTCTTCTTCTGCTCGACGGTCATGGAGCCGTAGTCGTAGATGACGATCACGTCGGGCTTGCGGGCGACGACCTGCTCCCAGGTCGCGTCGCCGAAGGTCTTGTCCAGGTCGGCGAAGACGTTGCGGCCGCCGGCCCGGGTGATCAGCTCGTTGCCGATGCCCTTGCCGCCCGCCGTGAACGCGGTCTTGTCGCCGCTGTCGTAGACGAAGACGGAGAGCGGGGCGACCCCCTTGAGGCGCTGCTCGGTCGCCGTGACGGTCTTCTTCGCCTCCGCGGTCCAGCGGGTGCCGCGCTCGGGGACGCCGAAGGTCCTGGCGACCTCGTCGACCTCCTGGTAGAGGTCGGCGAGGGAGGAGGCGCCGGAGGGGCAGTACTCCATGTTCAGGCGGCTGTCGATGCCCGCCTTCTGCAGGTCGTCGCGGCCGCGGCCCGCCTTGGCGTCGAAGGCGCTGGCGTAACCGCCGTAGACGAAGTCGGGGTTGGCGGCGAGCAGCGCCTCCTTGGAGGGGTACTCCTTCGCGAGCACCGGCACCGCGTCGTACGCCTTCTTGTACGCGGGCAGGATCCGGTCGTCGAGGTAGGCGGTGCCGACCAGGGACTTCTCCAGGCCGAGGGCGAGCATGACCTCGGTGACGTGCTGGTTCATGGTGACGGCCCGCTTCGGCGGCGCCTGGTAGGTCGTCTTCACACCGCAGTTGGCGACGGTGTACGGGAATCCCGGTGCGGCCTTCGCCGCGGGGTCGCTCTTCTCCGCGGGGGCCGCGCAGGCGGCGAGCAGCGGGACGAGGGCGGCGGCGGGCAGCAGGGTACGGCGGCGCCAGGTCATGGGACGAGCCTCCTCCGGGGATTTCCACGTCCCCAGTCGGTGGTGAGAGGCGGCAGGTCAGTTCCTGGCTCCCAGCGGCCGAAGTCGCTGGTCACAGTGGCGGGACCGTGCCGGATTCGCACCGGCTTCCTGGGTCCTGCCGCCCTGGTGTCGGGTCAGTCTCTCAGGCGTCGTACGCCTCGACGACCTTGACCTCCTCCTCGGTCACCACACCCTCGACGATCGTGTAGGAGCGGAACTGGAAGGGGCCCGCGCCGTCGGTGTCGGCGGTGGAGACCAGGACGTAGTGGGCGCCGGGCTCGTTCGCGTAGGTGATGTCGGTGCGCGAGGGGTAGGCCTCGGTGGCGGTGTGCGAGTGGTAGATGATCACGGGCTCTTCGTCCCGGTCGTCCATCTCGCGGTAGAGCTTCAGCAGGTCGGCCGAGTCGAACTCGTAGAACGTGGGCGAGCGCGCGGCGTTCAGCATCGGGATGAACCGCTCGGGGCGGCCGCTGCCGACGGGACCCGCGACCACACCGCAGGCCTCGTCGGGGTGGTCCGCGCGGGCGTGCTTCACGAGCTGGTCGTACAGGTCCTGGGTGATGGTCAGCATGTCCGACAGGATAAGCATGCGGGCCGCCCCGTACCGAGGAGTGGTACGGGACGGCCCGAATGCTGGACAGGTGGCCGAACGGCCAGGTGTTACGAGCGCTTGACGAAGGCCGCGCCCTGCGGGTTCCGCGCCTTCAGGATCAGGTACGAGACACCCAGGATCAGGCCCCAGAGCGGCGCGCAGTACAGCGAGATCCGCGCGTCCTTGTCGATGCCCATCATCACGATGACCATGCCGATGAAGGCGAGCGAGAAGAGGCTGAGCCAGATGCCGCCGGGGGCCTTGAAGGAGGACTGGGGCAGCTCGCCCCGGTCGGCCTTGAGGCGGAAGCGGACCTGGCAGACCAGGATCATGATCCAGGCCCACATGCCGGAGATCGTCGCGAAGGAGACGACATAGTTGAACGCCTCGCCCGGCCACTGGTAGTTGATCCAGACGCCGACCATCATCAGCCCGGCCGAGAAGGACGTGCCGACCAGCGGCAGGCCGTTCTTGGTGAGCTTGGTGAAGAACTTCGGGCCCTGGCCGTTGAGCGCGAGGTCGCGCAGCATGCGGCCGGTGGAGTACATGCCCGAGTTGCAGGAGGAGAGCGCGGCGGTCAGGACGACGAAGTTCACGATCGCGGCGCCGATGCCGAGGCCCATCTTCTCGAAGGCCGCGACGAACGGGGAGATGCCCGGCTGGAAGTGGGTCCACGGGACGACCGACAGGATCATGATCAGCGCGCCGACGTAGAAGACGGCGATGCGCCACGGGACGGTGTTGATCGCCTTCGGCAGGACGGTCTTCGGGTCCTTGGACTCGCCCGCCGTCACGCCGACGAGCTCGACCGCGAGGAAGGCGAACATGACCATCTGCAGGGTCATGAGGGTGGAGCCGATGCCCTTGGGGAAGAAGCCGCCCTCGGACCAGAGCAGGCTGATCGACGCGGTGTCACCGGCGTCGGAGAAGCCGACGGTGAGGACACCGGCGCAGATCAGGATCATGCCGACGATCGCGGTGACCTTGACCATCGAGAACCAGAACTCCAGCTCACCGAAGAGCTTGACCGAGATCAGGTTCGCGAGGAACAGGACGACCGTGAAGATCAGGGCGAAGACCCATTGCGGCTGATCGAGCCAGCCGCTGGCGTTCTTGGTCCAGTACTGCATGTACGCGGAGGCCGCGGTGACTTCGGTGATGCCGGTGACGACCCAGAAGAGCCAGTACGTCCAGCCGGTCACGAACCCCCAGAAGGGGCCGATGAACTCGCGGGCGTACTCCGAGAAGGAGCCGGACACGGGCCGGTACATGAGGAGCTCGCCGAGCGCCCGCATGATGAAGAAGATGACGAGGCCCGCGATGGCGTACGCGAGGATCAGGCTCGGTCCCGCCTTGGAGATGCCCTTGCCCGCGCCCAGGAAGAGGCCGGTTCCGATGGCGCCGCCGATCGCGATCATCTGGATCTGGCGGGCGCCGAGTGCCCGGTGGTACCCCTCGCCGTCGGCGGAGTCCGCGGCCTCATTGCCGTCGTGCTGCTTGTCGACCTGCACTGAGGTCATGTTGATGCGCCTTTCTCCACGCTGATCCCCCCGGATATGGCTGGAGTGCTACCGGCGGTCAGCCGGCCAAGCGCCCCCGGGAACATGGGTGGCGTCCCCGAGTGGTCGTGAAGATTTATCACGGGGGAAACAGTGATCGAGGTGGGGCTTTGTGGCGCACGTCACATGAAAAAGTGGTCAAAAGCCACTCAACAGGACCAGTAAGAACACTTTGGTGACGTATTCGTTATCCGGATTTGAGTGTCCGCTGAGCGAACAGAGCCCTACCGATCGGTATCGGGCGCGCCGGACATCAGATGCCGGACATCAGCGTCTCTACGAGTGACTCCTGAAGTGCGCCCAGCCAGAGGTACGCCATCACCATCGGCTTGCGCGGGTCGGAGTCGGGCAGCCGGTACAGCTCCCCGCTCTCGTCCTCGTCGGTGACCTCGAGCCGGGTCCCGATCGTCAGCCGCAGGTCGTTGAGCGCACCGAGCCAGGCCTGGGACTCGTCGGCGGTGAGCTTGAGGACCGCGCCGTCCTCGCCGGTCGGGGTGAGCGCGTCGAGGCTGCGGATCACCGCGTGGGCGTCCTGCCGCTTGCGGGCGCGCAGGTCGTTCTCGGTGAAGCGGCGGAAGTCGGCCGCCGCCGAGCGCAGCTCCTCGCTCTCGTCCGCGTACGCGTCGGGGAAGAGCCGCTTCAGCGCGGGGTCGCTCGGGGCCTCGCTCGGGCCCTCGGCGAAGAGCGCGGCCAGCGGGTCCTCGCCCTCGACGGGCTCGTCGCCCGGGCCGATCAGCTCCATGAGCTGTACGGCGAGGGAGCGCAGGATGGAGACCTCGACCTCGTCGAGCTCGACGGCGGCGCCGCCGCCGGACAGGGCCTCGAAGCGGCCCGCCATCAGCCGCGGTCCTGGGAGAGGGTCGCCCACAGGCCGTAGCCGTGCATCGCCTGCACGTCCCGCTCCATCTCCTCGCGCGTACCGCTGGAGACCACCGCGCGGCCCTTGTTGTGCACGTCGAGCATCAGCTTGTGCGCCTTGTCCTTGGAGTAACCGAAGTACGCCTGGAAGACGTAGGTCACATAGCTCATCAGATTGACCGGATCGTTGTGGACGAGAGTCACCCACGGCACGTCCGGCTCCACGACGGCGAAGGTCTCTTCTGCCGATTCCGTGCGTTCGATCTCAATTGGCGCGACGCTCACTCACCCCATGCTGCCACCTCGACACGGGCGTCGCACAAACGGGTCAGCCCCCGCGCCTAGAAATCGTCACTCTGACGATTTCTGCGCTAGCATCGCTGACATGAACGCTGCGGACCTTGGGCTCCCGGTGGACGTGCCGTCGACCGCGCTCTTCACCGACCAGTACGAGCTGACCATGCTCCAAGCGGCCCTCAGGGGCGGCACCGCCGACCGGCGGTCCGTCTTCGAGGTCTTCACCCGTCGTCTGCCCGAGGGCCGGCGCTACGGCGTGGTGGCGGGCATCGGACGGGTCCTCGACGCCGTCGAGAACTTCCGCTTCGACGCGGACGTACTCGGCTTCCTGCGCGAGCAGTCCATCGTGGACGAGCCGACGCTCCAGTGGCTGGCCGCCTACCGCTTCTCGGGTGACATCTGGGGCTACCCCGAGGGCGAGGTGTACTTCCCCGGCTCCCCGATCCTGCGGGTCGAGGGCTCCTTCGCGGAGTGCGTGCTCCTGGAGACCGTGATCCTGTCGATCCTCAACCACGACTCGGCCATCGCGGCGGCCGCCTCCCGGATGTCGGGGGCGGCCGGCGGTCGGCGGCTCATCGAGATGGGCGCCCGCCGGACCCACGAGCTGGCCGCCGTCGCCTCCGCCCGCGCGGCCTACGTCGGCGGCTTCGAGGCCACCTCCGACCTCGCCGCCGGCTTCCGCTACGGCATCCCGACCGTCGGCACCTCCGCGCACGCCTTCACCCTGCTGCACGACAGCGAGCGGGACGCGTTCCAGGCCCAGGTGGAGACCCTCGGCCGCGGTACGACGCTGCTCGTCGACACCTATGACGTGGCCGAGGCCGTCCGTACCGCCGTCGAGGTGGCGGGCACGGAGCTCGGAGCCGTACGCATCGACTCCGGGGACCTGCTGCTCGTGGCGCACCGGGTGCGGGCGCAGCTGGACGAGCTGGGCGCGACGAACACCAAGATCGTGGTCACCTCCGACCTGGACGAGTACGCCATCGCCTCGCTGGCGGCGGCGCCGGTCGACGCGTACGGGGTGGGCACGCAGCTGGTCACCGGCAGCGGGCACCCGACCTGCTCGATGGTCTACAAGCTGGTCGCCCGCGCCCAGTCGGCCGATCCGAAGGCGCCGCTGACGGCGGTCGCCAAGAAGTCGCTCGGCGGCAAGGCCTCGGTCGGCGGCCGCAAGTGGGCGGCCCGGCGGACGGACGCCGAGGGCGTCGCGGAGGCCGAGGTCGTGGGCACCGGACCGGTCCCGGCCGAGCTCGCCGACCGGCAGCTCCTGGTCGAGCTGGTGAAGGGCGGCGACGTGGTCGCCCGCGAGCCGCTGGAGGCGGCCAGGGCCCGGCACATCGCGGCCCGCGCCGGGCTGCCGATGTCGGCGATGCAGCTGTCGCGGGGCGAGCCGGTGCTCCCGACGGAGTACGCGTAGCGCCGTCCTTGTAACACCCTGCGAGGCCCCCTCCCGAAGGGAGGGGGAAGTCTCTAGGCTCGATGCCATTCCCCCGTCCGGTCCCTTGCTCGAAACTCTCTCCGTTCCCGCCGCCGGCCCACCGAAGGACACCCGCCATGCACCGCGCATTGATCGTCGTGGACGTTCAGAACGACTTCTGCGAGGGCGGCAGCCTCGCGGTGACGGGGGGAGCGGATGTCGCCGCCGCCATCACCGACCTGGTCGGGGAGGCGGCGGGCGCCGCGTACCAGCACGTCGTGGCCACCCGCGACCACCACGTCGACCCGGGTGACCACTTCTCCGACTCCCCGAACTACGTCACCTCCTGGCCCGTGCACTGCGTCGCCGGGACCGAGGGCGTCGGCTTCCACCCGAACTTCGCGCCGGCGGTCGCCTCCGGGGCGATCGACGCGGTCTTCGACAAGGGCGCGTACGAGGCGGCGTACAGCGGCTTCGAGGGGCGCGACGAGAACGGGATGTCCCTCGCCGAGTGGCTGCGGGCGCACGACGTGGACGAGGTCGACGTCGTGGGGATCGCGACGGACCACTGCGTACGGGCGACGGCCCTGGACGCGGCCCGGGAGGGGTTCCGTACGCAGGTCCTGCTCGACCTGACGGCGGGCGTCGCGAAGGAGACGACCGAACGGGCCCTGGAGGAGCTGCGCGGCGCCGGGGTGGAACTCACGGGCAAGCCCGTCGTCTAGAGGAGACAGGCGGACACACCCTCCGAAGCGGACGAGCCCTGTCCGGTGGTCCTCCGGGCAGGGCTTCGTCCGGTCCTCCGGGCAGGGCTTCATTCGGACAGGGCGCGCCATTCGGCCAATGAATTGACAGGGCCATGACATTTCAACATCCCTGTGGGACCTTCCATGGCGCGCGCACTCCCCCACAGCACTTGGCCAGAAGGAGCGACATGAGGCACCTGGCGAAACTCTCGTGCGTCACCGCCTTGATCATCGGAGCCACCGCCGCGGCGTCCACGGCGGCGACCGCCCTCGGTCCCACCGCCGACCAGCAGGTCGACGGCGTGATCGTCGTCGCGGGCAACACCTGCACCTGGACCAACGCTCGGACCAGCGCCAACCCGCCCACCGCGCTGACCATCGACCGCACCACGATCAACAAGCCGGGCGGCAACCTGGCCTGCGGCGGCGGCATCACCGCCACCCTCAACAACAACCCCACGGTCACCTTCGACGACGCGGCCGGCACCGCCAAGGCCGACGTCATCGACATCTCGGGGCAGCAGAGCTTCGTCTCCTGCCGCTACAAGGCGTCGAACATCGTGTGGAACCGCGACGGCGCCACCCGCAAGTACGTGAACCAGGCGTTCACCGCGACGAAGACCTCCGGCAGCTTCCTCTGCCCGGGCTCGGTCACCACCGCCGCGGGCGACGCCTCGCTGCTCTTCCGCTGACAGCCCCCGACGGCCCTAGGAGGCCGTGGGCAGGCTCCGTATCGGGTGCCACAGCTCCTGGGCCGTGCCAGGGCTCGAGCGCCACAGCAGGCCGTCCGGGTGGTGGAGGACGGCGGTGATCTCGTCGGGGGTCGGGGGTTCCGCGTTGCCCCGGAGGTAGACGGCGCGAAGCCCCAGGTTCCGCAGCCGGGTCAGGGCGCGGGCACGGTTCGCCGCGTGGACCAGGAAGCGGACCGTGGCCCCGTCGCCTGCCGGGCTCGGGAGCCCTATCGCGACGACCACACTGCCGCCTGGCAACTTGCAGAAACCTCCACCGGGCATGCCGAAACCACTCCCCCTGTGCGTTGATGTCAATAAGGAACGTCAAAAGCGCGGTCAGACGCACCTAAACACGATCGGCCGCCGCCCGCTAGAGGGCGACGGCCGATCATGCTTTGACCTGCAGCGATGCAGATTACTTCGTGGACGGACCCACCTGGACGGTGATCGTCTCGCCGTTCTTCGGCTCCTTGACGACCGCGATCTTGGTGTTGGTGTCAGTTACCTGGACACCGGCCCGCTCGGTCTGGGTGTACCAGTACGTGCCCCGCCGGTCGTCGAAGACCGGGACGCCGGGCTGCGACTTCACCCACGCCGGCACGCCCGCCTTGTGCAGCCGGATCGCGTCGGTGCGGTAGGTGCCGAACGTCGAGTCGTACGCCTGGACGCGGTTGCGCATCAGGGTGCCGTCGGCGTTCTTCAGCGGCGTCGGGTGCGCGTCGATCGGAAGGATCAGACCCTGGCCGGGGTGGACGGCCGTGTTGTTGTCCTTCTGCGAGGTGTCCCACAGCCAGATCAGCAGGCCGTTCTGGTACGGGTAGTGCTCGACCCAGCTGGCCTTGTCACCCGCGAAACCGAAGTTGTACGGGCCGACCTTGAGGGTCGCGTCGTACGACACGTACTGACGGTTCTCCGCGAGGTAGTACTGCTCGTACGACTTCGTGAAGCCCTTGCCGATGCGCGAGAAGCCCTTCGCGGTCCAGCCGTTGTCGCCGCCCTCGACGGTGTCCGAGAAGACCGGGGCACCGTCGGCGGTCAGCGTGATGGCGTCGGCCGCGAAGCCCTTGCCGCCGGCGCCGCCGTCCGTCTGGTAGCGGAAGCGGAGGTCGAACTTCTTGCCCGCGTAGGCGTCCAGCGGGAAGACGAGCGGCTTGTACGCGCCGGAGACGTCGGTCAGCGCCGGGGCGCCGCTCGCGTCGCGCGGCAGCGGCTTGCCGTCCACCGTGCCGTCCAGGGCGGTCCAGTTGGCGCCACCGTCCGTCGACACCTCGGTGTAGAGGTAGTCGTAGTCCAGCTCGATGTCGTACCAGCCCTTGAGCTCAAGGGTGGCCTTCGACTTGCCGGTCAGGTCGACCGAACGGGTCAGGGTGTTCTTGAGGTCGTCACCCATGCCGCTCCACCACTGCGTGGCACCCTCGGCGGGCGCGACGACATCGGTGGTGACCTGCTTCTTCGGCAGCTCGACGACAAGCGCCTGCGGGTTCTTGGTGTTGTACTCGGCCACGCCCAGCTTGTGGGTGGACTTCGTACCGCGCTGCTCGTTGCTCACCTTGGTGTAGTTGAGCCAGCCGAGCTGCAGCTTGTCCCAGGCGGTCATGTCGCCGGGCAGGTCGCCGATGGACTCCTTGCCCCGGCCGAGCCAGGAGCCGGAGGACATCAGGGACCAGAAGCCGGTGGAGTTCTCGGCACCGGGCTTGCCGGAGGTGTCGTACAGGTCCGGCAGACCGAGGTCGTGACCGTACTCGTGGGCGAAGACGCCGAGGCCGCCGTTCTCCGGCTGCATCGTGTAGTCGCCGACCCAGATGCCGGTGCTGCCGACCTGCGTGCCGCCGGACTTGTTGTTCGCCGGACCGGTCTTGCCCGCGTCCGTGCCGTACGCGTACCAGCGGTGGGCCCACAGGGCGTCGCCGCCCTGGGCGCCGCCGCCCGCCGACTCGTCCTCGCCCGCGTGGACGATCTGGAAGTGGTCGATGTAGCCGTCGGCCTCGTTGAAGTTGCCGTCGCCGTCGAAGTCGTACCGGTCCCACTGGTCGTACTGGGCGATGTCCGCCTTGATCTGGGCGTCGGTGCGGCCCTTGGCCTTCTGGTCCGCGGTCCACGCGGTGACACCGTCGCGGACGGCGTCCCAGACGTTGGCGCAGTTGCTGTTGCCGCAGTAGTTCGAGCCGTAACGGGCCTCGTTGTACTCGACCTTGACCCAGTCCGAGACGCCGCCCTCGACCGAGTACCGGCCGGAGGAGGTCTTCTCCATGTAGGTCTTCAGGGACTGCTTCGGCTGGCCCTTCTTGTCCTTGCCGGTGCCGAAGTACAGGTCCTGGAAGTGCTGCTGGTTGTAGTCCTTCTGCCAGGCCGTCGAGTTGTCCGTCGAACGGTCCGGCTCGGCTATCCGGTTGTGCAGCGGACCGGGCGTGCCGCCGAACTTCGGCTTCGGCTCGGTGGTGTCGTCGTCGGCGCGGTCGACCAGCGTCGTGCTGTCGACCTTGTCGCCGAACTCGACGAGGATCGTGAAGATCTTGTCGGTCTTCTCCCGGCCCAGCTCGACGTACTTCTTGCTGTCGAGCTTGACGACCTGGGAGCCCCCGCGGCGCTCGACCTTGGTCTCGCCGCTGAGCACCTGCTCCAGGGCGGCCTTGCGCTGCTGCTCCTGCTGCTTGCTGTACGGACCTTCGAGGTCGTGGTCCACCGCGGTCTTGTCCACGCCGGAGCCCGGGGCCGGGTCCTGGCGGACCTCGGCGGGGTTCACGGTCGAGTGGCTGTCGGCCCAGGCGGTGGTGAAGGTCGAGGCGGTGGCGGCGGTGGCCGCGAGCGCCACGACGACTGCGGACGTCTTGATCGCCCGTCGTCTGATGGTCACTTGATGTTGTCCTCCCCGGCGCCCGCGGCCGCGGACCGGAGGTGGGGCTGTCCGCAGACGGGTACGCGCGTCACAAGTGACGACATTCGACCGGAGTTACGCCTGAAAAGACAGTCCTTGACTTGAACAGACCAACTGCACTATGTAGAAGTCGATTTCCGTTATCCGGACGGTCACCAGGCGCACCAGAGGGGGACATTCGGGGAATCGGTGACTCCATGCGCCCCCCGTGCACCCACACCGTGGGTTAGGTCACGCTTACTACCCGTTTCGCTCGGGCATCCACCGTCGTAGAGTCGCTCGGTAGTGCGACCAGCCGATGCATCGAGGGATCGAGGGACGGTACCCGTCATGCCGCGTCCGAACGCCGCACAGCTCGCCTACGGTTCGGCCACCGTCGTCTTCTCGACCGTCGCCCTGCTGTTGCTGTCCCGCACCACGAACGCACTGGGCATCGTCGTGATCAGCGCCGCCGGGCTGCTGCTCGGCGCGCTCGTCGCGATGACGATGCCGGCCCGCCGCAGGACGCCGGCGGCGCCCACGGCGCCCGTCGCGCCCGCGACGCCCGCAGCGCCCCTCCCCCTGACGGACGAGATCCGGGTACCGGCCGTCCGCGTGGGTGCGGGGGCCGATACCCGGATCGGTTCGAACTCGTAGCGCTGTCGCGCTGCTCCACTGCCGCTACGGCTGCACGGCCACCACCACGGTTTTCGCCGCCTTGTCGTGCAGACCCTGCTTGTAGGGCTTGTCGACCAGGATCAGGATGAGCAGGAGCAGCGGCCACAGGCAGGCGCAGCAGATCAGCGCGGGCAGCCAGAGCACGACGGCGCGGATCAGCGCGGCGTTCATCGGCGGCGTGGAGCCGTCGTTGAGCATCGCGACCCGCAGCTTCATCCACTTCTTGCCGAGCGTCTGGCCCTGCTTCGCCGTCATCAGGGTGTCGTAGGCGACGTACGCGACGATGGTGATCAGCTGGAAGACGAGACCGCTGCCGGTGCTGGTCGCGCTGATGGCGTCGCCGAAGTCGTCGTTGTCGGTCGCCCGGTCGTAGACGTCGAACGGGATCCCGATGATCGCGAGCGGGACGGCGATGAGCAGCCAGTCGACGATCCTCGCGAGGATGCGCTTGCCGGAGTCGGCGAGCGGGGGCATCCCTGCGAGCGGGTCCGCCCCGCCGTAGCCGCCTCCGCCGCCGTAGGGCTGGCCGTACGGCGGGGGCGGCGGCGGAGCGTTGTCGTACGGCGAACCGGGCGGCGATCCCGGCGGCGGACCACCGGGGGGCGGGCCGCCCGGGGGCGGTCCTTCGGGGGGAGGCGGCTCGCTCCCGTACGGAGAGCCCGCCGACGGCGGCGTGGGCTCCTGCGGCTTCTTGAGGAACGGGTCGTCCTCGGGCGGCTGGCCGGGCGTCGGCTGGTCGTTGCTCATGGGGGCAGTGCATCCCGCGCGGCGGGCGCCCGCAAGGAATCGCCCCCCGTTCGAGGGACCGCCGTACGGGACGAGGGACCGCCGTACGGGACCCTCCGCGGGGTCCTGTGCGGCCGGCCCCTCGTCAGGGGGCCCGGCTAGCCGGACACGAAGGTGTGGGCCGCCTTGTCGTGCCAGCACTGCCGCCACGGGCGGTCGAAGAGGCACCAGAGGACGTTGAGGACGCCGATCACCAGAAGCCCGAGGACGCTGTAGACGAGCCAGCGGCGCAGGGCCCCGCCGAACGTCGGCGGCTCGTGCGCCTCGATGTCCCGCACCTGGAGACCGCAGAGCTTCTTGCCGAGCGTACGGCCCCACTTGGCGGTGGGCAGCGCCTCGTACAGGACGCCGAGGACGAGCAGGGCGCCGAGCGCGATGCCGAAGTTGACGGAGGTGGTGCCGTCCAGGAGCCAGACCTGGACGGTGGTGCCGGTCTGCTTGGCCGCCTCGATCTTGGCGTCGATGTGGTCGAGCGCGGTCGTGACGAAGGGGAACGCCGCCGCGCCCGCCAGCGCGCCGAGGACGAGGGTGTCGATGATCCGGGCGACGAGGCGCTTCCCGAGCCCGGCGGGCCGCGCGGCGGCCTGGGCCCGGGCGGCCCGCAGGAACGGGTCCTCGACGGGCGGCTTCCAGGGCAGGACGGGCTGCTCGCCCTCGCCGGACGTGGTGGCGGGCTGCGCGAGCTGCTGCACCTGCTGCGGCCACGAAGCGGCCCCACCCCCGGGGCCGGCGGCGACGGGGGCGACGGGCGTGGCGGGGGCTGCGGCGACGGGCGCGGGGGTTAGGGGGCTGGGGGTGACGGGCGCGGGCGCCTGCACGGGCACGTGCGAGACCGGAGCCGCCTGCGCTGCGGGCGCCCCGGCGGCCCCTGGCTGCGGGGCGAAGGGCCCCTGCGCGCCGTGGGGGCTCTGAGCACCGTGAGCCCCGGGGACACCCTGGGGGCCCTGCGCGGGCGTGACGGCCTGCGGGGCCGGGGTGGTCTGCGGGGCGTACGGGGTCTGCGAAGCCTGCGGCGGAGCGGACGACGGGCCCTGCGCGCGGATGGTCATCGTGCCCTCGGGGACGGGGGCGTTCGGTCGGCGTACGCCGGGGAGGGCGCCGCCCGTCGGGTCGGCGGACTGCGACGCCGGGGTCACCGGCATCCCGCCCAGCCGCGCCTGCGGCCCGGGGTCGGCGGACACGCGGGGGTCCCGCGCACCAGGCACCGGACTCGGCGACGGACCCGCCGCCTGACCGGCCGAAGGACCTGCCGCCTGACCCGCCGACGGACCCGGCGCCTGACCGGCCGACTGCTCGGGGGAACCCCAGGAGACCTTCTGGTCGCGGTCGCCGCCGAAGCCGGTCTGCCGGGAGACGTCCGCCTGCCACGCCGAAGCGGGCTCGGGCTCGGGCTCGGAGGCGGAGGCGTCCGGCTCCTCGTCGAAGAAGACAGGACCCGTCTCCTCCACGGCGGGCACCGCGGGCGCGGGCGCCGGGTTCGGGGCCAAGGCCGGCCCCGCGGGCGCGGCCGAGGCCGGAGCGGCCGGCGGCATCTCGCCCTCCTTGGGGGAGGGCCGGCTCGTCCCGGGTACCCAGGCGCCCCCGTTCCAGTACCGGATGTATCCGGGAATGGAGGGGTCCGGGTAGTACCCGGCCTGCGGTACCTCCCCGCCGGCTCCAGGAGGAGTAGCCACTGCCCCGACTCCGTTCCGTGACGACGCTTCTACGACTGAGGGCCCTCGGCCCAAGGAGGACAGTAACGAAGAACGGCGCCGCAAGAAGAAAGAGGCCACGAGAAACCCGCCTTCGAGCGACATACCCACAGAACCCGCGACTCACCGTCACGTTCAGGCCGACGATCCCCCCCGCGAAGCCCTCCCCCGACCCCCTCCACGGCCCCGGACCAAGGCCCGGAAGAGCTCCCGAAAAAATCTCCTGAGAAAACTTCCCGAAGTCGCGTAATGACCGGCGACCACCGCGCTCTCTCCTTGTGCGGGCCCGCCAGGGGCCCCACACCGGAGAGGACGTACCGCCATGCAGAACACCGAGAACACCGTCGTCGAGCGCGAGCTGGAGCTGAAGCTGGTGCTCTCCCCCGAGCGTTCCATCCCCGTCCCGGCCCGCCTCGCCTACCGTACGGACGACCCGTACGCCGTCCACATCACCTTCCACATCGGCTCGGAGTACCCGGTCGACTGGACCTTCGCCCGCGAACTGCTCGTCGAGGGCGTCTTCCGGGCCTGCGGGCACGGCGACGTCCGGATCTGGCCCACGAAGGTCGACGGCCGCAACGTCGTCCTGATGGCGCTCTCCTCCCCCGACGGCGACGCGCTCCTGGAGGCGCCCTCCGCGCAGGTGTCCGCCTGGCTGGAGCGGACCCTGCGCGCCGTCCCGCCGGGCACCGAGTCCGAGCAGCTCGGCATCGACGACGGCCTGGCCGAACTGCTCGCCACCACCTCCGTCGCCGACGACCTGTGGCTGCGCGACCCGTGGCCGTCGGACGAGTCGCAGGACGGTGACGTATGAACATGCGCCCGAGCCTGAGCTTGATCCTGAGGGGAAGTCCTACGCACTCGGGGGCTTCGCCGTCAGAAGAGCTTCCCGGGGTTCAGGATCCCGAGCGGGTCGAAGGTCCGCTTGATGCCCCGCTGCATCTCCACCCCCACCGGCCCCAACTCCCGCGCCAGCCACTCCTTCTTCAAAGTCCCCACACCGTGCTCGCCGGTGATCGTGCCGCCCAGCTCCAGGCCGAGCGCCATGATCTCGTCGAAGGACTCCCGCGCCCGCCGCGACTCGTCCTCGTCCGCGTGGTCGAAGCAGACGACGGGATGGGTGTTGCCGTCGCCCGCGTGCGCGCAGACGCCGATGGTCAGGTCGTACTTGGCGGCGATGGCGGCCGTGCCGTCGAGCATCGCCGCGAGCTTGGTGCGCGGTACGCACACGTCGTCGATCATCGTCGCGGGCTTGACCGTCTCGAGCGCGGTGAGCGACAACCGACGGGCTTGGAGGAGCAGTTCGGACTCGGCGGCGTCCTCGGCCGGTACGACCTGGGTGGCCCCGGCCGCCACGCACAGCTCCCCGACGGCGGCCAGATCGGCAGCCGGGTCCGGGGTGTCGAAGGCGCACAGGAGCAGCGCCTCCGTGGTGGTGGGCAGCCCCATGTTCGCCAGCTTGTTGACGGCGCGGATGGTGGTGCCGTCCATCAGCTCCAGCAGGGACGGCGTATGGCCGCGCTCCATGATCGCGCAGACGGCCTCGCAGGCGGCCGCCGAAGAGGGGAACTCGGCGGCCAGCGCGAGCTGCTGGGGCGGTCGCGGCCGCAGCGCGAGGGTCGCCCCGACGACGATGCCGAGACTGCCCTCCGAGCCGACGAAGAGCCTGGTCAGGTCATATCCGGCGACGCCCTTGGCGGTGCGCCGGCCGGTGGAGAGCAGCCGGCCGTCGGCGAGGACGACGTCCAGACCGAGGACGTACTCCGCCGTCACCCCGTACTTCACGCAGCACAGACCGCCGGACGCGGTGCCGATGTTGCCGCCGATGGTGCACATCTCCCAGCTGGAGGGGTCCGGCGGGTAAGAGAGGCCGTGTTCGTCGACGGCCCGGGAGAGGACGGCGTTGACGACGCCCGGTTCGACGACGGCGATCCGGTCGACCGGGTTGATCTCCAGGATCCGGTCCATCTTGACCAGGGACAGCACGATGCAGCCGTCGGAGGCGTTCGCGGCGCCTGACAGGCCGGTGCGCGCGCCCTGCGGGACGACCGGGACACGCAGCGCGGTCGCCGTGCGCATGACGTGCTGGACCTGCTCGACGGTGCGCGGGAGCACGACGACCGCGGGGGTGCCGGCCGCGCAGAAGCTCGCCATGTCGTTCGCGTAGGAGGCGGTGACGTCCGGGTCGGTGATCAGCGCCTCGGCGGGAAGGCCCGAACGCAGGTCCGCGTGGAGCCTCGTCAGAAGATCGTCCATGCGTCCAGCGTGGCACCCGGGGCCATCGGTGTGAACCCGCCGTCGTGGCCCTTCGTGTGCTCTTCGTACAGGGCGTGCGCGGGCGCACAGTGAGCGGCATGAAGACGGAGAACGTGTCGCGGTCGGTCCTGGCCGCCGGGGTGGGCGCGGTGCTCGCGGCGACGGCACTGCTCTACGCCCCCGATCTCGCCCCCGGTCTGTTCGGCCAGGGGCCGCCGCGGCCGCCGGGCCCCGCGGACCGGGCGGTGCTCGCGGCGAACGCGGGGGCGCAGGCCTCCCTGCCCGACCTGGCCGCGCTGATCGGTGACCGCGAGAAGTGGCTGAAGGACCATCCGGCGGACGAGGCCTCATGGGCCGTGCTGGGGTCGGCGTACGCGGAGCGGGGTGCGCGGCTCGCCGACGCGACCTACTACCCGCGGGCCGAGCGCGCCCTGAAGCGCTCGCTCGAGATACGGCCCGCCACGCGCGGGAACCTCGACGCGCAGCTGGGG
Source organism: Streptomyces sp. NPDC048370 (assembly GCF_043200825.1). NCBI lineage: Bacteria > Bacillati > Actinomycetota > Actinomycetes > Kitasatosporales > Streptomycetaceae > Streptomyces > Streptomyces sp. NPDC048370. Next base: position 85,905 of record NZ_JBICYI010000007.1, on the reverse strand, counting down.
CTCGGCGCCCTGGCGAACGCGCGGGGCGACTGGCGGACGGCCAGGACCTGGGGCGAGGCGGTCCGCAAGGAGGACCCGAAGCGCTGGTCGGCGTACCCGGTGCTGATCGACGCGTACAACGGGCTCGGCGACTACAAGGCCGCGCAGAAGGCCCTGTCCGCCCTGGAGGAGCTGCACTCGGGGGCGGCGGTGAGCGCGCGGTCCGCGCAGATGTACCGCAACCGGGGCTGGCGCGAGGACGCCTCGGCGGCGGCGGACGACGCGGTCGCGCAGGCCGAGTCCGGCGCGGACAAGGCGGCGGCGGTCGCGCGGCTCGGGGACCTGGCGTGGGAGCGGGGCGAGCCGGCGGAGGCGGAGGCGCACTACGGCACGGCGCTGCGTCTCGTACCGGACCACGGCCCGTCGTTGGCCGGGCGGGCGCGGGCGCTCGCGGCGCTCGGCCGCACGGAGGAGGCGGTGGTCGGCTACCGGGCGGCGCTCGCCCGGCTGCCGCGCCCTGAGTACGTCCTGGAGGCGGGCGAGCTCTACGAGTCGCTGGGCCTGGACGGGGACGCGAAGAGCCAGTACGAGCTGCTGCGGACGCGGACGTGGGTGGGCGCGGAGGTCGTCCTCGGCCTCTTCGAGGCGGACCACGGCGACCCGGCGGCGGCGGTGCGGCGGCTGAAGGCGGAGTGGGCGCGCGGGCACCGGTCGGTGCAGGTGGCGGACGCGCTGGGGTGGGCGCTGTTCCGGGCCGGGGAGCCGAAGGAGGCGCTGGAGTACGCGAAGAAGGCGACGGACGAGGGGCTGCGCAGCGCGCTCTTCTCGTACCACCGGGGCGAGATCGAGCGTGCCGTGGAGGCCTTCGGTCCGGCCCGCCGACACCTGGCGGAGGCGCTGCGGATCAACCCGCACTTCTCGCCCCTGCTGGCCCCGAAGGCCCGCGAGGCGGTGACGACCCTGGGCGACCCCCCGGCCGAACTACCGATCGACCTACGGCCTGAGCGCGCGCCGGCGACGGGCCCGGCGGGTCCGGAGAAGGCGCCGGGGAAGACGGAGAAGGCACCGGGAGCGGAGAAGGCACCGCCGGCTGCGAAGGCGCCCCCGGCGGAGGCCTCTCCACCCGCCCAGGCCGGATAGCCGAACGAGGAGGCCCGGGGCGCTCGCCCCGGGCCTCCTCGTTCGGCGTACGTCCGAACTACAGGTTGCCGCGCTTCTCCTGCTCGCGCTCGATCGCTTCGAAGAGGGCCTTGAAGTTGCCCTTGCCGAAGCCCATGGAGCCGTGACGCTCGATCATCTCGAAGAAGACGGTCGGGCGGTCCTGGACCGGCTTGGTGAAGATCTGCAGCAGGTAGCCGTCCTCGTCGCGGTCGACGAGGATCTTCAGCTCGCGCAGGGTCTCGACGGGCACCCGCGTCTCGCCGGCCCACTCGCCGAGGGTGTCGTAGTAGGAGTCCGGGGTGTCGAGGAACGCGACGCCCGCCGCGCGCATGGAGCGGACGGTCGCGACGATGTCGTTGGTGGCCAGGGCGATGTGCTGGACGCCCGCGCCGCCGTAGAACTCGAGGTACTCGTCGATCTGCGACTTCTTCTTCGCGATCGCCGGCTCGTTGATCGGGAACTTCACCTTCAGGGTGCCGTCCGCGACGACCTTGGACATCAGGGCCGAGTACTCGGTCGCGATGTCGTCGCCCACGAACTCCTTCATGTTCGTGAAGCCCATGACCTTGTTGTAGAAGCCGACCCAGTCGTTCATCTTGCCGAGCTCGACGTTGCCGACGCAGTGGTCGATGGCCTGGAAGGTGCGCTTGGCCGGCGGCTCGACGATCGGGGCGGCGGCGACGAAGCCCGGCAGGTACGGGCCGTCGTAGCCGGAGCGCTCGACGAGGGTGTGGCGGGTCTTGCCGTACGTGGCGATGGCTGCGAGGACGACGGTGCCGTTCTCGTCCTTGACCTCGTGCGGCTCGGTCAGGCCGGTGGCGCCGTGCTCGACGGCGTAGGCGTACGCGGCGCGGGCGTCGGGCACCTCGATCGCCAGGTCGACGACGCCGTCACCGTGCTCGGCGACGTGGTCGGCGAGGAAGCGGCCCCGGTCGGTGGAGGCCTTGATGACGGAGGTGAACACGAAGCGGGCGGCGCCGTTCGTCAGGACGTAACTGGCGGTCTCGCGGCTGCCGTTCTCCGGTCCGGAGTAGGCGACGAGCTTCATGCCGAAGGCCGTGGAGTAGTAGTGCGCGGCCTGCTTGGCATTGCCGACGGCGAAGACGACCGCGTCCATTCCCTTCACGGGGAAGGGATCGGCCTGCCGCGCCGTGGAAGGGGTGTGATCGATGGTCTCAGTCATAGCGGCAGAGTCCCGCCGATCGGCAAGCTGCGCAATAGTTCGCCGAGCCACTGGGCAATGTGTACAGCAGCGGGCCAGTATGGCCGGAAGACTTGTACAGGATGACCATGGGGAGAGGGCTGTGGCGATCGATCATCTGGACGGCCGACTGATCGTGCTCCTGGCACGGGAGCCGAGGATCGGGGTCCTGGAGGCCTCGCGCCGGCTCGGGGTCGCGCGCGGCACCGTGCAGGCGCGCCTGGACCGCCTCCAGGCGAACGGGGTGATCCGCGGTTTCGGCCCGCAGGTGGACCCGGCGGCGCTGGGGTATCCGGTGACGGCGTTCGCGACGCTGGAGATCAAGCAGGGGCAGGGGGCGGACGTACGGGGGCACCTGGCGACCGTGCCCGAGGTGCTCGAACTGCACACGACGACCGGCCACGGCGACATGCTCTGCCGCCTTGTCGCCCGCTCCAACGCCGACCTCCAGCGGGTCATCGACCGGGTCGTCGGCTTCGAGGGGATCGTACGGGCGTCGACGGCGATCGTGATGGAGAACCCCGTGCCGTTGCGGATCATCCCGCTGGTGGAGCAGGCGGCGGAGGACGGGGCGGAGTAGCGCGTACCCGCGTCGCCGCGAGCGAGTTCCAAAGAAGTGGTTGCAAAAAATCCTTGCAACCACTTCTTTGCATGCCTACGCTGAGGCCATGCCCGAGCCCGAGCACCAGCCGCAGCCCCACGCAGGACCCCAGCCCGAGCCCCAGCCCGAGAAGCCTGTGAGTCGTTCGCTCGACCCGCGCTCGCTGCGGGGGCTCGCCCACCCCCTGCGCATCCAGCTGCTGCGCTCCCTGCGCCGTCACGGGCCCGCCACCGCCTCCCAACTGGCCGAGCGGCTTGGCGAGTCCAGCGGCGCGACCAGCTACCACCTGCGCCAGCTGGCCGCCCACGGCTTCGTCGAGGACGACCCGACCCGGGGCAAGGGCAGGGAGCGGTGGTGGAAGTCGGCCCAGCAGGGCACGACGTTCGACGAGTCGCTGTACCGGAACCGGGACCCCGAGGTACAGGGCGCCGTGGCGGTCTATCTGCACGAGATCGCGACCATCCACACCCAGGAGCTGAACACCTACCTCGGCACCCGGCACGACTGGGACGAGAGCTGGCTCGGCGCCTCCGACATGAGCGACTTCACGCTGCGGCTGCCGCCCTCGGGGCTGCGCGAGCTCAACGAGAAGCTCCACGAACTCATCGAGAGCTACCGGGACTCCGCCACCTCGCAGGAGCCGGACGCCCGTCGCGTACGCGTCCACCTGCACGCGTTCCCGCAATCCGAGGACTGACACCGACCGCGACCACGCGCACGCACGACAGCCGGAAGGGATCACCACGCCATGCACGCCGACGTCCACCTCCTGCTCCACGACCTCCGGGCCGCCGAACTCCACCGCGCCGCCGCCGACACCGAGACGCACCCCGCCCCCCGCACCCCGGTCCGTACCCAACTCGGCTGGGCCCTGGTCGAGTTGGGCCTGCGACTCGCCGTCCCCGGCAAGCCCACCACCGCCCGCCCGGTCACCCTCGCCGCGTGAGCGGGCCGAAGGAGGGCATACCGCCGGACCGCGCACCGGGCGAGCACGTATCCCCGGACCGCGCGCCGCTGGCCACCGTTCTGGCCGCCAACGCCATCTCCGTCACCGGCAATTCGCTCACCCTCATCGGGGTCCCGTGGTTCGCGCTCGACACCACGGGCAGCCCCGGCAAGGCGGGCCTGGTCGCGTTCTGCGCGGCCGCGCCCGTCGTCGTCTCCGCGATCGTCGGCGGCCCGGTCATCGACCGGATCGGGCGCCGGCGGATCAGCGTCGCCTCCGACCTCGTCTGCGCGCTCGCGCTGGCCGCGATCCCGCTCCTGCACCGCGCCGGCCTGCTGGAGTTCTGGATGCTGTGCGCGCTGATGGCGGTGACCGGCCTCTTCCACGCGCCCGGGGAGACCGCGCGCTCCGTCCTGATCCCCGACCTCGCCCGCCTCGCCGGGACGCCGCTCGCCCGGGCCGCGAGCCTCTTCGACGCGGTGTCCCGGGGGGCCAGGATGACCGGCGCCGCCCTCGCCGGCGTCCTCGTCGCGGTCCTCGGCGCGGACACCGTCCTGCTCCTGGACGCCGGCACTTTCGGGCTCTCCGCCCTGCTGGTCCTCGTCGGCCTGCGGGGCCTGCCCGCCGCCGCGCCCAGCCGGGACCCGGCCCCGTTCTCCCTCTCCGCCTACCGCGCCGAACTCCGCGAGGGCTACACCTTCGTCCTCCGCTCCCGCCTGATCCTCGGCATCATCCTGCTGGTGATGGTCACCAACGGCCTGAGCCAGGGCTGGAGTTCGGTCCTGCTGCCGGTCCACGCCCGGGAGAACCTCGGGGGCCCGGCCGCGCTCGGCCTGCTGGTCTCCGTCTTCGGCGGCTGCGCGCTGCTCGGGGCACTCGCGTACGGGGCGGTGGGGCACCGCTTCCCGCGCCGGGCGGTCCTCGCCGGTGGCTTCCTGCTCTGCGGCGCGCCGCCGTACGTCATGGCCGCCCTCACCGACACCACGGCGCCGCTGCTCGTCGTCATGGCGGCGGGCGGGTTCGGGGCGGGGGTGCTCAACCCGATCCTGACCACGGTGAAGTACGAGGTCGTCCCCGACGAGCTGCGCACCCGGGTCGCCGGGGTGTCCACGGCCGGTGTCCTGCTGGCCACCCCGCTGGGCGGCCTCGCCGCCGGGCAGTTGGTCGAAGGGACGGGCCTGACGGCGGCGCTGCTCGCGTTCGGCGGGGTCTACTTCCTGGCCACGCTCGCCCCGATGGTCTTCCCGTCCTGGCGCACGATGGAGGCCTCCGCCCGGGCCGAGCCGGTCAGCAGCTCGGAACCTTCGCGTCCTGTCCCTGCTCCAGCGCCCGGAGCGAGTCCACCGCGCCGCTGAGCGTGGTGACCGGGATCAGCCGCAACCCCTTCGGCAGCTCGGCCCGCGCGTCGGAGCACTCGGCCTCCGGTACGAGGAAGACGCTCGCCCCGTCGCGCGCGGCGGCCTGGGTCTTCAGGGAGACCCCGCCGACGGCGCCGACCGTACCGTCCGGCTCGATGGTGCCCGTACCGGCGATGGTCCGCCCGCCGGTGATGCCACCATCCGCACCCGGGGCGTCGCCGTCGAGCTTGTCGACGATCCCGAGGGAGAACATGAAGCCGGCGCTGGGCCCGCCGATGTCGGCGAGGTGGAGCGTCACCTTCACGTCCTTCGGGTCGAGCTTCAGATAGCCGAGGGCGGCCAGGGTGGCGGCGTCCTGCGACTCCTTCATCTGCCCGAGGTTGTGCTTCTGGACCTCGGCGTCGGACTTGCCGGGAGGGTAGACGGAGTCGCGCGGCAGCACGGCCTGGTCGGTACGGAACCAGGCGTCGGCGATGTCCCCGAAGTCGTTGTCCACGCTCGGCCCGGTGGCCACGATGGTGGTCATCAGGAGCTTGCCCTCCGTCTTCTGGACGGGCGCCCCGCTGATCGTGATCACCGGACGCCCGTCGACGGCACCCAGCACATCGGCGGTCGTACCGGGCGAGGCGATGGCGAACGGCAACGGCGCGAGCCCGACGACGGCGAAGAGCGCGGCGACGGGCAGGGCGCAGAGCGCGAGCGCACGGTTGCGCGTGAGACTGGTGAGCACGCCCCCAATCTACTGGTCGCCCACGACCGGCAGACGGGGACCGAAGCGACCGGGGTGACTGGGGCGACCAGGGTGACCCTGTTGACCGGGGCGGCCGGGGTGGCCGGGGTGACTGAAGTGACCGGGGCGGCCGAAGAACGACCGCACCTGGCGGCGCACCGCGCGCACGGCCGCCTCCGGCTCGATCGCGCCGACGAGCCGGACCCGGTCGGCGGCGGTCGTGAGCCCGGCCGCCTGGAGCTGCGGGACCAGGGCGGCGTAGTCGGTGAACACCAAGTGGTCCGCGTGGTCGAGCTGCCGCCGGCGGGTCCGGCCTCCGGGGTGGGCGAGCATCGCACCCCAGGAGCGGTCGAGCCGGGCGTCACGGAAGCCGTCGGTGCCGAGCAGGAGCAGCGGCCGGTCGACGCCGTACCGGGCCACGGGGAAGAGCGTCCCGTCCACCTGGTCCAGATGGCCCTCCAGGTTCACGGCGGCGGCGATCCGTCGGTCGTCGTACAGGGTCTGCGCGGCGGCGGTGCCGCCGGCGGAGTGCCCGTAGATCCCGACCCGCCCGAGGTCGAGGGCGCGCCCGAGGGGCTCTTCCAGGGCTTCGAGCCGGTCGAGGACGAAGCGGATGTCGGCGAGCCGGGTGTCGATCATGGTGCGGAACTGCTCGGCGTCGGGCGGCCCGACGAAGACCGTCCGGCGCACCGTGTCGCGCCCCGGCCGCGCACCGGGGAACTCCACCTGGCTCGCGTCCCCCGGGTGATCGACGGTGACGACGACCCAGCCGTGGCTGGCCAGCTCCTCGGCGAGCAGGGTGCCCATGGTGCGGGCCTCGCCGCCGCCGGGGCTGTAGAGCAGTACGGGCCAGGGTCCGGGGGCGACGGGGGCGCCCGGGTGGGTGTGCGTGAGGGTGGCCGCCCAGTCCACACCGGCCGCGGGCAGTCCGTGGACGGCGGGCGCGAGGAAGGTGAAGAGCCCGGCCTCGCCCGGGGTCAGCTGCGGCGCGCGCGGATAGCCGCGGACGGTACGGGCGGGGTGGAGGACGGTGACCATGACCTCCCGTACCCCGATCGCCGGCTCCCAGGGGTCGTTGCGGGAGGGGTCGACCAGGTGGAGGGTGGTGGCACCGATCCGGTACGGGCCGGTGGGCGCGGGCAGCCGGAGGACGAGGTCACGCGGGGTGGCGGCGGCCGCGGCCCGGGCGGTGGTCGGGGTGAGGGCCAAGGCGGCGGCGAAGAGACCGGCGCGGGTGACGGTCCGTCGGGTCGGGTGGGGGGACGGGGTGGCGGCGGTCGATGCGGAGCCGGCAGATGCGGTGCGGGTCGAGGCGGTTCCGGCAGAGGCGGTGTGGGATGTCATGGGAAGAGGCTGGCGTCGGCGGGTCGCGTCGGGCGAAGGTTGAGGCCCCGACCGAAAGGCTTGTGCGGTGATCCGGATCCGTTTCGCGGCGGAGGACTTCGCCCGGGTGCGGTTCGCCGCCCGGCCGTCCCCGGTGCCGGAGCTGAACGCGGCCTTCATGATGATGTTCGGCGGCGGCGACGAGCTGCTCTTCGGCCGCTGGCGGCGGCGGGTGACGCGGTCCCTGCCGGACGCCGTGACGCCCCTCGCGGATCTCGTCCCTGCGGGCGACCCCCCGCTGTTCCTCGACGTCCTCGGCGAGACGCTGACGGAGGGCCTCGACCTGGTGGAGGCGGCACGGCCGGAGCTGGTGCGCTCCGAGCTGGAGCGGGTCTACGGGGCCCGCCCGTCCCCACAGTGGATCCGCGAGCTCCACGCGGGCGGGACGGGCGCCCGGCGGGTGCTGCGCCGCGCCCAGCGGGCGGCCTTCGAGACGGTCGTGGCACCGGTGTGGCCGCTGGTGCAGGACCTGCACCGGGCGGAGTTCACGCGGTACGCCCTGACGGTCGCCGAACACGGCGTCGGCACGGCCCTGCCGCTCCTGGTCCCCGGCACACGGCTGCGCGAGGGCGCCTGGGAGTGGGCGACGCCGGGTGCGGCGGGTACTGCGGGTACGCGGGAGATCACGCTCGCCGGCCGCGGCCTCGTCCTGCTGCCGACCTTCCACTGGACGGGCCGGCCGCTGGTCCAGGACCTGCCGGACCGACCGGTGGTGGTGACGTACGCGGCCGGGCCCGGCCTCCCGCTCACACCGGACGTGGCGCCCGGCACGGACGAGTCCCTGGCGACGGTCCTCGGCCGCACCCGCCTTGAGCTCCTCCGCGCCCTCACCGACGCCCACACGACGACGACCCTGGCCCGCCGCCTGGGCGTCAGCAACGCGACGGCCTCGGCCCACGCGTCGGCCCTGCGCGGGGCGGGCCTGATCACGACGGCGCGGGCGGGCCGGGCGGTGGAACACCGACGGACGGCGCTGGGAGCACTGCTGGTGGGCGACGGCGGCTGACGCTCGCCGGTCCGCGGCAGCCCCGCAAAGGCGCCGTCGGGTCAGCGCAACGCGTCGGCGACTTCCCGTGCCGCGTCGACGACCCTCGGGCCGACCCGCTCCGGTACCGCGTCCGCGAGCATGACGACGCCCACGCTGCCCTCGATGCCGGTGATGCCGACCAGCGGCGCCGCCGCACCGCTCGCGCCCGCCTCGAGCTCGCCGTGGGTCAGCGTGAACCCGGGCTCGATGAGACTGCCCTGCCGGGCCGCGAGGATGGCGCGGCCCGCCGCGCCCCGGTCGAGCGGGTGACGGAAGCCGGCCCGGTAGGCCACGTGGTAGTCCGTCCAGGTCGGCTCGACGACGGCGACCGCCAGCGCCTCCGCCCCGTCGACGAGGGTCAGATGGGCGGTGGCGCCTATGTCCTCGGCCAGCGAACGCAGCGCGGGCAGCGCTGCCTCGCGTACGAGCGGATGGACCTGACGGCCCAGCCGCAGCACGCCGAGGCCGACCCGGGCGCGACCGCCGAGGTCCCGTCGGACGAGCGCGTGCTGTTCGAGTGTGGCGAGCAGACGGTAGACGACGGTCCTGTTGACCCCGAGTCGGTTGGACAACTCGGTGACGGTCAGGCCGTGGTCGGTGTCGGCGAGCAGCTTGAGGACCCTGAGGCCCCGGTCGAGCGTCTGGGAGGTTTCCGCGGTCACGACGCCCTCTCCTTCGGAGTGAGTGACGGCGGACCTTCAAACGAGAGCTGCGGCGCCGGTCCCGCGGCGACGCACGTCAGAGGCCGCCGGCAGGCCATGCGCACCGGCTGCGCTCCGCGGCGGCGCTGCCACGGGGCGATTGCATTTGCGGGGACAGTAGCGAGCCACTCCGCTCAGCGGAAGACCTCGTCCAGAATCCGGGCGCATGCGCACCGATAAGGACGGTTCAGGGCGTAAGTCGGCCGGTCGGGGCGGTTCTACGGACAAGATCGGCTTTGTCGTCCGTACGAATCAGGCCAGTGGGAGGGGGCTGGGTTGGCACAAGGGCGGGGCCAGGAGGGACTGGTACGGAGGTACGGGTACGAGCACGGGACGGGCTACGCGTACGCGACGGCGACGCCGACGCTCGGCCCCCGTCCCCGGCTCCCGTCCGTCTACGTACGGCTCACCGCATCCGCGTCGCCCACTCCTGCACCTTCTTGATCCGCTCGCGGAGCTGCCCGGCCGTGGCCTCGGCGCTCGGAGGCCCGCCGCAGACCCGGCGGAGCTCGGTGTGGATGACGCCGTGGGGCTTGCCGCTCTGGTGGACGTACGCGCCGACCATGGTGTTGAGCTGCTTCCTCAGCTCCAGCAGCTCCTTGTGCGAAACGACGGGCCGCCGCTCGGCAGGAAGCTCCAGCAGGTCCGCCTCCGTGTCCGGCTTCTTGCGGCTGTGGGCGATCTGGCGGGCCTGGCGCTTCTGGAGGAGGAGCTGGACCTGGTCGGGTTCGAGGAGCCCGGGGATGCCGAGGTAGTCCTGCTCCTCCTCGCTGCCCGGGTGGGCCTGCATGCCGAACTCGGCGCCGTCGTAGAGCACGCGGTCGAAGACGGCGTCGGACTCCAGCGCCTCGAAGGGCAGCGTGTCCTGTTCGCCGGTGTCCTCGTCCTGCTGCTTCTCGGCCTCCGCCATCTCCTTCTCGGACTCGGCGTACGGGTCCTCCTCGCCGTCCTTCTTCGGCTTGTCGAGGACGTGGTCGCGCTCGACCTCCATCTCGTTGGCGAAGCCGAGGAGGTTGGGGATGGTGGGAAGGAACACGGAGGCGGTCTCGCCGCGCCTGCGCGAACGTACGAAACGTCCGACGGCCTGGGCGAAGAAGAGCGGTGTCGAGATGGTCGTGGCATAGACACCGACGGCGAGACGAGGAACGTCGACGCCCTCGGACACCATGCGGACGGCGACCATCCAGCGTTCGTTGTTCTCGCTGAACTCGTCGATCCGCTTGGAGGCGGCGGCCTCGTCGGAGAGGACGACCGTGGCCTTGGTGCCGGTGATCTCGCGGATCAGCTTGGCGTAGGCGCGGGCGGAGTCCTGGTCGGAGGCGATGACGAGCCCGCCGGCGTCGGGGATGCCCTTACGGACCTCGGTGAGGCGCTGGTCGGCGGCGCGCAGGACGTTCGGCATCCAATCGCCGCGCGGGTCGAGGGCGGTGCGCCAGGCCTGGGAGATGGCGTCCTTGGTCATGGGCTCGCCGAGGCGGGCGGCGATCTCGTCGCCGGCCTTGGTGCGCCACCGCATGTTGCCGCTGTAGGAAAGAAAAATGACGGGCCGGACGACCCCGTCACCCAGGGCGTTGCCGTAGCCGTAGGTGTAGTCGGCGGAGGACCGCCGGATGCCGTCGTTCCCCTCCTCGTACGTGACGAAGGGGATGGGGTTGGTGTCGGACCTGAAGGGCGTACCGGTCAGGGCGAGGCGCCGGGTCGCCGGGTCGAAGGCCTCCAGGCAGGCCTCGCCCCAGGACTTGGAGTCACCGGCGTGGTGGATCTCGTCGAGGATGACGAGGGTCTTGCGCTGCTCGCAGCGGTTGCGGTGGAGCATGGGCCGCACGCCGACACCGGCGTAGGTGATCGCGACGCCGTGGTACTCCTTGCTGAGCGGCCCGGCGCTGTAGTCGGGGTCGAGCTTGATCCCTATCCGCGCGGCGGCCGCCGCCCACTGCTTCTTCAGGTGCTCGGTGGGGGCGACGACGGTGACCTGCTGCACGACGTGGTGGTGCAGCAGCCAGGACGCGAGGGTCAGCGCGAAGGTGGTCTTTCCGGCGCCGGGCGTCGCGACCGCGAGGAAGTCGCGGGGCTGCTCCTGGATGTACTTCTCCATGGCGCCCTGCTGCCAGGCTCGCAGCTTGTTGGCGGTGCCCCAGGGGGCCCGACCGGGGAAGGCGGGAGAGAGGTGATGGGAGGAGGTGGCGGTGGTAGTCACGGTCTCCGGTTCGACGCTCGTCCAGATATGACAACCGGGCCACCTTACCGGCGGCCCGCCCGGAACCTCGTACGAACGCCCCGCGGGCGACGCGGGTGCGACTCAGGTCACGTCGCCGCGTGCGGCCGACGCGTCGCCTCGCGCGGCCCGGCGCGTCGCTCCGCGCAGCCCCCGCAGTCGTCGGGCGCAGCCCACGCGCAGCCTCGCGCAGCCCCTCGCGTCGCCTCGCGCAGCCCGCCACGGCACCTCGTGCGCCCCCGATGGCTCCCCTCTCCGCCGCGGCGAGGCTTCGGTCAGGTGGCCCGAGGCCCAGCCCGCAGCCGCGTGGCGACCCACGCCCCCACCAGCGCCACCCCCGCCATCGGCAGGAAGACGGCGGCGAAGGCGGCGGGGTGGGAGCCGGAGGCGGACGCGGTCGTGGCGGCGTGTCCGACCGCGCCCCCGCCGAGGGCGGCGAACGCCGCGCCGCCCGCCGCGAGGAGCAGCACGTTCGACAGGCCGTCGGAGATCTGCAGGGCCGCCGAGTTCGCGCCCGCCTCGTCCGGCGCCGAGAGCTTCAGGAGCAGGACGCTCGTCGAGGAGATCACCAGGCCCATGCCCAGGCACCCGAAGGCCCACGCGACGGCGACGATCCACGCCGGGACGGCCTCGATCAGGACGCTCGGCGCGCCGGCGATCGCGGCCGCGACGAGCAGCATCCCGAAGACGACGAGCCGCTCCCGGTACGGCTCCGTCCACGGCCGGGACTGGAGCCAGGAGCCGAGCGCCCATGTCCCGCCGCCGGCCGCGAGCGAGAGGCCGGCGAGCGTGGGGCTCAGCCCGCGCTGGGTGACGAGCATGAGCGGTACGAAGGACTCGGCGGCGATGAACGAACCCGCCGCGATGCCCCGCAACAGGACGACGGACGGCAGGCCGCGGGCGGCCCGGTAGGTGCCGCGCGGCAGCAGCCCGAGCACGGCGGGCACGAGCAGCGCCACGCCCGCCACGGCCGGAAGCAGCGAGAGCCAGCGCAGCTCCTGACCGGCGTACTGGAGGAGCCCGGCGCCGGCCGAGATGCCGAGCGCGAGCCGGATGCGCCGCCGGTCGTACGGCGGGAGGGGCGCGGCGGGGTCGGCGGGCCCGGAGGCGGTACGACGTATGGCCGGAAGGGCGAGGGCGAGGGGGAGGACCACGAGCACGGGGATCCCCACGAAGACCCACCGCCAGCCCAGGTGCTCGGTGATCGTCCCCGAGGCGAGGGGCCCGACTATGGAGGGGACGACCCAGCTCGCGGCGAAGGCGGCCATGATCGCGGGCCGGAGGTGCTCGGCGTACGCCCGGCTCACCACGACGTACAAGGCGACGATCACCAGCCCTCCGCCGAGCCCCTGCACGGCCCTCCCGAGGATGAAGAGCCACATGGTGCCGGCGGTCCCGGAGAGCAGCAGCCCGGCGGCGAAGGAGGTGATGCCGGCGGTGAGCGGGGCGAGGGGCCCGCCGCGGTCGGACCATTGCCCGGACAGGACCATGGCGAAGAGGCTGGTGGTGAAGTACGCGGAGAAGGCGAAGGCGTACAACGGGATGCCGTTCAGCTCGCGCGCCGCGACGGGCATGGCGGTCCCGACGGCGGTCGCCTCGAAGGCGATGAGCAGGACGACGGAGACGATCCCAATGCTGAGCGCCCGGTGCTCCCGGTCGAGCACGGAGCCGCCGCCCGGGGAGGGGACGGCGGTGGCGGGCGCGACGTCTGCGTCGCGGGGTTCGAGGGCGCTCATGCTCCCAGGGTAAGAGGCATACCGCCGGATGACCCCTGTCCGAGGTCGGGTCCGTCCTGGTCCCTTGGACGTACGACCGTGAACGCGACATGGCAGTCGTGTTGCACGCCCCCGGAAACCCTTGAGCCCCCCGACGACCCCACCTACGGTCGTACTCATCACCAACACGACCGTGTGCCCGAGTGGTTGAGGGGCTCGCCTGCAAAGCGAGTTACGCGGGTTCAATTCCCGCCACGGTCTCCAAGCGATCTTCACGACCGCATCCGCGCCCGCTCTTCGGAGCGGCCCCGCACACCCCGCCGCTTCAGGACCTTCCACTCCTCGACGGCGTGCTCTCCGTGAGCCGGGGGTCCTGGCAGCCCAACTGGCCGGCCACCCTGCGCGCGGCGGCGTCGGCCAGGTCGGGGGCCGCCAGATCTCGCCGGCACTCCGGTCGCCAATCCAGGTCGCGCCGTCACGGCGTCACACCCGTTACGGCGTCGCAGCGCCACGCCCGTCACGGCGTCACGGCGTCACGGCATCAGCACCGTCACGCCGTCAACACCGTCACGCCGTCGGTGCCCCCACCGCCGCCTGCGGTCGAATCGGGAGGCGGTTGATCGGGCGGCCCGTGGCCGCGCGGACCGCTGCGGCCACGGCTGCCGGGGAGGTGACGACCGGGACCGCGCTCGCGGCCTTCGCGCCGAAGGGGGCCACCACGTCGCGTTCCTCGACGAGTTTCACGAGGCGGATGTCCGGGGCGTCCAGGGACGTCGGGAGGGCGTAGCCCGTCAGGTCCGGGTGGCGGAGGAGGCCGCGGGTCGTGCGGAGGTTCTCCGTGAGGGCCGCGCCGACGCCCTGGGTCACGCCGGCTTCGATACGGGCCGTCAGCTGGGCCGGGTTGAGGATGCGGCCCACGTCCTGGGCCACCGCCATCTCGACCACCCGTACCGAGCCGAGCTCGATGTCGACGTCCACCACCGCGCGGATCGCGCAGAAGGCGAGGCCCACGAACGCGTCGCCCTGGCCCGATTCGTCCAGGGGCTCCGTCGGGTGGGGGCGGCACTGGGCCGTGGCCCAGAGCTCCTTGCCGTCCATCGCCTCCGTGACCGTGGTCGACAGGACGCCGTCGTACGACGTGATCTTGCCGTCCGTGATCTGGAGCAGCTCCGTCGACATGCCGAACTTGTGGGCCAAGGGCTGGAGCAGCTGCGTGCGGACCATTTTCGCCGCGCGTTCCACCGCCCCGCCCGAGACCCACGTGTGGCGGCCGTGCGTCGCCGGGCCCGCCGGCGGCTGGTCCGTGTCCACCGAGGCGACGTGGACCTCTTCGAGGCCCAGCGTCTCCTGGACGATCTGCCGCGCGAGCGTCGCGAAGCCCGAACCCGTGTCGACGGCCGCGCAGATGACCGTCGCCACGCCGTCCTGGACCTTCACCGTCGCCGTCGAGACCTCGTCCGCGCCCTCCGCGCCGAGCATGTGGACCATGCCGACCGCGTAGCCCACGCCCCGGCGCACCGCGCCCGGTTCGCCCGCGCCCTCCGGTCCGCCGGGGAGCAGCCAGTCCTCCTCCGGGGTGTCCATCGGGAGGGACGGAAGGGGGAAGTCGCGGACCGCGGACAGGAGTTCGGCCACCGGGGCCGGGCAGGTCACGGTCTGGCCCGTCGGGAGGATGTCCCCCGTCGCCAGGACGTTGCGCAGCCGTACGTCCACCGGGTCCACGCCCAGCTTCGCCGCCAGCTTGTCCATCTGCGCCTCGTACGCCGCGCACACCTGCATCGCGCCCTCGCCTCGCACATGGCCGGACGGCGGGTTGTTCGTACGGACCGCCCAGCCCTCGATGAAGGCGTGCGGCACGACGTACGGGCCGCAGGCGAAGGACACCGCCGCCGCCAGCGACTCCGACGAGGCGTCCGCGTACGCGCCCGCGTCCAGCAGGATCTGCGCCTCCACCTTCACCAACCGGCCCTCCGCGTCCGCGTGGTGGCGGTAGCGCAGCAGCGTCGGGTGGCGGTGGGCGTGGCCGAGGAAGGACTCCTCGCGCGTCGCGGTGAGCTTGACCGGGCAGCCCGTGCGGAGGGCGAGGAGGCCCAGGGGAATCTGGAAGCCCGGGTCCTCACGGTCGCCCGTCGCCCCCGGAACTCCCGTCACGACGACCTTGACCTGGTCGGGCGACAGGCCGAAGCAGGCCGCCGCCAGGTCCCGGTCGGTGTGCGGGTCGGTGGAGGCCGTGTAGATCTCGACCCCGCCGTCGGGGCGCGGCACGGCGAGGCCGGCCTCCGCGCCGATGGGGGCCGGGTCCTGGCGGCCGATCCGGTACAGGCCCTCGACCACGACCTCGCCCGTCGCCTCCGCGTCCCCGAACCGCAGCGGGATGTGGCGGATCAGGTTGCCGTCGGGGTGCAACGCCTCGGCCGCGAACGCCTTCTCGGGGTCCGTGACCGGGTCCAGGAGCTCGTACTCGACCGCGATCGCCGCCGCCGCGAGCCGCGCCGTGTCCGGGTGGTCCGCGGCCACGGCCGCGATCGCCTCACCGTGGTGGCGGACCAGGTCGGAGGCGAAGACCGGCCGGTCGGCGACCGTCCTGCCGTACGTCGCCTCCCCCGGCACGTCGGCGTGGGTCACCACGGCCCGTACGCCCGGCATGTCCGCCGCCGCGCTCGTGTCGATCGACACGATCCGGGCGTGCGGGTGCGGCGAGCGCAGGATCGCCGCCCACAGCAGGCCCTCGGCCCAGAGGTCGGAGGCGTACGGGAAGGTGCCCTCGGCCTTCGCCCGCGCGTCGGCCGACGGGAGGGAGGTGCCGAGGCCGTGGGCCGCGGGCTCCGGTTCCAGGGTGTCGAGCGCCGTGGGGGTGGTGGTGGCGGTGGTCGCGTCGCTGCTCACGCCATGCCTCCGTCGTGCGGGTGCGGAATCTGGTGCGGGATGCGCGCCTCGTCGGCCGACGCGGCCGTCTGCGCCTCGCGCTCGGCGACGACCTCGCGCACGGCGTCGAGCACGCCCCGGTAGCCCGAGCACCGGCAGAGGTTGCCGCAGAGCGCCTGCCGGGTCTCCAGCTCGGTCGGAGCGTGGTTGCCTTCGAGCAGGTCGTGGACGGTCATGGCCATGCCCGGTACGCAGTAGCCGCACTGGACGGCCCCGCACCGGGCCAGGGCCCGCTGCACGTCCGACGGTTCGCCGTCGGTGGCCAGGCCCTCGACCGTACGCACCTCACTGCCGGCCGCCGTCGCAGCCGGCACCAGGCAGGAGGCGACGAGCCGGCCGTCGACCTGGACGTTGCACGCGCCGCACTCGCCCTGCGAGCAGCCGTCCTTGGCGCCGGCCAGACCGAGCCGCTCCCGCAGGACGTAGAGCAGCGACTCACCGATCCAGGAGTCCGTCACGGGACGGTCGGCGCCGTTCACACGCAGGAGGTACGAGATGTGCGGATGCTCGTCACTGTCCGCGCTGCTGCCCGTGGAGGCGGGAGCGTCGAGGGCCTCCTCGGGGGCCTGAGCCTCAGGGGCCTGGGCCTCGGGGGCCTCCTCGGGAGCCTCGGCCTCCGGCGTGGCGTACTCCGGCGAGGCCGAGAGCGCGTCAAGCGCGGACGGCGCCTGCGGGACCGACGAGACCGGCTCACCGGACTCCGCCGCCTCGGCCACCGGCCCCTGCTCAGGCCCGTGGTCCGGCTCCTGCTCCTGGACCGCCTCCGCCGTCGGTTCCTGGACCGCCCAGGGCGCCGGCGCGCCGCCCGGCAGGGTCGCAGGGGCGCTGCTCGCGTACTGCGCCAGCATCGAGGTCGTGTACTCGCCCGAGTCGTCGGACGCGTCGGCGCCCTCCGTGACCACCGGGATCGTCCACTGCCCGGTCGCCGCGGGGTCGGCCGACTCCGTCGTCCCTGCGAAGTTCCACTGACCGGTCGCGTGCGGGTCGGGCTCGACGGCGTCCGCGAAGGTCCACTCGCCCGTCGCGTGCGGGTCGTGCTCCGCCGACTGTTCCACCGGGTGCTCGGCCGACTGCTCCGCGGCCGTCGGCGTCTGCACGACCCACTGGCCCGTCGCCGCCGGGTCCGTACCGGCGGCCGGGGTGAGCGGCGTCAGCGGCACGATCATCGGCGGTACGTAACCGTGGCCCGGCGCCTCCAGCGGGACGCCGTCGAGCATGAACTCCGGCGGCAGGTGGACGAAGGCCGTGGCGTCGCCGTCGTACCCCTCGCTCAGCGGGATCGGCTCCCAGCCGCCCCCGCTCGCGTTCGCGTTCGGTTCGTTGCTCACGACAGCGCCCTCCCCAGTGCCCGTCGAGCCAGCGCGGCGACCGTGCGCCGCAGGTGCAGTACGGCCGGTGGCAGCTGCTCCTCGCCCGGCGGGTCCGGGATGCAGGCCGCCGCCACGTACTCGCCGAAGGCCGTCAGCGCCTCGGGGGCGAGCCCCCGGTCGCCGTCCCAGTCCACCAGCGAGGCGATCCAGTGCTCGGCCTCCAGGGGCCGCAGCGGCATCGGGGCGATCGCGCCGACGGCGCAGCGCACTCCCCGCCGCGCCGGGTCGAGGACGACCGCGACGGAGGCGGCTGCGCGGGCCGGGCCCGTGCGTCCCGTGGCCTTGAGGAAGACCTGCGGAGCGTGCAGGAGGGGTACGCGGACGAACGCGACCAGCTCGCCGGGGGCCAGCAGGTCGCGGCCCGCCAGGAGATGGGAGACGGGGATCTCGCGGGTGCCGAGCGGGCCCATGACGACGAGGTCGGCCTCCAGGGCCGCCAGGACGGGCAGCGAGTCGCCCGTGGGCGCCGCGGTGACGACGTTGCCCCCGAGGGTGCCCGCGTTACGGATCTGGGGCGGCCCCGCGGCGCGCGCGGCGGCCGCGAGGGCGGGGATGAGGGCCGCGAAGTCGGGGCGGCCCATCCGGGCGTGGGTGAGACCGGCGCCGAGGAGGGCGTGGCCGTCCTGGTACTGCCAGCCGCGGATCTCGTTGATCCGGCCGAGGCCGACGAGTCCGGCCGGCCTGAGCTGGCCCTTGTTGACGGCGGCCATCAGGTCCGTGCCGCCCGCGACCGGTACGGCGGCGGGCATGGCGGTGAGCGCCGCCACGGCCTCGTCGAGCGAGGCCGGCAGCGTCACGGACTGCGCCGTCTGTGGTGCGTGCGTGGTCAACCCGCTGCCCCTTCCCGGTGTCCCCGGCGGTCCCCGACTCGTCCCCGGCTTTCGCGCCTGTGTGGCCGTACCGTACGTGCTCACAGGCCGGACGTGGCAACTCTGGCACATCTTCCGAGCCGTCCGACGCGAGGGTCCGCGAAGGACGGTTCCGTCCAGGAAGCCCCACCCGGAGACGGTAACTTCCGTTTTGCCGCTCTTGGGTGACGTGGGGACGCGAGGTGCCTCACACGTTCGGGGGCGCCCCCTCGATGGGCCTGCCAAGGACTCCCGGACGCCGCTGCCACGGGTGCGGTCCGGCGGGCGGCCGGTAGTCGACGCCGAGGGCGTCCAGGCGCCGGTAGTGGGCGGCCATCCGGCGCTCGAACGCGGCGAAGTCCCGCTCCCCCGGCTCGGGGAGGGCGGACCAGGCGACCTCGGCGAAGGCGGCGAGGCGCGGGAAGACCTGGTAGTCGACGCGGGAGCGGTTCTCCATGACCTCGGTCCACACGTTGGCCTGGGTGCCCAGGACATGGGCGGCGGCCTCGGGGCTCAGGCCGGGCGGGACGGGCTCGAAGCGGTAGACGTCCTCCAGGGTCCTGACGAAGCCGATGGGCATCGGCTCGTCCTCGCCCGGCGCCTGACGGTGGTCCAGGTACACCTGCTGCTCGGGGCACATGACGACGTCATGGCCCGCCTCCGCGGCGGTGATCCCGCCCGCGTACCCCCGCCAGGAGGAGACGGCGGCACCGGGCGCGAGGCCGCCCTCCAGGATCTCGTCCCAGCCGATGAGGCGGCGGCCCCGGTCGGCGAGCCAGCGGTCGAAGTGGCGGATGAACCAGGCCTGGAGCTCGTGCTCGTCGGCGAGGCCCAGCTCCTTGATGCGGGCCTGGGCCGTCGGGGACTGCTTCCACTGGTCCTTGGGGCACTCGTCGCCGCCGACGTGGACGAAGGTGGACGGGAAGAGGTCGAGGATCTCCTCGAAGACGCCCTCGTAGAAGCGGAGGGTGGTGTCGGTGGGGGCGAGGACGTTCGGGTTGACGCCCCAGGTGTCCCAGACGGTGAGGGCGCTCGTGTCGACGACGTCGGTGTTGCCGAGCTCCGGGTAGGCGGCGATGGCGGCCTGCGAGTGGCCCGGGATGTCGATCTCGGGGACGACGGTGATGTGCCGCTCGGCGGCGTACGCGACGATCTCGCGGATGTCGTCCTGGGTGTAGAACCCGCCGTGCGGCGTCTCGTTCCAGAGCGGCGAGGCCCGGTGCCCCCACTTCGTACGGGCCCGCCAGGCGCCGACCTCGGTGAGGCGCGGGTGGCGCCTGATCTCGACGCGCCAGCCCTGGTCGTCGGTGAGGTGGAAGTGGAAGACGTTGAGCTTGTGCGCGGCGATGAGGTCGAGCTGCCGCAGGACGTCGTCCTTCGGCATGAAGTGCCGCGACACGTCGAGCATGAGCCCGCGCCACCGGAAGCGGGGGGCGTCGGTGACGACCTGGGCGGTCACGGCCGCGACGGCGCCGGGGCGGGGGGCCTTGCGGAAGGCGTCGGGGCCGAGGAGCTGACGTAGCGTCTGCGCGCCCCAGAAGACACCGGCCGGATCGCCGCCCACGATCTCGACCCCGCTGTCCCCGCTGCCCCCGCTGCCCCCGCTGTCCGCGCTGTCCGCGCGCACGGTGAGCCGGTACGCCTCCGGTCCGAGGGTGTCGTCGACGCGCAGGGACAGGCTGTTGCCCGCGCCCTGCGGCGCGGGCGGCAGCGACAGGCCGAACGCGGCGCCGAGGGTGGCGCGCAGCCAGCGCTCGGTGGACTCGGTGCCGGGCCCGGCGACGAGGGCCGTACGGAAACTCAGAAGGAAATCGCCCGAGTCGGGGCTCTCGACGTTCGAGGGCGCGGGAATGAGGTCCTTGTCGGTCATGACGTCAGTCCTTCACCGCCCCGCCCAGCCCGGAGACCAGACGGCGCTGTACGAGTACGAAGAAGACGAGCACCGGGATCGTCATCACGGTCGATCCGGCCATGATGCCTCCCCAGTCGTTCTCGTCCGGCTTGAAGAAGACGAGCAGCGCCATCGGGAGGGTGGACTGCGAGGTGTCGCTGATGAGGAACGACTTCGCGAACAGGAAGTCGTTCCAGGTCGAGATGAACGAGAAGACGCTGGTCGCCACGAGCCCGGGGAAGACCAGCGGGAAGAGGATCTGCCACAGGAAGCGGGTGCGGCTCGCGCCGTCGATCGCGGCCTGCTCTTCCAGCGCCTCCGGCACCGCCTTGACGAAGCCGCGCAGCATCCAGATCGCGAACGGCAGCGAGAAGGCGATGTGCGGCAGGATCAGCGAGCCCAGCGTGTTGAGCTGGCCGACGTCCCGCATCAGGAAGAACAGCGGGATGGTCAGCGCCTCGATCGGCACCATCTGGGCGACGAGGAACATGATCAGGAGCGTCGTCCGGAAGCGGAAACGGAAGCGGGTGACCGCCGTCGCCGCGAGGAAGGCGATGAGCGCGGAGGCGAGGACCACCGTGCAGGCGACGATCAGCGAGTTGAGGAAGTACCGCCCGAAGTCCTGCTGTTCGAAGACGCGCCGGAAGGAGTCGAGGGACGGCGAGAGGGTCCACGGCCGCGGCTCGGTCGACTGGATCTCGCCGGCCGGTTTGAAGGCCGAGAGGACCATCCAGTACAGCGGGAAGGCGACCGCGGCGGCGACGAGGAGGGCGGTGGCCTCGGCGGCGAGGCGCCCGGGCCGCCGGATGCGAAGGGTGCTCACAGTTCTTCTCCCTGGCGACGCAGCAGACGGAGGTACACCAGCGTCACCGCGAGCAGGATCAGCAGCATGACGACGCCGATCGCCGAGCCCAGGCTGTACTGGGAGGAGGCGAAGGCCTTCTGGTACGCGTACACGTTGAGGACGAGGTTCTGCCCGGCGATGCCACCGCCGTTGGTCATCACGTAGATCTGGGTGAAGACCTTGAAGTCCCAGATGATCGACTGGATCGTGACGACGACCAGGATCGGCCGGAGCATCGGTGCCGTGACCGAGCGCCAGATCCGCCACTGCGAGGCGCCGTCGAGGGCGGCGGCCTCCAGGACCTCGCCGGGGATGGCCTTGATGCCCGCGTAGACGGTGACCATCACGAACGGGAACGAGCACCAGACGACCTCGAAGAGGACCAGGGCGAAGGCGCTGTAGCGCCCGTACGTCCAGGAGAAGTCGCCGAGCCCGAGCAGCCGGTTGACGGGGCCGAAGTCGGGGTCGAAGAGGAAGACCCAGACCGTGGAGCCTGTGACGGCGGGGGTGGCCCAGGCGCCGAGCGCGGCCAGCATGAGCGCGAGGCGGGGCACGGCCCGTACGCGGGTCAGGAGCACCGCGAGCGCGCAGCCCACGGCGAGGGTGGTGACGACGCAGGCGGCGGCGAAGAGGACGGTGGCGAGGAGGACCTGCCAGAACTGCGGGTCGGCGAAGAGGGTGGCGTAGTTGCCGAAGCCCTGGAAGGAGGTGGGCTCGCCGCCGCTGACCTGGGCCTGGGTGTACTCCAGGAAGGAGATGAGCCCGAGTTGGTAGATGGGGTAGACGAGGAGCCCGCCGAGGACGACGAGGGCGGGGAGCAGATAGAGCCAGGGCGTCCAGCCCGCGCGGCCCCGGGGACCTCGGGGGCGCCGGGGGCGGCGGGGCCGGGGGACGGCGGGCGCCGGCCCCCGGTTCTTCGTGGCGGTGGTCAGGGTCATGCCGGTCAGCCCGCGGCCGCGAACGCCGCGTCCATCTTCTTCGCGGCGTCGTCGGAGGCCGCCTTCACGTCCTTACGGCCGCTGACGATCTCCTGGAACATCGTCGGCAGGACCAGCGAGGCGTCGATCTGGCCCCAGCCGGGGGACGCGGGGACGAACTTGGCGCCGGCGGCGAGCGTGTCGATGAAGGGCTTCACGAAGGGCTCCTTCTGCGCCGCCCGCGCCCGGACATCGGTGTAGGTCGGCAGGAAGCCCATCGCGTCGAAGAGCTTGCCTTGCGTCTCCTTGCCGGTGAGGGACTTCATCAGGTCGACGGCGAGGGTGCGGTGCGAACTGCTCTTCAACAGGCCGACGTTGTTGCCGCCCGCGAAGGCGGGGGCGATGGAGCCGGGGGTCAGGCCGGGCAGCGGGACGACGGCGTACTTGCCCTTGACGGCGCCGGCTTCGACGGCGGCGTGGCTGAAGTCGCCGCCGATGGCCATGGCGGCCTTGCCGGAGGCGAAGGCGGTGACGGTGGCGTTGCCGCCCATCTGGGCGCACTTGGCGGCCGGGCAGTTGTCGTCGCCGAAGAGGGAGGTGTAGGCGGTGATGCCCGTGCGGGCGGCCTCGCTGTTGATGGCGGAGGTGTACGACGTGCCGTTCTGGGTGGCGAGTTCGCCGCCGTTGGCCCAGATGAACGGCATGGCGCCGTAGGTGTAGGCGCCGCCGACGGCGAGGCCGTACAGCTCGGGCTTGGCCTTGTGGACCTTCTTCGCGGTCGCGATCAGCTCGGCCTGGGTCTTGGGGGCGGAGAGGCCGAGGTCCTTGAAGACGTCGGTGCGGTAGTAGAGCGCGCGGACGCCGACGAAGAGGGGCGCGCCGTAGATCTTGCCTTCGACGGTGACGGAGGCCTTGGCGGTGGCGTCGGTGTCCTTGGCCTCGTCCCAGGCGCCGAACTCGGCGCTGATGTCGGCGAGTCCGCCGTCCTTCACGTAGCCGGCGGTGTCGGTGTTGCCGTACTCGATGAGGTCGGGCGCGGACTTCGGGTCGTTGAAGGCGGCCTTGACGCGCTGGGCGCGGGTCTCGACGGGGATGTACTCGACCTCCACCTTCGCGCCCTGGTTCCGCTTCTCGAAGGCGGCTATGGCGCCGTCGACGACCTTCTTCTTGGGCGCGTTGTCGACCTCCTGGAAGAGCCAGACGCGCAGGGTGCCGCTCTTCTCGTCGGTCGCGGCCTTGCCGTCGGAGGTCTGCGGGGCGCAGGCGGTGGCGGTGAGGCCGGCGAGGACGAGGGCGGTGACGGTGGCGGCGATGGGGGTCCCCCCTGCTCGAGCGAAGCCGAGAGCTTGGGGGAGGGCAGGAAGCTTCATGACGGATCCCCTCCGAAGGTGTTGCAACATACGCAACGGGCGTTTCGTGCTGCACAACACGCGTGAGGTTAGGGGCGGACCAACTCCCGGACAAGTGGTCTCAACCACTCTGTGACCGGCCGACGCACCCCGTGCAACGCACCGCCCCTGACCCCCGGACACGCGAACGGCCCCCGGCACACGCACCGAAGTGCGCGCACCGGGGGCCGCCCCGACAGCGAGACCCGTCCCGGAGGACCGCGGAGGACCGCCTCCCAGGACCGTCCTACTTCTTGTCCTTGCCGCCCTTGCCCTTGTCCTTGTCGCCGCCACCGGCGCCCATGGATTCGTAGATCTCCTTGCACATGGGGCAGACCGGGTACTTCTTGGGGTCGCGCCCCGGAACCCAGACCTTGCCGCACAGCGCCACCACGGGAGTGCCGTCGAGGGCGCTCGCCATGATCTTGTCCTTCTGGACGTAGTGGGCGTAGCGCTCGTGGTCGCCGTCACCGTGGGACACCTGCGGCGTCGGCTCGACGAGGGTTCCCGTACCTGCCCCGCGCTCGGGCTCGAGAGTGCTCATAGGCACCAAGGGTACTGAAGACCGGACGGGTCAGTTGAGCGAAGGGTCGTCCGGGTACGTCGCCACCATCGCGAGGTCGCTGCGTTGGCGGCGCAGGACCTCGCGCCAGAGGGATTCCGGGCGGGGGGAGGAGACGTCGCCGGGTTCGGACTCGACCACGTACCAGGCTCCGTCGCCCAGTTCCGTCTCCAGTTGGCCCGGGCCCCAGCCCGCGTAGCCGGCGAAGATACGGAGGGAGCCGAGGGCCGGTCCGAGGAGCTCCGGCGGGGTCTCCAGGTCGACCAGGCCGATCGCGCCGAAGACCCGGCGCCAGCCGAGCGGGCCCTCGTCGCCGGGGATCACCGCCACGCCGAGCGCCGCGTCGAGGGAGACGGGGCCGCCCTGGAAGACCACACCCGGTTCGCCCGCGAGCTCGGCCCACGGGGCGAGGATGTCGCCGACCGTGACGGGGGTCGGCCGGTTCAGGACCACGCCGAGGGAGCCCTCGTCGTCGTGGTCGAGGAGGAGCACCACCGCGCGGTCGAAGTTGGGGTCGGCCAGTGCGGGGGTGGCGACGAGCAGCCGTCCTGTGAGCGAGGACACCTCGGTCATGCGACACATGATCCCGCATCTTCCGGGTTCGCGGGGGCCGAAGGAAGGAGTGTGGACAGACCGGCGAGCCGCGCAGTTCAGAGCGGCCGCGGAGGTCTCGTACGGACACAAACGGACGGTAACGCTCCGCAAGATCACATGAACAGAGGGTGTTGTGCCGAATTCATTACATCTGTGGGGCCCCCTCGGGCTTCCGGGCGGGGGGTCTGCGAGCCTTACCCTTTTCCCTGGCCCCCTGCCCGACCTCTCCGGAACGCGAGATTCATGACCGGCACAGACGATGTACTGCTTGTCCACGGCGGAACCCCGCTTGAGGGCGAGATCCGCGTCCGCGGCGCGAAGAACCTCGTGCCCAAGGCGATGGTCGCCGCCCTGCTCGGTAGCGGGCCGAGCCGGCTGCGCAATGTGCCCGACATCCGTGACGTCCGCGTGGTCCGCGGACTCCTCCAGCTGCACGGAGTGACCGTCCGCCCCGGCGAGGAGCCGGGCGAGCTGGTCCTCGACCCGACGCACGTCGAGTCCGCCAACGTGGCCGACATCGATGCCCACGCCGGTTCGTCGCGCATCCCGATCCTCTTCTGCGGTCCGCTGCTGCACCGCCTCGGCCACGCCTTCATCCCGGGCCTGGGCGGCTGCGACATCGGCGGCCGGCCGATCGACTTCCACTTCGACGTGCTGCGCCAGTTCGGCGCGACCATCGAGAAGCGGGCCGACGGCCAGTACCTGGAGGCCCCGCAGCGGCTGCGCGGCACCAAGATCCGGCTGCCGTACCCCTCGGTCGGCTCGACCGAGCAGGTGCTGCTGACGGCCGTCCTGGCGGAGGGCGTCACCGAGCTTTCCAACGCGGCCGTGGAGCCGGAGATCGAGGACCTGATCTGCGTCCTGCAGAAAATGGGCGCGATCATCTCCATGGACACGGACCGGACGATCCGGATCACCGGTGTGGACCGTCTCGACGGTTACAACCACCGCGCGCTCCCGGACCGTCTGGAGGCGGCCTCCTGGGCGTCCGCGGCGCTGGCGACCGAGGGCAACATCTACGTCCGCGGCGCGCAGCAGCGGTCGATGATGACCTTCCTCAACACGTACCGGAAGGTGGGTGGCGCCTTCGAGATCGACGACGAGGGCATCCGCTTCTGGCACCCGGGCGGCTCGCTCAACGCGATCCACCTGGAGACGGACGTGCACCCCGGTTTCCAGACCGACTGGCAGCAGCCGCTGGTGGTGGCGCTGACGCAGGCCGCGGGCCTCTCCATCGTCCACGAGACGGTGTACGAGTCGCGGCTCGGCTTCACCTCCGCGCTGAACCAGATGGGTGCGCACATCCAGCTGTACCGCGAGTGCCTGGGCGGCTCGGACTGCCGCTTCGGCCAGCGCAACTTCCTGCACTCGGCGGTCGTGTCGGGCCCGACGAAGCTCCAGGGCGCCGATCTGGTCATCCCGGACCTGCGCGGCGGCTTCTCGTACCTGATCGCGGCACTCGCGGCCCAGGGCACGTCCCGGGTCCACGGCATCGACCTGATCAACCGCGGCTACGAGAACTTCATGGAGAAGCTCGTCGAGCTGGGCGCGAAGGTCGAGCTCCCGGGCAGCGCGCTCGTCTGACCCGGCGCAGCACACACCCCGATTTCGCCGAAACCCCCGGCGCCCCCTCACCGGGGCCCGGGGGTTTCGTCGTGAAACAGACGCAGCGCGCCCGCACACGGGCAAACGGAAGGGCGGCCACCCCCTGACAGGGTGGCCGCCCTTCCGTCGCTTCAGGCCCGCTTCCAGGCCCTCGGCGCCTTACTTGCCCTTGGCGGCTTCCTTGAGCTTCGAGCCCGCGGAGACCTTCACGCTGTAGCCGGCCGGGATGTTGATCGGGTCGCCGGTCTGCGGGTTACGAGCGGTGCGAGCGGCACGGTGGGTGCGCTCGAAGGTCAGGAAGCCGGGGATGGTGACCTTCTCGTCGCCCTTGGCGACGACCTCGCCGACGGTCTCGGCGAGAGCGGCCAGCACGGCGTCGGCGTCCTTGCGGGTCACCTCGGCGCGGTCGGCCAGGGCGGCCACCAGCTCACTGCGGTTCATGTTGTTACTCCCGTGTTCTTCTTGCCTGTGAGGCGTGAGATCGATGCCGATGCTGCCAGGGCCCTCGGACAGTCCCCGGACCCGGGTCTGCTGACAGACCCTCGCGCCCGAATAGGCATCCTGCCCCCACCAGCGGCGGGAACGCCAATCCGGCACCCTCTGGGGTCACACGAAAAGCGCCACGGCCACTGGCATGGTGACGTTCC
Organism: Streptomyces sp. NPDC048370; assembly: GCF_043200825.1. Taxonomy (NCBI): domain Bacteria; kingdom Bacillati; phylum Actinomycetota; class Actinomycetes; order Kitasatosporales; family Streptomycetaceae; genus Streptomyces; species Streptomyces sp. NPDC048370. Next base: position 59,297 of record NZ_JBICYI010000007.1, on the reverse strand, counting down.
GTCGACTCCGCGGAAACTCTTTGGAGCCGAAGGGCCACCCTAAAGGCGGGTTTGGGGCGAGGCGACCCGCGACGCGCCGTGTGCGGGGCGGACATGGGGCCGGTCGGCCCCACCGCCGCCCCACGCGGCCCCTGGAGGGCTCCCTCGGAGCCCTCCGGACGGGTCCCTCGGAGCCCTCCGGACGGGGCTCCGTCAGAGCCCGTTCGTCCCGTTGTCGGCACCCGCGCCCGCGGCCTTCGCCGCCGTGCGCACGGCGCCCGCCACCGCGGGGGCGACCTTGTCGTTGAAGACCGAGGGGATGATGTAGTTCGGGTTCAGCTCGCCCTCGGTGACGACGTCGGCGAGCGCGGCGGCGGCCGCGAGCATCATCTCCGTGTTGACCGTGCGGGACTGCGCGTCGAGGAGGCCGCGGAAGACACCCGGGAAGACCAGCACGTTGTTGATCTGGTTGGGGAAGTCCGAGCGTCCCGTGGCGACGACGGCGGCCGTCTGACGGGCGATCGCAGGGTCGACCTCGGGGTCCGGATTCGCGAGCGCGAACACGATCGCGTCGTCCGCCATGGCGGCGACGTCGTCCGCGCCGAGCAGGTTCGGGGCCGAGACGCCGATGAAGACGTCCGCGCCGACCACGGCCTCCTTGAGGGTGCCGGTGACGCCCTCGGGGTTGGTGTTGTCGGCGATCCAGCGCAGCGGGGTGCCGGGGGCGGCCTCGACGAGGTCCTCGCGGCCGGCGTGGACGACGCCGTGGATGTCGGCGACGACGGCGTGCTTGACGCCCGCGGCGATGAGCAGCTTCAGGATGGCCGTACCGGCGGCGCCCGCGCCGGACATGACGACCCGTACGTCTCCGACACTCTTGCCGACGACGCGCAGCGCGTTGGTGAGGGCGGCGAGGACGACGATCGCGGTGCCGTGCTGGTCGTCGTGGAAGACCGGGATGTCGAGGGCCTCGCGCAGCCGGGCCTCGATCTCGAAGCAGCGGGGGGCGGAGATGTCCTCCAGGTTGATGCCCGCGAAGCCGGGGGCGATCGCCTTGACGATCTCGACGATGGCGTCGGTGTCCTGGGTGTCCAGGCAGATCGGCCAGGCGTCGATGCCGGCGAAGCGCTTGAAGAGGGCCGCCTTGCCCTCCATGACGGGCAGGGCGGCCTTGGGGCCGATGTTGCCGAGGCCGAGGACGGCGGAGCCGTCCGTCACGACTGCGACGGAGTTGCGCTTGATGGTGAGGCGACGGGCGTCCTCGGGGTTCTCGGCGATCGCCATGCACACGCGGGCCACGCCCGGGGTGTAGATCATGGAGAGGTCGTCACGGTTGCGGATGGGGTGCTTGGACGCCATCTCGATCTTGCCGCCGAGGTGCATCAGGAACGTACGGTCCGAGACCTTGCCGAGGGTGACGCCCTCGATGGTGCGCAGCTGCGCGACGATCTCGTCGGCGTGCGCGGTCGAGGTCGCGGCGATGGTGACGTCGATCCGGAGCTTCTCGTGGCCGGAGGCGGTCACGTCGAGGCCGGTGACGGAACCGCCGTGGGACTCCACCGCCGTGGTGAGCTGGGAGACCGCGGTTCCGCTGGCGGGAACCTCCAGCCGGACCGTCATCGAGTACGAGACGCTGGGCGCCGTTGCCATGGCCGAGTTCCTCTGCTTTCCCTGAGCTTCGTTGCTACGCCGCCCCGGCTGGTTGCCCGGCGGCGCCCTCCGATCGTCGCACCTACCCGCCGGTAGCAGGTAATGCGGTCATTTCGTTTTCGGAAAGTAGTTTCCACCATACGAGAACCTGCGGGGAAACAGAAGAGGCCCGCGATCACCCTGGGGTGACGCGGGCCTCTTCTGTATGTACGTACAAGGTGGCACCGACCCGCCATGCTCGCCTCGCGGCAAGTGGTCCCTCTAAGGGACGAAGGTTGGGCCCGGGGGCTTGGATCGAGCCGGTGCCATAGACAGGCTAACAAACCACCCTGGTAAGTGATTCCTGCGACGCAGGTTGACCTGAAATCAGTCCCGGAGCAGGTCGGGGACCCCTGCCTCGTCCGGTACGTCACGGGCGCCGGAGACCACCGTCAGCTGCTGGGTCGCCCGGGTCAGCGCCACGTACAGGACCCGCAGGCCGGCCGGGGACTCGTCCGCGATCTCCGCGGGCGAGACGACCACGGTGGCGTCGTACTCCAGGCCCTTGGCCTCCAGCGAGCCCAGCGCCACCACCCGGTCACCGAGCTCGGCCAGCCAACCGGCGGCCTGCTCGCGGCGGTTCATGGCGACCACGACACCGACCGTCCCGTCCACCCGTTCGAGCAGCCGGCGCGCCTCCGCCCGTACGGTTTCGGCCAGATCGTCCTTGCCGGGCAGCGCCACGAACCGGGGCTCCACGCCGGTCGAGCGGACCGCGCGCGGTGACTCCTTGCCGGGCATGGCGAGGGCGAGCACCTTGGCGGCCAGTTCGGCGATCTCGGCCGGGTTGCGGTAGTTCACGGTCAGCTCGAAGTGGCGGCGCGGGCGGCGGCCCAGCGCCTCGTCGCGGGCCTCTGCGGCCTCGTCCGGGCTGGACCAGGAGGACTGCGCCGGGTCGCCGACGACCGTCCAGGTCGCCGTCCTGCCGCGCCGCCCGACCATCCGCCACTGCATGGGCGTGAGGTCCTGGGCCTCGTCGACGATGACGTGCGCGTACTCGGTGCGCTCCGCCGCGAGCCGCTCGGCCCGCTCGCGCTGCGTCTCCTCCCGTACGGGCATCAGCTCCTCAAGGCCCGTCAGCTGGTCCAGCGGGTCGTACTCCCGCTTCTTGCGCGGCCTGGCCGGGGTGCCGAGGAGGGTGTGCAGCTCGTCGAGGAGCGCCACGTCGTGCACGGAGAGGCCGTCGCGGCGCAGCGAGCGGGCGAGCCGGCGGACCTCGCCGGGGTTGAGCACGCGCCGGGCCCAGCGGCCGAGGCGCTTCTCGTCGCCCATCGCGTCGAGGACCTGGCGGGGGGTCAGCTCGGGCCACCAGGCGTCGAGGAAGCCGAGGAAGGAGTCCTCGGTGGAGACGTCCTCGTCGAAGGAGGAGCGCAGCTCGGCGGCGAGCTCGGGATCGCTGTGCCGCCCGGCGGCGCCGGACTTGGCGTACAGGGCGTCGAGCAGCAGCTTGCGGGCGCGCGGGCGCAGGAGGTTGACGGGCGCGGTGCCGCCGAGGACGTTGTGCCGGATGCGTTGGAGCTCGTCGCCCTCCAGCTCCAGGCGGCGGCCGAAGGCGACGACCCGGAGGCGGGTGGGGGTGCCGGCGGGGGCCGGGGCGGCCTCCTCCTCGCCGAGAGCCAGCTGGGCCTGGGCCCTGGGCGCCGGGGTCTCCAGGGCCCCGCGGGCCGCCTTGCGCAGCACGGCGAGCATGCGGGAGGAGCCCTTGACGCGGGCGACGGCCGGTTCGTCGTACGTGGTGGCCTCCACGCCGTCCACGAGCGAGCCGAGGGCGCGGATGGCGACCTGGCCCTCCTCGCCGAGCGAGGGCAGCACACCCTCGGTGTACGAGACGAGCAGCGGCGTCGGGGAGACGATCAGGATGCCGCCCGCGTACCGGCGCCGGTCCTGGTAGAGCAGGTAGGCCGCCCGGTGCAGGGCGACCGCCGTCTTCCCGGTGCCCGGGCCGCCCTCGACGTACGTGATCGAGGCGGCGGGCGCGCGGATGACGAGGTCCTGCTCGGCCTGGATGCTGGAGACGATGTCCCGCATGGTGTGGCTGCGGGCCTGGCCGAGCGCGGCCATCAGGGCGCCGTCGCCGATCACCGGCAGCGCGCGCCCGTCGAGGGTCGCGGTCAGCTCCGGGCGCATCAGGTCGTCCTCGACGCCGAGGACCTTGCGGCCCTTGGAGCGGATGACGCGCCGACGCACCACGCGGCCGGGGTCGACCGGCGTGGAGCGGTAGAAGGGCGCGGCGGCCGGCGCCCGCCAGTCGATGACGAGCGGCGCGTAGTCGGAGTCCAGGACGCCGATCCGGCCGATGTGGAGGGTCTCGCCGATCTCGGCCGTGTTGTCGGGCCGTACGGCGTCCTCCGCGGGCTCGACGGAGGTGTACGCGCCGTCGGGGCCCTTCTTGCCGTCCTTGCCGTACAGCAGGTCGATGCGGCCGAAGAGGAAGTCCTCGAACTCGTTGTTGAGCCGGTTCAGGTGCACGCCGGCCCGGAACACCTGGGCGTCCCGCTCCGCGAGCGCGCCCGGGGTGCCGACCTGGCCGCGTTTGGCGGCGTCGTTCATCAGGAACTCCGCCTCGTGGATCTTCTCCTCGAGGCGGCGGTAGACCTTGTCCAGATGTTCCTGCTCGACACCGATCTCACGGTCGCGGACCGTATCGGTGGCGTCCATGGCGGCCATGGCCTCCACGGCTTCCTGCGCGGCCACTGAGGCCCCCTTCTGACGTGCACTGGGCAGCCGTCGAGCGTACGCCACAGGGGGGCAAAATGTCAGGCCTCGACCTCCACGAGGCGTTCGCCGTCGAAGGTCCGCACCTCGAAGTGGTCGATGTCGTTGCGGTCCATGGCCGAGCCGCCGTGGACGTACAGCGGGTTCTTGGCGGACTCCTGGGTCGCGCCGGGGATGCCGTACCCCCACTTCGGCACGGCCCAGGAGGTCACGGTCTCCTCCTCGCCGCTCTTGGAGACGGCGACGAGCCGGCACTTCAGGGGGCCCTTGACGTTCTTGAGCTCCAGGACGGTGTGGGTGCCCCAGCCCTTCTTCTCCATGCCGACGGTGGCGCTGACCTTGGTCGTCGGGTCGGTGGCGTGGATCTTCTCGTCCATGTGGTTGAAGAAGGCGTCCTCGGCCGGGCTGGTGGGGTGCGGCTCGATCGCCCGGTGGTCCTTGTCGCCGCCCGAAGTGGCGACGACGGCGACGGCGGGACCGCCGACGACGAGGACGGCGGCGGCCGCGACGAGGTAGAAGGAGCGGCGGCGCGAGCGGGCGCGCTTGGCTCCGACCTCGTCGATGAGCCGGTCGAGCAGCTGGGGTCCGGGCGGGTCGGCGACGGCCCTGAGGCCGACGGGTTCGCCGGGGGCGCGGCCCGGGCCCGGCGGGGCCGGGGGCGCGGGCGGCCTGGGCGCGAAGGCGTCGAAGGCCTCGTCCCCGTACGGGTCGGGGCTCGCGTACGGGTCGGGGCTCGCGTAGGGGTCGGGGGCCCCGTACGGGTCGGGGGCCGACCGTCGGGCGGAGCCCGGGGCCCCGGCATCCGCGAGCATGGCGAGCATCGGCTCCATGCCGGCGAACTCCTCCACGTGCGCGGCGCAGAGTTCGCAGTTCACCAGGTGCGCCTCGAAGGCGGCGGCGTCGACGTCGTCCAGGATGCCCAGCACGTACGCGCCCGCCGCGTCGTGCGGCGGTGTCATGTCGTTGCTCATGCCGATACCCCCCTCTCCTCCAGCGCGAGCTTCATCGAACGCAGTGCGTAGAACACCCGGGAACGCACGGTCCCTGCGGGTATGCCGAGGGTCTCGGCCGCCTCGTTGACCGTACGCCCCTTGAAGTAGGTCTCGACCAACACTTCCCGGTGGGCGGGGGTCAAATCGTCGAGCGCGTCAGAGAGCGTCATCAGCCAGAGCGCCTTGTCGATCTCGTCCTCCGCGGGCAGGACCTCGAGCGGTGACGGGTCGACCTCCTGCGGCCGGGCCTGCCGGCTTCGGTGCCCGTCGATGACGATGCGCCGGGCAACCGTCACCAGCCAAGGTCGGACGGAGCCGGTCGCCCGGTTGAGCGCGCCGGCGTTCTTCCAGGCACGGATGAGCGTCTCCTGCACGACGTCCTCGGCACGCTGGCGGTCGCCGGCGACGAGGCGTAGTACGTAGGCGAGCAGGGGCCCGGCATGTTCGCGGTAGAGAGCACGCATCAACTCCTCGTCGGGGACGTCGGGGTTGCCCCTCGGCGCCTCGCTGCGATGCCGGGCCCGATGCGGACGTTCATCGGCCACGGCCGCATCCTTGCGCACCTGAACCTCCCCGGTCGAGTCCCTGTTGTCGTGCAGGGGTACGGAGCGGGGTGCGGGTTCGACTCAACGGCGCGCGAAGTTTTTTCGGGGATGCCTCACCACCGCCCCGAGGGCCGGTCAGGCGGGCGTTCCGGCCCTCCGGGCTGCCCGATGCCGGGCAACGCGCTCGCGGTTGCCGCACGCCTCGCTGGAGCACCAGCGGCGACGGCGCCCGCGCGAGGTGTCGAGGTAGCAGCGGCGGCAGTCGTCGCGCTCGCAACGGCGAAGCAGGGCGCGGGCGGTGGGGTCGGTGAGCAGGTCGACGGCGTCCCTGGCGACGGCGGCGAGCAGGGCGCGGCAGTCGGGCTCGGCGTACAACGCGCGGACGAGTCCCCCGGTTTCCGTGCGTACGGCGCGGGGCGCGGGTGGCGGGGAGGCGGCGGCGAGGGCGTTGAGCCGTTCCAGGGCCCGGTCGGCCGCGCGGCGGCCGTCGAGCTGGGCGTGCGCCAGTTCACCGACGCAGTCGCGCAGTTCGCGGAAGCGTACGACCCAGAGGGCGTCGATCCCGCGGAGCGGGGTGGCGGCGGGGACGAGTCCCGCGGCGCGCAGGAAGTGGTCGAGCGCCCGGGGATCACCGAGCGGTTGGGCGGCCAGGTCCAGGCTGATCCGGCCGGACTCGAACCGTACGGTCATGCCCCTGTCACCACCTCGCGATCGGAAGCAGTCGTCCCGACCAGAGTGCCGAGCCGGGGCGGGTCCGGCTACCCCTCTGGCGGAGGGTCGTCAGGGAGATCCGTCGGGGGTGCCGATCCGTCACGGGCGCCGCACGCCCGAGCCGCCGCGGCGCGGCCCGCGCCGCGAGGCCCGAGGCGGTCGGCCGAGTCCGGGAGACCGCGAGCTGGGGAGCCCGGGAGCCCGGAGCCCGGGAGGCCGGAGCCCGCGAGGCCGGGGTCCGGGAGGCCGGAGCCCGCGAGGCCGGGGTCCGGGAGGCCGGAGACCGGGAGGCCGGGAGGCCGGGAGGCCGGGAGGCCGGGAGGCCGCGACCCACGAGCCCGGGAGCCCGGGCCCCCGGGAGCCCGCCCCCTACCCGTCCGCGTACTTCGTGTCCGACACCGGGTCGAGTGCCAGCCGGTAGCCGCGTTTGACGACCGTCTGGATCAGCTTCGGGGTGCCGAGGGCCGTGCGGAGGCGGGCCATCGCCGTCTCCACCGCGTGTTCGTCCCGGCCCATGCCGGGCAGGGCGCGGAGCAGGTCGGCGCGGGAGACGACCCAGCCGGGGCGTCGGGCCAGGGTGGCGAGCAGGGCCATCCCGGCCGGCGGGACAGGGCGCAGGGCGCCGTCGACGAGGACCGCGTGGCCGCGGATCTCGATCCGGTGGCCGGCCACCGGCAGGCTGCGCGCCCGGGTGGGCAGCTCCTGGCAGAGCAGCTGCACCAGCGGGCCGAGCCGGAAGCGCTCGGGCTGGAGGGTGTCGATGCCGTGTGCCTGGAGCGGCAGCGCGGTCACCGGCCCCACGCACACCGTCAGCACCTCGTGCCGCAGCGCTTCGAGGAGCCGGGGCAGCACGCCCCGGTGCTCCGCCCGGGACATCAGCGAGGCGGCGGCCGGGGCGCTGGTGAAGGTCACCGCGTCCAGGGAGCCCGCCAGGACCCCGTCCAGGAGCCGGTCGAGCGGACCGATGTCCTCGGGCGGCATCCACCGGTAGACCGGTACGACGACGACCTCGGCGCCGCCCGCCGTCAGCGCCTCCACGAACCCCGGCAGCGGCTCCCCGTGCAGCTGGAGCGCGATCCGCCGCCCGGCCACCCCCTCGGCGAGCAGCCGGTCGAGCACCTCGGCCATGGACTCCGACGACGGCGACCACGACTCCGTGAGCCCGGCCGCCCGTACCGCGCCCTTGACCTTGGGGCCGCGGGCGAGCAGCTCCACGCCCCGGAGGCAGTCCAGGAGTTCCTCGCCGTGGCCCCAGCCGTCCGCCGCCTCGATCCAGCCCCGGAAGCCGATCGCCGTCGTGGCGACGACGACGTCCGGCGCGTGGTCGATGAGTTCCTTCGTCGCGGCGAGCAGTTCCGTGTCGTCGGCGAGCGGCACGATCCGCAGCGCAGGACCGTGGACCACGGCCGCCCCCCGGCGCCGCAGCAGCGCGCCCAGCTCGTCCGCGCGCCGTGCCGCGGTGACCCCCACGGTGAACCCCGCGAGGGGCCCCTGCTCTTGCTCGTACATGACGCCCGAGCCTGACGGCGATGCGTGACGGATGCGGTTCACCTGGATTTCCTGCCCGTTACGGACCACTCCGGATCACACCTCGGCGTAACCGAGCTGCCGGGTCTTCTCCTCGGCGCCCTCTGCACCCTCGGCCGTGTCCGGTACGACCGCAGGCCGGCGAAGGTATACCGCCCAGGTCACGGCCATGCAGGCCGCGTAGAAGAGCAGGAAGGCGACGAAGGCCCCGGTGCCGGTGCCGGCGGTCTGGAAGGACTGCCGGAAGGCCAGGTTGATGCCGAGCCCGCCGAGCGCGCCCACGGCCCCGATCAGCCCCATGGAGGCCCCGGAGAGCCTGCGGCCGTACGACTCCGCCGCCTCGCCCGCGAGCCCCCGGCGGTGCCCCTGCGCGAGGAAGATCGCGGGGATCATCTTGTACGTGGAGCCGTTGCCGAGGCCGCTGAGGACGAAGAGCCCGATGAAGCCGACGAGGAAGACGGTGAGGGACTCGACGACCGAGGCGTAGACCACGACCCCGGTGGACACGGCCATGGCCGCGAACGTCCACAGCGTGATCCGGGCGCCGCCGTACCGGTCGGCGAGCGAGCCGCCGACGGGCCGGATCAGCGAGCCGAGGAGCGGGCCGATGAAGGTGAGCGAGGCGGCCTGGAGCGGGGTGCGCCCGAACTGGGTCTGCAGCACGAGCCCGAAGGCGAAGCTGTAGCCGATGAAGGAGCCGAAGGTGCCGATGTAGAGGAAGGCCATGATCCAGGTGTGCTTGGCCGCCACGGCTTCCTTGACCGCTCCGGTGTCGTTCTTCACCGGCGCGAGGTTGTCCATGAAGAGCGCCGAGCACACGGCGGCGACGACGATGAGCGGGATGTAGACGCCGAGGACGATCCGCGGGTGCAGTGCGCCGGCGGTGCCGATGACGAGCAGGCCGACGAGCTGGACGACGGGGACGCCGATGTTGCCGCCGCCCGCGTTGAGGCCGAGCGCCCAGCCCTTCTTCCGCAGCGGGAAGAAGGCGTTGATGTTGGTCATGGAGGAGGCGAAGTTGCCGCCGCCGACGCCGGTGAGCGCGGCGACCAGCAGGAAGGTGCCGTACGAGGTGCCCGGCTCCATCACCGCGTAGGCGACGCCCGTCGGCAGGAGGAGCAGCAGCGCGCTGACGATCGTCCAGTTCCGGCCGCCGAAGCGGGCGACGGCGAAGGTGTACGGGACGCGGATGAGCGCGCCGACGAAGGTGGCGGTCGCGATCAGGAAGAACTTGCCCGCCGGGTCGACCCCGTACTGCGGCCCCATGAAGAGGACCATCACGGACCAGAGGCTCCAGACGGAGAACCCGATGTGCTCGGAGAGCACGGAGAAGAGCAGATTGCGCCGGGCGATCCGCTCTCCTTGTTCACGCCAGAAGGTGTCGTCCTCCGGCTCCCAGCGTTCGATCCACCGGCCGCCCATCACGTACCTCCACGGTTTCGGGTCCCGAGCGTCCAGATGCTCCGGACCTCTGCGATCAGAGGCTATGGAAGCCGCGTTTCGGGCCCGGTGGCGCAAAGTGACGGGTACGGAACCTAGCTCTCACCGGACCTGCACACCTGCTGTGAGCGCCCCGGGCCCCCAGGTCCCCGGGCCCCAGGCCTCAGGCCTCAGGCCTCAGGCCTCAGGCCTCAGGCACCACGGGCCCCGGCATGACAAAGGCCCGGCGGTCGTCGGTGACGACTGCCGGGCCCGTGCCCACATGGGATGAGTGGAGATGGCGGGAATCGAACCCGCGTCCAACGGTGCAGAATCAGGGCTTCTCCGTGTGCAGTCTGCTGCGATTTTCTCGGCCCCGGAGATCACGCAGACAAGTCTCCGACGGGCTCAGTCACTGTTTGATTTCCTCACCGTCCCCGTGACCGGGACGGTGAGTTTAGATCCCTTGATGATGCCAGGATCCGGGTCGGGATCACCCCCGGGCTGACACTTCGCAAGTCGCTACTTAGGCAGCGAGGGCGAAGGAATCGCGCTTGGTGTTGGCGATTATTGGTTGCGACATATGGTTAACGAGATCATTGCCGCTTCCTCGACACGCTTCCCCTGCTTCGACATCCGCTGTCGAAACCGATCATCCCCATGTTGATTTTTCAAAGCGCGCACCCGCTGTGAGGTGCGTGACCCATCGTACGTGACGACCGCGTACGGTTGCCAGCGACTTAACGGGCCCTACGCGACCTGGGACGCCCGCTGGCGTCGCTTCGCCGCCGCGATCGCCCGGTTCGTCTCGCGGGTGTCCTGCTTCTCCCGCAGCGTCTGCCGCTTGTCGTACTCCTTCTTGCCCTTGGCGAGCGCGATCTCGACCTTCACCCGGCCGTTCAGGAAGTACAGCGCCAGGGGGACGATCGTGTGTCCCGTCTCCTGGGACTTCGCCTCCAGCTTGTCGATCTCGGCGCGGTGCAGGAGCAGCTTGCGCTTCCGCTTCGCCGAGTGGTTGGTCCAGCTGCCCTGGAAGTACTCCGGGACGTGGATGTTGTGCAGCCACGCCTCGTGCCCGTCGATCTGGACGAAGCCGTCGACCAGCGACGCCCGGCCCATCCGGAGCGACTTCACCTCGGTGCCCATGAGCACCACACCGCACTCGTAGGTGTCGATGATGTGGTAGTCGTGGCGCGCCTTCTTGTTCTGCGCGATGATCTTGCGCTCAGGAGCCTTCTCAGGGTCCTTCTTCTTGGCAGGCTTGCCCTGCACGTTCACGAGTCCCTTTGCCATAGTGCGGCCATTTTCGCACTACGAGCCCCCTCCGAGGCCACTCAATACCGTTCTCGCCCGTTCCTCGGCCCGCTCGCCCGTGCTGTCGCTGACGACGAGGTCGGGTGTGATGCCCAGGCCGTCGACGCCGTGTCCTGCGGGGGTGCGGTAGTGGCCGACGGTGAGCTCGGCGACGGAACCGTCGGGCAGGGTGCTCGGCATCTGCACCGAGCCCTTGCCGAAGGTGCGCGAGCCGACGGTGACGGCCCGGCCGCGGTCCTTCAGGGCGCCGGTGAGCAGCTCCGCGGCGCTCATGGTGCCCCCGTCGACCAGCGCCACCACGGGCCGCGCGGTGTCCCCGCCGCTCTGCGCGTACAGGGCCCGCTGCTCGCCGTCGACGTCGTACGTGGCGACCAGGCCGCCGTCGAGGAAGGCGGAGGCGGCCACGGTGGCCTCGGCGACCAGGCCGCCCGCGTTGCCCCGCAGGTCCAGGAGGACGCCGGCGCCGGCCGGGGCGTTCCGTACCGCGTCCCGTACCCGCTCGCCCACGCCCTTGGTGAAGGCGGCCACCTTGATCAGTACCGTGCCGTCGTCGAGGCGCCGCACGGTGACGTCGTCGGTGGCGAGCCGGGCCCGGGTCAGGGTCTGGGTCCAGGCGGAGCGGCCGCGCTCCACCCCGAGGGCGACGGTGGAACCGGCCTGGGCGGCGCCGTCGCCGCGCAGCAGGGCGACGACCTCGGAGACGGAGCGTCCGGCGAGGGAGCGTCCGTCGACGGTGACGAGCCGGTCACCGGCGCGCAGTCCGGCCTTGGCGGCGGGTCCGCCGGTCTGGACGCGGGAGATCTCGATCCGGTCCGCGCCCGCCTTCCGCGCGGAGAGCCCGACGCCGGTGTACGAGCCGTCGAGGGCCTGCTCGAACTCCTCGAACTCGGCCTTGCCGTACACCGCGCCCCAGCGGTCGCCGCTGCGGCTGACGAACTCCTCGGCGGCCTGCTTGCCGGACTTGCCGTCGGCCATCGCCTCGGCGGCGGCGCGGGAGAGGTCGTCGGGGTCGACGGTGTCGCGCACCGCGGCCTGCTGGGCGCGCTTCACGGTGGTGGGCTCCTGCCGGGGCAGGGCTCCGGTGGCCGCGGCCGTCGCGAGCACTCCGGCGAAGACCAGCGTCAAAGCCGCCCCGCGGAGGACTCCGCGGGGCCTGATACAGAGGTCGGCGCCGGTAGGCATGGCGCTCACTCTAGGACAAAGCAATGGCGCCGTACGGTGGTTGACCGTACGGCGCCAAGGGTGACACAGGGGTCCTTGTCACACCTTCAGGTACTTGCGCAACGCCACGAAGGCCGCAAGGGCCGGCATCAGCAGACCGATGGCGATGACGAGCGGCAGCTTGGCGAGGACCGCGTCCCAGCCGATGAAGTTGACGAGCTGCATCTTGTCGGCGAGCGCGATGCCGTGGTCGATGAGGAAGTACCGGCCGACCAGGAGCATGACGCAGGCGACGGCGCCGCCGAGGAGACCGGCGAAGGCGGCCTCCATGATGAACGGCATCTGGATGTAGAAGCTGGAGGCGCCGACCAGCCGCATGATGCCGGTCTCGCGCCGTCGGCTGAAGGCGGAGACGCGCACCGTGTTGACGATCAGCATCAGCGCGATGACCAGCATCAGCCCCATGATGCCGAGGGCGGCGATGTTCATGCCGTTCATCAGGTCGAAGAGGTTCTGCAGGATGTTGCGCTGGTCCTGGACGGACTCCACGCCGTCACGGCCCGCGAAGGCGGTGGCGACGACCTTGTACTTCTCCGGGTCGTCCAGCTTGACCCGGAACGACTCCTGCATCTGGTCGGGCGTGATGACCGAGGCGATGGCGGTGTCGCTGTACTGCTCCTTGTAGTGCTTGTAGGCCTCGTCGGTCGTCTCGTGGTGGACGGTCTCGACGATGTCCATCTTCTTCAGATCGGCCTCGATCTGTTCCTTCTGCTGGGCGGTCACCGCGCCCTTGGCGCACTTGGTGGAGGTGGCCGCGTCGTTCTTGTTGCAGAGGAAGATGGAGACGTTGACCTTGTCGTACCAGTAGTCCTTCATCGTGCTGACCTGCTCGCGCATGAGCAGCGCACCGCCGAAGAGGGCGAGCGAGAGGGCCACGGAGACGATGACGGCGAAGGTCATCGTGAGATTGCGCCGGAGGCCGACGCCGATCTCGGAGAGCACGAACTGAGCGCGCATGGTGTTCTATCCCCTACCTGCTCAGTGCTGGTATCCGTAGACGCCGCGCGCCTGGTCGCGGACGAGGCGGCCCTTTTCGAGCTCGATGACGCGCTTGCGCATCTGGTCGACGATGTTCTGGTCGTGGGTCGCCATGACGACGGTGGTCCCTGTCCTGTTGATGCGATCGAGCAGTTTCATGATGCCGACGGAGGTCTGCGGGTCGAGGTTGCCGGTGGGCTCGTCCGCGATCAGCAGCATGGGCCGGTTGACGAAGGCCCGGGCGATGGCGACGCGCTGCTGCTCACCACCGGAGAGCTCGCCCGGCATCCGGTCCTCCTTGCCGCCGAGGCCGACGAGGTCGAGGACCTGGGGCACGGCCTTGCGGATCTCGCCGCGCGGCTTGCCGATGACCTCCTGGGCGAAGGCGACGTTCTCGGCGACGGTCTTGTTGGGCAGCAGCCGGAAGTCCTGGAAGACGGTCCCGAGCTGGCGCCGCATGTGGGGCACCTTCCAATTGGACAGCCGGGCGAGGTCCTTGCCGAGGACATGCACCTGGCCGTGGCTGCAGCGCTCCTCGCGCAGGATCAGCCGGAGAAAAGTCGACTTTCCGGAGCCGGAGGAACCGACGAGGAAGACGAACTCCCCCTTCTCGATCTCCAGGGATACATCCCGGAGCGCGGGGCGGTTCTGCTTCGGATAGGACTTGGAGACGTTGTCGAATCGGATCACGGATGCACCACGGTCGGCCGGGAGTAGGTGTGCGCGACCTTACGCGACCGGGGAAGGGCTGCGCAGTCGCGGTCCCGGCTTGCGTGCTTTATCCTTTTCGCCCCTCGGGGCGGAACGGCTGCGATACGGGTGTAATCCGACGGGGCGCGCCGAAACGCCTCGGAGCTGGCACAGTGGTAGGGGGAACGCTCGGGTGCCACCGGGCGTTGTCCTTGGTGTGAAGCCCGTGTGGACCCCTGTGCGGGAGGAGGAGAGCGCATGACGTATGACCGACTGGTGTGCGCCAACTGCGCGGCCCCCGTCGCGGAGGGCCGCTGCCCCGTCTGCCGCGCGAACCGGGAGCGACTGGACCCGTCGACGGGTCTGACCCCGGCGATGGTGCTGGCACTGGTGATCGCCCTGCTGGCCACGATGGCGCTGCTCGCGGCGCTGCAGACCGCGTAGGACCACTTCGTAGGACCCACTCGCAGAAGCGGCGCAGAAGCGGCGCAGGACCCGCGTAGGGCTCCGCATACGAGCCGGACAAGGAGAGAGGGCCGGGGGTACGCCCCCGGCCCTCTCTTTCATGCCTGTACGGCCTTACGGCCTAGCGGCGACGCTCCGCTCAGACGGCGGCGCGGCCACCGCCGACCAGACGCGGCAGCATCCGGAAGCCGATGCCACCGGCGATCATGGTCGCGGCACCGATGATCAGGAACGAGGTCTCGGCGGCGCCGGTCTCCGCCAGCTCCTCCTTGGCCTTGCCCTGCTCGACGGGCTGCGAGCCGGCGTTGTCGGTGTCGGGGTTGTTGCTCACGCACTCGGCACCGTCGACGTCGACGATGCAGGTACCCGCGTCGTCGCCACCGGTGGCGCTGCCCGTGGCGTTGCCACCGTTGCCGTTGCCGCCGTTGCCGTTGCCGCCGTTGCCGTTCCCGCCGTTCTCGGAACCGCCGTCGTTGCCGCCGTTCCCGTTCCCGCCGTTGCCGTTGCCGGCGTTGCCGTTCCCGCCATTGCCGTTGCCGGCGTTCCCGTTGCCGCCATTGCCGTTGCCGGCGTTGCCGTTCTCGCCGTTCCCGTTCCCGGCGTTGCCACCGTTCCCGTTCTCGCCGTTCCCGTTGCCGGCGTTGCCGTTCTCGCCGTTGCCGTTCTCGCCGTTCCCGTTCCCGGCGTTGCCACCGTTCCCGTTCTCGCCGTTGCCGTTGCCGGCGTTGCCGTTCTCGCCGTTGCCGTTCTCGCCGTTCCCGTTCCCGGCGTTGCCACCGTTCCCGTTCTCGCCGTTCCCGTTGCCGGCGTTGCCGTTCTCGCCGTTCCCGTTCTCGCCGTTCCCGTTGCCGCCGTCAACGCCGCCGATCGGGTCGGTGCCGCCGTCAACGCCGCCGATGGGGTCGGTGCCGCCGTCCTGGCCACCGTCCAGGCTGGTGTCGACGTCGGCCTGGACCTCGATCGTGCCGTCGTTCACCTCGGCGCCGAGGGACACACCCACGGCCGAAGCGGCACCCGCCGCGGTGAGCGAGGCACCGGCGGCGATCACCGCGCCGGCCGCTATGCGCGCTACACGGATCCGCGTCTTCTTCGTCATCTGGCTGCTACCCCCAGTAGCTCATCTAGTCTTTGGAGCAGCGCTCGGGGCCTCGGGCATCGGGAGCGGTGTGACACTCAACCAACCCCCGTTCACACACGCCCCAGAGATACGCATGCAACCTGTCACCCTTCCGAGTTTCCGCATACGCGTCAAGGTCGTTGCGCGTGCGATGCCCGAAAGATCACCAGTTGCCCACCATGTGGGGATGCAACTGTGACGTAAGCGTGGAACTACCGGCCCTCCAAGGCCAGTTCCCATGTCGACAAAGCGTCAGGAATGCCGACTTCCCCCTTGCGCCCGCGAACGCACGAAACGGCGCCGGGGGGGGGGGGGGGGGGGGGGGGGGGGGGGCGGGGGGGGGGGGGGGGGGGGGGGGGGGGGGGGGGGGGGGGGGGGGCGGGGGGGGCGGGGGGCGGCCCCCCGCCCCCCCCCCCCCCCCCCCCCCCCCCCCCCCCCCCCCCGCCCGCCGGCCCCGCCGCCCCCCCCCCCCCCCCCCCCCGGCGCCGTGATGATGCGGAAGGCTACTTCTCCTGCTGCTTGCGCCAGCGGATGCCCGCCTCCAGGAAGCCGTCGATCTCGCCGTCGAGGACCGACTGCGGGTTGCCGACCTCGAAGTCCGTACGGAGGTCCTTGACCATCTGGTACGGGTGCAGGACGTACGAGCGCATCTGGTTGCCCCACGAGCTGCCGCTGTCCTTCAGGGCGTCCATCCTGGCGCGCTCCTCCTGGCGCTGGCGCTCGAGGAGCTTGGCCTGGAGGACGTTCATGGCGCTCGCCTTGTTCTGGATCTGGGAGCGCTCGTTCTGGCAGGAGACCACGATGCCGGTCGGCAGGTGCGTGATGCGGACCGCCGAGTCCGTGGTGTTGACGCCCTGGCCGCCGGGGCCGGACGCGCGGTAGACGTCCACGCGCAGCTCGGACTCGTCGATCTCGACGTGGTCCGAGGACTCGACGACCGGCAGGATCTCGACGCCCGCGAACGACGTCTGGCGACGGCCCTGGTTGTCGAAGGGCGAGATGCGGACCAGACGGTGCGTGCCCTGCTCGACGGAGAGCGTGCCGTACGCGTACGGGGCCTTGACCACGAAGGTGGTCGACTTGATGCCGGCCTCTTCGGCGTACGAGGTCTCGTAGACCTCGGTGCCGTAGCCGTGCCGCTCGGCCCAGCGCAGGTACATGCGCTGGAGCTGCTCCGCGAAGTCGGCGGCGTCGACGCCACCCGCCTCGGCGCGGATGTTGACCAGCGCCTCGCGCTCGTCGTACTCGCCGGAGAGGAGCGTACGGACTTCCATCTCGTCCAGCGCCTTGCGGACGGAGACGAGCTCCGTCTCCGCCTCGACGCGGGTGTCCGGGTCGTCCATCTCCTCGGCGAGCTCGAAGAGCACCGCGAGGTCGTCGATCCGGGCGCGCAGGGCCTCGGTCTTGCGGACCTCGGCCTGGAGGTGCGAAAGCTTGCTGGTGATCTTCTGCGCCGCCTCCGGGTCGTCCCACAGGGACGGGGCCGCGGCCTGCTCTTCGAGCACGGCGATGTCGGCCCTCAGCTTTTCGAGGTCCAGGACGGCCTCGATCGACCCCATGGTCGAGGAGAGGGACTTCAGCTCTTCGGATACATCGACGACTGCCACGCGTCCAGCGTAACGGCTCGCCGCGAATCCCCCGCCCCCCAGGCCCCGGCAGGCCCCGGCGGGCGCTGGGGCCGGGTCCTGGGCCCGGGTCGCGTGCCGGGCCCTGGTGCCGGGTCCTGCGGCCGGGCCTTACGGTTGGG
Source organism: Streptomyces sp. NPDC048370 (assembly GCF_043200825.1). NCBI lineage: Bacteria > Bacillati > Actinomycetota > Actinomycetes > Kitasatosporales > Streptomycetaceae > Streptomyces > Streptomyces sp. NPDC048370. The sequence continues at coordinate 42,188 of NZ_JBICYI010000007.1, read as the reverse complement.
TCGACGTCTTGGAGTCCTGCGGCGGTGCGTCGGCCTCGTCGGCGGTCGCCAGGTAGCCGCCCACCCCCAGCGCGCCGGCGACCACGACCGCCGCGATCGAGAGGGTGATCCGGCGCTTGCGGACCTGCTCCGCCTTGTGGCGGGCCGAGCCCGGGCGGCGGGCGCCCGACGGACGGGGAGCGCGGGCCGTGCCCAGGGGGCCGCCCGCGAGCTCGTCGGGGGCGGGGACGCGCATCGAGGTGTGGGTGTCCCGGTTGGAGTCGGGGGACGCGCCGGGCACCAGGGGCACGGCGGCCCGGCGCGGCGCGTTCGCTCCGGCGGCCGCGCCGCCGCCCGTCGGGTACGGGTCCTCCTCGCGCGGTTCCTGCGCCTGCTGCTCCGCGTCGTCGGGCTCGTCCACGTCCAGCGGCGGCAGACCGGCGAGGAGCGGCAGGCACTCCCGGAGCCTGCTGCCGAGCTCCGAGGCGCGCAGCCGGGAGGCCGGGGCCTTGGCCAGGCACTGGACGATCAGCTGCCACAGCTCCTCGGGGATGCCCGGCAGCGGGACGACCGTCTCCGTGACGTGGCGGCGCAGCACCGCGCCCGGGTGGCCCCCGCCGAAGGGCGTGAAGCCGGCGAGGAGCTCGTACAGGACGGTCGCGAGGGCGTAGATGTCGACGGCGGCGCGCGGCGGCAGGCCCTCGACGATCTCCGGGGCGAGGTAGTCGGGCGTGCCGATGATCCGCGTCGCCTTGGTGCGGCCCGGGGTGTCGATGAGCTTGGCGACGCCGAAGTCGGTGAGGAGCGCCGGGTGGGCGCCGCCGGGGCCGAGCGGGCCCTCCATGTCGAGCAGGATGTTCTCGGGCTTGACGTCCCGGTGGACGACCCCGGCGCGGTGCGCGGCGGCGAGCCCGTCGGCGACGTCGGCGATGATCGCGACGGCGGCCTCGGGGGCGAGCCTGCGCTCGCGGTCGAGCCGGGTCCGCAGATCGGTGCCGCGGACCAGGTCCATGACGAGCGCCAGGTCGTTGCCGTCGACGACGAGGTCGCGGACGGCGACCACCCGGGGGTGGTCGAGACCGAGCAGGGCGGTGCGTTCCTGGACGAAGCGGCCGACGAGCTCCTGGTCCGAGGCCAGGTCCTCGCGCAGCAACTTGATGGCGACGGGGCCCTCGGGGCCCTCGCCGAGCCACACCGTGCCGGCGCTGCCCCGACCGAGGATCTGGTGGGCCGTGTAGCGGCTGCCGATATTCCGTGCCAAGACTGCTCCCTCAGCGGCTGGCGGACGCGTCAAAGTTACGCGTCCGCAGCCGCCGGTCGTCACCTCCGAAGGGAAATCACCCCTCGGAAGTCGATAAATCGGCAGTACTACTGCCCCGTACCGCCGGTAGTAGTACCACTCCCCGAGTCCGCGAGGCCGGAGACCCACTCGGTGAAGGACGAGATTCCGTCGCCGATGGCCTGCCAGTAGCTCTTGCCCTCGGCGATCCAGCTCTGGAGCGGGGTGAGCTCCCAGATGAGCCAGCCGGCGACCATGAACAGCACGACCGAGAACAGACAGCCCTTCAGGCAGCCGAGCCCGGGGATCCGCATCGGGTTGGCGCCGCGCCGGCGCGGCGGGCGCGGCTCGCGGGGAGCCGGCGGCTGCGGAGCCTGCGGGGCGGGCTGCGGCGGGTTGTACGCCTGCTGCGGCCGCGCGTACTGCTGCGGCTGGTGCTGCTGGGGCTGCTGGTACTGCTGCGGCGGAGGCTGCTGCTGGTACCGGGGCTGCTGCTGAGGCTGCTGGTACTGCTGTGGAGCCTGGTGCTGCGGCGGCTGCGGCTGGCGCTGCGGGCGGCGGCGCAGGGGGTCCTGGCTCGGGTCCAGGTACTGGACCTGCGTCTGCTCGTTGCGGTCGCGGGCGGCGGCCAGCTGGCTCTGCCAGGGGTGCGGCTGCTCCTCGTTCGACGCGACCTGCGGCGGCTGCGACGGTACGGGAGGCAGGACCGCCGTCGGGTCGGCGCCGCCCATCCGACCGCTGCCCGGGCCGCTCGTGGGCATGACGCTGGTCGGGGCGGCCGGGTCGAAGTGGCCGCCCTGGCCGCTGGGCAGCACCTGGGTCGGGTCGGCCGCGCCGGGGGTGCCCGGGACCGGCGCGGGCGCCGGGTCGGGGGCGAGCAGCGCGCCGACGCCGTCGGCGGCCTCGATCTGCGCGGGCGTGGAGTGCACGCCGATGCCGGCGGCGACCGTACGCAGCCCGCGGGCCAGGTTCTCGGCGCTCGGCCGGTGGTCGGGGTTCTTGCTCAGGCAGCGCTCTATGACCGTCCACAGCGGCCCTGGCACGGTCGAGGGGCGCCGCGGCTCCTCGCTGAGGTGGCGGTGCAGCACTTCGAGGGCGGTGCCGCCGGCGAACGGAGGACGGCCGGTGACCAGCTCGTAGAGCAGGATGCCCGCGCCGTAGATGTCGACGGCGGAGGTCTGCGGGCGGCCCTCGGCGGACTCCGGCGCGACGTACGCGGGCGTACCGACGAACTCGTGCGTACGGGTCAGGCCCGGGGAGTCGGCGAGGCGCGCGATGCCGAAGTCCGTCAGCATCGGGTGCATCTGGCCGTCCTGCTCGGCGAGCAGCACGTTGGCGGGCTTCAGGTCGCGGTGGACGACGCCGTCGGCGTGGCTGGCGGCGAGCGCGTCGGCGATCTGCGCGGTGAGCAGCGCGGCGGCGACCGGGGTGAGCGGGCCGCTCTCGCGGATGTACCGGTGCAGGTCCGGGCCCTCGACGAGGTCCATGACCAGGGCGAGGACATCGCCCTCGACGACCAGGTCGCGGGTGCGCACGATGTTGGGGTGGGTGAGCCGGAGCAGCACGGACCGCTCGCGCAGGAAGCGCATCACGATGTCCGCGTCGTTGGCCAGCTCCTCCTTCAGGACCTTGATCGCCACGGTCTCGCCGGGCTGGCCCTGGACGGCCGCGTCGGCGCCGGCCGCCTCCCGCTGGCGGGCTCGCCAGACGGTGCCCGTGGCGCCGCGTCCGAGCGGCTCCTCGAGCAGGTACTTGCTGCCGATTGGCCGCACGTCACGCGCTCCCTGCTGATCGTGGCCCTGGGGTTCCCGGGGTTCCTGTGATGAGTTGTGACCCGTCCGGGTGTCCGACCCACTTTAGTGCCGCCGATCGGGTCAACGGTCGACCCCGGGACGGCTGATTCCGGCATCCGACTTGTCCGAAAACAAGACGCGCTTGTCGTACCGGTGGTTGCCACGGAGGTCGGAAGGCGTACTCAACCAGGCACTTTTAGGTCCACAGCCGACCATTCAAGATCACTTGGAGGCGACCCGCGGGCGGGTTGTCAGTGGCAGGTGCGAGGATGCACACAGCACGTCGCGTAGCGGGTCGGGAGCCCCCTGCGCCGTGCCGACCTGTACCGGACGACGCGTCCGTGCCGGGTGGGGGGAGGCACAGGGCGGTCCCCTGCCGGGCACACGCGCAGAAGGGACCGCTGACGGCGATGCAGATCCGGCTGACCGTCCTCGCGCCGCACGCCGGGCACGGCGCCGGGCGCGCCTGCGACGTGCTCCTCACCGCACCGGCGGGGACGGCCCTCGCCGCCGTGGCCTCCAATCTCGCCGCGGCCGTCTCGGGACCGGACACGTCCCTGTCCGGTTCCACCGTGCTGTACGCCGGCCGGGAGCGGCTCGACGCGCGACGCTGCTCGCTCGGAGAGCCCCCGCTGGTCGACGGCGCGATCCTCACGCTCCACGTCCCCGGCGAGGACGACCGCCCGGGCGAGGACGCCTCGGCCCGGCTCCATGTGGTCGCGGGGCCCGACGCGGGCGGGGTGCACCTGCTGCACCGCGGACCGATCAGAATCGGCCGTTCCATGGACGCGGACGTCCCGCTGGACGACCCGGACGTCTCCCGGGTGCACTGCACGGTGACGGTCGGGGACGACGGCCGGGTCACGGTCGCGGACCTCGGCTCCACGAACGGCACGACGCTGGACGGCGCGACGGTCGGCGACCGCCCGGTCCGCCTGTCCCCGGGAGCCCTCCTGCGCCTCGGCGAATCCGCCCTCCGCCTGACGGGCCCCGAGGACGGCGGTCAGGACCCCCTCCCGACGACCCCGGACGGCGAGGGCCACCTGCGGGTGGAGCTGACGCGGGGCGCGGGGACGGGGGCTGTCCCCGGGGCGACGTCCGGGTCCGGTTCCTCGTACGGGTCCGGGTCCTCGTACGGAACAGGCACGGATGCGGCCTCCGACGGCCGCGGCCCGTCCGCCCACAGCCACGGCCACGGCCAGGCCCACGGCTACGCCCACGAGCACGGCGACGACGCCGGATCACCCCGGCAATCGCCGCAATCGCCCCCGCACGCCCCCTTCGGCTCGGACACGGACGGCGAGGGCCCCGGCGAGGGGCACAGCAGGACCCGGCAGACCGAGCGTCAGGCGACGGCCCCGCGCGGCAGGCGCGGGATAGGAGCCTGGGCCCGCCGGTTCACCGGCGGCAGGGAGGACGTACCGGCCCAGGGGCCCGGTGGCGAGGGCGGTGCGGACGCGGGTGCGTGGCCGGGCGCGGACCGGGCCGCCGGTCCCGCGACGCCGACCGCCGAGACCTGGCCCGACCCGGCGGCCGTGCTGCTCACGGCGCTCGGTCCCGGCCCCCGGCTCTGGGAGCGCGGGGCGGACCATCCCGAGGCCCTCGTCGTCCGGCTCGGCACGACCGACCGGGCGGAGCTGTGCGGGGTGCCCGTCACCGTCGGGCTGCGGGAGGCCGGTTCGCTCGGCCTCGCGGGCCCCGGTGACCGCCTTGCCGGTCTCGCGCGCTCCGTGGTGGCCCAGCTGGCCGCCCTGCACTCCCCGGCCGACCTGGAGATCGTGCTGATCAGCGCGGACCGTGGGCGTTCCCTGGAGGAGCGGCGGCGGGCCTGGGGCTGGCTCGGCTGGCTCCCGCACCTGCGTCCGGCGCACGGTCAGGACTGCCGCCTCCTCCTCGCGTACGACCGTGATCAGGCCCATGCCCGTACGGCGGAGCTGACCCGGCGGCTCGACGACGGGCCGCTCGGGCCCGGCTGGCCGAGCGCCGACCGCGCGACGGTCGCCGAGGCCGCGGCGCGGTACGAAGGCCCTGTCACGGTCGTGATCGTGGACGGCGACCCCGGTTCGGCGGCGCTGCGCGAGACCACCGCGCGGCTCGCGGGGGCGGGGTCGGCCGCCGGTATCCACCTGCTCTGCCTGGCGGAGGCACCGGCCGCGTCGCCGGTCTCCCCGGTCGCGGCGACCTACGAGAGCGCGTGCGCGGCCTCGCTCGCGTTCCGCGAGTGCGGGGCGGTCGCCCTGCTGAGCGGCGACGTGGCGACGGCGCTGCGGCTGCTGCGTACGGCGGGGGGCCGGGCGGCGGGCCACGGGACCGTGGGCGTGGTGGACGCGGTGTCGGTGGCCTGGGCGGAGCGTTTCGGACGGGCGCTCGCACCGCTGCGTACGGACGCCCCCGCGGCGCGGGGTCGGACGGCCGCGACGGCGCTGCCCCGGTCCGCGCGACTCCTCGACGAGCTGGGTCTGGCCCGGGCGACGCCCGCCTCGCTGTTGGCGCGGTGGGCCGCGGCCGGGGACGGTACGGCCGTCCTGGGCGCCGGGCCGCGCGGGCCGGTCTCCGTCGACCTGACGGAGGAAGGGCCGCATCTGCTGATCGAGGGGCCCGCGGGCAGCGGGCGCACGGAGCTGTTGCGCTCGATCGCGGCGTCCTTGGCGGCCGGCGGCCGCCCGGACCGCCTGGGGCTGCTCCTTGTGGACGGCGCGGGCGGTGAGCGCGGCGACGGGCTCGCCGCGTGTACGGAGCTGCCGCACGTCACCGAGCATCTCGTGGCGTCCGACCCGGTGCGGATGCGGGAGTTCGCCCAGGCGCTGGGCGCGGAGCTGAAGCGCCGGGCGGAGATCCTGGGCGACGGGCACTTCACGGACCGCCAGGCGGCCCGCATGATCGGCCAGCGCGCGCCGAGCGCGGCGGAGTCCCTGGCGCCGGGCGGCCGCGCGACGGCCCGGATCCCGGACGCCCGCGCGGGCGAACCGGCCGACCGCCCGATCGGCCGCACCCTCCGCACGGGCGAGGGCACGGTGGGCGACCGCCCGGGCACGGACGACCTCGCGTACCTCGCCGGGGGCCGGACCCCGCGGACGGCCGACGCGGGCGACGGCACCGTCGGGGACCGCGCCGGCGGCCGGACGCCCCGCCCCGGCTCGGACGAACTCACGTACCTCCCCAGCGCACGGACGCCCCACCCCGGCTCCGGCGACCTCACCGACCGCACCGGCGGACGGACGCCCCGCCCGGGCGCGGGCGCCGAGGACCTCACGTACCGCCCGAGCGGGCGCACACCCCACCCCGGCTCCGGCGACCTCACCGACCGGCCCAGCGGGCGGGTCCAACGCCTCGGCGGTGCCGACGACCTCGTGGAGCGGAGCTCCGGGCGGGTGACACGGTCCGGCGAAGAGTCGGACGCACGACAGGTGTGGGGCGAGGCGGGCGACGAGGCCGCCGCGCTCCCCCGGCTCGTCGTCCTGGTCGACGACTTCGACGCGCTCGTCGCGCCCGCGCTCGGTTCCCCCGGGCGGCCCGCCGCCGGGTCCGTCGTACGGGCCCTGGAAGCCGTCGCACGCGGCGGAGCGCGCCTCGGGGTGCACCTGGTCGCGACCTCGGCGCGCCCCGACCGTACGGCCGACACGGAGCTGGCCCACGGCGCCCGGCTGCGGATCGTGCTCGACGCGGCCCCCGCCGCGCCGGGTCCCGACGACCCCGCGCCCGGCCGGGGACGGCTCGGGCACCCGGACGGCCGGGTCACCCCGTTCCAGGCCGGGCGGGTCACCGGCCGCATCCCGCGCACGGCGACGCTCCGGCCGACCGTCGTCCCGCTGGAGTGGGAGCGAATGGGCGACCCACCCACCCGCAGACCCGTCCGCGAACTCGGCAACGGCCCGACCGACCTGGCGCTCCTCGCCAGCGCGCTCGACCGTGCCGCGCGCTCCCTCGACGCCACCCCGATCTCCCCCCTCACCCCCGCGACCCGCACCTGACGGCACGTCACGAGCCCATCACGATCCCCCGATTGCCACGGAAGGCGGTATTGCGGGGCCCGGGCCCCCGGCGTAGACCTGAGCGCACGGGACACGCACCGCGCACAGGAGAGACGGGGCAGAAATGCGTACAACTCTTCGTACACGCAGGGCCGCACGGACCATGGCCACGGTCACCGCACTCACGCTCGGACTCGCCCTCGCCGGCTGCGGCGACGGCGGGGACAAGGACAAGGGCGCGAAGGAACCCGGCCCGCCCGCGGCCTCCGGAAGCTCCCTCGCCCTGCCCTCGCTCAAGGGCGAGAAGATCGAGGTCGCGGCCGTCTGGACCGGCCCCGAGCAGGAGAACTTCACCAAGGTCCTGAAGGAGTTCGAGAAGCGGACCGGCGCCACCGTCACCTTCGTGCCCGCCCAGGACCCGATCGTGAACTTCCTCGGCACGAAGATCGCCGGCGGCTCCCCGCCCGACATCGCGATGCTCCCCCAGGTCGGCGCGATCCAGCAGGCCGCCGCCCAGAAGTGGCTCAAGCCGGTCGGCCCCGAGGCCGAGGCGCAGCTCGCCAAGAACTACTCACAGGGCTGGCGGGACCTCGGCGCGGTCGACGGCACCCAGTACGGCGTGTACTTCAAGGCCGCCAACAAGTCCCTGATCTGGTACAACAACGCCGCCTTCGAGAACGCGGGCGCCACCGAGCCCACGACCTGGAAGGAGTTCCTGACCACCGCAGAGACGATCTCGTCCTCCGGCGTCACCCCGGTCTCCGTCGGCGGCGCGGACGGCTGGACGCTCACCGACTGGTTCGAGAACATCTACCTGTCCCAGGCGGGCCCGGCCAAGTACGACCAGCTCGCCAAGCACGAGATCAAGTGGACGGACGCCTCCGTCACCCAGGCGCTCACCACCCTCGCCGAGCTGTTCGGCAAGCCGGAGCTGATCGCGGGCGGCGCGGACGGCGCGCTGCAGACGGAGTTCCCCGTCTCGGTCACCCAGACCTTCACCGGCGGCGACCAGCCCAAGGGCGCGATGGTCTTCGAGGGTGACTTCTCCGCCGTCAACATCGCGCAGACCAGCGCGAAGATCGGTACGGACGCGAAGGTGTTCCCGTTCCCCGCGGTGGGCGCGGAATCCCCGGTCGTCACGGCCGGCGACGCGGCGGTGGCCCTGAAGGACACCAAGGGCGCCCAGGCCCTGCTGACCTTCCTCGCCTCGCCTGACGCGGCCGCGATCTGGGCGGGCGCGGGCGGCTTCCTCTCCCCCAACAAGAACCTGAACCTGACCGCGTACCCGAACGACGTCCAGCGCGAGATCGCCAAGGCGCTCCTGGAGGCCGGGGACGACTTCCGCTTCGACATGTCGGACCAGATGCCGCAGTCCTTCGGCGGCACGCCCGGCAAGGGCGAGTGGAAGGCGCTGCAGGACTTCCTGAAGAACCCGAAGGACATCGCGGGTACCCAGGCGCGGCTCGAGGCCGACGCCGCCAAGGCGTACAAGAGCTGACGCCGTGGCCTCCGCCTCCGGTGCCCGGGTCACCGGCACGCGCAGGACGGTCGCGGCGGGGTTCCTCCTCCCCGCCCTGGTGCTGCTCGGCGCGCTCGTCGTCTATCCGATCGGGTACTCCGTCCAGCGCTCGTTCTTCGACAGCTCCGGGGACTCCTTCGTGGGCCTCGACAACTACATCGCCCTCTTCACCGACGAAACGATCCTCACCGCCGTCAAGAACAACGCGATCTGGGCGGTCGTCGCCCCGGCCGTCGCGACCGCCCTCGGCCTGATCTTCGCGGTGCTCACCGAACGGGTGCGCTGGGGTACGGCGTTCAAGCTGATCGTCTTCATGCCCATGGCGATCTCGATGCTGGCGGCCGGGATCATCTTCCGGCTCGTGTACGAGCAGGACCCGGACCGCGGCGTGGCCAACGCCGTCTGGGTCGGCGTCCACGACACCTTCGCCGAGTCCTCAGGCTTCCCCCGGGCCCGCCCGTTGCCGGTGCATCCGCTCGAGAAGGCGGGCGGCGGCGCGTACGTCACGAAGACCCCGGTCCGTACCGGAGAGGCGGTACGGCTCCCGTTGATCGGCGTACCGCCCGCGCAGATGCCGGGGGACGCCCGGCCGGCGCACGAGCCGGAAGCGGCGTCCGGGCAGGGTGGCGGGATCACCGGCACGGCCTGGCTGGACTTCACCCGGGGCGGTGGCGGAAAGCCGAACGCCGTCGACCCGAAGGAGGTCGGCCTCAAGGGGCTGCGGATCGAGGCGGTGAAGGACGGGACGGTGGTGGCCACGACACGGGCGGCGGCCGACGGCTCGTTCAGCCTCCCGGCCTCCGCCGACGGCGCCCTCCTGCGGCTGCCCGCGAGCAATTTCCGCGAGCAGTACAACGGGGTGGAGTGGCTGGGCCCCTCGCTCGTCACACCGGCGATCATCGGCAGTTACGTGTGGATGTGGGCCGGGTTCGCGATGGTCCTGATCGCGGCCGGCCTCGCGAGCGTGCCGCGGGAGCTGATGGAGGCGGCCCGGGTCGACGGGGCGAACGAGTGGCAGGTCTTCCGCCGGATCACCGTGCCGCTCCTCGCGCCGGTCCTCGCCGTCGTCCTGGTGACCCTGATGATCAACGTGCTGAAGATCTTCGACCTGGTGTTCATCATCGCGCCGGGCTCGGCGCAGGACGACGCGAACGTGCTCGCGCTGCAGCTGTACCGCTCGTCGTTCGGGACGGACGCGGATCTCGGGGTGGGCTCAGCCATCGCCGTACTGCTGCTCCTGCTGGTGATCCCGGTGATGGCGTTCAACATCCGCCGGATGCGAAGGGAGGCCCGCAGGTGACATCCCCCGACTTCGGACCGGCCGAACGATCGTCGGCGCCGCCCGCCACCGGAATCGGCTCGGGGCCGCAGGGGCGCGGCTCCGGGCCGGCCGCGCCGGTCGCCGGACAGGCGGCGCGGCCGCGTGCCGGGGGCTCGGCCTCACGGCCGTCCGCCGGGCTCGGCGCGCGCCTCGCCTCGCAGGCCGCCGGTGGCGGCATGCGGGTCTTCCTCGTCCTCGTCGCCCTCTTCTGGCTGATGCCGACGGTCGGACTGCTGCTCTCCTCCCTCCGCGGCCCCACCGACATCAGCGAGAGCGGCTGGTGGCAGGTCTTCGGCTCCCCCGCCCAGCTGACCGTCGAGAACTACTCCGCGCTCCTCGCCAACGAGACCATCACCCGCTCCCTCCTCTCCACCGTCCTCATCACCGTCCCGGCCACGCTGCTCGTCCTCGTCATCGGCTCCCTCGCCGGGTACGCCTTCGCCTGGCTGGACTTCCCCGGCCGCGACTGGTGGTTCCTGGTGGTCGTGGGGCTGCTGGTGGTCCCGGTACAGGTCGCGCTCATTCCGGTGTCGAAGCTGTTCGGGACGATCGGCATCTTCGAGACGACCCTCGGGGTCGTGCTCTTCCACACCGCCTTCGGGCTGCCCTTCGCGATCTTCCTGCTACGGAACTTCTTCGCGGAGATCCCGAAGGAGCTCCTTGAGGCGGCCCGGCTGGACGGGGCCGGCGAGATCCGGCTCTTCACACGGGTCGTCATGCCGCTCGGCGGGCCGGCGATCGCCTCGCTCGGCATCTTCCAGTTCCTGTGGGTCTGGAACGACATGCTGGTCGCGCTGATCTTCGCGGACTCCGAGTCGCCGCCGATCACGGTGGCGCTGCAGCAGCAGGTCCGGCAGTTCGGGAACAACATCGACGTGCTCGCGCCCGGCGCGTTCCTGTCGATGCTGATCCCGCTGGCGGTCTTCTTCGCCTTCCAGCGGCAGTTCGTGTCGGGGGTGATGGCGGGGGCGGTGAAGTAACCGGGCGTGGGGGAAGGGGAGGGTCCGGGCCCAAGCGGCACGCCCGCGCGCCCCGACCCCCGCGTGCCCCGCCCCCGCGTCCCCCGACCCCTGCGGCGGCCCTACGCCTTGAGCGCCGCCACAGCCGAGCGCGCGAGGTCGTCCACGTACCCCTTCGGCAGCTCGCCGCGCACCACCACGAGCCGCCAGTAGAGCGGGCCGACGACCAGGTCGAGGGCCCGGTCCGGGTCGGCGTCCTCCGACAGTTCGCCGCGCGCCACGGCCTCGCGGACGATCTGCGCCACGACGCCCTGCTGGCTGTCGAGCAGCGCGGCCTTGATCGCCTGGGCGATCTCCGGCTGCCGCGCGGCCTCCACCAGCAGGTCCGGGATGACCTGGGAGGCCACCGGGTGGCGCAGGGCGTGCGAGGCGACTTCGAGGAGCGCTCGGACGTCCCCGTACAGCGAACCGGTCGCCGGGGCCGGCAGCCCCTGCGTCGCGAAGGCGCCGAGCAGGTCGAGGACGAGCGAGAGCTTGGACTTCCAGCGGCGGTAGACGGCGGTCTTGCCGACCCCCGCGCGGCGCGCGATGCCCTCGATGGACATCCGGGCGAATCCGACGGCCGCCAGCTCGTCGAAGACGGCGGCGCGGATGGCCTCGGTCACGTCCTCCCGGAGCACGGCGGCTCCCGCGGGGGCGCGGCGGGGGGGTCCGGGAGGTGGCGTCATGAGCGGGATCCTAGCCAACGGCCACACCGACGTCACGACGGAACGGTTGCGTTGCGACGTACGTCCGTCCTACTCTCCCCGTAGCGACGATACGGACCCGTTCCATCGTCGATGCGCCCCACGCCCATGCCGCCCTCGTCGAAAGCGACCTCGTGACCACCGAGACGCTCACGAAACCCGACTCCGGGTCCGCTCCCCGGGCCTTCGCGGACACCCCGACGGCCACCGCGACGGACACCCCCACGGCCGCCCCGGAGGACCTCCGGGCGCTCGCCCTGCGCCACGGCCTGTCGGTCAGCGGCGCCCGCCCGAGCCTCCCCGCGTACGTCCGGCAGCTCTGGTCCCGCCGCGCGTTCATCACCGCGTTCGCGACCGCCCGGCTCACGGCCCAGTACAGCAACGCGAAGCTCGGCCAGCTCTGGCAGCTGATGACCCCGCTGCTCAACGCGGCGGTCTACTACTTGATCTTCGGCGTTCTGATGAACGTCCAGGAGGGCATCCCCGACTACGTCCCGTTCCTGATCACGGGCGTCTTCGTCTGGACCTTCACCTCCCAGTCGATCATGACCGGCACCCGCGCCATCAGCGGGAACCTCGGCCTCGTCCGCGCCCTGCACTTCCCCCGCGCGAGCCTCCCGCTCGCCCTCGCGCTGCAGCAGCTCCAGCAGCTGGTGCTCTCGCTCGCCGCGCTGGTCGGGATCCTGTTCTGCTTCGGCGAGTTCCCTCGCCCGAGCTGGCTGCTCGCCGTCCCCGCGCTGTTCCTGCAGGCACTCTTCAACGCCGGTGTCGCGCTCGTCATGGCCCGGCTGGCCGCCCGCACCCCGGACATCGCCCAGCTGATGCCCTTCCTGCTGCGCACCTGGATGTACGTCTCCGGTGTCATGTGGTCGCTCGACCACCTGGCGCGGAGCGGCCGACTCCCGGACCTTGTGGTCACGGCGCTCCAGTGCAATCCGGCGAGCGTCTACATCGACCTGATGCGCTTCGCGCTGATCGAGAGCTTCACCGCCGGCCAACTGCCGCCCCACGTCTGGGCGCTGGCCGCCGGGTGGGCGCTGGTGGCCTTCGCGGGCGGGTTCATCTACTTCTGGAAGGCAGAGGAGACGTACGGCCGTGGCTGAACAGACCCTGACGAAGACGCCGACGCACACACCGCCGCAGCCCCAGGAACGGGAACCCACCGTCGTCGCCGACGGCGTCCACATCACGTACACCGTCAACGGCGCGCGTACCGGCAAGGGCAGCGCCACCGCCGCGCTCAACCGGATCTTCGCGCGCCGCGCCACACCCGGCGCCCGCAAGGTCCACGCGGTCAAGGGCGTCAGCTTCGCCGCGTACCGGGGCGAGGCGATCGGCCTGATCGGTTCGAACGGTTCGGGGAAGTCCACCCTCCTCAAGGCCGTCGCAGGCCTGCTGCCCGTCAACCAGGGCAGCATCTACACCCGGGGCCAGCCCTCCCTGCTCGGCGTGAACGCGGCCCTGATGAACGACCTGACCGGCGAGCGCAACGTGATGCTCGGCGGGCTCGCGATGGGCATGACGCGCGGGGAGATCGAGGCCCGCTACGACGACATCGTGGACTTCTCCGGGATCAACGAGAAGGGCGACTTCATCTCGCTGCCCATGCGGACGTACTCCTCCGGCATGGGCGCCCGCCTCCGCTTCTCCATCGCGGCGGCCAAGAGCCACGACGTGCTGCTGATCGACGAGGCGCTCTCCACGGGCGACGCCCGGTTCCGCCGCCGCAGCCAGGAGCGGATCGACGAGCTGCGCGCCGAGGCGGGCACCGTCTTCCTCGTCTCCCACTCCAACTCGACGATCACCCAGACCTGCGACCGGGCGCTGTGGCTGGAGGCGGGGACCCTGCGGATGGACGGTCCGGCGAAGGAGGTGGTGGCGGAGTACGAGGCGTTCACCAAGAAGGGCTGACAAAACACCTGAAATACCCCCAGACCGCAATAGAGTGCGGTTTCGATGACGACGCATCGCGACCGCACCCCTCAGCCACAGCCCGACCCTCGATCCGACCCCGGATCCGGCCCGGGCGCCGCTCCCGGAACCGACCCGGGATCCTCCCTCGACGCCGCCCCCGGATCCGAGCGGGCCACCGACACGTCCAACTGCGCCCCCGCGCCCCCCGCCCTCACCAGCTCCCCCTTCGAGTCGGACACCTTCACCGCCGCGACCTTCGTCAACGTCGGCCGCGGCCCCGCCCTCGCCCTCGCCGTCGTCTGGTCCCTCACCCGCGCGGGCATGCTGCTGCTCCTGCTGCGCGACAGCCTGGGCGTCGGCGGGGTGGGCCGCGAGGTGTACGTGCTCTACCAGATCTGGTACCGCCAGTTCGCCCAGGGCACCTTCCCCGTGGACGACGTCACCTGGCAGTACCCGCCCGGCGCCGGACTGGTCATCATGTCCCCCGGCGTGCTGCCCTGGCTCACGTACTTCCAGGCCTTCGTCGCCCTCACCCTCCTCGCCGACGCCGCCGTCACCCTGGCCCTCGCCCGTGCCGACAGCAGCCGCGTCACGCACGGCGCCTGGGTCTGGGTCGCCGGGCTCCCCCTCCTCCTGCACATCCCCCTCGCCCGGTACGACGTCCAGGTCACCGCCCTCGCCGTGCTCGGCCTGCTCGCGGTCGCCTCCCGCTCGGCCGCGGGACACCGGATCGGCGGCGCCCTCGCCGGGCTCGGCGCGCTGGTCAAGGTGTGGCCGGTGCTGACCCTGATCGGCACGCCCCGCGGACGTACCACCCGCGACGCCTGGATCGCCGCCGCCGCGACCGTCGCCGTGCTCCTCGCGACCCTCGCGCTCTGCTTCTCCCAGTCACTCGGCTTCCTGCGCCAGCAGGGCAGCCGGGGCATCCAGATCGAGTCGCTCGGCGGTACCGCGCTCTCGCTCGCGCGGGCGGCCGGCATCTGGCCGGGCCAGGTCCAGTACCGCTACGGCGCCTTCGAGTACGTCGGCCCGTACGTCTCCAGCGTGGGCCGGGTGGCACTGCTCCTGACCGCCCTGGCCTTCGTCTGGCTGCTGGTCTGGCGCCTACGGGCGCGCACCTGGAACGAGGCGACCCCGCTGGACGCGGCGCTCGCCGCCGTCCTGCTCTTCACGGTCACCAGCCGGGTGATCAGCCCGCAGTACATGATCTGGCTGCTCGGCCTCGCCGCCGTCTGTCTGACCTCGCGCCGGACCGTGATGCGGCCGGTCGCGCTGCTGCTCCTGCCCGCGGCCGGGCTCAGCTCACTGGCGTACCCGGTCCTCTACGACGAGGTGGTGGCCGGCTCCTGGGAGGGCCTGACCGTCATGGTGCTCCGCAACGCGCTGCTGCTCACGGCGGCCCTGCTGGCGGCGCGCCGCCTGTGGAAGGTGACGAAGGCATGAGACGCGGGACGTGAGTGGGCCCCACCGGAAAATCCGACGGGGCCCACTCACACGCGTACCGAACGCTTGCCGGCTAGCTGTGCGTCCGCAGCAGCTGCCGCATCGTCCGCATCGCCACCGACAGGTTCGCCAGGTCGAAGGTCTCCGAGCCCTGGATCTCCTCCAGCGTGGTGCGCGCCCGGCTGAGGATCGCCGCGTTCTTCTGCTCCCAGGCCTTGAACCGCTCCTCCGGCATCGAGGTCCCGTTGCCCGCCGAGAGCACGTCCGCCGTGAGGGCGGCGTGCGCGGCGAAGAGGTCCTCGCGGATGGAGGCGCGAGCCATCGACTGCCACCGGTCGGCGCGCGGCAGCTCGATGATGCGGTCCATGAGCTGGGTGATCCGCAGCCGGTCGGCCAGGTCGTAGTAGACCTCGGCGACGGCCAGCGGGTCCTTGTCGGTGCGGTCGGCGATCGCGACGATGTCGAGCGTCGGGAAGGCGGAGGAGAAGCCGGCGACCCGCAGGGCGAGCTCCTCCGGCACGCCGACCTCGGTCAGCTCGCCCAGGATCGACTTGTACCAGTCCAGGTCCGCGCCGCGCAGCAGCTGCGGGAGCTTCGCCCAGACCTCCTCCACCCGCTCGGCGAAGAACTCGATGGTCTCGGCGAGCTGGAGCGGCTGCGGACGGTTGCCGAGCAGCCAGCGCGTACCGCGCTCGACCAGCCGGCGGGAGTGCAGCCGCATCCGGGTCTGGACGTCGGCAGGGACCTCGTTGTCGAGCGCCTCGACGGCGTCCCAGACCTCGCCGAGCCGGAAGATGGCGCGGGCGGCGGTCTGCGCGCGGACGATCTCCTCGATCGACGCGCCGGTCTCCTCGCGGAGGCGGTGCAGGAAGGTCGAGCCACCGGTGTTGACGGTGTCGTTGACCAGGACCGTGGTGACGATCTCGCGGCGCAGCGCGTGGTTGTCCACCGCGTCGGCGAACTTCTCGCGCAGCTGCGTCGGGAAGTACGCGTGGAGCAGCCCGCGCAGGTACGGGTCGTCCGGCAGCTCGGTGTGGATCAGCTCGTCGGCCACCGTGATCTTGGTGTACGCGAGGAGGACGGCGAGCTCCGGCTGGCTCAGGCCCTTGCCGTTGTTGAGCAGCTCGCGGATCTGCCGGTCGTTGGGCAGGAACTCCAGCGAGCGGTCCAGGGCCCCGTCGCGGCCCAGGCGGCGCATGAAGCGCTGGTGGGCGTGGAGCAGGGACGGCGACTGGGCGACGGCGTTGGCCAGGGCCACGTTCTGCGCGTAGTTGTTGCGCAGGACGAGCGCGCCGACCTCGTCGGTCATCTCGGCGAGGATCTTGTTGCGCTGCTTGACGGTCATGTCCCCCTCGGAGACGAGCCCGTTGAGCAGGATCTTGATGTTGACCTCGTGGTCGGAGGTGTCCACGCCGGCGCTGTTGTCGATGGCGTCGGTGTTGACCTTGCCGCCCTCGCCCTCGGGGCCGCCCTTGCGGGCGAACTCGATGCGGCCGAGCTGGGTCAGACCGAGGTTGCCGCCCTCGCCGACGACCTTGACGCGCAGGTCCTCGCCGTTGACGCGGATGGCGTCGTTCGCCTTGTCGCCGACGTCCGCGTTCGACTCGGCGGACGACTTGACGTACGTACCGATGCCGCCGTTCCACAGCAGGTCGACGGGCGAGTGGAGGACCGCCTGCATCAGCTCGGCCGGGGTCATCTTGGTGACGCCGGCCTCGATGCCGAGGGCCGCGCGCATCTGCGCGTTGACCGGGATCGACTTGGCGGTACGGGGGTGGATGCCGCCGCCCGCGGAGAGCAGCTCGGTGTCGTAGTCGGCCCAGGAGCTGCGGGGCAGCTCGAAGAGGCGGCGCCGCTCGGCGTACGAGACGGCCGCGTCCGGGTTGGGGTCGATGAAGATGTGCCGGTGGTCGAAGGCCGCGACGAGCCGGATGTGCTCGCTCAGGAGCATGCCGTTGCCGAAGACGTCGCCGGACATGTCGCCGACGCCGACGACGGTGAAGTCCTGGGTCTGGGTGTCGTGGCCGAGCTCGCGGAAGTGCCGCTTGACGGACTCCCAGGCGCCGCGCGCGGTGATGCCCATGCCCTTGTGGTCGTAACCGGCGGAGCCGCCGGAGGCGAAGGCGTCGCCGAGCCAGAAGCCGTAGGAGACGGCGACCTCGTTGGCGATGTCGGAGAAGGTCGCGGTGCCCTTGTCGGCGGCGACGACGAGGTAGGTGTCGTCCTCGTCGTGGCGGACCACGTCGACCGGCGGGACGACCTCGCCCGCGACCAGGTTGTCGGTGATGTCGAGCAGCGCCGAGATGAAGGTCTTGTAGCTGGCGATGCCCTCGGCGAGCCAGGCGTCGCGGTCCACGGACGGGTCCGGGAGCTGCTTGGCGACGAAGCCGCCCTTGGCGCCGACGGGCACGATGACGGTGTTCTTCACCATCTGCGCCTTGACCAGGCCGAGGATCTCGGTACGGAAGTCCTCACGCCGGTCGGACCAGCGCAGGCCGCCTCGGGCGACCTTGCCGAAGCGCAGGTGGACGCCCTCGACACGCGGCGAGTACACCCAGATCTCGTACGCCGGGCGGGGCGCGGGCAGGTCGGGGATGGCCTGCGGGTCGAACTTCATCGACACGTAGGAGTGCGGGACGCCCTCCGCGGTGGTCTGGCCCCCCTTGCCGCTTCCCTCGCTGGCGCTCTGGAAGAAGTTCGTCCGCAGGGTCGCCTTGATGACGGTGAGGAAGGAGCGCAGGATGCGGTCCTCGTCCAGGCTCGCGACCTGGTCGAGGGCGGCGTCCAGCTCTTCGAGGAGCGCGTCGATCAGCTCGACGCCGGCCCGCTGGCGCTCCGGGGCCATCCGGGCCTCGAAGAGGGAGACGAGCAGCCGGGTGGTGTGGACGTTGTTGCGGAGGGTGTCCTCCATGTAGTCCTGGCTGAACGTCGAACCGGCCTGGCGCAGGTACTTGGCGTAGGCGCGCAGCACCATGGCCTGCCGCCAGCTCAGACCGGCGGAGAGCACCAGCGCGTTGAAGCCGTCGTTCTCGGCCTCGCCGGTCCAGGTCGCGGCGAACGCCTCCTGGAACCGCTCGCGGGCGTCGTCGGAGAACGACTGGCCGTTGGTGGTCGGGGCGGGCATCCGCATGCCGAAGTCGTAGACCCAGGCGTGCGTACGGTCGGAGCAGCGCAGCTCGTACGGACGCTCGTCGATGACCTCGACGCCGAGCCGGTTGAGCACCGGGAGCACGGCGGAGAGGGAGATCTGGTCGCCGGACTTGTAGATCTTGAAGCGGCGCTCGCCGGGGGCGGAGCCGACCGGCTCGTACAGCGAGAGCGCGAACTCCTTGTCGCTGCGGCTCAGCTGCTCCAGGTGGACCAGGTCGGAGACGGCGGCGCGCGGCGAGTGGTCGGCCTTGTAGCCCTCGGGGAAGGCGTTGCCGTACTTGCGCAGCAGCTCGGCGGCGCGCTCCTCGCCGAACTCGGCGTTGAGGGCCTCGGCGAAGCCGTCGGCCCAGGAGCGGGCGGCCTCGACGAGCCGGGCCTCGATGCGGTCCTTGTCGGCGTCGGTGAGCGGGGTCAGCTCGGTGCCGGGGGCGACACGGACGACGAAGTGGAGCCGGGTGAGCACGGACTCGGTGCTCATCAGGGTGAAGTCGACGCTGGTCCCGTCGAGCTCCTCCTTGAGGATGTCGGTGAGGCGCTCGCGGACGGTGGTGTTGAAGCGGTCGCGCGGCAGGTAGACGAGGGCCGAGTAGAAGCGGCCGTACTCCTCCTGGCGCAGGTAGAGCCGCAGCCGGCGCCGTTCCTGCAGGTACAGGACGCTGGTGACGATCTCGCGCAGCTCGTCCGGCGGGGTCTGGAAGAGCTCGTCGCGGGGGTACGTCTCCAGGATCTGGAGCAGGTCGCGGCCGTCGTGGCTGTTCGGCGAGAAGCCGGCGCCGTCGAGGACTTCCTGGACCTTGCGGCTGATGACGGGAACGCGACGGACGGACTCGGTGTAGGCGGCCGAGGAGAACAGCCCGAGGAACCGTCGCTCACCGACGACGTTCCCCGACTCGTCGAACTTCTTGACGCCGACGTAGTCGAGGTAGGAGGGCCGGTGCACGGTGGATCGGCTGTTGGCCTTGGTGAGGATCAGCAGCTTGTGCTCGCGCGCCTTGGCGCGGGCGTCGGCGGGCAGCCGGCTGAAGGACGGCGAGACGGGGTGGGCGTGGTTCTCGTCCCCACCGCTGTGGTGCGGGTCGGAGCGCAGGACGCCGAGCCCCGTGCCCGGGACGGCGGCCAGCGCGTCACCGTTGACCAGCTCGTACTCGCGGAAGCCGAGGAAGGTGAAGTGGTCGGCGGCGAGCCAGCGCAGCAGCTCGCGGGCCTCTTCGACCTCGGTGGGGCGCAGGTCGTCGGCGGTGGGCTCGTTCGGGAGCTCCTCGGCGATGCGCAGCGCGGCGTCGCGCATCTTCTCCCAGTCCTCGACGGTCTCGCGGACGTCGGAGAGGACGCGGAGCAGGTCGGTGGTGATCTGCTTGAGGTCGGCGCGGTCGGTCTCGCGGTCGATCTCGACGTGGATCCAGGACTCGACGAGCGCGTCGTGGGGCAGGTCGCCCTTGGGCTCGGTGGTGAGGACCTCGATGAGCTTGCCGGTGAGATCGCGGCGGACGAGGACCTGCGGGTGGATGACGACGTGGATGCCACGCCCCTGGCGCGACAGCTCGTTCGTCACGGAGTCGACGAGGAAGGGCATGTCGTCGGTGACGACCTCGACGACGGAGTGGCTGCAGGTCCAGCCGTTCTCCTCGACCGTCGGGGTGTGGACGCGGACGTTCGCGGTGCCCTGGGGGCGGTTCTCCGCGAGCCGGTAGTGCGAGAGAGCGGCGCCGAAGACGTCCACCGGGTCGCGGTCGGTGAGGTCCTCGGGCGCGGTGTGCAGGTAGTAGCGCTGGAGGTAGTCGAGCACGGTGTCGCCGTCCGGGCGCTTTCCGTTCTCGGGCCCTGTCGGAAGTTGCCCCCCGACCGGGCCGGTCTCAGCTACCCGGGCGGCCCGTGCGAGCAGCTCGGCCTTGGCTTCGTCCAGCTTGGTCTGCATGTCCTCTGGCTCCTGTCGCGCGCCATTGCGTGACGTCGGTGGAAGAAAGGACACAACGCCACGACGCGGTGATACCGGTCGGAGTCAACGTTATGCCGCAATGGGAGATGCCCGAGCGGATATCAGCCATTTCTGGCGCCGCGCCCGGGCCGTGAGAGTCGGCGAACGCCATGTCGGCCCGGCCGCGGAAGCGCTCCGGGCGATGGCCGGGGGCTTCGCTGCCCCCTCGGCGTATCGCGCTGATCACGGGAAAAGCCTATCGCCCCACACCCCCCGGCCGTCATGGTCCGTATGTGTACAAAAGCAGGGGTGGAAGTTTGACGTTATGGACAGCGACACAGTGTCCTGGGGCAGGAACCGAGATCCGAGAGCCGGGAGTGACCATGGCAAAGATCTTGATCGTGACCGGGGACGCGGCGGAGTCGCTGGAGGTGATGTACCCCTACCAGCGGCTTCTGGAGGAGGGGTACGACGTCCACATCGCGGCCCCGGCGCGCAAGCAGCTGAGGTTCGTGGTGCATGACTTCGAGCCGGGCTACGACACGTACACGGAGAAGCCGGGGTACTCCTGGCCCGCCGACCTGGCGTTCTCGGAGGTGGACCCGGGCGACTACGTGGCGGTGGTGATCCCGGGCGGCCGGGCACCGGAGTACCTGCGCAACGACCCCGAGCTCCGCAAGATCCTGAAGTCCTTCTTCGACGCGGACAAGCCGGTGGCGCAGATCTGCCACGGCCCGCTCCTGACGGCGGCGATCGGCGGCCTGGAGGGCCGCAGGGTCACGGCGTACCCGGCCCTGGAACTGGACATGCAGGCCGCGGGCGCGACCTTCCAGGACACGGAGGCGGTGGTCGACGGCACCCTGGTCTCCTCCCGAGCCTGGCCGGACCACCCGACGTGGATGCGCGAGTTCCTGAAGGTGCTGCGGGCGGCGGGCTGAGGCAGCGGGCAGGCGCGGGCGGGACCCGCGCCCGACCCTCCTCACCGGCGGACGCTCACCGCCACCCGCAGAGCCCCACAGATACGGCGAACGACGCCAAAGCACGGCTGCCGTCCGGGGGCCTGTCTGAGATACCGTCGTGAGACGCCAAGGGAACCACTCTCCTCGCAACAGGGGGTGCCCCCGTTGGCACGCGAGGGGAGATCCACAGGAGAGGCCGGCCGGCAAGCTGAGGCCTCTTCCGGATCTCCCTTCGCCACGTCCAGGGGGCTTCGAACGCTCAACACACCTTGGGTACAAGCCCGTTGAGCCGCAGTGACGAGCCTACCGCTCGCCTCCCGGGACCCGTCATGAGCAGTATGTGTACAAACACAAACCCCGAACTTTGACACTCTGGCCAGCGCGCCACGCCACTTCGGCAACCCGGCACCCTTGACGAACCCCCGCCGCCGCCCCCGGAACTGCGCCCCGTACCGGCCCGCGGCCGCCGACGGCGCCGACACCACCCACGGGAAGACCCGCACCTCTGCCATCCATGCCGCACGCTCGGTGCGGGCGGGAACAACAAGCCCGACCAAAGGCCGGGCGCACCCCCATCGGCCCGCAGCCGCCCCGCCCCTAGACCAGCTCCTCCGCGACAGCCACCGCCTCCGCGAGCGAGTCGACGACCGGCACCCCCGCCGCCTCCAAAGACGCCCGGCTGTGCG
This sequence comes from Streptomyces sp. NPDC048370, assembly GCF_043200825.1. NCBI lineage: Bacteria > Bacillati > Actinomycetota > Actinomycetes > Kitasatosporales > Streptomycetaceae > Streptomyces > Streptomyces sp. NPDC048370. The sequence goes on along the minus strand of NZ_JBICYI010000007.1, from coordinate 20,554 downwards.
ACCCCCCGGTGTACAGCACCGCCCGCGCCCCCACATACGCCGCCGCCCGCGCATCGTCGGCCGCGTCCCCGATGACGACCACCCGCTCAGCGAGCACGGGCAGGCCGCCACCCAACGCCGACAGCGCCTCGAGGTGCCGCACCATGTGCGCCGACTTCCCCTCCGTCGACGCCCCGATCCGCCCGTCCACCCGGACGAACCGCTCCTCGATCCCGTGCCGACGCACCAGAGGCACCAGCTCCGCGTGCGGAGCCAGCGAGAGCAGCGACTGCGTGAACCCGGACGCCTGCCGCGCGGCCAGCAGCTCCGCCGCCCCGGTGGTCAGCCCGCACGCCTCGGCCCGCTGCCAGTAGTGCCGATGGAACGCGTCGTCCATCACCACCCACTCGGCATCCGTGGGCAGCCGCCCCATCAGCCGCTCGTAGAACTTCGGCACCGGCACCGTGTACAGCTCCCGGTACCGCGCGAGTGTGATCGGCTCGAGCCCCAGCTCGGCGAAGGCGGCGTTCGTCGCGCCGATGACCGCCTCGATGTCGTCGAGCAGCGTGCCGTTCCAGTCCCAGACCAGGTGCTTCCCGTGCTTCCCCATGCAAAGACGGTACCGGCCCGCACCGACACGCAGGAGTCAGCCGAGCAGCCCCGGAATCTCCTGCACCCCGAACCAGAGCAGCTCGTGGTCCTCCGCCCCGTCCACCGTGAACTGGGCGTCGTCGTCCCCCTGGTCCGCCGCGCCCAGCGCGTCCGCCGCCGCCGAGACGTCCGCCTCCGCGTCGTCCGCGTCGGCGTGCACGGCAGCGGCCTTGGCCAGCGGTACGGCTCCGGCGATACGGACCTCGCCCAGCGAGCCGGCGTCGAGCCCGCGGTCAGGGTCGACGACGGCCTCCTTGTCCGGTACGTCGACGGCGACGACGATCCGGCGCCGCGCGGCCGAGGGGTCCCCGGCGAGCAGCCGCAGCGACGCGGCGGCGGCCCGGCTGAGCGCCGCGTACTCGAGCTCCTCGATGTCGTCGGAGACGTACCACTCGCGCAGCGCGGGGGTGACGGCGTAGGCGGTCAGCGGACCGGGGCCCAGCTCGCCCGCCTTGTGCGCCTGTGCGAGACCGGGGAGGGTCAGGGGGACGTACACGCGCATGGCTGGCCGCTTTCGTAGTCGGAAACGCCCTCAGGATACGTGCGGAGTACCCCTTCGGGGTCTCCAGGCCGCCGTCTCGTCGGTCCACCCGAGGGATCCCCTGACCCCACCCCGACAGACCAGTAGGCCCCCCGCGTCACCCTGATAGGTGAACCTGCCGAAGGCCCGCCCAGCGGTCGCCGCCGCCTTGCGACGCCGCGAACCGTCCCCGTACAAGATCCCCGACAGAAGTTACTGCCTGGTAGATCACCGGGCGCGAGGGAACGGGGACAAGCCATGAACACCACCACCACGCCCACCACGCCCACCACACGCACCACAGCCACACCCACCACCACCGCACCCGCCGCCACCACCCGCCCCCGGACCCCACGCCCCCGCTCGGCCCCACGCGGCCCCGCCGGCACCAGCCCGCGCGGCTCGGCCGGAGCGCGCCCAGGAACGGCCGCTCCACGCGCCCGTACGGCTCCACGCGTCGTCCCCACGCACGCCTACTTCGCCGAGCGCCTGCTGCTCGTCCTGAGCGGTCAGCGGCCCGTTCACTGGATGCTGGGCCAGACCGTGGGAGAGGCGTACGAGCAGCTGGTCCAGCTCGCCCCCACGACCCCCTTCGGGGGTCACGGCATCCGCCCCGTACTCCGCAGCTGCCGGGCCCAGCCCACCGCGGGCGTCCTGGAGGCCTTCGCCAGCGTCGCGACGGGCCGGGGCGTACGCGCCATGGCCTTCAGGCTGGAGCTCGGCGCCGACCGCCGCTGGCGCTGCGCCGCCGTGGAGCTGGACGGCCTCCGTCTGGACAGCGGCCTCCACGCGCGCGTGCCGACCCAACCGACGCGACCGACGCGACCGACGCGACCGACCCAGCCAACCCACCCATGAAGCCCCACCCAAGCCGAAGGGGCCGACCACCCTCAGGTGCCCGGCCCCTCCTACCCCACAAGGGGTTCCCCCACAGGGGTTACTTCTTCCGGCGACGCCCGCCCGTGCTCTTCTGCGCCTTGCGGCGCTCCGCACGCGTCAGACCGTCACCGCCGGCCGAGGCGTCCTCGCTCACGAAGTCGCCCTCGACGACGCTGCCGTCACCGTCCACCTTCGGCGCGGTGAAGTGCAGCCGGTCCGGACGCTGCGGGGCCTCCAGGCCCTTCGCGCGGATCTCCGGGCGCCCGGCCGGCACCGCGTCCTTGGTGAGGGAAGGCGCCGCGTCCTGCACCGGGACCTCCTCGACCTGCTGCTCGACCTGGACCTCCAGGTTGAACAGGTAGCCGACGGACTCCTCCTTGATGCCCTCCATCATCGCGGTGAACATGTCGAAGCCCTCGCGCTGGTACTCGACCAGCGGGTCCTTCTGGGCCATCGCGCGCAGGCCGATGCCCTCCTGCAGGTAGTCCATCTCGTAGAGGTGCTCGCGCCACTTACGGTCGAGCACGGAGAGGACCACGCGGCGCTCCAGCTCGCGCATGATGTCCGAGCCGAGCGACTTCTCACGGGCGGCGTACTGCTCGTGGATGTCGTCCTTGACGGACTCGCCGATGAACTCGGCGGTGATGCCCGCGCGGTCACCGGCCGCGTCCTCCAGCTCGTCCACGGTCACCTTCACCGGGTACAGCTGCTTGAACGCGTTCCAGAGCCGGTCGAGGTCCCACTCCTCCGCGAAGCCCTCGGCGGTCTCCTGGCGGATGTAGTCGTCGATCGTGTCGTCCATGAAGTGCTGGATCTGCTCGTGCAGGTCCTCGCCCTCCAGGACGCGGCGGCGCTCGCCGTAGATGACCTCACGCTGCCGGTTGAGGACCTCGTCGTACTTCAGGACGTTCTTACGCGTCTCGAAGTTCTGGGTCTCGACCTGGGACTGCGCGGAGGCGATGGCGCGCGTGACCATCTTGTTCTCGATCGGCACGTCGTCCGGCACATTGGCCATGGCCATGACGCGCTCGACCATCTGGGCCTTGAACAGGCGCATCAGGTCGTCGCCGAGGGAGAGGTAGAAACGGGACTCGCCCGGGTCGCCCTGACGGCCGGAACGACCACGCAGCTGGTTGTCGATACGGCGCGACTCGTGGCGCTCGGTGCCGAGCACGTACAGCCCGCCGAGGTCCTTGACCTCCTCGAACTCCGCCTTCACGGCCTTCTCGGCGCGCTCCAGGGCGGCGGGGAGGGCCGCGGCCCACTCCTCGACGTGCTCGACCGGGTCCAGGCCCTGCTGGCGCAGCTCGGCCTCGGCGAGGTCGTCCGGGTTGCCGCCGAGCTTGATGTCGGTGCCTCGACCGGCCATGTTCGTGGCGACGGTGACGGCGCCCTTGCGGCCCGCCTGGGCGACGATCGTGGCCTCACGGTCATGCTGCTTGGCGTTGAGCACCTCGTGCTGGATGCCGCGCTTGGAGAGCTGCTGCGAGAGGTACTCGGACTTCTCGACCGACGTCGTACCGACGAGGATCGGCTGGCCCTTCTCGTGCTTCTCCGCGATGTCGTCGACGACGGCGGCGAACTTGGCGACCTCGGTCCGGTAGATCAGGTCCGACTGGTCCTTGCGGATCATCGGCCTGTTCGTCGGGATCGGGACGACGCCGAGCTTGTAGATCTGGTGGAACTCGGCGGCCTCGGTCATGGCCGTACCGGTCATGCCGGAGAGCTTGTCGTAGAGGCGGAAGAAGTTCTGCAGGGTGATCGTGGCGAGCGTCTGGTTCTCGTCCTTGATGTCCACCCCTTCCTTCGCCTCGATCGCCTGGTGCATGCCCTCGTTGTAGCGGCGGCCGGCGAGGATACGGCCGGTGTGCTCGTCGACGATCATGACTTCGCCGTCCATGACGACGTAGTCCTTGTCCTTCTTGAACAGTTCCTTGGCCTTGATGGCGTTGTTCAGGTAACCGACGAGCGGGGTGTTCACCGACTCGTAGAGGTTGTCGATGCCCAGCCAGTCCTCGACCTTGGCGACGCCGGACTCGTGGATGCCGACGGTCCGCTTCTTCTCGTCGACCTCGTAGTCGCCGGTCTCCTCGATGCCCTTGAGCGGGTTGCCGGCCTCGCCGCGGGTGAGGCGGGTGACGAGCTTGGCGAAGTCGCCGTACCACTTCGTGGCCTGGTCGGCCGGGCCGGAGATGATCAGCGGCGTACGGGCCTCGTCGACCAGGATCGAGTCGACCTCGTCGACGCAGGCGTAGTTGTGGCCGCGCTGGACGAGCTCGTCCTTGGACCACGCCATGTTGTCGCGCAGGTAGTCGAAGCCGAACTCGTTGTTCGTGCCGTACGTGATGTCGCAGGCGTACTGCTCGCGACGCTGGGCCGGCGTCATGTTGGCCAGGATGCAGCCGACCTGCAGGCCCAGGAACTTGTGGACGCGCCCCATCATCTCGGAGTCACGCTCGGCCAGGTAGTCGTTCACCGTGATCAGGTGGACGCCCTTGCCGGACAGCGCGTTGAGATAGGCCGGGAGCGTACCGACGAGGGTCTTGCCCTCACCGGTCTTCATCTCGGCGACATAGCCGAGGTGGAGGGCGGCGCCGCCCATCAGCTGCACGTCGTAGTGACGCTGGCCGAGGACGCGCTTGGCGGCCTCGCGGACGGTCGCGAAGGCTTCGGGGAGCAGGTCGTCGAGGCTCTCACCGTCGGCGTACCGCTGCTTGTACTCATCGGTGAGCGCCCGCAACTCGGCGTCGGAGAGGTTGACGAAGTCCTCTTCGATGGAGTTGACCTGGTCCGCGATGCGGTGCAGTTTGCGCAGGATCTTGCCTTCGCCTGCACGCATGAGCTTGTTGAAGACGGACACTGAGGCTGGTCTCCTTGCCGGTCGGGCCTGGCACTGGGTCGTGTGATGGACTCGGGCGCGGGCACGGCAGGTGGTCCCCACCGCAACGGCCATCGTAAGCGAGACCGCCGCCGCGTCGGGAGGCCCGAGGGCCGGAGCGTCACCGCTGCCCGGAATGAGAACGCACGAGACGCGCCGAAGGTGCCGCAGCGCCCGAAAAGTGTTCGCTTCCAAAACTCCCCGCCGACCGGGCCCAGGGCCCGGAAAACGGGCCGGAATCCAGACCGGAATCCGGGCCCGGAACCCGCACGAGCCCTACGCACAGCCCTATGCACAGCCCCACGCGCCCACCCCACGCCCACCCCCACTCACAGCCCCGCGCCCAGCCCGGAATCGGGCCCGAGTCCGCGCTCCCGCCCCCAGGACCCGAAAACTGCTCGCCCCCGCCCCCTCCACTGACCAGAATTCCGTCATGGAGCCGACGACACTGACCACGGACCGCCTGACCCTCGACACGTTCCGGCCCGAGGACCTCGACGAGGTCCTCGCCCACTGCCAGGACCCCGACATCCAGCGCTGGACGACGGTGCCCTCGCCCTACGTGCGTCAGGACGCCGAGTTCTTCCTGAACCGGATCGTCCCGGACGGCTGGCGGAACGACACCGAGTACACCTTCGCCGTACGGCTCCGGCAGGGCGGCCCGATCCTCGCCGCCGCCGCGCTCCACCACCCGCGCTCGGGCAGCTGGGAGGTCGGCTTCTGGACGGCCAAGGAGCACCGGGGCCGCGGCTACATGACGGAGACCGTCCTCGCCCTGGCCCGCTGGGCCTTCAAGGACCTGGCCTGCACGCGCCTGGAGTGGCGGGCCGAGGTCGGCAACGTGGGCTCCCTGGCGACGGCCGAGAAGGCCGGTTTCCGGATCGAGGGCGTGCTGCGGGCCGCACTGCCGAACAAGGGCGTCCTGCGGGACTCGTGGGTGGGCTCGCTGCTCCCGTCGGACCTGGGTCTCCCTGGCTCACTGCCGTACCTGCCGGCTCCCCAGGCCGCTCCGCGGTCGGCTCCGCCGTCGGCTCCGGCGTTCGAGGCCTGAGTGTCAGTGCCGCCCTCTAGGCTGCGGATCATGACCACTGTGCCGCCTCCCGTCGCCGAACTGTCCGCGGACGAAGCCCGCCGGATCGCCCTGCGGGCCCAGGGGTTCCTGGGCGCGCCCGACCGCCGCGCGGGCGTGCGGGGCGTCCTGCGTCACCTGGGGCAGGTCCAGCTCGACACGATCTCCGTGCTCGCCCGCTCGCACGAGCTGATCCCGTACGCGCGCCTGGGCTCCGTGGGGCGTACGACGGTCGAGGACGCGTACTGGACCGAGGGCCACGCCTTCGAGTACTGGTCGCACGCGGCCTGCATCCTGCCCGTCGAGGAGTGGCCGCTCTTCGCCTTCCGGCGCCGCGGCTACCGCTCGCGTCCGCAGTGGTACCACGACCTGCCGGACGGGGCGTACGACGCGGTGATCAAGCAGCTGCGGGCGGAGGGCCCGCAGACCGCGACGGAGCTCGGCGGCGCGAAGAACAAGGGCGAGTGGTGGGACTGGTCCGAGTCGAAGGTCGCCGTCGAGCGGGCGCTGATGTACGGCGAGGTGGTGTGCACCGAGCGGCGCGGCTGGAAGCGGGTCTACGACCTGGCCGAGCGGGCGATCCCGGACGCCGTGCTCCACGACGACCTGGACGACACCGAGTGCCTCCGGCAGCTCGTCCGTCAGGCGGGCGAGGCGCTCGGCGTGGGCACGCGCGCGGACATCGCCGACTACCACCGGCTGAAGAACGAGCAGTTCGACACGGTCGTCGAGGCCTCGGGACTTGTCCCGGTCACGGTGGCGGGCTGGTCCAAGCCCGCCTGGGCGGACCCGGCGGCGCTGGCGAGCGAGCCGCGCGGCCGGCACCGTACGACGCTGCTGTCGCCGTTCGACTCGCTGATCTGGGAGCGGGCGCGCACGGAGCGGATCTTCGGCTTCACCCACCGCCTGGAGGCGTACGTGCCGAAGCAGAAGCGCGTGCACGGCTACTTCGCGATGCCGCTGCTCGCGGGCGGAAAGCTGCTCGGCCGGGTCGACCCGGCGCGCGAGGGCCGCACGCTGGTGGCCCGGCAGGTGTCGCTGGAGTCCGCCAAGGCGGTCGCGCCGATGGCTCAGGCGCTGCGCGAGGCGGCCGAGTGGGTGGGCTGCGACGCGGTCCGGATCGAGCGCGCCGAGACTCCGGCCCAGGCCGAGGCCCTGGCCGCCGCCCTCACCTGATCTCCAGGATCTTCTCCCGCATCGCGTAGACGACGGCCTCCATCCTGGAGTGCAGCTGAAGCTTCTCCAGGATGTTCCGGACGTGGTTCTTCACCGTGTTCTCGGAGATGAAGAGTTCTTTCGCGATGTCCCGGTTGTTCATCCCGGTCGCGACGAGCTTGAGGACTTCCAGCTCGCGGTCGGTCAGCCGGGGCGCGGGCACGAGCCGGCGCTCGTCGGTCCGCTGGATCATCGACTTGAACTCGGTGAGGAGCTTGGACGCCATCGAGGGACTGATCTGCGACTGGCCGTCGGCCACCGCGCGAATCGCGGTGGCGACCTCGTCCGTGGAGATCTCCTTCAGGAGATAGCCGGTCGCGCCCGCCTTGATCGCGTCGTAGAGGTCGGCCTCCTCGTCGCTGATCGTCAGCATGATGATCTTCGCGCTGGGGGCGACCTCCTTGATGGAGGTACAGGCCTCGATGCCACCTCGTTTGGGCATCCGTACATCCATCAGCACGATGTCGGGCAACAAATCCGCGGCCTTGTCGACCGCCTCGGCCCCGTCACCCGCCTCTCCGACGACCTGGATGTCCTCCTCCTGGGCGAGGACGATCTCCAGACCCCGGCGAAAGAGGGCATGGTCGTCGACCACAAGGACCCGGATCGGCTCTTTGCGGGAGTCCCCGCTGGCTGAATCCGATCCCTCGGGGATGGCCGCGCCATCGGACTCTCGCCCGCTGTGCACCGGCCCGAAGCTGTCCGCCATCGTTCCTCCCCCTGAAGGCCGTGGCCTGAATTCGTGTTCGGTCCTCCAACCGCTGCTCTTGGAGCACCGGTTGGCGTGCACGCCATGATTTCATGCCCGGGCGACAACGCGGCGATCCCGTGGTCGCACGGGGGTGCCCCTGGGGGCGCAAGGGGCGCTCCAGGGGCACCGAGACGGACAGTTGTGGGGGTTGGTCGGGGGGTGCCTGCGGGCTGTGGGTCAGCCGCCGAGGGCACCGCCGGCGCCGCCACCCTCGGCGAGCGGGTCGCTCTCCAGGTGGATGACGCCGTAGTCGTACGCGTGTCGCCGGTAGACGACACTCGGCTGCTTCGTGTCGGAGTCGACGAAGAGGTAGAAGTCGTGACCGACGAGCTCCATCTCGTAGAGCGCCTGGTCGAGGGTCATCGGGGCGGCCCTGTGCGTCTTCTCGCGGACCACCAGGGGGCCTTCGCCCTGCACTTCGATGGAGCCCATCATCGTGGTGGGCACGGCACCGGCCTCGTCGGCGACCAGCTCGCCGTTTCCGTTCAGCTGGGCGACGCCCGGCACCACGTCGGCGACCTCGGCGGCCGAGAGACGGCCGTTGCCACGGCGGGTGTACCTCTTGTCGTGCTGCTTGCGCAGGCGCGCCTCGAGCTTGCCGTGGGCGAGGTCGAGCGCTGCGTACGGGTCGCCTGCCGCCGCTTCCGCCCGGATGACCGGGCCTCGGGAATGGACGGTGATCTCCACACGGTCGGACCGGTCGGCCTGCCGCGGGTTGTGCTCCTTGGACACCTCGACGTCGAGGCTGATCACCTTGCCGTCGAGCTTCTGGATCTTCTCCAGCTTCAGCTTCTCGGCCACGTGCTTGCGGAACCGCTCGGGCACCTCGGTCTTGCGGCCCTTGACGACGATGTCCACGCAGAACTCCGTTCCCGGATCGCTCAGATCGGCTCCTACGCCACTGAGCATCTCCCTTTGCACCAGACTCCGGTGAATGCCGGAGCCTCGGACTTGGCGACTTTCACCTCCTCCTCCCCAGTCGGCAAGATCCCCACCCCACCAACCTGAGGTTAATTCGCCCTGAACTCCTGTCCTGTAGGCGCACCCGTGCATTCGATGAGGCGTAGCCTTCGCCATTCCTCACAACCGAACATAGCTCGTTCGGTCGGGTGTCGGCACCCGCTGCAGCCACATACCTCCGTACGGGTGTTTTCACCTCTCACCACCTGCAACGATGCAAGTCGCCGGTCAGTTCCGGTTTATATCGAACGACGACGGCGAACAGGCGACCACCGCGGCCGTCGGCTGTACGAATCCTCTTTCCACATCGCCTCCGATCAACCCCGGAATGAACGACGGGTGTACGGCACTCAGTGCCCGCGCCGCCTCTGTCAGCGAGGCGCCGGTGGTCATCAGGTCGTCGACCAGGACCACCCGTCCGCGCCCCATGAGCCGCGCGCCGCCCGCCACGACCTCCAGCGCCCCGGCCAGGTTGGCGAACCGCCCGGGGGCGCCGAGCCCCGACTGGTCCGCGACGGCACGGCGCTGGCGCAGTACCGGAATCACCCGTGCGGCCCGCCCCCGACCGCGCAACCGACCGGCGGCGGCCAGCGCGATGCGCCGGGTCGGATCGTGGCCACGTGCCCGCACCGAGCGCCGGGACGACGGCACCGGTACGAGGAGAAGGGGACCGGCCCCCGGGCCGTCAGAGCGCCCGGCAGCCGCCTCCACGGCGCCCGCAAGGGCGGAGCCGAGCGGTCCGGCGAGCCAGAGCGCGCCGCGCTCCTTGTGGGCGAGCAGGACGGAACGTACGGCGTCGGCGTAGGGCGCGGCGGCATGCACCACCGGCAGACCGGCGGGCTCGGGCAGGGGTCTGACCCGGCGCGGCCCGGGACCCGTCAGCTCGTCACGGCACGGCGGGCACAACTCCGTACGGGGCCTGCCGCAGCCTCCGCAGGCGACCGGCAGCACCAGTCCGGCGATCTCGCGCCACCACCCCCGCATGGCTCCCACTGTCCTCCTGCGGGACCCACCCGGCCACCCCTGTGGACAACGCCCGGAACGCCCGGAACGCCCGGAGGGGGGCGGTGGCTACCCCGGGTAGACGGGAGCGGTGCCCGCGATCTTGACGAGTCGCTGCCAGTTCGCGCCCGGCACCAGCCGCACGATGCCGTCGTTGCCGGAGTCGGCGACGACGGGCGCCTTGTCGTCGTTGGGGGCGGCGACCGCCGTCACCCCGTTGAGGCCCGGCAGCACCGAGGCCGCCGACGTCGCGCCGTCGGTCTGGACGTACCGGACCTGCTGGACGCCACCGGCTTCCTTGCCGACCACCACGAGCCGGCTCGGACCGGCCCAGGACACGGCCGTGACCGTCTCCATGCGCGGCGCCACGGACTGCAGGTCCACGACGGACACCGTCGGCCGCGACGCGTCACCCTCGCGCTCCACCCGCCCGATCTTCAGGGTCGTCCGGCCGTCCTTCTCCTTCAGGAGAAGAGCGATCCGCACGCCGTCGGCGGAGACCCGCAGCGACTCCAGGCGCGCGCCGCCCGTCATCCAGGGCGCCCGTACCTCCACGGGCGTGCCCTCACCGTCCGGAACCGTCCACAGCTTCGGCTCGGCCGGGTTGCGGTCGGCGACCCACAGATCCCCGCGGCCGTCCCAGCTGGGCGCCGACAACCGGTCCTCGGGCCTGGCCGCGGTGCTCGTCACCAGCGCGGGGCGCAGCTCCTGGTCGGTGAGGATCGACGCCACGCGCAGCTCCCGCCCGTCCTTGCCGACCCCGGCCGCGCGGCTCTCGTCCCGGTCGACGGCGACCGACCGCAGCGGCGTGGCGCCCTTGCCGAACGGCCCCAGCGTCGCGTCCGCCTGCGCGTCCTCCTTGCCGCCGATGGGCAGCGTCTTCAGCGTGCCCTCCTCGTCGACGAAGAACGGGTTCTCCGCCCGTCCCGTGTCGCGCACCGGGGCGAACTCCTCGGCCTGCGCCTTGGACAGCACGCACAGCCGCCCACCGTCGGAACCCCGCTGCAGCTCCACCTGTTCGACCCGTACGGACGTCAGATCGCCGAGCGTGAACAGCAGCTGAGCCGCCATCCGCCGGCACACCTCCCCGCCCACCCGGTCGGCCTTGGAGTTGAGCGGCACCTTCAGCGTGGACTGGTCGTCCGTCGTGAGCGTGGTGACGCCCTCCTTCAGCTGCGTACCGGACGGGAAACGCGAATCGACGGCCGGCTTCAGCCAGTTCGTCGGCCCCTCCAGGAGCGCCCTGACGGTCTGCGTCACCGGATCCATCCGGGTCACCGGGTCCTGCCGCTGCCGGATGTACACCGGGTCGGCGACGACCCAGTCCTCACCGGACGCGAAGTAGTAGGTGTTGACGGAGCGGTAGTTCCGCTGGAAGTCGGCATCGCTGAGCACAAGGCCGGGGGGCAGGTGGTCGATGCGCCACTCCTTGCCCTTGCCGTCGGCGGCGGGCTGCTGCACGACGTGGATGAAGTCCCGGTAGTCGGTGGGCTTGCGCGGCTGGTAGGCGTGCCGGGCGTCCACGTATCCGATCTGCCGGCCGCGGATCGGATAGGACCGCCCCTGGGTCTCGGGGTCGGGGAGCCGGTCGGCCTGCTCGCGGTCCGGCGCCGTGGTGAGCACCGTGATGCTCTGCTCAGGCTTCCAGGACCGCGCGGCCTGCTTCGTCAGGTACTTCTTGGCCGTCGCGAAGCCGGGATCGTCACTGGTCATGGCTTCGAGGAAGCCGTCGACGATCTCGTCGGGCTCGGCGTTCTCCCGCGGCTGCACGGCATAGACGCGGACCTGCGAGTCGCCCGGGTTGGACGCCTTCACCTGCCGTACGTCCCCGTTGTCGGGCATCGTCGCGCACCCGGCCACCAGCAGCCCGCCGCACGCGAGAAGCACGCTCGACCTGGCCGTCTTCCGCCCTCCTCGGAAGTCAGCGCCCACGTGTCCCGTCCTCCCCCTCGGCGTGCGTCGACGCCATCGCTTCCCCGCTGTCGGCCTCGGCCGCCGCCCTCGCGACCACCCGGGCACCACTGCCCGGCAGCGCCGTCGGGTCCACCGTGGCCCGCGCCGCGGGCGGCACCCGCGGCGGTACGGGCAGGGCCGGACGGTCTCCCACCGGCTGCACCGGCAACGACACGTGGCGCGCCGCGCCCTGCCGCGTCTCCCCCTGGGCCTGCCCCCGGGTCCCGGGCCGGGCCTTGGCCTGCTCCCGGTTGCGCCGGGAGTCCTCCGGCTCCAGCGGGATCGGGGATCCGCGCAGCGGCTCGTCCGCGGTGCGCGGCAGGGTGAGCCGGAACTGCGAGCCGCCACCGGGCTCGCCCCAGGCCTGCAGCCAGCCACCGTGCAGCCGCGCGTCCTCCACCGCGATGGACAGGCCCAGGCCCGTCCCGCCGGTGGTACGCGCGCGTGCCGGGTCGGCCCGCCAGAACCGGTTGAACACCCGGGTCGCCTCGCCGGGCTTGAGGCCCACTCCGTAGTCCCGTACGGCGACCGCGACGGCCCCGCCGGCCGAGGCCAGCCTGACGATCACGTCCTTGCCCTCGCCGTGCTCGACGGCGTTGACCACGAGGTTGCGCAGCACCCGCTCGACCCGGCGGGCATCCGCCTCGGCCACGACCGGCTGCTCGTCGCCGACGACCACGATCCGGCCGCCCTTGCGCTCGGCGAGCGGCTCGGCGCCGCCGATCACCCGCCGTACGACCTGGCGCAGGTCTATCGGCTCGGCCTCAAGCGCCGCCGCGCCCGCGTCGAAGCGGCTGATCTCCAGCAGATCGGAGAGCAGCGACTCGAAGCGGTCGAGCTGGTCGCCGAGCAGCTCGGCGGAGCGCGCGGTGACCGGATCGAAGTCGACGCGCGCCTCGTGGATGACGTCGGCCGCCATCCGTACGGTCGTCAGCGGGGTCCGCAGCTCGTGCGACACGTCCGAGACGAACCGCCGCTGCATCCGCGAGAGCTCCTCCAGCTGCTGGATCTTCAGCTGAAGGTTCTGCGCCATCTTGTTGAAGGCCTCACCGAGGCGGGCGATGTCGTCCTCGCCGGTGACCTTCATCCGCTCCTGCAGACGTCCGGCCGACAGCCGCTCCGCGACCCCGGCCGCCATCCGCACGGGTGTGACGATCTGGCGCACCACGAGCCAGGCGATGGCGCCGAGCAGCACCACCACGAAGAGCCCGGCGGTCGCCAGCGTGCCCTTGACCAGGGTGAGGGAGTCCTCCTCCTGCGTCAGTGGAAAGAGGTAGTACAGCTCGTACTGGGTGCCCTCGGCGTCGTTGAGCCGCTTGCCGACCACGAGCCCCGGCTCGGAGCCCTTGCCGTTGGTGTAGTGGACACGGGTGTACGTCTGGAAGGTGCCGGCGCCCTGGGCCACGGAGTGCCGCAGGTCGGCGGGGATACTCGTGGCCGGATCGACCTCGCCGGAGGCTCGGGCGCCCCGGCTCGCGGGCCCGTCGGAGTCCTCCAGGGAGAGCGCGACCACGTTGAACGCGCTCTGGCCACCACTCGCGAGCTGCTCCACCAGCGTGGAACGCCAGGTGAGCGAGGAACCGGCCCGGCCGCCCTCCTGCCCGCCCGGCCCCGCCGGCGTGGTCGCCGCCTTGTCCTGCGCGGCGGAGAAACCACCGGCGGCCTGGCTCTGGGCGGCCTGCTCCTTGGCGTCGAGAAGTCCGTTACGGACCTGGCCGATGACGACCAGGCCGAGCAGCAGGACCACACCGAGCGACATCAGGAGGGTGCCCGCGACCACCCGCAGCTGGATGTTCCGCCGCCACAGCCGTACGGCAGGCAGCAGCGGACGACGTACCCAGCGCGCGAGGAGCCGGAGCGCCGAACCACCAGGCGCCCCGTCCTGGAGCAGACGGCCGAATCGCGAGCCCCCCCGCCCCGGTCCGACAGCCCGCCCCGACCGGACTCCTCGGTCCCCGGCCTCAGGAGCAGAACTGCCCTTGCTCATGTCAGCTCGGCCCCGCCTTGTAGCCGACACCGCGGACCGTCACCACGATCTCCGGGCGCTCGGGGTCCTTCTCGACCTTCGAGCGCAGCCGCTGGACGTGCACGTTCACCAGGCGGGTGTCGGCCGCGTGCCGGTAGCCCCAGACCTGCTCCAGCAGGACCTCACGGGTGAAGACCTGCCACGGCTTACGGGCCAGCGCGACGAGCAGGTCGAATTCGAGCGGCGTCAGGGCGATGGACTGCCCGTCGCGCTTCACGGAGTGCCCGGCCACGTCGATGACCAGGTCACCGATGGCGAGCTGCTCCGGCGCGGGCTCCTCCGACCTCCGCAGCCGCGCCCGGATCCGGGCGACGAGCTCCTTCGGCTTGAACGGCTTGACGATGTAGTCGTCGGCCCCGGACTCGAGCCCCACGACGACGTCGACCGTGTCGCTCTTGGCGGTCAGCATGACGATGGGCACCCCGGACTCGGCCCTGATGAGCCGGCACACCTCGATGCCGTCCCTTCCGGGCAGCATCAGGTCCAGCAGCACCAGGTCCGGCTTGACCTCCCGGAATGCGGCGAGCGCCTTGTCGCCGTCCGCGACGAACGACGGCTCGAACCCTTCACCCCGCAGCACGATCCCGAGCATCTCGGCCAGTGCGGTGTCGTCGTCGACGACGAGAACGCGTCCCTTCATATCGACATCATCCCATTTCCGTATCAGTCTCAAGGCGGCTGGTGAGATACCTCACTGACCTGCGGTGACGTCCGCGGTTGCCCGCCGTTGACGGTCGGTGCCTGTGGGTGTCGATGTCAGACATGGATGTCACCCCCGTAGCCCCCGTCGGCCGTGCTGAACCGTACCCTGACCGGCCTCACTCGGCCCACGGAACCGCCCGGCCCGGATCATGGACTCTCCCCCAGCACGCGTTCGCCGCCCCGCCACCGCCGCGGTTTGTGCGTACTGATCAGGCATCGGCCCAGTCTGCCCCCTGGCCCACCCCCGGACGCTCCCGCAAGGAAGGTACGAACGTGATAGCGGGCCCCGCCCACCGGCGGGCCCCTCGTGGCACGATGGCTCACGGCCCGCCGCCCCGACAGGGGAACGGCCACTGTGACCGCGCCGGCTCGCCGAGTCGGCCCCGCGACCATTCCTCGAGGTGGACGACCGTGAACGACACTCCGGGCTGGACCTCGCCCGGATCTGCTCCCTCCGACGGCCACGACGGCGCCGGAGTCCCCCGGCCCACGACGCCCGGTGACGCGAACGGCTCCGCCCCCCAGTGGTCCAAGGACCAGCCGCCCGCCGGACAGTGGACCCCGCCGACCGCGCCGGTCCCCGGCCAGGCGCCCGGCCCCCGGCCCGGCCAGGGCTGGGGCGGCCCGCCGCCGCAGGGGAACTGGGGCAGGCCCCCGGCCGCCAAGCCCGGTGTGATCCCGCTGCGCCCCCTGGGCATGGGCGAGATCCTCGACGGCGCGGTGTCGACGATGCGTACCTACTGGCGCACCGTCCTCACGATCACGGTCACCGTCGCGGTGATCTCCCAGACCGCCGACATCCTCGTCCAACGCTTCCTCGTCCCGAGGCCGCCCAAGATCGACGCGGACGCGAGCCCGGACGAGGCGCTCGCCCAGCTCGGCGACACCCTGCAGACGAGCCTCGTCGGCTCGATCCCGGCGATCCTCATCCTCCTCATGGCCACCCTGGTCAGCGCCGCGCTGCTCACCGTGGTCATCAGCCGCGCGGTCCTCGGCCGCCCGGTCTCGCTCGGCGCCGCCTGGCAGGAGGCCCGGCCCCGGCTGCTCCGACTGCTCGGGCTGACCCTGCTCCTGCCGCTGATGAGCGCGGCCATCATGCTGGTCGCCCTGCTGCCCGGCCTCCTCGTCGGCTCCGCCGCCGGCGCGGCGCTCGTCCTCCTCGGCGCGTTCGGCGGCCTGGCCGTCGTCATCTGGCTGATGGTCCGCTTCAGCCTGGCCACGCCCGCCCTGATGCTGGAGCGACAGGGCATCGTCCCGTCGCTGAAGCGCTCCGCCAAGCTGGTCCAGGGCGCCTGGTGGCGGATCTTCGGCATCACGCTCCTGACGCAGCTGATGCTCTTCCTCGTGGCGATGATCATCGCGATCCCGTTCTCGATCCTCGGGATCGCCCTGGACGGCAAGGGCTTCGACGGCCTCCTCTCCGGATCCACCCCCGAGTTCGGCTGGACGTTCCTGATCATCACCGGCATCGGCGGCGTCGTCATCAACGCGATCACGTACCCGATCTCGGCCGGCGTGACCGTCCTCCTCTACATCGACCAGCGCATCCGCCGCGAAGCCCTGGACCTCGAACTCGCCCGCGCCGCCGGTGTCCCCGGCTACGGCCCCGCCCCCGGCGATACGGCCACCGGGAGCTGACAGGGTGATCGAAACGGGGGGCACGATCACGGCGCGGAGGCCGCTCCTAGGCGCCGACGACGTACCCGTGGACGTTCCCCGCGTCCCCGCACGGGAGGCGGCGGAGCGGGAACTGTCCAAGCCGATGTACCACGAGAACGAACCCAACCTCCTCGAACGCGGCCTCACCCGCTTCTGGGAGTGGGTCGGCGGCCTCTTCGACGCGGCGGCGGGAGCAACCCCCGGCGGCCTGCTCGGACTTCTCGTGATCGTCGTGGTCGTACTCGCCCTGGTCGGCGGAGTCTGGTGGCGGCTCGGCACCCCCCGGCGCACCCCCACCACCGGGGACTCCCTCTTCGAGGACGGCCCTCGCACCGCCGACGACCACCGGGCCGCCGCCGCCCGGCACGCCGACGCCGGCCGCTGGAACCAGGCCGTCCAGGAACGGATGCGGGCCATCGTCCGCTCCCTGGAGGAGCGCACCCTGCTCGACCCCCGCCCTGGCCGCACCGCCGACGAGGCAGCCGCCGAGGCGGCCCGCACCCTGCCCTCGCACACCGACGAACTCCGCGCCGCGGCCCGCTCCTTCGACGACATCACATACGGCGGCCGCACCGCCGACGAGCCCGCGTACCGCCGCATCGAGGACCTGGACACCTCCCTGGAGCGGACCAGGCCGACCCTCGACACCGCCGCCGCGGGAGCGCCCCGATGACCCGGCCTCCCACCAGCACCACCTCGGCGTCGCTCACCCCCCGCCAGCTCTGGACCCGGACCCGAGGCGTCCTCCTCGTCCTCGCCCTGATCCTCATCGGCGGCGTCGTCCTGGCGACCGTGCGCTCCGCCGACCACCACGGCCACCTCGACCCCCGCTCCGCCGACCCCGACGGCAGCCGGGCCGTCGCCGAGATCCTCAAGGCCCAGGGCGTCACCCTCCAGGTGGTCACCACCCTCGACGAGGCGACCACCGCCGCCGACTCCGACAGCACCCTCCTGGTCACCACACCGGACCTGCTGACCGACCATCAACAGTCCACCCTGCACCGGGCCATGACCGTCTCCGGCGGCCGCACCCTCCTCGTCGGCGCCGGAGCCACCTCCCTCGGCGCCCTCGCCCCCGGCGTCACCACCGCCACCAGCGCCTCGGTGACGGTCCGCGAGCCAAGCTGCGCCCTTCCCGCCGCCGTCCGCGCCGGCAGCGTCGACCTCGGCGGCGAGCGATACACCACCGACCTCGACGAGGCGACCACCTGCTACCCCGCCGACGGGCAGCCCACCCTCGTCACCCTCCCGACCTCGGGCGGCGGCGACACCGTCCTCCTCGGCTCCGCCGACATCCTCACCAACGAACACCTCGACCAGCAGGGCAACGCCTCGCTCGCCCTGCAACTCCTCGGCTCCCGCCCCCATCTCGTCTGGTACCTCCCTTCGCTCTCCGACACATCCGTCACCGAGGGCGAGACCCCCGGCAGCACCACCGACAGCTTCTTCTCCCTCATCCCCTCGGGCTGGCTGTGGGGCGCGCTCCAACTCGCCCTCGCCGCCGTCCTCGCCGCCATCTGGCGAGGCCGCCGCCTCGGCCCCCTGGTGACCGAGCCCCTCCCGGTCGCCATCCGCGCCTCCGAAGCCACCGAGGGCCGCGCCCGCCTCTACCGCAAGGCCGACGCCCGCGACCGCGCCGCCGCCGTCCTGCGCACCGCGACCCGTACCCGGATCGCCCCGCTCCTCGGCGTCGCCGCCCAGGACGCCCACTCACCCGAGACCCTGCTCCCCGCGCTCACCGCCCGGCTCGACGGAACCGACGCGGACCCCAGGGACCTCCTCTTCGGCGCGGCTCCCGCCGACGACGCCGCACTCATCCGCCTGGCAGACCAACTCGACGCCCTCGAAAGAGAGGTACGCACCTCATGAGCGCCCCGACCCCCGAGACCCCTACGGATCCGGACAGCGCCCGCGCCTCCCTGGAGGCCCTGCGCACCGAGATCGCGAAGGCCGTGGTCGGCCAGGACCCCGCCGTCACCGGACTCGTCGTCGCCCTCCTCTGCCGCGGCCACGTCCTCCTCGAAGGAGTCCCCGGCGTCGCCAAGACGCTCCTGGTCCGCGCGCTCGCCGCCACGCTCGAACTCGACACCAAGCGCGTCCAGTTCACCCCCGACCTGATGCCGAGCGATGTCACCGGCTCACTGGTCTACGACGCCCGCACCGCAGAGTTCTCCTTCCAGCCCGGCCCTGTCTTCACCAACCTGCTCCTGGCCGACGAGATCAACCGCACGCCCCCCAAGACCCAGGCCTCCCTCCTCGAGGCCATGGAGGAACGTCAGGTCACCGTCGACGGAACACCCCGCCCGCTCCCCGACCCGTTCCTCGTCGCCGCGACCCAGAACCCGGTCGAGTACGAGGGCACCTACCCCCTCCCCGAGGCCCAACTCGACCGTTTCCTCCTGAAGCTGACGGTCCCCCTGCCTTCGCGCGAGGACGAGATCAACGTCCTGACCCGGCACGCGAACGGCTTCGACCCACGCGACCTCAAGGCCGCCGGGGTCCGCCCGGTCGCCGGCCCCGCCGAACTCGGGGCCGCCCGCGATGCCGTCGCCAAGACTTCGGTCTCCCCCGAGATCGCCGGCTACGTCGTCGATATCTGTCGTGCCACTCGCCATTCCCCCTCGCTCACCCTCGGTGTCTCCCCCCGAGGTGCCACCGCCCTGCTCTCCACCGCCCGCGCCTGGGCCTGGCTCACCGGCCGGGACTACGTCACCCCGGACGATGTGAAGGCCCTCGCGCTCCCCACTCTCCGCCACCGTGTCCAACTGCGGCCCGAGGCCGAGATGGAGGGCGTCACCGCCGACTCCGTCATCAACTCGATCCTCGCCCACGTCCCCGTACCCCGCTGAGAACGGCGCCCCATGGCCCTCACCGGACGAACCGCCCTGCTCACCGCCCTCGGATCACTCCCCGTGGGCATCCTCGCCCCCAGCTGGACGGGGATGCTCGCGGTGAACGCGCCCCTCTCACTCGCAATTCTGTGCGACTACGCGATGGCCGCGCCAGTGCGAACGCTGCAGTTCACCCGAAGCGGTGACACAACAGTTCGACTGGGTGACGGCGCGGAGGTCCAGCTGACCGTCACCAACCCCTCCCGCCGCCGTCTGCGCGCCCAACTCCGCGACGCGTGGCCGCCCAGCAGCTGGCTCCCCGGCACCGAACAGGCCGCCTCACGCCAGAAGTTGACCGTCCCCGCCGGCGAGCGCCGACGCCTCACGACGTCCCTGCGCCCCACCCGTCGAGGCGACCGCCACGCCGCCCGCGTCACCGTCCGCTCCTACGGCCCCCTCGGCCTGGCCGCCCGCCAGGGCAACCACACCGTGCCGTGGACGCTCCGCGTCCTGCCCCCGTTCACCAGCCGCAAGCACCTGCCGTCCCGCCTGGCCCGCCTCCGCGAGCTCGACGGCCGCACCAGCGTCCTCACCCGCGGCGAGGGCACGGAGTTCGACAGCCTCCGCGAGTACGTCCCCGGCGACGACACCCGCTCCATCGACTGGCGGGCCACCGCACGCCAGACCACCGTCGCCGTCCGCACCTGGCGCCCCGAGCGCGACCGGCACA
This sequence comes from Streptomyces sp. NPDC048370, assembly GCF_043200825.1. Taxonomy (NCBI): domain Bacteria; kingdom Bacillati; phylum Actinomycetota; class Actinomycetes; order Kitasatosporales; family Streptomycetaceae; genus Streptomyces; species Streptomyces sp. NPDC048370. The sequence continues at coordinate 749 of NZ_JBICYI010000007.1, read as the reverse complement.
TCCTGATCGTCCTCGACACCGGCCGCACATCGGCCGGCCGCGTCGGCGACGTCCCCCGTCTCGACGCCGCGATGGACGCCGCTCTCCTCCTCACCGCCCTCGCCTCCCGCGCCGGCGACCGCGTCGACCTCCTTGCCTACGACCGCCGCCTCCGCGCCCAGGTACAGGGCCGCTCTGCCGGCGACGTCCTGCCCGCCGTGGTCAACGCCCTGGCCCCGCTGGAGCCGGAACTCGTCGAGACCGACGCTCGCGCCCTCGCGGCGACGGCCCTGGCCCGAGCCCCCCGCCGCTCGCTCCTCGTTCTCCTCACCAGCCTCGACGCGGCCCCGATCGAGGAGGGCCTCCTCCCGGTCCTCCCGCAGCTCACACAGCGCCACACGGTGCTCGTGGCCTCGGTCGCGGACCCGCACACCGACCGCATGGCCTCTCGCCGAGGCACGATCGAGGGCGTCTACGAAGCCGCGGCCGCCACCCAGGCCCAAGCCCAGCGCCACCGCACGGCGGACCAACTCCGCCGCTACGGCGTCACAGTCGTCGACGCCACCCCAGAAAACCTCGCCCCGGCCCTGGCAGACGCCTACCTCGCCCTGAAAGCAGCCGGCCGCCTCTGAGACGGAGCCTGTGGATCCGAAAAGGAGCCCACAGGCTCCTGGGAAACGGCCCTGGAACGCAGAAAAGCCCCGCACCAGAAGGTGCGGGGCTTTCCCACAATGATTGTTCGGCGGCGTCCTACTCTCCCACAGGGTCCC
>NZ_JBICYI010000006.1:0-433460 GCF_043200825.1 Streptomyces sp. NPDC048370 | reverse complement strand
TCCCGGCTCGCCGACCCCGACACCCTCCACCAGACACCGATCGGCGTGTTCCGCTCCGTCCAACGCCCGGTCTACGACACCCTCATGGCCGACCAACTCGACACCGCCATCGAACAACACGGCAAGGGCGACCTCGGACAACTCCTCGCCGGCAACGACACCTGGACCGTCGTCGGCTGACACTGCGGAGAGGAATGAGGGGCGCGGCCTTCGCGAGGGCGGCCGTGCCCCTCACCCCTTCTTCCACCGCTTCTTCTCGTCGTCCGACGCCTTCTCGAACTGGCCGAGGAACCGCGGTGCGCCCTGCTCGACGCGGTACAGGAACAGCTCCTCGTTGTACTTGAACATCATCACGTTCTGTTCGTCGAACCCGTACTTCTTCGTGAGCCCCTGGTACGTGAACGCCCGCATCACCCCGCGCACGGCGACCCGCGCGACGTCCAGCCGCTGGCTCGACACCAGGCCGCTCATGCGCTCGGCCACGCACATCACCGCGTCGTACGCCTCCACCGCGAACCGGTCGACCGGTGCCGTGCCCGACAGCGCCCAGCGCTTGCGGTAGGCGGCGGTGAACGCCTTGGCCGCGGGCACCAGGGCCGGATCGACGTAGGTGGTGCCGAAGTACCAGCCCTCGGCCGCCGGGCCCGCGACGGAGAGGAACTCCGGCCCGAGCGCGTACTCGACACCGCCGCAGAGACCGTCGTAGCCCTGCCGCTTCAGCTCCTTGGCGCACAGGCCGGCGCGGCGCTCGGAGACGCCCCCGTAGAGCACGGCGTCGGGGCGAGCGGCGATGACCTCGCGGACCACCGCAATGAAGTCATCCGTCTCGGCGGGTATTTGATGGACCGTCACTGACTCGCTCACCGCGCTCATGGTGTTCTTCGCGGAGTTGGCGATCCGCCAGGCGAAGTCCCCCGCCGCCTTGTCCTGCACCACGGCCGTCCGCTTCGCGCCGCGCACGATCGCGACGCTGGTGACGGGCAGTTGCAGCATGTCCTGGTGGACGCGCAGCTCGCGGTAGGCGGGGTTGACGATCTGACCGGTGAGGTCGCCCTGTTCGATGCCGACGGCGACGGTCGCGAAGACCAGCATGCTCGCTTCGTACGTGGCGGCGGCGGCCAGCACGGTCTCGCGGGTGGTGGCGCCGATCACGGCCATGACGCCCTTGTCCTGCGCGAACTCCCGCGCCACGGCGCCGGCCCCGCGCGGGTCGCCCTCGTCGTCCCGTACCTTCACCGCCAGGTCGAAGGGCCGGTCGGCACGGGCGTTGAAGGTCTCGGCGGCCAGCCTCGCCCCGCGCTCCTGGGCGCGTCCGTCCGCCTTACGGGGGCCGCTCAGGTCGGTCTGGACCCCGATCGTGTACGTGGGCAGGTCCGCGGGCGGCCCGCCGCCCGAGCCCGTGCCCGTACCGCCGGGCGTCCGGTTCACGAGCCAGACCGTCAGTCCGCCCGCCCCGGCGACGGCGACGGCCGAGCCGAGGGCCAGGAAGCGCCGCCGGGACGGCGAGGTGCGGGCGGCCTGGTCGGCGGAGGGCACCAGGACGGTCGGTTCCGCGACGGGCAGGCCGAGGACCCGGGTGGAGCGTTCGGCGATGAGCGCGGGCAGCCCCGGCGGCAGCCAGTCCCCCGCCGGTCCTTCGGCGGCCCCCAGCCGTGCCCGTACCTCCTCCGCCGTCGGCCGGTCGGCCGGGTCCTTGGCCAGGCAGGCGGTCACCAGCGGGAGCAGCGCCTCCGGTACGCCGTCGAGGTCGGGCTCCTCGTGGACCGTGCGGTACACGATCGCGGCCACCGTGCCCGTACCGAAGGGGCGGCGGCCGGTCGTCGCGTACGCGAGCACGCACCCCAGCGAGAACACGTCGCTCGGCGGGCCGACCTCGCCCGCGCCGCTGACGCGGGCCTGCTCCGGGGCGAGGAAGCCGGGTGTGCCGATCATCGCGTCGGTGGCGGTCAGGGCGGTGGCGCCGGCCGACCGGGCGATGCCGAAGTCGATCAGGCGCGGCCCGTCGAGGGCGAGGAGGACGTTGCCGGGCTTGACGTCCCGGTGGACGAGCCCGGCCTCGTGCATGTCGGTGAGCGCGTCGGCGAGCCGGGCGCCCAGGGCGCGTACGGTCGGCTCGGGCAGGGCTCCGTGCAGGCCGACGGCCTCGGCGAGCGAGGGCCCCGGCACGAACTCGGTGGCGAGCCAGGGCTCCCGGGCCTCCGGGTCGGAGCCGAGGACCCGGACCACCCAGCGGCCGGTGATCCGCTCGGCGACCTGGGCCTCGCGCCGGAACCGCTCCCGGAACCCGGGGTCGGCGGCGTGCTCGGCGAGGATCAGCTTGAGCGCGGCGAGCGCGCCGCCGGCGGAACGGGCGAGGTAGACCACGCCCATGCCGCCGGCGCCGAGCCGGCCGAGGAGGCGGTATCCGGCGATCGACGAGGGATCGGCGGGGCGGAGGGGCCGCACGCGTCAGGTCCGTCTGGTCTTCGGCGGCCCTGCGGGGGCGAAGTCCAGGGGTTTGTAGCGGCCGTTCTCGACGACGTACATGAAGGTGCCGACCACTCCTGTTCCCAGCGCGCCGGTCTCGGGGTCGAAGACGTACTCGCCCATGACGCCGTCGTACTTCGCCTTGCGCAGAAGGGGCGCGAGCGTGGTGCGGTCGGGGCGCTTCCCGGCCTTGGCGGCCTTCTCCAGTTCCTGGGCCAGGAGGTTGACCAGGTCGAAGGACTCGCCCGTGTAGAAGGCGGGGGCCGCGCCGTACCGCTTGCGGTGCGCGGCGACGAAGGCGGACGCCCCCTTGACGGTCGTGGGGTCGACGACCGGGGCGCCGATCACCCAGCCCTCCGCGGCGTCTCCCGCCTCCGCAAGGAACCGGGGCTCGAAGACGTGCTGGCCGCTGATCCTCATGCCGGTGAAGCCGAGTTCGTCGAGCGCACGGGCGGCGAGGACGGCGCTCGGGGTGAGGCCGCAGTGGACGTACGCGTCCATGCCCTCCTCCATCATCGCGCCGAGCACCCGCTTGAATTCGGTGGTGCCCGCGGGCACCACGCGCGGAACGGGGGTCACCTTGCCCTGCCGGAAGGCGAAGTTCGCGCCGCCGATGTACTGCCAGGCGTAGGTGTCGTCCGTCCGCTCCTGGAGGATGCCCGGCCGGACGCTCCGGGTGTTCGTCAGGACGTAGTAGGCGAGGCTGGTACCGGCGATGGCATGCTGCGGGCAGGCCTGGAGCACCGAAAGTCCCTGGCCGCCCGGCTGGTTGCTCAGCAGGTTAAGGCCGGCGGAGACCGTGATGAGGGGCACGAGGGCCTCGTCGTACGCGGGCAGCGCGTTCAGGCCCGTGTAGTCGGAGGTCGGGCCGAGGACGCCGAGGACGTCGGGGTCGCCGGTGAGGGCGCGGGCCGCGGCGAGGGCCTTGTCCTTGTCGCCGGCGTCGTCGGACACCTTCAGTTCGAGGGTGAAGGGCTTGTCCTTACGGGAGTTGAACAGCTCGACCGCGAGGCGCGCGCCGCGTTCCTGGGCGCGGCCGATGTCCTTGGCGGGGCCGGTCAGGTCCGCCTGGACGCCGACGATCCAGCGCCGCTCCTTCGGCGGCGGTGCGGCCGTCTTCCCGTCCTTGCCGTTGTCGTCGTCGCGCAGGGCGGCGTAGGCGGCGATGCCCCCTCCCGCGGCGAGTACGGCTCCCCCGGCCGCCAGGAGCAGGAACTTCCGTCTGTCGGTCACCGGTTGGCCCTCGGCCTCCGACGCGCCGAGCCGGGTGGAGTCGATCTCGGGGAGGGCGAGCATCGCGCCCGAGCGTTCGGCGATGGTCCGGACGACGGGGGCAGGCAGCCAGTCGGCGGCGGCGCCGGGGGTGTCCTCGGTGAGGCGGACGGCGATCTCCTCGGCGGTGGGCCGCCGGGCCGGGTCCTTGGCGAGGCAGGCCCGCAGGAGGTCCAGGAGCCCGTCGGGTACTCCGGTGAGGTCGGGCTCGTCGTGGACGGTGCGGTACAGCAGGGCGTCCACCGCCCCCGTACCGAAGGGCGGGCGGCCGGTCGCCGCGTGGGCGAGGAGGCAGCCGAGGGCGAAGACGTCGCTGGGCGGGCCGATCTCGGCGGAGCGGGCCTCGGCCTGTTCGGGCGCGAGGAAGCCGGGGGTGCCCACGACCATGTCGGTGGAGGTGAGCGCGGTCTCCCCGGTCGCCCGGGCGATGCCGAAGTCGATGAGGCGGGGGCCGTCGACGGCGAGCAGGACGTTGCCCGGCTTGACGTCCCGGTGGACGATCCCGGCCGCGTGGACGGCGGCGAGCGCGCGGGCGACGGCGCCGCCGAGGATCCGTACGCTCCGCTCGGGCAGCGGGCCGTGCGCGGCGACGGCCTCGCCGAGGGAGGGGCCGGGGACGAAGGCGGTCGCCATCCACGGCTCGGGAGCGTCCGGGTCGGCGCCGGTGACGGGGACGGCCCAGGGGCTGACGACCCGGCGGGCGGCCTCGACCTCGCGGCGGAAGCGGGCGCGGAAGTCGGCCTGCTCGGCGCGGTCGGCGTGGGTGACCTTCACGGCGGCCAGTTCGCCGTGGTCCGTGCGGCCGAGGTAGACGACACCCATGCCACCGGCCCCGAGCCGCCCGAGGAGTCGGTAGCCGGCGATCGACGAGGGGTCGGAACGCAGGAGGGGCTGGAGGGCGCCGGGGTCCGGTCGGCCGTTGGGCTCGGGCTGGGGGGTGGTGGGGCTCATGACTGGACCTCCAGTGCGTCCTCGGCCCGCCCGACCATGGTGACCAGGGCCTGGATCTGGGCCCTGTCGAGCTCCTTGGCGATGTGGCCGGGCGCGCCCTTGACGACGGCCGCGACGGTGAGCTGCCCGACGCGGGACTGGTACCAGGAGTACGTCTGCTCGCCCTTGACCGCGTCGTTGAGGTACGTCCCCGCCTCGCGGAGCGAGTCCACGGAGGTGTAGTTGCCGCCGACGCCGAAGGGGCTGCCGAGGGACATGAGTGCGGTGATGCGCTCGCCGTCGCGCAGCTGCTGGGAGGGGCAGCGGAGCGCCTCCTCCAGGGTCTGGGCCATCTCCCAGTCGGCGTCCGACTCGGTGCGGTGGACGGTGACGGTGGCGGAGACCTGCAGGAGCCCCCGCTCCGCCGTCGCGGGGACCTCGCTGTAGGCGGTGACGCTGTAGAGCACGGTCTGCGGCCGGGTGCCGGCCTCCCAGGTGCACCGGGCGTCGAGGACGGGCCAGTAGGTGTCACCGCTGAGGTGCGGGGTGCGCTTGGTGTAGTCCGAGCCCCACGAGTCGGGTCCTGCGACGACCGCGAGGGCGAGCCGTTTGGCGTCGGCCTCGTTCTTCGGGGCCCGTTTCGGGTCCGCGACGAATGCGAGCCGTGTGGACGTGGGTGTGGGTGCAGGCGTGGACGCGGGTGCGGACGCCCCTGGAGACGTACTCGAACTCCCCTTGCCCTCCGGCTGTTTGCCACCACCGCCGTCGTCCGAACAGCCGGTCAGGATCAGCCCGCAGGCCAGCAGGCCCCCGCACGCGCGCAGCACTCTTCCGTACCGGTACGTCACGTTTCCCCCACGCACGCTCACACTTGCCCCCAGTGGTGAGCAGATCGTACGACGCAGAGGTCCAACGGGCCCTGTTTACCGCCTCATTGAGACGATCTCGTGGCCACCGCCTCCGCCCGCGCCACGTCGTAGCGGGCGCGGGCCTCCTCGACCGCCGGGAGGCGGTCGCCGGTCCACCGGGCGAGCTCCCTGACCCGGCCCGCGGCCTCCTCGCCGAGGGCGGTGAGGCTGTAGTCGACGCGGGGCGGGATGACGGGCTTGGCGTCGCGGTGGACGAAGCCGTCGCGCTCCAGGGTCTGGAGCGTCTGCGTCAGCATCTTCTCGCTGACGCCACCGACCCGGCGACGCAGCTCGCTGAACCGGTACGAACGCTCGCTCAGCGCGATGAAGACGAGGACGCCCCATCGGCTGGTGACGTGCTCCAGGACGAGCCGGGACGGGCACATGGCGCCCTCGACGTCGGCCAGCAGGCTCTGCGGCTCGCGCTCGCCACTCACTCCCGCACTTACTCCCATGCCAGTACCTTACTTCAAAGTGGGTACTTTCGGAAGGTTAGTGTCCGCCGTACGGTGAGTGCATCGCCCCACCGCACCCCACCGCACCCCATGGATAGGAACCACCCCATGAGCATCGTCGTCACCGGAGCCACCGGACAGCTCGGCCGTCTCGTCGTCGACGAGCTGCTGGCGCGGGTCCCCGCCGAGTCCGTCGTCGCCGTCGTCCGCGACAAGGCGAAGGCCGCCGCCCTCGCCGAGCGCGGTGTCGAGCTGCGGGTCGCGGACTACAGCGAGCCCGAGACCCTCGCGGGCGTCTTCGAGGCGGGCGACCGGGTCCTGCTGATCTCCGGCAGCGAGGTCGGGCAGCGCGTGGCCCAGCACGCCGCCGTCATCGACGCGGCCAAGGCCGCCGGCGTCGCGCAGCTCGCGTACACCGGCGTCCTCGGCGGCCCGGAGGCCGACTTCGACCTGGCCGCCGAGCACCGGGCGACGGAGACCCTGATCCTCGACTCGGGGCTGCCGTACACGTTCCTGCGCAACGGCTGGTACACCGAGAACTACACCGCCAACCTCGCCCCCGTCCTCGCCCACGGCGCCGTCGTCGCCAACGCGGGTGAGGGGCGCGTCGCCTCCGCCACCCGCGCCGACTACGCCGCCGCGGCCGCCGCCGTCCTGGCAGGCCCTGCCGAGGAGCACGTGAACACGGCGTACGAGCTGAGCGGTGACGTCGCCTGGTCGCTGGCCGAGTACGCGGCCGAGGTCGCCCGCCAGACCGGCAAGGAGATCGCGTACAGCAACGTCCCGGCGGAGACGCACGAGGAGATCCTGACCGGCGCGGGCGTCCCGCCGTTCTTCGCCGCGATCCTCGTGGACGTCGACAAGGCCATCGAGCGCGGGGCGCTGGCACGGCGGACCGGCGACCTCTCCCGCCTCATCGGCCGCCCGACGACCCCGCTGGCCGAGACGATCGCGGCGGCGCTCGCGTAGCCCCCACCTCAAGGGTCATGACCGTATCGCGGTACGGACATGACAGCCTGCCCCGTGCGGCGCTACCTTCATCAGGACGGCGCGGCGCGGGGCAGGAGGTTCGGTGAAGACGGACAACGAGGGACGGACAGGTCTCCTCTACGGGATCGGTGCCTACGGGATGTGGGGACTGGTCCCGCTCTTCTGGCCGCTCCTGAAGCCGGCCGGGGCGGTCGAGATCCTCGCCCACCGGATGGTCTGGTCCCTGGCCTTCGTCGTCGTCGCGCTCCTCGCGGTCCGCCGCTGGGGCTGGATACGCGAACTGGCGCGCAGCCCGCGCAAGCTGGGCCTGATCACGCTCGCGGCGACGGTGATCACCGTCAACTGGGGTGTGTACATCTGGTCCGTCAACACCGGCCACGTCGTCGAGGCGTCCCTCGGCTACTTCATCAACCCGCTCGTCACCATCGCGCTCGGCGTCCTGCTCCTGAAGGAGCGGCTGCGGCCCGCGCAGTGGGTGGCGGTCGGCGTCGCGGCGACGGCCGTCCTCGTCCTGTCGGTCGGGTACGGAGAGCCGCCGTGGATCTCGCTGATCCTGGCCTTCTCGTTCGGCGTGTACGGCCTGGTGAAGAAGAAGGTCAACATCGGCGGCCTGGAGTCGCTCGCGGCCGAGACGGCGGTCCAGTTCCTGCCCGCCCTCGCGTACCTGCTCTGGCTCGGCTCGCAGGGCACGAGCACCTTCGGCGCGGAGGGCGCCGGGCACGCGGCCCTGCTCGCCGCGACCGGCGTGGTGACGGCGGTGCCGCTGATCTGCTTCGGCGCGGCGGCGATCCGCGTACCGCTGTCGACGCTGGGGCTGCTGCAGTACCTGGCGCCGATGTTCCAGTTCGTGCTGGGGATCGCGTACTTCCACGAGGCGATGCCGCCGGAGAGGTGGGCGGGCTTCTCGCTGGTGTGGCTGGCGCTGACGATCCTGACGTGGGACGCGCTGCGCACGAACCGCCGGAGCCGGGCGGAACTGGCGGCGGCGGAGCGCGCGGCGACGGCGGCCACGGAGTCCGGCGCCACCGCCCCCTCCGCCCCGTCCTCCCAGCCGGCGCAGCCCGCGCAGCCCGCGTAGGAGGCGCTCGACGGCGGCCACGAGCCCCGGCTCGGAGGAGACTCCGAGCCGGGGCTCCGTCGTGGGGGGGGCAGGCACCCGGACCGGGCTCAGGAGACGGTGGCCTTGGGCTTGAGCGTCTCGTCCAGGGCCCCCGCGGCCTCCGGGGTCCGCTTCCGCCCCCGTACGCCCGTCGCCGTGATCACCGCGCCGAGCGCCACCATCGCCACCGGTACGGCCAGCGCCGCCCGGAAGCCGTCGAGGCCGCCGCCGACGACCCCGTACACCGCCGTCACCAGTGAGATGCCGACCGCGGAGCCGAACTGCGTCGCCGTCGTGAGCAGCCCGCTCGCGAGCCCCTGCTCCTCCTCCGCGATGCCGTCCGTCGCGGCGATCGTCAGCGGACCGTACGCGAGCGAGAAGGCGAGCCCGGTCAGCAGCAGGGTCGGGAACATCGCCGCGTACGACCAGTCGGGGCCGACCGGCAGGAACAGCGCGTACGAGACGATCGCGAGCACGAACCCGCCGAGGATCACCCGGCCGTTGCCGAACCGCGCCACCAGCCTCGGCGTCAGCGTCGGGGCGAGGATCGCGTCGACGCCCATCACCATCAGCGCGAACGCCGTCTCCAGGGAGGACCAGCCGCGCAGCTCCTGGAGGTAGAGCGTGGCGACGAACTGGAAACCGAAGAAGGAGCCGACGAAGAGCAGCGCCCCGAGGTCGGCCCGGACGGTCGACGCCTTGCGCAGCAGCCCGAGGCGTACGAGCGGGGAGGCCGCCCGTCGCTCGACGGCGACGAACACCCCGACGAGGACCACGCCCGCCGCGGCCACGAGCGCGGTCAGCGGCCAGCCGTCGAGACCGTGCTCGAGCCGGACGATCGCGAAGGCGAGCAGCAGCATCGCACCGGCCGCCGTCAGCGCTCCCGCCAGGTCGAAGCCGCCGGCCACCCGCTCCGGGCGCGACTCCTTCGGGACCAGGCGCACGGCGGCGAGCAGGATCGCGGCCGCGAGGAGGACGGGCGCGAAGAAGACCCAGCGCCAGTCGAGCTGGGTGAGCAGCCCGCCGATGACGAGGCCGAGGGAGAAGCCTCCGGCGGCGGTGCCCGCGAAGACGAGCAGCGCCTGGTTGCGCTGCGGCCCCTCCTCGTACGAGGTCGTGATGATCGACAGCGCGGCGGGAGTCATGAAGGCGGCGGCGACACCCGTCACGAAGCGGGCCGTGATCAGCATCCAGCCCTCGGTCGCGAAGCCGCCTAGCCCGGAGAAGAGCAGGAAGACGACGAGCCAGCCGAGGAACATCCTGCGGCGGCCGAGCAGGTCGGCGGCGCGTCCGCCGAGGAGGGTGAAGCCGGCGTAGCCGAGGACGTACGCGGACATCACCCAGGCCGCGGAACCGGTGGACAGGTCCAGATCGGATCTGATGCTCGGCACGGCGACGGCGAGCATGGCGACGTCGATGCCTTCGAGGAAAATCGTCCCGCAGAGGACGAGGAGGAGGGCCCAGGCGCGTGCGGGAAGGGGCGCGGATCCGGATGTCGACGCGGATGCGGATGTGGACACGGCTGTCTCCAAGGCAGGGAGGGGGAAGGGTGGTTACCGGCCATTGGGTCGGTTCTCTCTTGTAACCACCTCGATCCTGCGGCAGGATCCGATGCCATGGAAGAAGGCACTTTGAAGTCACCGAGTCACTGCGAAGTGACCTACACCGACGGCCGGTCCGGGGACGCGGACCCCTTCCAGTGGGACACCCGGGAGGACTGCGAGGTACGGCAGATCCTCGACCGGGTCGCCGACAAGTGGTCCCTGCTCGTCATCGCCCTGCTCGACCGCCGCAAGCTGCGCTTCTCGGAGCTGAAGCGGGAGATCGACGGGGTCAGCCAGCGCATGCTGACGGTCACGCTGCGGCAGTTGGAGCGGGACGGCCTGGTGAAGCGGACGGTCCATCCTGTGGTCCCGCCGCGCGTGGACTACGAACTGACGCCGCTGGGCGGGACGTTGCACACGACGATCCGCTCGCTGGTGACGTGGACGGAGCTGCACCAGAACGAGATCGCGGCGGCGCGGGAGGAGTATGACGCGAGGGAGGCGGCGGAGACTGCTCCGGAGCCGGCGCCGGAGCCGGCTGCCGCGTCGGTCTGACGCGGGCCGACGCGCTCTCACTGACGCGGGCCGACGCGCGGCGAGGGGCGGCTACGGGCGCGGGACCGGCCGAACCTGTACGACTGGTCCCATGACAGCACCCACAACGCCCCTCCACTGGAAGGTCGTCATCGACACCGCCGACCCGCACGCGCAGGCCGGCTTCTGGGCCGCCGCGCTCGGTTACGTGGACGAGGACCACAGCGCGCTCATCGGACGGCTCCTCGGCGCGGGCGCCGCGCCGCCCGAGCTGACGGTCACGCTCGCGGACGGGCGCAGCGCCTGGCGCGATCTGGCCGCCGTCCGGCACCCGGACGACCCGTTCGAGGAGGAGTCGGGCACCGGCCTCGGGCGCCGCATCCTCTTCCAGCGCGTCCCCGAGGCGAAGACCGTCAAGAACCGCCTCCACCTGGACCTCCACCCGGGCCCCGAGGCCCGCGACGCGGAGGTGACCCGCCTGGAGTCCCTGGGCGCCTCGGTCCTGCGCCGGGTGTCGGAGTGGGGGATGACGTGGGTGGTCATGACCGACCCCGAGGGCAACGAGTTCTGCGTGGAGTGACGTTCGGACGGCGGCCCTCACCGCCGTCCGACGTCGCGCCGTCAGGCCTCGCGCCGCACCTCGAACTGGAAGCAGCCGTACTCGACCGCCCTGACGTGCACGAGCGCGACGCGCGGGTCGGCGAAGGCCTCCGCGAAGCCCTCGTCGAAGCCGGCGGTCGCCTCCGCCGGGATCTCCAGGAGCCGCCCGCCGACGATCCGCCCCTCGGCGTCGTACCGCCGGAGCGTGCGCAGCGCGCCGGGGCGGTCGAAGGGGTACGACTCCGGTTCGGCGACGGGCCCGCCGCACTCCCCGGCGTGGACGAAGACCGGCCCCTGCTCGTCGTACGCCCCGGGCGCGGCGCCGGTCACGGCGGCCCAGCGGCGCAGCGGGGCGTACGAGACCAGGGCGATCCTGTCCCCCTCGACGATGTTCCGCAGACAGCAGCGCAGCGGGCTGCCGTCCTCGGCGTCGGTGGCGGTGAACGGGAGACAGGGCCGCCCGGCGTCGTCCCCGACGCGAAGCTCGGCGAGGACGGCGGGCTCGATGGGGCGTGCGGTGTACGTGGTCATGCCCCCAGCCTCACGCGCCCGCCCCCGACCGCGCTGGCGGAATTCGGACGCCGCGCTCTCCTCGGTCCGGGTCGTCCGGGTCAGTCCCACTGCTGGTCGGCGAGGGAGGTGACCGGGTTCGGCTTGCCGATGACGGCCAGGGCGATGAAGAAGTTGATCTGGCCGATCGCGATGGTGAGGGTGGCCAGCGCCTTGTCGTCGTAGTGCTTCGCCACCTCGGCGTACAGCTCGTCGGAGACGCGCTCCTTGCCGTGCGGCGCGGGCTGGAGGGTCGCCTCCACCAGGGCGAGGGCGGCGCGCTCGGCGTCGGTGAAGTACGGGGCGTCCTGCCAGGAGGAGACGGCGGTGATGCGGTCCTCGGACACGCCGGCCTTGCGGAGGAAGGCGGTGTTCAGAACGGTCAGGTACGTGTTGCCGACGATCTGACCGGCACGCAGGTGGACGAGGCTCATCGTGGCGCGCGGCACCGAGCGGTTGCCCGTGGCCCGGAAGAGAGCGGCGCTGACGTCCGCCATCTCGGGCACGAACTCGCCCGGGTTCGGCATCCGGGAGATGGAGGGCTTCGGGGCGGAGGTCGGGTTCGAGGTCGGGTTCACGTTCGTCATGGCTGTGCTCCTTCGTATCGGCTTGCCTTGTCTGCGTCTTCACAGCACTGACGGAAGCGCGCACGGACGTGTGACAGGTATCCGAAGAAGTTTTTTGCCGGGGGCTCCCGGAGTCGCCGATCACGTACGGGAGTTGGCGTTCGATCAGGACCTGAACGTCCGTGACAACGCTCGTCCGGTGAGCGAACAGTTCTGACCGGTTTCCGCTCTTGACGGGAAGTCAAATTCTCGCCGAACATTCAGCCCACGAACCACCCGCACAGCTCCAGCGCCTCGTGGCACCCACGCCCCGGGGCGTCTCGCACGTTCCGTCCCATCCCCGTTCGGAATCCGGAGCCCCCACATGAACCTCTCCGTTCCCAGACGCGCCGCCGCACTCGCGGCCGTGACAGCCCTGGCGCTCGCCGGCTTCACCGGTGCCTCCGCGAACGCGGCACCCGCCGCGCCCGCCGCGCCCACCGCCGCGCCCGACATACCGCTCGCCAACGTCAAACAGCACCTCGCCGACCTGCAGTCCATAGCCAACGCCAACGGCGGCAACCGCGCCCACGGCCGTACCGGCTACAAGGCGTCGATCGACTTCGTGAAGGCCAAGCTGGACGCGGCCGGATTCACCACCACCGTCCAGCAGTTCACCTCCAGCGGCGCCACCGGCTACAACCTCATCGCCGACTGGCCGGGCGGCGACCCCAACCAGGTCCTCATGGCCGGAGCGCACCTCGACTCCGTCTCCTCCGGCGCCGGGATCAACGACAACGGCTCCGGCTCCGCCGCCGTCCTGGAGACCGCGCTCGCCGTCTCACGGGCCAACCTCCAGCCCACGAAGCACCTGCGCTTCGGCTGGTGGGGCGCCGAGGAGCTCGGGCTCGTCGGGTCGAAGTACTACGTCAACCAGCTGCCCAGCACGGAGCGTTCGAAGGTCTCCGGGTATCTGAACTTCGACATGATCGGCTCGCCCAACCCCGGCTACTTCGTCTACGACGACGACCCCACGATCGAGCAGACCTTCAAGAGCTACTTCGCCGGCATCGGCGTCCCCACCGAGATCGAGACCGAGGGCGACGGCCGCTCCGACCACGCCTCGTTCAAGAACGTGGGCATCCCCGTCGGCGGTCTGTTCACCGGCGCCAGCCGCGTGAAGTCCAGTGCCCAGGTGCAGAAGTGGGGCGGTACGGCCACGGCCTTCGACCGCTGCTACCACTCCTCCTGCGACACGACCTCGAACATCAACGACACGGCCCTCGACCGCAACAGCGACGCCGTCGCCCACGCGATCTGGACCCTGTCGGCCGGTACGACCACGCCGCCCACCGGCACGGTCTTCGAGAACACCGCCGACGTGTCCATCCCGGACAACGGCGCCGCGGTGACCTCGACGGTCAACGTCACCGGCATCACCGGCAACGCGCCCGCCGCCCTCAAGGTGGACGTGAACATCGTCCACACCTACCGCGGTGATCTCGTCGTCGACCTCGTCGCCCCGGACGGCTCGGTCTACAACCTGCACAACCAGAGCGGCGGCAGCGCCGACAACCTCGTGCAGGCCTACACCGTGAACGCCTCCTCCGAGGTCGCCAACGGTGCCTGGAAGCTCCGCGCCCAGGACAAGGCCTCGGTCGACACCGGGTACATCAACAGCTTCAAGCTGACGTTCCCGTAGGAAGAGCCGACAGGCCCTCACAGAGACGCCCGGGTGGGCCGGTGACCATCGCCCCCGACCCACCCGGGGTCACATCGCTCTCCCCGCGCCCTACTTCGCGGCGTTCGCCGCGTCCACGAGCGCCTGCTTCGTCACCGCGCCGACGTAGACCTTGCCGTCGTCCGTCATCAGCGCGTTCACGATCTTCGTCTTGAAGACCGTGCCGGAGCCGAACTTCCCGTCGACCTCGTCCCCGAGCGAGTCCAGGAAGCCCTGGATCTCCTTCGGGGCCTCGTCCGTCTTCGGGGCCTTGGCGCCGGTGTCGTACGTGGCGATCGTCGTCCAGCCCTCGCCGATGACGTTCATGCCCTTGCCCTCGCCGGCGCCGGGAGCCATGCCACCGAAGAGGCCGTCGAGGCCGCCGAACTCCTTCTCCAGGTCCTTCTCGACGTCCTCGGGCGACTTCCCGTGCTCCGCCGGGCCCTCGCCCATGCCCTCGGTCACCTTCGCGCCCTTGGGCGCCTTGAAGTCGAACGTCGAGGCCGCCGGCTTGGCGAAGTCGACCTTCGTGAAGCCCGCGTCGAGGACCGGCTTGCCGCCCTCGACCGACGCCAGCGTGAACTTCAGCGGCGTACCGGTCTTCGCGTCCACCGCGATCTTCACCGACTCGACCGTCGAGCCGCTCTGCTTGGGCTTGATCACCAGCTGGTACGCGTCCCGGCCTGCCACCGTGGCCGTCCCGCCCACCGTGATCGACGTCGTGTCGCCGGCCGCCTTCAGGACCTCGTCCGCGAGCTCCTTGGGCGTGCCCGGGAGCTCCTTCTCCTCGGCGGGGCGGTCCGCGGCCTCGCCCTTCTCGTGGAACACCTCGTTCGACTTGCTGTCGTACGCCCAGACGTCGTCGCCGTTGTGGATCAGGCTGTACTCGTCCGAGCCGTCCAGGATCGTCAGCTTCTGCCTGTCGGGGCCGTCCGCGGCCACGCGCAGCGTGTGCGTGCCCGAGATCAGCTTCGTCAGCATCTCGGTCGGGTCCGTGGACGGGGTGCCGCCGGTCGCTCCGCCGGACGCGAAGCTGTCGGCGAGACCGGCCACCGACGGCAGGCCCAGGTCGGTGCTCACCTTGAACGTGCCGGACAGCGTCTGCGTGTCCGACGCGGCGATCTTCTCGATCAGCTGCTGCGCCGTGATCTCGGGCAGATCGGGGTCGCCCGACGCCGCCAGCGCCGGTACGAGTCCGATCGTCGCCGCGGCCACGCCGGCCACCGCGAACGGGACGACGTAGCGGCTCGCCTTACGGGTCTCTGCCATGGTCTGTCCTAACCTCCGTGGTCGATGACTCCATCTGACCAAACCGGCGGCTCGGAATCGTCAGACTCCGGAATCAACCTCACGTACTGCTATGGGATGACAGACCCCTAGGGCCTCTGCCCCGACCGGGGGAACCCCCGGCCGGGAAACGCCGGCCCGGTGGGTCAGCCCGCGCGGTGGACCACCGCGTCGCACAGCTCCTCCAGGGCCGACTTCGCGTACCCCTCCGGCAGCGGCGCCAGCATCGCCCGCGCCTCCTCCGCGAACCGCACGGTGTCCCGCCGGGCCTGCTCCAGGGCCGGGTGGACGCGCAGCCGGCGCAGGACCTCCGCGTGCCGGGCGTCGTCGGTGAGGTCGCCGTCGATCAGCTCGACGAGCTCCACGTCCTCGGGGCGCCCGTGGGCCGCCGCGGCGGCGCGCAGGTGGAGGACCGGGAGGGTGGGGATGCCCTCGCGGAGGTCCGTGCCCGGGGTCTTGCCGGACTCGTGCGAGTCGGAGGCGATGTCGAGGACGTCGTCGGCGAGCTGGAAGGCGACGCCGAGCCGCTCCCCGTACTGGGTGAGGATGTCGACGACGCTCTCGTCCGCGCCGGACATCATCGCGCCGAAGCGGCAGGAGACGGCGACGAGCGAGCCGGTCTTGCCGCCGAGCACGTCGAGGTAGTGGTCGACCGGGTCGCGGTCGCCCTGCGGGCCGGCCGTCTCCAGGATCTGACCGGTGACCAGACGTTCGAACGCCTCCGACTGGATCCGTACGGCTTCGGGGCCGAGGTCCGCCAGTGTGTGCGAGGCGCGGGCGAAGAGGAAGTCACCCGTGAGGACGGCGATGGAGTTGCCCCATCGGGTGTTCGCGCTGTCGACCCCGCGCCGCACGTCCGCCTCGTCCATGACGTCGTCGTGGTAGAGCGTCGCCAGGTGGGTGAGCTCGACGACGACGGCCGAGGGCACGACACCCGGGGAGTACGGGTCGCCGAACTGGGCGGCGAGCATCACGAGCAGCGGCCGGAAACGCTTGCCACCTGCGAGGACGAGGTGCTGCGCGGCCTCCGTGATGAACGGGATCTCGCTCTTGGTGGCGTCGAGGAGCCCTGCCTCCACGGCCGCCAACCCGGTCTGGACATCGGCCTCAAGA
Source organism: Streptomyces sp. NPDC048370 (assembly GCF_043200825.1). Classification (NCBI taxonomy): domain Bacteria; kingdom Bacillati; phylum Actinomycetota; class Actinomycetes; order Kitasatosporales; family Streptomycetaceae; genus Streptomyces; species Streptomyces sp. NPDC048370. The sequence goes on along the minus strand of NZ_JBICYI010000006.1, from coordinate 417,448 downwards.
GCCTGGTCCCGCACGCTAAGACCGAACGGCCCGACGACGGTCACGAGGGGGTCTCCTGTCTGCTGACGCCTGCTTTGGCTGCCGACGATCACACGGATTGTCGATGTGTCGCTCGATTCACTCAAGTCAGCGTATCCGGTCGCGTTTCGATCACCATGGGCGCCTTCCCGCCACCCCCGGTATGTTCGTGATCAGCTCATACGACCAGGAGTAGCCGTTTTGTCCCGAACAGCGATCGATATCGACGCCGACGGGGAGCAGCCGCCCCCCGAGGACGATCATGCCTTCTTCGGCCACCCGAAGGGCCTTCTCACCCTCTCGGGTCTGGAGGTCTGGGAGCGGTTCTCGTTCCTCGGCATGCAGGCGATCCTCGTCCTCTACTTCGCCGACACCGTCGCGAACGAGGGCCTCGGGATGGATCCTGGCACCGCCGCCTCCGTCGCGGCGGCGTACGGCACCCTCGTCTATCTGGTGTCCGTGGCCGGCGGCTGGCTCGCCGACCGCATCCTCGGCTCGTACCGGGCCGTCCTGTGGGGCGGTGTCCTGATCGCTCTCGGCCACTACTCGATGGCCGTGCCGACGGCCGCCATGACATGGGTGGGGCTCGGTCTGATCAGCGCCGGCACCGGCCTGCTCAAGCCCAACGTCGCCACGATGGTCGGCAAGCTCTACGCCACCGACGACGACCGCCGTGACGCGGGCTTCGCCCTCTACTACATGGCGATCAACATCGGCGCCTTCGCGGGACCCCTGATCACCGGCTGGCTCGCCGACCACCGCGGCTACCACTGGGGCTTCTCCGCGGCGGCCATCGGCATGACCTTCGGACTCCTCCAGTACGTCCTCGGCCGGCGTCACCTGGCCGGGCGCAAGCACTCCGCCGAATTCGCCCTCGCCCCCGAAGCGATGCGCCGGGCGGTCCGGCTGATCGTCCTCGGGATCGTCGTCGTGGGCGCCCTGGGAGCCCTGCTGGCCGGGCTCGGCCGGCTGACGATGGACCGTTTCGTCGACCTCCTCACGCTCATCTCGGTGATCGCCCCGGTCGTCTACTTCTGGGTGATGTTCAAGAGCCCCCGGGTCACCGCGGAGGAGCGCGGCCGGCTGAAGCCGTACATCGTGCTCTTCCTGGCCTCCGTGGTCTTCAACTTCATCCTCTTCCAGGCGTACTCGACGATGATCCTGCTGGCCTCCACCAACGCCCGCACCACCATCCTCGGCTTCGACTTCCCCGCCAGCTGGTACGCCTCCGCCCTCGGCGCCTTCGAGGTGGCGCTCGCGCCCGTCGTCGCCGGCGTCTGGGCCCGGATGGGCCACAAACAGCCGCACGCCTCCAACAAGATCGCCTTCGGCGTGATCCTCGGCGGCCTTTCGTTCCTCCTGATGGTGCTGCCGACGTCCGGGCACGCGGACGACACGTACCAGATGGCGGCCTGGTGGATCGTCGGCTCGTACCTGCTGCTCGGCCTCGGCGACGTCCTCCTGGAGACCTCCGGGATGTCGGCGACCAGCAAGCTCGCGCCGAAGGCCTTCTCCAGCCAGACGATGTCGCTCTGGTTCCTCTCCCTCGCGCTCGCCAACGGCATCCAGGCGCAGACCGTGAAGCTGTACGACGACGTCTCCAAGCCCGCGTACTTCGGCGTCAACGGAGCCATCGCCGTCGTCGCCGGCCTCGTCGTGATCGCCATGGCGCCCTGGCTGCGCCGCACCATGCACCCCGTCCACTGAGGTCCACCGAGCTCCGCGGAGATCCGTCATGCGCATCCGTACCGAGTTCCCGTACGAGACGACCCACGAGGATGTCCGGATCCCGCTCCCGGACGGGACGAAGCTGTACGCCCGGATCTGGCGCCCGGTCACCGACGAGCCCGTCCCGGCCCTCCTGGAGTACCTCCCGTACCGCCTGAGCGACTGGACGGCGCCCCGCGACTGGCAGCGCCACCCCTGGTACGCCGGGCACGGCTACGCCTCCGTACGCGTCGACGTGCGCGGGCACGGCAACAGCGAGGGGCTGCCGGGCGACGAGTACGACGCCGTCGAGCTGGCGGACGGCGTGGCGGTGGTGAACTGGCTCGCCGAGCAGCCCTGGTGCACGGGGAAGGTCGGCATGTTCGGGATCTCCTGGGGCGGCTTCAACTCGCTCCAGATCGCCGCGCTCGCCCCCGAGCCGCTGAAGGCGATCGTCACCGTCTGCTCGACCGACGACCGCTACGACAACGACGTCCACTACATGGGCGGATCCGTCCTCGCCGTCGACATGCACGCCTGGGCGGCCACCATGCTCGCCTTCGTCTGCCGGCCGCCTGACCCGCTGCACGTGGGCGAGGAGTGGCGCGAGATGTGGCTGCGGCGCCTGGAGGACGTGGACCCCTTCATCCACACCTGGCTCGCCCACCAGACCCGGGACGCGTACTGGAGGCACGGCAGCGTCTGCGAGGACTACGGGGCGATCCGGGCGGCCGTCCTGGCCGTCGGCGGCTGGCACGACCCGTACCGGGACACCGTGCTGCGGCTCGTGGAGCACCTCCCGCAGGACCGGGTGCGCGGGATCATCGGCCCGTGGTCGCACCAGTACCCGGACCGGGGCCTTCCGCCGGGCCCGGCGATCGGCTTCCTCCAGGAGACCCTCCGCTGGTGGGACCACCATCTGCGGGACGAGGACAACGACGTGATGGCCGAGCCGCTGCTGCGCTCCTGGATCAGCGAGTCGCACCCGCCGGCGACCGTCTACGACGAGCTGCCGGGCCGCTGGGTCACCGACCCGGCCTGGCCGTCCCCGAACGTCACACCGGTCACGTACGCCTTCCAGGGCGCCCCGGTGGTCGTGGACTCCCCCCAGCAGACGGGCCTGGACGCGGGCCGCTTCTTCCCCTTCGGCAACGACGGCGACCTGCCTCCGGACCAGCGCGAGGAGGACGCGCACGGGGCCTGCTTCGACTTCGTGGTCCCGGAGGACGGCGAGCCGATCGAGATCCTGGGCCGCCCGAGGGTGAGCCTCTCCCTGACACCCTGGGCCCCCACCGGCCAGGTGATCGCCCGCCTGTGCGACGTGGCGCCCGACGGCTCGTCCACGCTGGTCACCCGGGGCGCGCTGAACCTCTCCGCCCGCTACGGCCGGGACCGGTCGGTGGAGGCGCAGGTGGGCGAGCCGGAGGACCTCGTCCTCGACCTGAACGGCATCGGCCACACCTTCCCGCCCGGCCACCGGGTCCGGCTCGCGATCTCCTCCGCGTACTGGCCCTGGATCTGGCCGCAACCGGACGCCGCGGGCTTCACCCTCACCCCGACCGCCTCGAACCTGACGCTCCCGATCCGCCGGCCCACGACCGACGCGGTCGAATGGCAGGAACCGGAACAGTCCGAACCGCTCGGCGTGAGCTTCCCGGCCACCCTGGAGGAACCCCGCCCGGAGCGCCTGGTCGTCCGGGACGTGGCCAAGGGCGAATGGCGCCTGGAGGTCGACCCCCGCTACGGCGGCACGCGGGTCTACCCGGACGGCCTGGAGTTCACCGAGGACGCCCTGGAGACCTACACGATCACCGAGAACGACCCCTTGTCGGCCCGCACCCACTCGACCTGGACGATCCGCCTCCACCGCCCGGAACTGGCCTGGGACGTGACGATCGACTCCCGCTCGGAGATCACCTGCGACGCGGACGCGTTCATGACGACGAACGAGGTGGTCTGCAAGGAGAGCGGCGAAGTCCTCTTCCACCGCACATGGGAGAAGAGGATTCCGCGCACGGCGGGTTGAGCGGACGGGAGAGTCCGAGCGATCAGGCGTCCGTGCCGGCCCTGCGGCGGCGGACGACGAACATCGCGCCGGCGCCGAGGGCGACGGCCGCGCCGCCCGCGAGGGCGAGCTGCGGAAGGGCCGAGTCGGAGCCGGTCTCGGCGAGCGGGCCGCCGCCGGTACTCACCGGTGCGGTGGACGAGCCACCCTGCGGGGTGCCGGGGTTACCGGTCCCGCCACCGCTGCCGCTGCTCCCGCCGGTGCCCGGGCCGGGTGTCGCGCCCTTGGGCTCCACATTGATGGTGAGGAGCTCGGTGTCCGTGACGACGCAGTCGTCCGCCGACTTGAATTTGCCGATTGCCATCACGTACACAGAGCCGACCTCCGCTCGGGCGTCCACGGTCAGGCGCAGCTTGATGTCGGCGGGAACACCCTTCTTCGGCTTTCCTGCGGGCGGGTTCACGTTGTTCTTGGACTTCTCCCACCGTCCGGTCGCCTCGTTGAACCAGCGGACCGTCAGATATTTGTCGTTGGGATTGTCGAAAGCACCGAGCTGGTACCAGGCGGTGGACGAAAAGAGGTGGAAACTGTCGAAGGACGTCGGCAGGTTGCTGGTCAGCCGCAGCGTGACGTCGACGCTGGTCCCCGCTTTCACTTCCTCGGGCCCGCTCAGCTTCGCCGTGACGTCGTTGTCGCGCACCCCATGACATTGACCGTTCGCCTGAGCCACTGCGATGTGGTACGCGTAGCTGGCATCGTGAGACGCCACCAGAGCTTCACTCTCGGCCTTCTTCGCCTCCTTCTCCAGGCGTACGACGTCGACTCGCTCGTCGTCGCGTGCCTGCTCGGCCGTGACCAGTGCGGTGTCCGCCGCCGTCTTCGCGGCGGCGGCGTCCTCCGCGACCTTCTGGGCATCCGCCACGGCCTTCTCCCCGGCCGCACGCTCCTGGGGCGTCGCCTCGGCGGGCAGAGCCGCCAGGGCGGCCTTGGCGGCCGTGAGCTTCTCGTCGGCGGCGGTCTTCCCCGCGGTGGCCGTCTCCGCAGCGGTCTTCGCCCCGACGGCCGCCCTGGCGAGATCGCTGTCGCCCTTCATGACCGCCTCGCGCCTCGCGGTGGCCTTGCCTGCGGCGGCCTTCGCCTCGTCATGCGCCTTGTCGGCCGCCAGAAGGGCCGCCAACAGCTCCTCAAGCGTCGGCTTTCCGGGCTTCGACGAGGAGGGGGACGGAGACGGCGACGACGACGTACCCGCCGCGAGCACCGGGGTCGCGGACAGCAGGGACAGCGACATCGTCACGGCGAGCGCCGCACAGGCTGCCAGAGTTCTGCTGGTCTTCATCGGGTGCACCTTGTTCCGTCGGTCCAGGCGTGGCATATGACGTCTGTTCGACCCACGGACCGTGTGAATGGTTGCCCCCGAAACGGAACGGCCCGCGCTCCTCTCGGAACGCGGGCCCTTCACGTACTGCTCGGATCAGGCGTCCGCGCCGGCCTTGCGGCGGCGGACGACGAACATCGCGCCGGCGCCGAGGGCGACGGCCGCGCCACCCGCGAGGGCGATCTGCGGCATGGCGTCGTTCGAACCGGTCTTGGCGAGCTGGCCGGTGGTCACCGCGGTGGTGGAGGTGCCGCCCTGGGTGGTGGTGTTCTTACCACCCGGGGTGCCCTTGGCGTCGTCGACCTTGCCCGGGTTGCTGCCCTTGGCGAGGATGTCGAACTTGTACTCGGTCAGGTCCGGCGTACCGCCGCAGGTCCCGTCCTCGTTCCAGAAGTCGCCCGCGGCGAAGGTGAGGCCCTGGCCGGCCGGGGTGTTCGCGTCCACCTTCAGGCGGAGCTTGATGTCGGCGGAGGCCTTCGGCTTCAGGGTGCCGACGAAGAGCTCCTCGGCGACGGGAACGTCGTTCCACTTCTTCTCGTCGGCCGTGTACCACTCCAGGTCGAGGTACGTGTCGAGCGGCTTGAGGCCCTTCTCGTCGAAGGCGTGCAGCGAGACGAAGGCGTACGCCTCGTCCAGCGTGCGGTCGGTGCCGTTCGTCAGGCGCAGCTTGAAGTCGACGGTGGTGCCGGCGACGACCTTCGAGGGCAGACCGGTCACCACGGAGGTGAACCTGTCCTCGGGGAAGCAGTCCTCGTGCGGCGGCGGCTCCTCCTCGCCCTCTTCCTCCTCGGCCTTCTTCAGCGCCTCCTTGGCGGAGTCGAGGGTCTTGAGGGCCTCGTCCCGGGTCTTCTGGGCCTCGCGCGCCTTGTTGGAGGCGGCGACCTCCGCCTCGCTGTGCTTGGAGTTGGCCTCGGTGACCTTCGCGTCAGCGGCGGTCTTCGCGGTGGCGGCCGTCCCGGCTGCGGTCTTCGCGTCGGCGACGGCCGTCTTCGCGGCTTCCTTCTCCGCCTCCGTGGCGTCGGGCTTCAGCTCCAGGGCGGCGAGCGCGGCCTCCGCCTCGGTGACCTTCGCGTCAGCGGCGGTCTTGGCCGTGGCGGCCGCCTCGGCGACCTTCTTCGCGTCCGTGACGGCGACCTGGAGCGGGTGATCGGCCTGCTCCAGCGCCTTGACGGCCTTCTTGGCGTCCTCCGCAGCGAGAACGGACGCGTCGTACGCCGTCTGTGCGGCCTCGACGTCCTTCTTCAGCTGCTCGATGGTCTTCTTCTGCTCCTGCGTCTGCGCGGGAGCGGCCGGCTTGGTGTCGGCGAAGGCGGGGGCGGCCGACAGGAAGACGACGGGCGTCGTCACGGCGGCGGCCACGGCCGTCGCGAGCATGCGGCGAATCTTCAAGGTGGACCTTTTCTGGTCAGGAGCGGTCGGGCGAAGACAGAGCAATGGGGAGTCGCTCCTGCGGGAACCTCACGCGGCGCGACAGTGCCAGGATCGTATGACCGGAATAAGGGCCTCGGGAAGCAGGATTTGAACGCGCTCAGTCACCCGTCGCGCACACAGCTCGACCACAGGACGAATAAAGCGCGCATACATGGACAGTTGTGCACGGAGGCCACAGTTTCTCTGTGATCCATGTCATCCGCGCCTGGCGGCCCGCCCCGTAACGTGTCCCCCACACCCGTGGAAAGCGAGGCAAGCACCGATGCCCGAGCAGTCCCCGCTCGACCTGGTCGAGGGCGATCCCTTCGGCCCGCACAACCTTCCGTACGGCGTCTTCTCCCCCGCCGACGAGCCCGACCGGCGGAGGGTCGGCGTCCGCATCGGCGGTCATGTCCTCGACGCGGGGGCCGCGGCGTCCGCGCTCGGTTCGCCGTACGCCGCGCTGCTCGCGCAGCCCAACCTCAACCCGCTGCTCGCCGCGGGCCGCACCGCCTGGCGCGACGTCCGCAGGGCCCTGACGGCCTGGGTGACCGTACCCGCGCACCGGCCGGTCATAGAGCCGCTGCTGTACGCGCTCGACACCGTCACGCTCCACCTGCCGTTCGAGGTCGCGGACTACGTCGACTTCTACGCGAGCGAGCACCACGCCACCAACGTGGGCCGGATCTTCCGCCCCGACGGCGACGCGCTCACCCCCAACTGGAAGCACCTGCCCATCGGTTACCACGGCCGCGCCGGCACCGTCGTCGTCTCCGGCACGGACGTCGTACGCCCCGCCGGGCAGCGCAAGGCGCCCACCGACCCGGCCCCGGTCTTCGGGCCCTCGGTGAAGCTGGACATCGAGGCCGAGGTCGGCTTCGTCGTCGGCACCCCCTCCGCGCTCGGCACCCCGGTCCCGCTGGCCGACTTCCGCGAGCACGTCTTCGGCCTGACGCTCCTCAACGACTGGTCGGCGCGCGACATCCAGGCCTGGGAGTACGTCCCGCTCGGCCCCTTCCTCGGCAAGTCGTTCGCGACGTCCGTCTCGGCCTGGGTGACCCCCCTGGAGGCCCTCGACGCGGCCCGAACGGACCCGCCGGCCCGGGAGTTCGAGCTCCTGCCCTACCTGGACGACTCCGCCGACGAGGAGCCCGGCGGCTTCGACCTGCGGATCACGGTCGAGATCAACGGAGAGGTGGTCTCCGAGCCGCCGTTCGCCACCATGTACTGGACCCCCGCCCAGCAGCTCGCCCACATGACGGTCAACGGCGCCTCGCTGCGCACCGGCGACCTGTACGGCTCCGGCACGGTCTCCGGGCCCGAGGTCCACCAGCGCGGCTCGCTCCTCGAACTGACGTGGAACGGCCGCGACGCGCTCGAACTGCCCAACGGCAAGCGGACGTTCCTGGAGGACGGCGACGAGGTCACCCTCACCGCGTGGGCCCCGGGCCCCGACGGTACGCAGGTGGCGCTCGGCGAGGTCACCGGGCGGATCGTTCCGGCGTCCTGACCCCCAAGGGCCGGCACCGGCAGGTGTCAGCCCAATGGGTCACCCCGCGTGCGGTGCCCCTCACCGGCGGCCCATGCTGGCTGACGGTGGGGGGCCGGACTCACCCCTCATCCGAGGAGCACGCAGATGCCCGCACGATCCCGTCGCCTCACGGCCGCCCTCGGCCTCGCCGCGCTCACCTCCGTGGCCCTGGCCACGGCACCGGCCTCCCAGGCCGCCGACGACACCGCCTCCGTCGTCCGCGAACTGGCCACGGCGACCGCCGCCACCGCGAAGTACGCCTCCGAGGCGCTGGCGATCAAGGACGGCTACCTCCGCACCGACGTGTGCGTCGCCTCCCCCGAGGGCGGCATGGGCTACCACTACGTCAACCCGAAGTACATCGGCTCCGTCGACCCCAGGACCCCCGCCGCGATCCTGTACGAGGACGGCAAGGGCGGGAAGCGGAAACTGGTCGCGGTCGAGTACGTCGTCCCGTACACCGGCCAGCCCGCCCCGAAGCTCTTCGGCCGGGCCTTCGACGGGCCGGACCCGATCCCCGAGCTGGGACCGGCCTACGACCGGCACGTATGGCTCTTCAAGAAGAACCCCAAGGGGCTGTTCAACCGGTGGAACCCGAAGGTGACCTGCCCGAACGGGGCGGCCACGCACCCCTAGCCGCGCACCCCTGGCCACGCACGTGCAGCCACGCCCCGCACGCACGAGGGCCCGGCCCCCGCCTGGGCGGAGACCGGGCCCTGGAGCACCTCGGCTACCGGACGAACACGCTCGCCTGGCCCGCCAGGTCCAGGAAGTACTGCGGCGCGAGGCCGAGCACCAGCGTCACCGCGACACCGACCGTGATCGTGGCCGCCGTGAAGACCGAGGGCACGGCGACCGTGGGGCCGTCCGCCTTCGGCTCGCTGAAGAACATCAGCACGATCACCCGGATGTAGAAGAACGCGGCGATCGCCGACGAGACGACACCGACGACGACCAGCGCGCCCGCGCCGCCCTCCGCCGCCGCCTTGAAGACCGCGAACTTGCCCGAGAAGCCCGACGTCAGCGGAATGCCGGCGAAGGCGAGCAGGAACACCGCGAAGACCGCCGCGACGAGCGGCGAACGGCGGCCGAGCCCCGCCCACTTGGACAGGTGCGTCGCCTCGCCGCCCGCGTCCCGGACCAACGTGACGACGGCGAACGCGCCGATCGTCACGAAGGAGTACGCGCCCAGGTAGAAGAGCACCGAGGAGATGCCGGTGGGCGTGGCCGCGATGACACCGGCGAGCAGGAAGCCCGCGTGCGCGATCGAGGAGTACGCGAGGAGCCGCTTGATGTCGGTCTGGGTGATCGCGACGATCGCGCCGCCCAGCATGGTGACGATGGCGACGCCCCACATGACCGGCCGCCAGTCCCAGGTGAGGCCCGGCAGCACCACGTACAGCAGGCGAAGCAGCGCGCCGAACGCGGCGACCTTCGTCGCGGCCGCCATGAAGCCGGTGACGGGGGTCGGCGCGCCCTGGTAGACGTCCGGGGTCCACATGTGGAACGGCACGGCGCCGACCTTGAAGAGCAGCCCCATGAGCACCAGCGCGAAGCCGATGAGCAGCAGCACGTCGTTGCCCATGGTCTGGGCGAGCGCCGGGTCGACCGAGGCGACCGTGCCGTCGACGACGTTGGCGATGGTGGCGTACGAGACGGAGCCCGCGTAGCCGTAGAGCAGGGCGATGCCGAAGAGCAGGAACGCCGAGGAGAAGGCGCCGAGGAGGAAGTACTTGACCGCGGCCTCCTGCGACATGAGCCGCTTGCGGCGGGCGACGGCGCAGAGCAGGTAGAGCGGGAGGGAGAAGACCTCGAGGGCGATGAAGAGCGTCAGGAGGTCGTTGGCGGCCGGGAAGACCAGCATGCCGGCGATGGCGAACAGCGCCAGCGGGAACACCTCGGTGGTGGTGAACCCGGCCTTGACCGCCGCCTTCTCCTGGTCGCTGCCGGGAACGGCGGCGGCCTCGGCGGCGAAGGAGTCGACCTTGTGGCCGTGGTCGGCCGGGTCGAGCCTGCGCTCGGCGAAGGTGAAGACGGCGACGAGCGAGGCCAGCAGGATCGTGCCCTGGAGGAAGAGCGCCGGGCCGTCGACGGCGATGGCGCCCATGGCCGCGATGTGCGCCTTGGTGGAGCCGTAGCCGCCGGCGGCGAGGCCGACGATCGCGGCGAAGGCGGTGACCAGCGCGAGCACGGTCAGGAACACCTGGGCGTGGTAACGGCCCTTGCGGGGCACGAAGGCCTCGGCGAGAACGCTGAGGACCGCTGCGCCGACCACGATGAGTACGGGCGAGAGCTGGACGTACTCGATGTGGGGTGCGGGGATCTTCGTCAACGGCTCGGCAGCCGTCGTCCACAGGCTGTGGACAGAAGGCGCGACGGCGGATGCACTCACTTGGCCGCCTCCACTTCGGGCTGGGGGTCCTTTTGCTGGACGTCGGACATGGTGTGCGAGACGGCGGGGTTCACGATGTCCGTCAGCGGCTTCGGGAAGACCCCGAGGAAGATCAGCAGGGCGATCAGCGGGGCGACCACGACCAGTTCGCGCACCCGCAGGTCCGGCATCGTCCGGACCTCCTCCGTCTTCACCGGTCCTGTCATCGTCCGCTGGTAGAGGACGAGGGTGTAGAGCGCGGCGAGGACGATGCCGGTGGTGGCGATGATGCCGGCCACCGGGTAGCGGGCGAACGTGCCGACCAGGACCAGGAATTCACTGACGAAGGGCGCGAGCCCCGGCAGCGAGAGCGTGGCCAGACCGCCGACCAGGAAGGTGCCGGCCAGCACCGGGGCGACCTTCTGCACACCGCCGTAGTCCGCGATGAGCCGCGAACCGCGCCGGGAGATCAGGAAGCCGGCCACCAGCATCAGGGCAGCCGTCGAGATCCCGTGGTTGACCATGTACAGCGTCGCGCCGCTCTGGCCCTGGCTGGTCATCGCGAAGATGCCCATGATGATGAAGCCGAAGTGCGAGATCGAGGCGTACGCGACCAGACGCTTGATGTCCCGCTGGCCGACCGCGACCAGCGCGCCGTAGACGATGCTGACCAGCGCGAGCGCGATGATCACGGGCGTCGCCCACTTCGAGGCCTCGGGGAAGAGCTGGAGGCAGAAGCGGAGCATCGCGAACGTGCCGACCTTGTCGACGACCGCCGTGATGAGCACGGCGACCGGGGCGGTCGCCTCCCCCATCGCGTTCGGCAGCCAGGTGTGCAGCGGCCAGAGCGGCGCCTTCACCGCGAAGGCGAAGAAGAAGCCGAGGAACAGCAGCCGTTCGGTGTTGGTCGCCATCTCCAGCGAGCCGTCGGCGCGGGCGGCGGCGATCTCGGTGAGGGAGAAGTTCCCCGCGACCACGTAGAGCCCGATGACGGCGGCCAGCATGATCAGTCCGCCGACGAGGTTGTAGAGCAGGAACTTGACGGCCGCGTAGGAGCGCTGGGCCGCCGCGTTCTCGTCCGAGCCCGCGTGGGCGCGGTCACCGAAGCCGCCGATGAGGAAGTACATCGGGATGAGCATGGCTTCGAACAGGATGTAGAAGAGGAAGACGTCGGTGGCCTCGAAGGAGAGGATCACCATCGCCTCGACCATCAGGATCAGGGCGAAGAAGCCCTGCGTCGGCCGCCAGCGGCTCGACTTCGTCTCCAAGGGGTCGGCGTCGTGCCAGCCGGCCAGGATGACGAAGGGGATCAGCAGCGCGGTGAGCGCGATCAGCGCCACCCCGATGCCGTCCACGCCCAGTTCGTAACGGACCCCGAAGTCCTTGATCCAGGAGTAGGACTCGACGAACTGGTACCGGTCGCCGCCGGGTTCGAAGTCCACGAGGACGACCACGGCGAGGACGAGTGTGACGAGCGAGACGGTCAGCGCCAGCCACTTGGCGGCGGCGCGACGGGCGGCGGGGACGGCGGCGGTGAGGATCGCACCGACCGCCGGCACCGCTGCCGTCGCCGTCAGGATCGGGAACCCTGCGTTCACTACTTGCGACATGGCAGTTACACCGCCCTCATCAGCAGGGTCGCGGCGATCAGCACCGCCGTACCTCCGAACATGGAGACCGCATAGGTGCGGGCGTAGCCGTTCTGCAGCTTGCGCAGCCGGCCGGACAGACCGCCGACCGAGGCCGCGGTGCCGTTGACGACCCCGTCGACCAGGCTGTGGTCGACGTAGACGAGCGAGCGGGTGAGGTGCGTGCCGCCCGTGACGAAGACGGCGTGGTTGAAGTCGTCCTGGAGCAGGTCGCGGCGGGCGGCCCGGGTGAGCAGCGAGCCGCGCGGGGCGGTGACCGGGACGGGCCTGCGTCCGTACTGGAGGTAGGCGAGTCCGACGCCGATCACCATGACGGCGACCGTGGCCGAGGTGATGGCCCCGGCGCTGATCGGCGGGTGGCCGTGCTCGAACTCGGTCACCGGCTTCAGCCAGTTGATGAACCGGTCGCCGATGGAGAAGAAGCCACCCGCGGCCACGGAGCCGACGGCCAGCAGGATCATCGGGACCGTCATGGACCTCGGCGACTCGTGCGGGTGCGGCAGCTCGCCCTTGTCGTCGGGCTGCCAGCGCTTCTCGCCGAAGAAGGTCATCAGCATCACGCGGGTCATGTAGTACGCGGTGATGGCCGCGCCGAGCAGGGTGACCGCGCCGAGGATCCAGCCCTCGGTGCCGCCCTTGGCGAAGGCCGCCTCGATGATCTTGTCCTTGGAGAAGAAGCCGGACAGACCCGGGAAGCCGATGATCGCCAGATAGCCGAGGCCGAAGGTGATGAAGGTGACCGGCATGTACTTCCGCAGGCCGCCGTAACGCCGCATGTCGACCTCGTCGTTCATGCCGTGCATGACCGAGCCGGCGCCGAGGAAGAGCCCGGCCTTGAAGAAGCCGTGCGTGACCAGGTGCATGATCGCGAAGACGTAGCCGATCGGGCCGAGACCCGCCGCCAGGATCATGTAGCCGATCTGCGACATCGTCGAGCCGGCCAGCGCCTTCTTGATGTCGTCCTTCGCGCAACCGACGATCGCACCGAAGAGGAGCGTGACCGCGCCGACCACGACGACCACGAGCTGGGCGTCCGGGGCGGCGTTGAAGATGTCGGCGGAGCGGACGATCAGATAGACACCGGCGGTGACCATGGTCGCCGCGTGGATGAGGGCCGAGACCGGCGTCGGGCCCTCCATCGCGTCCCCGAGCCAGGACTGCAGCGGCACCTGGGCCGACTTGCCGCAGGCGGCGAGCAGCAGCATCAGGCCGATCGCCGTCAGCGTGCCCTCGCTCGTCTCACCGGTCGCCTCCAGGACCGGCCCGAAGGTGAAGGTCCCGAAGGTGGTGAACATGATCATGATGGCGATCGAGAGGCCCATGTCGCCGACCCGGTTGACCAGGAAGGCCTTCTTCGCGGCGGTGGCCGCGCTGGGCTTGTGCTGCCAGAAGCCGATCAGGAGGTACGAGGCGAGGCCGACGCCCTCCCAGCCGAAGTAGAGCAGCAGGTAGTTGTCGGCGAGGACCAGGAGGAGCATCGCCGCGAGGAACAGGTTCAGATAGCCGAAGAAGCGGCGCTTGCGCTCGTCGTGCTCCATGTACCCGATCGAGTACACGTGGATGAGCGAGCCCACGCCGGTGATCAGCAGCACGAACGTCATCGACAGCTGGTCGAGCTGGAAGGCGATGTCCGCCTGGAAGCCCTCGACCGGGATCCACGTCCACAGGTTCTGGTGCAGGGCCCGGTCGTCGGCGCTCTTGCCGAGCATGTCGGCGAAGAGCACGGCACCGATGACGAAGGAGGTGGCCGCGAGCACCGTGCCGAGCAGGGGCCCGACCTTGTCCAGGCGCCGCCCGCCGCACAGCAGGACGGCCGCGCCGAGCAGGGGCGCCGCGACGAGCAGAGCGATCAGATTGTCCACAATTCAGCCCCTTACAGCTTCATCAGGCTGGCGTCGTCGACCGAGGCCGAGTGGCGGGAACGGAACAGCGACACGATGATCGCGAGCCCGACCACGACCTCCGCGGCGGCGACGACCATCGTGAAGAAGGCGATGATCTGGCCGTCGAGGTTGCCGTGCATCCGGGAGAAGGCGACGAACGCGAGGTTGCAGGCGTTGAGCATCAGCTCGACGCACATGAAGACCACGATCGCGTTGCGCCTGATCAGCACCCCGGCCGCGCCGATGGTGAACAACAGGGCGGCGAGATACAGATAGTTGACGGGATTCATCGCGTGGCCTCCTCATCGTCCCGGTCGCGGCCGAGCCGCTCCTCCGAGCGCTGCTCCAGCGCCTTGAGGTCGGCCAGCGCCTCGCCGGACACGTCGCGGACCTGGCCGCGCCTGCGCAGGGTCTGCATCACGGTCAGCTCGGCGGGGGTGCCGTCGGGCAGCAGGCCGGGGATGTCCACCGCGTTGTGCCGGGCGTAGACACCCGGCGCGGGCAGCGGCGGAACGTGCTTGCCTTCCCGTACGCGCTGCTCCGACAGCTCCCGCTGGGTGCGGGCCCGTTCGGTGCGCTCGCGGTGGGTGAGGACCATCGCGCCGACGGCCGCGGTGATGAGCAGCGCGCCGGTGATCTCGAAGGCGAAGACGTACTTGGTGAAGATGAGGGCCGCCAGACCCTCCACGTTCCCGCCGTACGCGCCGTTGGCCGCGCCGAGGCCGTTGAACTCCGTCAGGGAGGCCTGGCCGATGCCGGCGATCAGCAGGATGCCGAAGCCGAGCCCACAGGCCGCGGCCCACCAGCGCTGGCCCTTGATGGTCTCCTTCAGCGAGTCCGCGGCCGTGACGCCGACCAGCATGACGATGAAGAGGAAGAGCATCATGATCGCGCCGGTGTAGACGACGATCTGGACGATGCCGAGGAAGTACGCGCCGTTGGCGAGGTAGAAGACCGCGAGGATGATCATCGTGCCGGCCAGCGAGAGCGCGCTGTGCATGGCCTTCTTCATCAGGACCGTGGCGAGGGCGCCGATCACGGCGACGGTGCCGAGGACCCAGAACTGGAAAGCCTCGCCGCCGGACGTCTCGTACGCCGCGAGTGTGGCGCTCATGCGTCCACCTCTTCCGGCTCGCCCTTCTCCCCCTTGGACGTGGCGACCTGCTGGACGGTGCCCGGGGCGGCCTCCGTGACCAACCCCCGGTAGTAGTCCTGCTCGTCCGTCCCCGGGAAGATCGAGTGCGGGGAGTCGACCATGCCCTCCTCCAGGCCCGCGAGGAGCTGCTCCTTGGTGTAGATCAGGTTCTCGCGGGAGGAGTCGGCCAGTTCGAACTCGTTCGTCATCGTCAGCGCCCGCGTGGGGCAGGCCTCGATGCACAGCCCGCACAGGATGCAGCGGGCGTAGTTGATCTGGTAGACGCGGCCGTAGCGCTCGCCCGGGGAGTAGCGCTCCTCCTCGGTGTTGTCCGCGCCCTCCACGTAGATGGCGTCGGCGGGGCAGGCCCAGGCGCACAGCTCGCAGCCCACGCACTTCTCAAGTCCGTCCGGATGACGGTTGAGCTGGTGCCGGCCGTGGAAGCGCGGCGCCGTCGTCTTGCGCTCCTCCGGGTACTGCTCGGTCAACCGCTTCTTGAACATGGCCTTGAAGGTCACGCCGAAGCCGGCCACCGGATTCTGGAAATCAGACACCGTCCGTCTCCTTTCCATCACTCGCAGTAGCAGTATCGGGGGCGCCACTGACAACGAGGTCGCCGTCCTGCCGCGACCTGCGCCGAGGCACGGGCGGCAGGGACTGTCCTGGCTTGGGCGGTACGGGGAATCCGCCGGCCATCGGGTCGAAGGGGAGCTCGTCCTCGGGCAGCTCCTCGCCGGCCCTGGCCCTCTTGTCGCGGAACATGTCGGCGACGAAGGAGATCAACAGGACGCCGATCACGGCTCCGGCGACGTAGAGCACGATCGTCTGGAACTCGAAGTTCTCGTTCCGCAGGGCCCGGACGGTGGCGACCAGCATCAGCCAGAGCACCGAGACCGGGATGAGGACCTTCCAACCGAGCTTCATCAGCTGGTCGTAGCGGACGCGGGGCAGCGTGCCGCGCAGCCAGATGAAGAAGAAGAGCAGCAGCTGCACCTTGAGGATGAACCAGAGCATCGGCCACCAGCCGTGGTTCGCGCCCTCCCAGAAGGTGGAGATCGGGTACGGGGCGCGCCAGCCGCCGAGGAAGAGCGTCACGGAGACGGCGGAGACCGTCACCATGTTCACGTACTCGGCGAGCATGAACATCGCGAACTTGATGGAGGAGTACTCGGTGTTGAAGCCGCCGACGAGGTCGCCCTCGGACTCCGGCATGTCGAAGGGGGCGCGGTTGGTCTCGCCGACCATCGTGACGATGTAGATGATGAACGAGACCGGCAGCAGGATGATGAACCAGCGGTCCGCCTGCGCCTCGACGATCGCCGAGGTCGACATCGACCCGGAGTAGAGGAAGACGGAGGCGAACGCGGCGCCCATGGCGATCTCGTAGGAGATCATCTGGGCGCAGGAGCGCAGGCCGCCGAGGAGCGGGTACGTGGAGCCGGAGGACCAGCCGGCGAGGACGATGCCGTAGATGCCGACGGAGGCGATCGCGAGGACGTACAGCATCGCGATCGGCAGGTCGGTGAGCTGCATCGTGGTGCGGTGGCCGAAGATCGACACCTCGTTGCCCGCCGGGCCGAACGGGATCACGGCGATCGCCATGAACGCGGGGGCGGCGGCGATGATCGGCGCGAGGATGTAGACGACCTTGTCGGCGCGCTTGACGACGAGGTCCTCCTTCAGCATCAGCTTGATGCCGTCCGCGAGGGACTGGAGGAATCCCCAGGGTCCGTGCCGGTTGGGCCCGATGCGCAGCTGCATCCAGGCGACGACCTTGCGCTCCCACACGATGGAGAAGAGCACGGTGATCATGAGGAAGGCGAAGCAGAAGACGGCCTTGATCGCGACGAGCCACCAGGGGTCGGTCCCGAACATGGAGAGGTCTTCCGCGGCGAGCAGCGTGGTCATGCCTGCACCTCCGTCGAGGTCGCCGCGCCGATGCGCACCAGGTCGCCCGGGTGGGCGCCCGTGTCGGAGAGGACGCCGCCCGCCGCGGAGTTGAGCGGGAGCCAGACCACGCGGTCGGGCATCTCGGTGACCTGGAGCGGGAAGTGGGTCGAGCCCGCCGGTCCTGTGACCGCGAGGAGGTCGCCGTCCTTGACGCCCGTCTCGGCGGCGGTGGCGGCGGAGAGCCGGGCGACCGCCGCGTGGCGGGTGCCCGCGAGCGCCGTGTCGCCCTCCTGGAGGCGGCCCTGGTCGAGCAGGAGCCGGTGTCCGGCGAGGACGGCCTCGCCCTCGCCCGGGCGGGCCGCGGGCTGTGCGGGCTCGGTGGGCTCGGAGGCCCGCTCGCCGTCCCAGCCGCCGAGCCGGTCCAGCTCCCGGCGGACCGAGCGCAGGTCGGGCAGGGCCAGGTGCGCGTCGAGGGCGTCGGCGAGCATGTGGAGCACGCGCGCGTCCGCCGGGGGCAGCGTCCGGGTCATCTGCTCGGGCTTGAGCGCGGCCTCGAAGAGCCGTGCCCTGCCCTCCCAGTTGAGGAACGTGCCGGGCTTCTCGGCGACCGCGGCGACCGGCAGGACCACGTCGGCCCGCTCGGTGACCTCGCTCGGCCGCAGCTCCAGGGAGACCACGAACGCGGCGTCGAGGGCCTCACGCGCGCGTGCCGGGTCCGGCAGGTCGCGTACCTCGACGGCGCCGACGAGCAGCGCGCCCAGCTCGCCGATGGCCGCGGCCTCGACGATCTGGCCGGTGTCGCGGCCGTAGCCGTGCGGCAGGTCGCGTACGCCCCAGGCGGACGCGACCTCCTCACGCGCGCGTGGGTCGGTCGCGGGGCGGCCGCCGGGCAGCAGCGTGGGGATGGCGCCGGCTTCGAGCGCGCCGCGCTCTCCGGCCCTGCGCGGGATCCACACCAGCTTCGCGCCGGTCGCCGTCGCCGTCCGTACGGCGGCGGTGAGCCCGCCCGGTACGGCGGCGAGCCGCTCGCCGACCGCGATGACCGCGCCGTCCTGGCGGAGCGCCTCCGCCGCCCGCGTACCGGCCTCGTCGAGGCCGACCCGGGAGGTCAGCGCGTCCAGCCACTCGGTCTCGGTGCCGGGCGCGGCGGGCAGCAGCGTGCCGCCCGCCTTCTCCAGGCCCCGGGTCGCGAACGCGGCCAGCGCGTAGGTCTTCTGGCCCTTCGTGCGCCAGGCCTTGCGCAGCCGCAGGAAGACGCCGGGCGCCTCCTCCTCGGACTCGAAGCCGACGAGGAGCACGGCGGGGGCGGCTTCGAGGGAGGTGTACGTGACGCCGCTGCCGTCCAGGTCGCGTCCGCGTCCCGCGACCTGCGAGGCCAGGAAGTCGGCCTCCTCGCCGGAGTGGACCCGGGCCCGGAAGTCGACGTCGTTGGTGTCGAGGGCGACCCGGGCGAACTTCGCGTACGCGTAGGAGTCCTCGACGGTCAGCCGGCCGCCGGCCAGGACGCCGGTACGGCCCCGCACGAGTCCGCGTGCCGCGGCCTCAAGGGCCTCGGGCCAGGAGGCGGGTTCGAGGACGCCCTCCGCGTTCCGTACGAGCGGAGTGGTCAGCCGGTCGCGCTGCTGGGCGTACCGGAACGCGAAGCGTCCCTTGTCGCACACCCACTCCTCGTTGACCTCCGGGTCCTCCGCCGCGAGCCGGCGCATGACCTTGCCGCGCCGGTGGTCGGTGCGGGTCGCGCAGCCGCCCGCGCAGTGCTCGCAGACGCTCGGCGAGGAGACCAGGTCGAAGGGGCGGGAGCGGAAGCGGTACGCGGCCGAGGTCAGCGCGCCGACCGGGCAGATCTGAATGGTGTTCCCGGAGAAGTACGACTCGAAGGGGTCGCCCTCGCCGGTGCCGACCTGCTGGAGCGCGCCGCGCTCGAGCAGCTCGATCATCGGGTCGCCGGCGATCTGGTTCGAGAACCGGGTGCAGCGCGCGCAGAGCACGCACCGCTCGCGGTCGAGCAGCACCTGCGTGGAGATCGGTACCGGCTTCTCGTAGGTCCGCTTGTGGCCCTCGAAGCGGGACTCCGACTGCCCGTGGGACATCGCCTGGTTCTGCAGCGGGCACTCGCCGCCCTTGTCGCAGACCGGGCAGTCCAGCGGGTGGTTGATGAGCAGCAGCTCCATCACACCGTGCTGGGCCTTCTCGGCGACCGGCGAGGTCAGCTGGGACTTCACCACCATGCCGTCGGTGCAGGTGATGGTGCAGGACGCCATCGGCTTGCGCTGGCCCTCGACCTCGACGATGCACTGCCGGCAGGCGCCGGCCGGGTCGAGGAGCGGGTGGTCGCAGAAGCGCGGGATCTCGATGCCGAGCTGCTCGGCGGCGCGGATGACCAGGGTCCCCTTGGGGACGGAGATCTCGGCGCCGTCGATGGTCAGCGTGACGAGGTCCTCGGGCGGTACGGCGGGGGAACCGCCGCCGGCGGGGCCGGCCGTGGTGACCGTCATGCCGTCACCTCCTTGTGGTTGTCCGCCCAGGCGGTCGACTTGGCCGGGTCGAAGGGGCAGCCCCGGCCGGTGATGTGCTGCTCGTACTCCTCGCGGAAGTACTTCAGCGAGGAGAAGATCGGGGAGGCCGCGCCGTCGCCGAGCGCGCAGAACGACTTGCCGTTGATGTTGTCGGCGATGTCGTTCAGCTTGTCGAGGTCGGACATCACGCCCTTGCCGGCCTCGATGTCACGGAGCAACTGCACCAGCCAGTACGTGCCTTCGCGGCAGGGTGTGCACTTGCCGCAGGACTCGTGGGCGTAGAACTCGGTCCAGCGGGTCACCGCGCGGACCACGCACGTGGTCTCGTCGAAGCACTGGAGCGCCTTGGTGCCGAGCATCGAGCCGGCGGCGCCCACGCCCTCGTAGTCGAGCGGGACGTCGAGGTGCTCGTCGGTGAACATCGGGGTGGAGGAGCCGCCCGGCGTCCAGAACTTGAGCCGGTGGCCCGCCCGCATCCCGCCGCTCATGTCGAGGAGCTGGCGCAGCGTGATCCCGAGCGGGGCCTCGTACTGGCCCGGCGTGGTGACGTGCCCGCTGAGCGAGTAGAGGGTGAAGCCGGGGGACTTCTCGCTGCCCATCGACTTGAACCAGTCCTTGCCCCGGTTCATGATCGCGGGAACGGACGCGATGGACTCGACGTTGTTCACCACAGTGGGGCAGGCGTACAGACCGGCGACCGCGGGGAAGGGGGGACGCAGCCGGGGCTGGCCGCGCCGTCCTTCGAGCGAGTCGAGCAGCGCGGTCTCCTCGCCGCAGATGTACGCGCCGGCGCCCGCGTGCACGGTGAGTTCGAGGTTCAGACCGCTGCCGAGGATGTTCTGGCCGAGGAAGCCGGCCTCGTACCCCTCGCGCACCGCCTCGTGGAGGCGGCGCAGGACGGGCACGACCTCGCCGCGCAGATAGATGAACGCGTGCTCGGAGCGGATCGCGTAGCAGGCGATGATCATTCCCTCGATGAGGGAGTGCGGGTTGGCGAAGAGGAGCGGGATGTCCTTGCAGGTGCCCGGCTCGGACTCGTCGGCGTTGACGACGAGGTAGTGCGGCTTGCCGTCGCCCTGCGGGATGAACTGCCACTTCATCCCGGTGGGGAAGCCGGCGCCGCCGCGGCCGCGCAGACCGGAGTCCTTGACGTACGCGATGACCTCGTCGGGCGACATGGCGAGGGCCTTCCGCAGACCCTCGTACCCCTCGTGTCGTTTGTACGTCTCCAGGGTCCAGGAGTCGGGCTGGTCCCAGAACGCCGAAAGGACCGGCGCGAGAAGCTTCTCGGGGCTGCTGTTGTTGATCTCGGCTGCCAAGGTCATCACTCCCCCTCCCCACTGGCCGATTCGCCGCGCGGGTGGACGATCTTGTGGTGCGGGGTCTCGCCCTTGGCCAGGCGCAGCCCGACGAGCGAGGCCGGGCCGGCCCCACCGGTGGCCTCGACGGCCCCCTCGCGCTCGTCGGGGAAACCGGCCAGGATGCGGGCGGTCTCCTTGTACGTGCACAGGGGCGCGCCGCGTGTCGGTTCGACGGGGTGGCCGGCCCGCAGGTCGTCGACGATCTTCTTCGCGGACTCGGGCGTCTGGTTGTCGAAGAACTCCCAGTTGACCATCATCACGGGCGCGAAGTCGCAGGCCGCGTTGCACTCGATGTGCTCCAGCGTGACCTTGCCGTCCTCGGTCGTCTCGTTGTTGCCGACGCCGAGGTGCTCCTTGAGCTCCTCGAAGATGGCGTCGCCGCCCATGACCGCGCAGAGCGTGTTGGTGCAGACTCCGACCTGGTAGTCGCCGGAGGGCTTGCGGCGGTACATCGTGTAGAAGGTGGCGACCGCGGTGACCTCGGCGGTGGTCAGGCCGAGGACCTCGGCGCAGAACTTCATGCCGGTACGCGTCACATGGCCCTCCTCCGACTGCACGAGGTGCAGCAGCGGCAGGAGCGCGGAGCGGGACCCCGGGTAGCGGGCGATGATCTCCTTGGCGTCCGCCTCCAGCCGGGCGCGTACCTCGGCCGGGTAGTCGGGGGCGGGGAGCTGGGGCATCCCGAGACTGGTCTGTCCGTCCGTCATCGGTCGACGCCTCCCATCACGGGGTCGATGGACGCGACGGCGACGATGACGTCGGCGACCTGGCCGCCCTCGCACATCGCCGCCATGGCCTGCAGGTTGGTGAAGGACGGGTCGCGGAAGTGGACCCGGTAGGGGCGGGTGCCGCCGTCGGAGACGACGTGCACGCCCAGTTCGCCCTTGGGCGACTCGACGGCCGCGTAGGCCTGTCCGGCCGGGACCCGGAAG
Source organism: Streptomyces sp. NPDC048370 (assembly GCF_043200825.1). Taxonomy (NCBI): domain Bacteria; kingdom Bacillati; phylum Actinomycetota; class Actinomycetes; order Kitasatosporales; family Streptomycetaceae; genus Streptomyces; species Streptomyces sp. NPDC048370. The sequence goes on along the minus strand of NZ_JBICYI010000006.1, from coordinate 395,665 downwards.
CCCTCGGTGACCAGCTTGAAGTGGTGGATCAGGGCCTCCATGGAGGTGCCCATGATCTTCTTGATGTGGTCGAGGGAGTTGCCGAGTCCGTCCGGGCCGAGCGCGAGCTGCGCGGGCCAGGCGATCTTCTTGTCGCCGACCATGACCGGCCCCGGCTCCAGACGGTCGAGGCACTGCTCGACGATCCGCAGGGACTGCCGCATCTCCTCCAGGCGGACGAGGAAGCGTCCGTAGGAGTCGCAGGTGTCGGCGGTCGGGACCTCGAACTCGTAGTTCTCGTAGCCGCAGTACGGGTCGGTCTTGCGCAGGTCGTGCGGGAGGCCCGCGGAGCGCAGGATCGGTCCGGTGGCGCCGAGCGCCATGCAGCCGGTGAGGTCGAGGTAGCCGACGTCCTGCATGCGGGCCTTGAAGATGGGGTTGCCGGTGGCGAGCTTGTCGTACTCCGGCAGGTTCTTCTTCATGGTCTTCACGAACTCGCGCACGGCGTCGACGGCGCCGGGCGGGAGGTCCTGGGCGAGGCCGCCGGGGCGGATGAACGCGTGGTTCATGCGCAGTCCGGTGATCAGCTCGTACAGGTCCAGGATCATCTCGCGGTCCCGGAAGCCGTAGATCATGATCGTGGTGGCGCCCAGCTCCATGCCGCCGGTGGCGATGCACACCAGGTGCGAGGAGAGCCGGTTGAGCTCCATCAGGAGCACGCGGATGATGGTGGCGCGGTCCGGGATCTGGTCGGTGATGCCGAGCAGCTTCTCGACGCCCAGGCAGTACGCCGTCTCGTTGTAGAACGAGGTGAGGTAGTCCATGCGCGTGACGAAGGTGGTGCCCTGCGTCCAGTTCCGGAATTCGAGGTTCTTCTCGATGCCGGTGTGGAGGTAGCCGATGCCGCAGCGGGCCTCGGTGACGGTCTCGCCGTCGATCTCCAGGATCAGCCGGAGCACGCCGTGCGTGGACGGGTGCTGGGGACCCATGTTGACGATGATGCGCTCGTCGTCGGCCTTGGCGGCGGACTGGACGACCTCTTCCCAGTCGCCGCCGGTGACCGTGTAGACGGTGCCTTCGGTGGTCTCCCGGGCGGAGGCGTGTTCGGTGCTCATCAGCTGTACGACCTCCGCTGGTCAGGAGCCGGGATCTGGGCGCCCTTGTACTCGACGGCGATGCCGCCGAGGGGGTAGTCCTTGCGCTGCGGGAAGCCCTGCCAGTCGTCCGGCATCATGATCCGGGTGAGGGCGGGGTGGCCGTCGAAGACGATGCCGAAGAAGTCGTACGTCTCGCGCTCGTGCCAGTCGTTGGTCGGGTAGACCGCGACGAGCGACGGGATGTGCGGGTCGGCGTCCGGGGCGGACACCTCCAGGCGGATCAGCCGTCCGTGGGTGAGCGAGCGCAGGTGGTAGACGGCGTGCAGCTCGCGGCCCTTGTCGCCGAGGTAGTGGACGCCGGAGACGCCCGTACAGAGCTCGAAGCGCAGGGCCGGGTCGTCGCGCAGGGTGCGGGCGACGCGGACGAGGTGCTCGCGGGCGATGTGGAAGGTGAGCTCGTCCCGGTCGACGACGGTCTTCTCGATCGCGTTCTCGGGCAGGAGTCCCTGCTCGTCGAGGGCGCCTTCGAGTTCGTCGGCGACCTCGTCGAACCAGCCGCCGTAGGGGCGGGTGGCCGGGCCCGGCAGGCGTACGGAGCGGACGAGGCCGCCGTAGCCGGAGGTGTCGCCGCCGTTGTCGGCGCCGAACATCCCGCGCTGGACGCGGACCTCCTCACCGTGCTCCCCGCGCTGTCCGGGCAGGTTCTGCTCGGAGAGCTCCTTCTCGGGATTGGGTGTCTCGTCGCTCACCGGAGAAGACCCTTCATCTCGATCGTCGGCAGGGCCTTGAGCGCCGCTTCCTCCGCCTCGCGGGCCGCCTCCTCGGCGTTCACGCCGAGCTTGGAGGTCTGGATCTTCTGGTGGAGCTTGAGAATCGCGTCCATCAGCATCTCCGGGCGCGGCGGGCAACCCGGCAAATAGATGTCAACCGGAACAATGTGGTCAACGCCCTGCACAATCGCATAATTGTTGAACATTCCGCCTGAAGATGCGCAAACCCCCATGGAGATGACCCACTTGGGGTTGGGCATCTGGTCGTAGACCTGCCGCAGGACCGGCGCCATCTTCTGGCTGACCCGGCCCGCCACGATCATCAGATCGGCCTGGCGCGGCGAGCCGCGGAAGACCTCCATGCCGAAGCGCGCCAGGTCGTAGCGGCCGGCGCCGGTCGTCATCATCTCGATGGCGCAGCAGGCGAGGCCGAAGGTGGCGGGGAAGACGGATGACTTGCGCACCCAACCCGCGGCCTGTTCGACCGTCGTCAGCAGAAAGCCGCTCGGCAGCTTCTCTTCGAGTCCCATAGGTGCCCCTCAGCCCCTCAGTCCCATTCCAGGCCGCCGCGCCGCCACACGTAGGCGTAGGCGACGAAGACGGTGAGCACGAAGAGCAGCATCTCCACGAGCCCGAAAAGCCCCAGGGCGTCGAAGGTGACGGCCCAGGGGTAGAGGAAGACGATCTCGATGTCGAAGACGATGAAGAGCATCGCCGTCAGGTAGTACTTGATGGGGAAGCGGCCGCCTCCGGCCGGAGTGGGCGTCGGTTCGATGCCGCACTCGTATGCCTCAAGTTTTGCCCTGTTGTACCGCTTTGGGCCGATTAGCGTGGCCATGACCACGGAGAAGATCGCAAACCCCGCACCCAGGGCACCGAGCACGAGGATGGGCGCGTACGCATTCACGCTCCTCGCTCCTTCCAGTCGTCCTTGACCGTTGGACCGCACTGTCGGGCGCAAAGATCGCCCCCATGTGAGGCAGTTCACAAGCCCGACTGCCCCGCATCTTATGCCCGCCCCTCTGTGATCTGCGACACGGGGTACACCAACGACTTTGTGATCTCCACCACCTGACGAAGGATCATGAAGTCGGATGAGCGGTGATCTTGGCACTCGAAGCGCCCAGGTGATCACCAGATGTGACATCCGGACCGGAAAGCGCTGGTCGGAGGGGTGCCGCACTATCAAGAGGTGGTGGGTACAAGCAAATTGGCGATGGACTCGCGGCCGGTGGTAAAGGAGCGGGCCTTCGCCCGGTCGAGGGGTCGGCCGGAGCGAAGTGGACGTGTGCGCCGATTCACGAACCGTCCGCCCGCCTGATGGACCCCGGATGTGACCTGCGCCACATGCGCACCGGCCCGGAGAAATCGGGGCTTGGCCATCGGTGTGAAGAGGTGGTAAGCGGCGGTCAATTAGGACGTTTCGCGGAAAACCCGTGATCAAGGGCCAGATGAGCCATGCCCGGATTGTCCGTTACGGCGTCAATAAGGTCGCCAGATAAGCGGATTGGGTAGTTCCGAACGTAACTGTGGCGCAACCCACGTTTCTTGATGGGAACCGTGAAGCCCTGATAGCGGTTGTACTCATGTCCCAGACCGCTCACATACCCAGCCACCGGAAGCCCCGCCGTAGCGCCTCGAAGCTCGCGCTCCGTGCCGGAGTTGCCGGTGGCGTCCTCAGCACCATCGCGGTGGCGGGTGCTGCCGGGCCGGCGAATGCCGAGCCGGTGACCGAGACCATCGAGATGCCCACGCTGGGCTCGCTCGACACCGACCTGGCGAGCGCCGTCTCCGCCTCGGCCGAGGCGTCCCAGCAGGAGGCCCTCGACCTGAGCCTGCAGGCCCAGGAGAAGGCCGCCCTGGAGAAGGCCGCCAAGGACGCCAAGAAGGCCAAGGCCGAGGCCGACCGCAAGGCGGAGGCCGAGAAGGCGGAGAGGGCCGAGAAGGCCCGCGAGGAGGCCCGCGAGCGCGCCTCCCGCACCCAGACGCGCACCACGCTCTCCGACTCCGGCTCCTCGTCGTCCTCCGACAGCGGCTCCTCGTCCAGCAGCGAGACCCAGGCGCCCACCGGCTCCGCCGCCGCCATCGTGGCCTTCGCCCGCGCCCAGGTCGGCGACGCCTACGTCCGTGGCGGCACGGGTCCCAACTCCTGGGACTGCTCCGGCCTCGTCCAGGCCGCGTACCGCCAGGCCGGCATCGACCTGCCCCGGATCTCCGGCGACCAGTCGTCCATGGGCACGTCCGTCTCGCTGAGCAACCTCCAGCCGGGCGACATCCTCTACTGGGGCAGCCGCAGCGGCTCGTACCACGTGGCCATCTACGTGGGCGGCGGCAAGTACGTCGGCGCGCAGAACCCGTCGACCGGTGTCGTCGAGCGCTCCCTGGACTGGGACACCCCCTCCGGCGCCGTACGCATCCTCTGATCCGTACCTCTCGCACGACGAAGACACGACGAAGGGCCGTCACTCCTCGGGGGAGCGACGGCTCTTCGCCGCTTTCGCCCTACTTGCCCCGGAAGGTCTCGATGAGGCGGGCGTAGCTGTCGCCGCCGTGCCCCGCCGCCGCGGCCTCCCGCATCAGCTCCAGGTGCAGGCGCGGCAACCGCCCGTCGACCCCGCGCGCCTCTCCGGCCTCAAGGAGATGCCCGATGGTGGCCACCTGGACGTCGATGGTGGCGTCCGAGCCCGGGTACTCCCCCGCGTCGATCTGCTCGGCGTACGTGGAGAGGAACCAGGAGACCGTCTTCAGCCAGCGGTTCGCGAGCGCCGTGAAGTCCTCGGCCGCGACCCCGTCCGCGCCCGCGAGGGCGGTGGCGTGCAGCCAGCCGCCGAAGACCGACCACATGAGACCGAGCAGCCCGGCGTCGTACAGCGAGGCGAGTCCCGCGTCCGGGCCGAGGTCGACCGGGTCGCCCAGCACCTCCAGGGTCGCCCGGTGTGCGGCGAGCAGGGCGGGCGAGCCCGCGTACAGGATCATGTTGGCGCTGTCGCCGATCCCCGGCGGGGTCGTCATGATGCCGCCGTCCAGATAGCCGACGCCGTGCGCCGCCGCCCACTCCGCCTCCGCGCGGGCCTGCTCCGGAGAGCCGCTGGTGAGGTTGACCAGGACCCGGCCCCGGAGCATCGCCGCCACCGGGGCGAGGAGTTCGCGCGCCGCCGCGTAGTCGAGGACGCAGACCACGACGAGCCCGCTCGCCTCGACGGCTTCGGCGACGGTCGCGGCGCGGGCGGCGCCCCGGGCGACCAGGGCGTCGGCCTTGGCCTGCGTACGGTTGAAGACGGTGGTGGGGTGGCCCGCGGCGAGGAAGGCGTCGGCGAGGGCGGAGCCCATCTGCCCGAGGCCGATGACGGTGACGGTGGTGTTGTTCTGCTGGTTCGTGTGCCGTGCGTTCATGGGCTCCACGCTCGCAGCGGCGGAATCCGGCCGACAGTGGCAGGACTGACCACGACCGCACGATTCCTGCCGGGGCCTCACGTAGGGTCGGCGGCATGAGCGCAGGGACCGTCGCCATCGCCGTCGTACCGGACCAGCGGGTCGGCACCTCGCTGTGGGAGCTGTACGAACTCTCCATCGCCGCCGCCGTCTTCGGCGTCCCCCACCCCGACCTCGCCGACCCCTGGTACGAGCTCCGGCTGTGCGGCGACTCGGGCGGCACGGGCGTCTTCTCCGTCCGCACCGACCACGGTCTCGACGGGCTCGTGGGCGCGGACACCGTGATCGTGCCGTCCGTGCCCGAAGCGGTCGTGGACGACGGCGAGGAGGTGCCGGCCGACCTCGTCGAGGCGCTGCGCGCCGCCGCCGCGGGCGGCGCCCGGATGGTCTCCCTGTGCACCGGTGCGTTCGCGCTCGCCGCCGCCGGGCTGCTCGACGGCCGCCGGGCCACCGCCCATTGGCAGCACACCGGACAGCTCGCCGCCCGGCACCCCGGGGTGATCGTGGACGACTCGGTCCTCTACACGGACGAGGGAACGGTCCTCACGAGCGCCGGGGCCACCGCCGCGCTCGACCTCTGTCTGCACCTGGTCCGCACCGACCTCGGCGCGACCGTCGCCGGACAGCTCGCCCGCCGCCTCGTCGTCCCGGCCCACCGCACCGGCGGACAGGCCCAGTTCATCGAGGCGCCGCTCCCGCCGAGCGACGCCGACAGCCTGGGGCCCGTACTGCAGTGGGCGACCGAGCACCTGGCCGAGCCGCTGACCGTGGAAGGGCTCGCGCTGCGCGCGCGGATGTCGCCGCGCACCTTCCACCGCCGGGTGCAGGAGGCGTACGGGACCACCCCGCTGCAGTGGCTGCTCCAGCAGCGGGTGGCACGCGCCCAGACGCTCCTGGAGTCGACCGATCTGCCCGTGGAGCAGATCGGCGACCACAGCGGGCTCGGTACGGCGGCCAATCTGCGCCGCCACTTCACCCGTACCGTCGGGGTCTCCCCTTCGGACTACCGCCGGGCGTTCAGGCCTTCGGGGCCACCTTCGAGAGGCCGTTGATGATGCGGTCCATGGCGTCGCCGCCCGTCGGGTCGGTCAGGTTCGCCAGCATCTTCAGCGTGAACTTCATCAGGACCGGGTGGGTCAGACCGCGCTGGGTCGCGATCTTCATGACCCTCGGGTTGCCGATGACCTTCACGAAGGCGCGGCCGAGCGTGTAGTACCCGCCGTAGGTGTCCTTGAGGATCTTCGGGTAGTTGTGCAGGGCCAGTTCGCGCTGGGCCGGGGTCGCGCGGGCGTGCGCCTGGACGATGACGTCGGCCGCGATCTGGCCCGACTCCATGGCGTACGCGATGCCCTCGCCGTTGAACGGGTTGACCAGGCCGCCCGCGTCACCGACGAGCAGCAGGCCCTTGGTGTAGTGCGGCTGGCGGTTGAAGGCCATCGGAAGGGCGGCGCCGCGGATCGGGATCGTCATGTTCTCCGGGGTGAAGCCCCAGTCCTCCGGCATCGAGGCGCACCACGCCTTGAGGACCTCGCGCCAGTCCAGCTCCCGGAACGCGGAGGAGGAGTTCAGGATGCCGAGGCCGACGTTGGACGTGCCGTCGCCCATGCCGAAGATCCAGCCGTAGCCGGGCAGCAGACGGTCCTGCGGGCCGCGCCGGTCCCACAGCTCCAGCCAGGACTCCAGGTAGTCGTCGTCGTGGCGGGGGCTGGTGAAGTACGTCCGTACGGCCACGCCCATCGGCCGGTCCTCGCGCCGGTGCAGGCCCATGGCGAGCGAGAGCCGGGTCGAGTTGCCGTCGGCGGCGACGACGAGCGGCGCGTGGAAGCTGACCTCGCGCTTCTCCTCGCCGAGCTTGGCGGTCACGCCGGTGATCCGGCCGGTGCGGTCGTCGATGATCGGGGCGCCGACGTTGCAGCGCTCGTACAGCCGGGCGCCGGCCTTCTGCGCCTGCCGCGCGAGCTGCTCGTCGAAGTCGTCACGCTTACGGACGAGTCCGTAGTCCGGGTACGAGGCGAGGTCCGGCCAGTCGAGCTGGAGGCGGACGCCGCCGCCGATGATCCGCAGGCCCTTGTTGCGCAGCCAGCCGGCCTCCTCGGAGATGTCGATCCCCATGGAGACGAGCTGCTTGGTGGCGCGGGGCGTGAGGCCGTCGCCGCAGACCTTCTCGCGGGGGAACGCGGTCTTCTCCAGGAGCAGGACGTCGAGTCCGGCCTTGGCGAGGTAGTACGCGGTCGTCGAACCGGCCGGGCCCGCCCCGACGACGATCACATCTGCGCTGTGCTCGGAGAGGGGCTGCTCGGTCACGGCGGTGTCTCCCGAAGGTCTAGGGCGAGGGCGGTCGGTTGCAGTCTATGGCGGGCGGTTTCGGGCATCCGGGCAGGCCCGGGCTCGCCCGGCGGCCCGGACACGAGCTACGGCTTGAAGCCGCGGTGGAGGGCGACGATGCCGCCCGACAGGTTCCGCCAGGCGACCTTCGACCAGCCCGCCTTCTGGAGCAGGCCGGCCAGGGTCGGCTGGTCCGGCCAGGACCGGATGGACTCGGCGAGGTAGACGTACGCGTCCGGGTTGGACGAGACCGCGCGGGCCACCGGCGGGAGCGCGCGCATCAGGTACTCCTCGTACACCGTGCGGAACGGCGCCCAGGTGGCGTGCGAGAACTCGCAGATCACGACGCGGCCGCCGGGCTTCGTCACCCGGTACAGCTCGCGCAGCGCGGCCTCGGTGTCCTGGATGTTGCGCAGCCCGAAGGAGATGGTGACGGCGTCGAACACGTCGTCGCGGAAGGGCAGGTTCATGCCGTCGCCGGCCGTGAACGGCATCCACGGGTGCCGCTTCTTGCCGACCCGGAGCATGCCGAGCGAGAAGTCGCAGGGGACGACGTACGCCCCCGCGCGGGCGAAGGGCTGCGAGGAGGTCGCGGTCCCGGCCGCCAGGTCCAGGACACGCTGCGCGGGGCGGGCGTCGACCGCCTTGGCGACCTCCTTGCGCCAGCGCCGGTCCTGCCCGAGCGAGAGCACGTCGTTGGTGAGGTCGTAGTTCGCCGCGACGTCGTCGAACATCGAGGCGACTTCGTTCGGCTGCTTGTCCAGGGATGCGCGGGTCACTGGCGTTCGGCCTCGCAGACTCGGGTACGGGCGGTACGGGGGTACGGGGGTACGGGCCCATTCTCGCAGGCCCCTCCGCACCCTCGGCCGGGGGCATGCCGAGCGGGCGCCGACCGTGCCGCGGCGTCCATGTCTCCACCGACCGGAAGACACCGCCGCGCACCCCCTAGGGCCTCTCGTTTGGATCATGCCGGGCTCGCGGGGCCTGGCACCGCGCCTCGCCGCGTTGTCGTCGGTTGCCATGGCTCCGCCATGACGCCCTCCTCCGCCTTGCGATGCACGGCACCAGACCCCGCTCCCTGATCCGGCCTGATCCAAACGAAAGACCCTAGCGGCGGCGGTGGACCAGGCGGCCTTCGATGACGGTGGCCACGCAGGTCGAGGCTCCGAGGCGGACGAGGGCCGCGGGGTCGGGGACGTCGAAGACGGCGAAGCGGGCCGGGCCGCCCGGGGCCAGGCGCGGCAGCAGCACGAGCGGCACCGGGGAGAAGGACGGGGGCCCCGGCAGCACCTCGGGCCGTCGGCCGACGGCGAGTCCGGCCCGGCGGACCGCGTCCACGGCGGCCCGGCCGCGCAGTTCACCCGCGACGGCGACCGTCCCGTGCGCCAGCATCCGCTGCACGCCGCGCCGCGCGGAGGCGCTCCGCCGCGAGGGGTCGGCGCGGAAGATCCGCTGCGCCCGCTCCCCCGTGATCGGCTCGGTGCCGAACCCCTCGGCCTCCCGCGGATCCGGGTGGTAGGCGCCTTCGAGCAGCTCGGGCGCGTACGGGTTGAGCAGGCCGGGCGTGAGGATGCCCGGCCACCGCCGCACCCGTGCTTCGGGCCGGACGGCGACCAGGTCCTCGTACGGGCCGACGGCGGCGAGGTGCGCGCCGTCGACCAGGACCGCGATCTCGGGCGACGCCTCGGCGACGTGGATCGTCAGCACGGGGGCGTCAGTTGGCGTCGAGGAGCTTCAGCTCCGGGTGGGCCGTACCGCCCTCGATCGCCGTCGACGAGATGTGCGAGGCGACCCGCTCGTCGACCGGGTCGTTCGCCGGGTCGTCGTGCACGAGCAGGTGCTCGTACGTCGTCGCGCGCTGCGCCGGGACGCGGCCCGCCTTGCGGATCAGGTCGATGATCTCCATGCGGTTCGAGCGGTGCTTCGCGCCCGCGGAGGAGACCACGTTCTCCTCCAGCATGATCGAGCCCAGGTCGTCCGCGCCGTAGTGCAGCGACAGCTGGCCGACCTCCTTGCCCGTGGTCAGCCAGGAGCCCTGGATGTGGGCGATGTTGTCCATGAAGAGCCGCGCGATCGCGATCATCCGCAGGTACTCGAAGAGCGTGGCCTGCGTACGGCCCTTGAGGTGGTTGTTCTCGGGCTGGTACGTGTACGGGATGAAGGCCCGGAAGCCGCCCGTCCGGTCCTGCACGTCACGGATCATCCGCAGGTGCTCGATGCGCTCGGCGTTCGTCTCGCCCGTGCCCATCAGCATCGTGGACGTCGACTCGACGCCCAGCTTGTGCGCGATCTCCATGATCTCCAGCCACCGCTCGCCGCTCTCCTTGAGCGGGGCGATCGCCTTGCGCGGCCGCTCCGGCAGCAGCTCGGCGCCGGCGCCCGCGAAGGAGTCGAGACCGGCCGCGTGGATGCGGGTGATCGCCTCCTCGACGGAGACGCCCGAGATCCGGGCCATGTGGTCGACCTCGGACGCGCCGAGGGAGTGGATGACCAGCTGCGGGAAGTCCTTCTTGATGGCCGCGAAGTGCTTCTCGTAGTACTCGACGCCGTAGTCCGGGTGGTGTCCGCCCTGGAACATGATCTGCGTGCCGCCGAGCTCCACGGTCTCCGCGCAGCGGCGCAGGATGTCGTCGAGGTCGCGGGTCCAGCCCTTGGCGGTGTCCTTCGGCGGCGCGTAGAAGGCGCAGAACTTGCACGCCGTCACGCAGACGTTCGTGTAGTTGATGTTCCGCTCGATGATGTACGTCGCGATGTGCTCGGTCCCCGCGTACCGGCGGCGGCGCACCGCGTCGGCCGCAGCGCCCAGCGCGTGCAGCGGCGCGGAGCGGTAGAGGTCGAGCGCCTCCTCGGGGGTGATCCGGCCACCCTCGGCGGCGCGGTCGAGCACGGACTGAAGGTCGGCCTTCTCGGTCACCGGGTGCGTCCCTTTCGGAGGGGTTCTTGGGCTTCTTGGCGGGCCGAACCAGCCTACGCCAGCACTTCTCAGGACTTCCGCAGGGTGCCGGTCGGTCGGCCCGCCGCTTCTTCGTGGGAGCGGTAGGCCAGGGTTCCGTCGGCGGCGAGGGTGAGGGTGAAGGAGGAGGCGCCGGTGGTGCAGAGGCCGGCGGTGCCGGGGCGGTCGGGGTCGGTGCGGTCCGCGACCCGGAGTTCGGTGGGGGTGGCGGAGGTGAGGCTGCCGATGCCGTGGCAGCTGACGGTGGTGCCGAGGAGGCTGATGGTGTGCGTGGTGCGGACGACGTCCTCGCCGGTACGGCCCTTGGTGACGACGGCGGTGAAGTCGCCGTGCGGGGAGCCGTTGGCCTCGGTGGTGGGCCCGGTCCAGGTACCGAGGAAGGGGGCGGGGACAGAGCCGGTGGGGGTGGCGGGCGGCTTCGTGGTGGGCGGCTTCGTGGTGGGCGCCTTGGTGGTCGGGTCCGTGGGTTCCGTGGCCGCCGGTGGGGTCGACGAGCTGCCGCCGGTCTTGCCCGCGTCGGCCTTCCTGCCGCCGCCGGGCAGCAGGTCGTAGAGGAACCCGGCCCCCAGCGTCACGGTGGCGAGCGCCCCCGCCACGGCCAGCGCGACCGTACAGCTCACCCGCCGCCCCGCCACGGCGAAGGTCGCCCGCCGCTCACCGGCCGGGGCGGGGGTGGGTACGGGGGCGGGGGCGGGCGCAGCGGTCGGGGGGCCGTACACGCCGGGGGCCGGATGGGCCGGGTGGGCCGAGCTGTTCGGGCTGTTCGGGGTGTTCGAGCTGTACGGCGCCAGGGTCGCCGGAGGGCCGAAGACGCCCGACGGCGGGCCGGTCATGCCCCCGTCCACCGACGGGGCCGTGAAGGGCACCGGGCCAGACAGATGCGGGTACTCGTTCCCGGGGGCCCCGTCCGCGTCCGCGTCGAAGTCCAGGAGGCGTACGGCGGACCGGCTGATCTCCTCCAGGAGGCGGGGCGGCAGCCAGCCGGACGCCACCAGGGCCGCCGCGCCGGCCGGGGCGAGGGCGGCGGCGAGGGCGGTCGGGGTCGGGCGGGCCGACGGGGTCTTCGCGAGGCAGGCCTTCACCAGATCGAGCAGCTCCCCCGAGAGCGCGCCCAGTTCGGGTTCCTCGTGGACCACCTTGTAGAGCAGGGCCGCCGAGGTGTCTCCGGGGAAGGGCGGGGCGCCGGTCGCCGCGTACGCCAGGACCGCACCGAGCGAGAAGACGTCGGAGGCGCCGGTCGCGCCGTGCCCGAGGATCTGCTCGGGCGCCATGTAGCCGGGCGAGCCGACGGAGACCCCGCTCGCGGTGAGCGAGGCGGTGCCGTCCGTGGCCCGCGCGATACCGAAGTCGATGAGGCGGGGGCCCTCCAGGGTGGCAAGCACGTTGGACGGCTTCACGTCGCGGTGGACCAGGCCGAGCCCGTGCACGCCCGCGAGGGCCTCGGCGAGACCGGCGCCCAGGGCCCGTACGGTGTGCTCGGGCAGCGGGCCGACCGCCTCCACGGCCCGGGTGAGCGTCGGCCCGGCGACGTAACCGGTCGCGACCCAGGGGACGGGCGCCTCGGGGTCCGCGTCCAGGACGGGCGCCGTCCACCGGCCGCCGACGCGGCGCGCGGCCGCCACCTCGCGCCGGAAACGCTCCCGGAACTGCTCGTCCAGGGCGAAGTGCGGGTGCACGATCTTGACGGCGACGGTCCGGCCGCCCTCCGTTCGGGCCAGATAGACGCGACCCATCCCGCCGGCACCGAGCCGGCCGAGGATCCGGTACGCGCCGATGGTCCTGGGCTCCCCCGCGTCGAGCGGCTGCATGTCTCCCCCTTGGTGGCCCGGACGTGGCCCGGTCGGTGGCCCTGTCGGTGGCCGGTCGTGGCTCCGGCCGGCAGCCGGTCGGTGAACCGGCTGGTGGCCGGTCGGTGGCCCGGTCGTGGTCCGGTCGGCGGCTCGGTGGGTTGCCTGTCGGTGGCCGTCGTGGCCCGAACCGTGGGCCGGATCACCACGATTCGGAACCGTACCCAGCCAACCGATCTCCCACCACGCCCCTCCTCCCTTCCGTAGCCCCTTCCGTAATCGACCACAGTGTCTGAAACATCCGGAGTCGCCCCATGAACCGCCTCCCCAGGTTCCTCGCCACCGCCCTCGCTCTCGGTACCGCGGCCGCACTGGTGACCGGCTGCTCCGACGAGGGTGCGCCACTCTCGTTCGACACCCCCACGAGCGACACGAGCACGACGCAACAGGCGAAGGACCCCGGGAAGGGCACGGGGAAGGACGGCGCGGGCAAGAGCACCGGCAGCGGTCCCGAAACGGTTCTCCCCACCGGCCCCAAGGCGAGTTTCACGACGGCCAACACCCTGGAGGACGGCACCAAGATCGGTGTCACCACGCTCGCCGGAGCGAAGTCCGGCTTCACGGGCAAGGTGTGGGTGTGGGCGCCGAAGCAGTATTTCGACCCGAAGTACGCGAAGAGCGGCTTCCCGGTCCTCATGGCGCTTCCGGGCGGAAACGGGTATCCGATGAATTACTGGATGGGCACGGACCTCAAACTCCAGTCGCGCATCAGCACGTGGTCACAGGAGGGAAAGAGCCTTCCGTTCATTGTGGTGATGCCCGTCCTCAACCCGGACGACAAGTTCTACTACGACGGCAGCGATATCCCGGGGCAGCCGAAAATGGGCACCTGGCTGACCGAGGACGTGCCAGAGTTTGTACAGGCGAATTTCCGTACCTTCGCGTCCCGTGACGGCTGGGCATTCATGGGCTCGTCCTCGGGCGCCTTCGCCGGACTCAAGGCCGTGCTCCAGCGCCCGGACCGGTTCAAGGCCGTGATCGCGTCGGGCCCCGACACCGTGCCCGACTCGCCGCTCTGGGCCGGCCACGAGGCGCAGCGGCAGGCGAACAACCCGGAGAAGCTGGCCAAGGCGCTCGGCGCGAAGCCGGACACGGAGAAGAACCGGGTCTACCTCGCGTTCCAGATCGGGACGGAGGAGTCCGGCATGGGCACCCTGAAGACCTTCATGAAGAACTACACGAAGGGCCCGGTGAAGACCCGCCTCCAGGTCATCCAGGGCGGCGGGCACAACGCCAAGGGGTACGTCCGGGGGATGGGGGACGGCTCGATCGCCTGGATCAGCAAGCAGATGCAGGGCCCGATCCCGTCCTCCTGACCCCTACCCACACCGCTGCCCCCGCCCCTCCGGCGCGTCAGCGCCGGTGGGCGCCGAGCAGGTCGACCCGTACGTCCGCCGGGAAGCCGGTCGTCGGACCGGTCCGGCGGGCGAACTCACGTACCCCCGCCAGCTGCTCCGGGCCGAACCGGAAGTCCAGGGTCCGGAAGTACCGCTCCAGCAGCTCGGCGTCGAAGGACTCCCAGCGCGCCGCCTGCTCCGCGACCTTGTGGACCTCGACCAGCGACAGGTCCCGCGAGGCCAGGAACGCCTCGTGGACCTCGCGCACGGTCTCCGGCTCGCGGGCCAGGAAGTCCTTGCGCGCCGCCCACACCGCGAAGACGAACGGAAGGCCCGTCCACTCCTTCCACATAAGACCCAGGTCATGGACCTGGAGCCCGAGGCGCGGGGCGTCGTGCAGCGAGGCCCGCAGGGCGGCGTCGCCGATGAGGACGGCGGCGTCCGCCTCCTGCATCATCAGCCCGAGGTCGGGCGGGCACGTGTAGTAGTCGGGCCGTACGCCGTACTGCTCGGCGAGCAGCAGCTGCGCGAGCCGTACGGAGGTACGGGAGGTGGAGCCGAGCGCCACCCGCGCCCCGTCGAGCCGCTCCAGCGGCCGCTGGGAGACGATCACGCAGGACATGACGGGGCCGTCGCAGCCCACGGCGATGTCGGGCAGGGCGACGAGGTCGTCCGCGTTGCGGAGGTATTCGACGAGCGTGATGGGGCCGATATCGAGGCCGCCGCCCACCAGGCGCTCGCTGAGCTTCTCCGGGGTGTCCTTGGTCAGCTCCAGATCGAGGAGCGTTCCGGTGCGGGCCAGCCCCCAGTAGAGGGGCAGACAGTTCAGGAACTGGATGTGTCCGACGCGGGGCCGGCTGCGCTGGTGGTCATCGGTTGCATTGTCCACATCGCGAGGCTAGACCCGTCTCGTACGGTGGACATCGCCGGGGCGCGCGTGGCGCTCACGTCAGCACGTCAGAAGGTCGTCAAACGTGTGGGTGACGTGATCTTTCCCTCTAGTGCGTCGCCCACCCTGCGTGCTACGCTCCTCGCAAGTTGCAGTTTGGTTTCCCTTGCAGTACAGAGCCTGCGGAGCATGTGACCCGCAGGCTTTTGTAGTTTTCAGACTTGTTTGCAGGTTCTGGAGCAGGGCAACCCTTTGGCCCAAGGAGGGCTTATGGCTACCGGAACCGTCAAGTGGTTCAACGCTGAAAAGGGCTTCGGCTTCATCGCCCAGGACGGCGGCGGCCCGGATGTCTTCGTCCACTACTCCGCGATCAACGCGTCTGGGTTCCGCTCCCTCGAGGAGAACCAGCTCGTGAACTTCGACGTCACGCAGGGTCCGAAGGGCCCGCAGGCGGAGAACGTCACCCCGGCCTAAGTTGCCCGGGTCGGCGATCGCGCACGGCTAGAGAAGTACCCAAGGAGCCCCGCTCCGTGCCTTCGGGCACGAGCGGGGCTCCTGCCTTTGGTCCGGACGCCGTTTCGCGGACCGATCCGTCCGGCCACTTTCTGGTCCGTCCGGACGCCTGCCCGCCTGTCCCGGCGCCTCTTAGTCTGGACGTATGACCGAACGGAAACCGCCCGGCGTCAGCTTCGAGTCATTCGTGGACAAGCAGATCCGCGAAGCCGCGGAACGCGGCGAATTCCGGAAGCTGGCCGGCTTCGGCAGACCGCTGGAGGACGACACCGCGCCGTACGACGAGCTGTGGTGGATCAAGCGGAAGATGCACCGCGAGGGCGCGTCCGTCCTCCCGCCCGCCCTTGCGCTCCGCAAGGAGGCCGAGGACGCGCGGGCGGCGATCGACGAGGCCGTCTCCGAGGCGCAGGTGCGCCGGATCCTCGGCGAGATCAACACCAAGATCGCGGAGGCCGTCCGCCGCCCGCCCGCGGGCCCGCCGCTGAACTTGCGGCCCTTCGACGTGGAGGCGACGGTGGCGGAGTGGCGGACGTCGCGCCCCGGCCAGGAGGGCGAGCACGGCACGCACGGCTAGCGAGGAGTTGGATGACATGAGGAGCGCCGACCTGCTGGTGGACGCGTTCGGGCGCGTCCAGGAGGCCGTGCACGGGGCCGTCGAGGGGCTGTCGGAGGACGAACTGACGGCCAGGATCGACGAGGACGCGAACTCGATCGCCTGGCTGGTCTGGCACCTCACCCGGATCCAGGACGATCATGTCGCGGGCGTGTTCGACGCCGAGCAGGTCTGGACGGCCGACGGCTGGAAGGCCCGCTTCGGGCTGCCCTTCTCCGCCCGCGCCACCGGCTACGGCCACTCCAGCAGCCAGGTCGCCGCCGTCCGCGCCCCGGCGGAGCTCCTCCTCGGCTACTACGACGCCGTGCACGAGCAGAGCCTGAAACACCTCGGGAGCCTGACCGACGCGGACCTCGACCGGGTCGTCGACGAGGCCTGGGACCCGCCGGTCACGCTCGGCGTACGGCTGGTGAGCGTGATCGCGGAGGACAACCAGCACGCGGGCCAGGCGGCGTACGTACGGGGCGTGGTGGAGCGGCGCGCAGGGGCGTGACGCGGGGGCCCTCGACGGGCGCGCGACACGTCGCTTCTGTTGGGTTGGCGGCGTAAGTGCCTGTCAGCCGATCGGTGCCTCTACTGGCCATTGGCCTCGCGGGACGCCGGATCGGTGTGCGACAGATGTCGTGCAGGGCCGGCTCCCGACAACGGTGAGCCCCAGTAGCGCAGTGGTGCGCGAGGGTCAGCTCTCCGGCAGGGGCCGGTCGTCGATGACGTTCTTCATGACGAGGGTGGAAGTCAGGCGTTGCACCCCAGGCAGCCGGGCGAGCCGCTGGTCGTACAGCTCCTGGAACGCGGCCAGGTCGGCGGTTGCGACCCTCAGGAGGTAGTCGGGTTCGCCGAAGAGGCGCTGCGCCTGGAGCACGTGGGGAACGGTGGCCACGGCCTCTTCGAAGGCCGTGACGGTGTCGGGGCTCTCCCAGCGCAGGGTGGCGAAGACGAGCGCTTCGAAGTGCAGGCCGACGGCGGCCGGGTCGACCACGGCGCGGTAGCCGCGGATCGCCCCTTCGCGTTCGAGGTCGCGCAGCCGACGGTGGCAGGGCGAGACGCTGAGCTTCACCCGCGCCGCCAGCTCGGTGATGGTCAGACGGCCGTCGAGCTGCAGCTCGGTGAGAATCTTCCGGTCCAGGGCATCCATGGAGAAGATTCTCCCTCCAATCACGCGATCATGGAGTAAAGACGCAAACACTTTCGGGCAAATCCGGCCTAACGTTCCCTCCACGGCGAGAAGATGTGAGAGGGATCGATCGATGGATACGACGACGCTGGTGGCCTTCCTGGCGGTGGACCTGCTCCTGGTGTTCACCCCTGGCGCGGACTGGGCCTACGCGATCTCCGCAGGGCTGCGGGAACGCTCGGTCGTCCCGGCCGTCACCGGGCTGATCGCCGGACACGCGGCCTACGCGCTGGTGGCCGTCGCGGGCCTGGCGGTGATCGTGGCAAGCTCACCGACCGCCCTCACCGCCCTGACGGTGGCGGGCGCCGGCTACCTGCTGTGGCTGGGGTGGGGCGTTGTGCGGCAGTCGGCCGTACCGGCGGCGGCCGCGGAGACCTCAGGGGCCTCGCGCGTGCAGGTCATGCTCAAGGGGGCTGGCATCAGCGGCCTCAACCCCAAGGCGCTGCTGCTGTACTTCGCGCTGTTCCCGCAGTTCATAGACTCCGCCCACGGCTGGCCAGTGGCCGCGCAGACCGGGCTGCTCAGCACGATGCACCTGGTCGCGTGCACCGTCGTCTACCTCGCCGTTGGCGTCCTGGCCCGCACGGTCCTCAAAACCCGGCCCTCGGCCGCCCGGATCGTCACTCGTATCAGCGGTGCCATGATGATCGCCATCGGTGCCTTCCTGCTGGTGGAACGCCTGGCCGGCTGAGGAAGCTGTCCCCCCACACGGACCGAAGGAGAGACACGTGGAAGACCAGACGCGGCAGGAGCAGGCGAGCCCTGCGGTCCGCAAGCGCGTCCAGGACAGCTTCGACCGCCAAGGGCTCATGGCCCACCTTGGAGCGCGCCTCGCCCACATCGGCGCCGGCCGGGTGCACATCGTGCTCCCGGCCCGCCCCGAGGTGACCCAGCAGCACGGCTACGTTCACGCCGGCGCCACCAGCGCCATCGCGGACACCGCCGGCGGCTACGCGGCACTCACGCTGTTCGACGAGGCATCCGAGGTCCTCACCGTCGAGTACAAGATCAACCTCCTGGCCCCCGCCGCGGGCGACCACCTCGAAGCGATCGGCACCGTCCTGAAGCCCGGACGCACCCTGACCGTGTGCCGGCTGGAGGTGTACGGCGTCCAGAGCGACGGCGACCGGAAGCTCGTCGCCAACGGCCAGCAGACCCTGATCCGGGTGGACATGACCCCCGGCCAGGCAGGTCAGCGGGATCGGTGAGGGCGGCTGTTGAGCTGGTTCATCAACTCGCGGTTGGTGGCCCGAGCGGCCACCAGGTCCTCGTCGCGTTCACCGAGCTGCGCGGCAAGATCGGCGACCTGCTGTTCGAGATGGGCGATCCTCTCCTGAAAAGCGTCGATGTCGGTGGGAGCTCCGAGCCCGGTGGCGCGCCAGGCGTCCTGGCCGAGCGCGTGGGACAACCGTCGTTCGAGGTGGGCGATGTGCTGGGTCTGGCGGGTGCTGCGATCGGTGAGGTTGGCGAGGTCGGCCAGAAGCGACTGCTGGCTGACCCTGGGGCCTGCGGAGCCCTCCTGCGGTTGCGCGGCGCGGGCCAGGACGGCGGCGTGGAGATCGCTGTGCCGGCGCGGCCGACCTGGTCGCCCGCGACGCGGCCGGCGTCCTCTGGCTGTACCAGGGCTCCGGCCCCGGCGCGTTCTCCACGCGGGTGCGGCTCGGCGCGGGCTGGAACACGTTCACCCAGCTCGTCGGCGTCGGCGACGCCGACCGCGACGGCCGCGCCGACCTCTACGCCGTCGGCGCGGGCGGCTCGTTCCTCTACCCGGGCACGGGCAGCGCGAGCACCCCGTTCGGTCCGCGCGTCGCCAACTCGGTGAACGTGAACGCCCACCGGTTCAACCACACGGTGTTCTAGCACCACGGTGTTCCAGGAACCCGGTCGTCCGGCAGGACGGTGTTCCAGCAGGACGACGAACGGCCCGGGCCGGCCACGCGAAGACCGACGAACCCTCGCGCGGCCGGCCCGCCCGACCGACCCCCACCGGAACCTCCGCTTCCCGTACAACCCTTCACCCACCTCACGGGTCCCACCCGCAACGGCGGATCACCGCCGCACCAGCGTTTTCTGGGGGAGGGACCCCTTTGATCCACGTTCGTACGCCCCGTCGACGTCTCGCCGCCGCCGTCACGGCCGTACTCGCCGTCACGGCAGCGGGTCTGGCCACTCCGGCGGTGGCGACGCCGCTGTACGGCGCAGAGACGACGGCCACCGCTTCGGCGGCGGACCAGGACGTCATCTCGCTGCCGCCCGGCTCGTACCTCATCGGCGTCGGCCCTTCGGGATTCCTGACCTACCAGTCGAGCGATACGGCGACCGCGTACAGCTGGACGCGGCACTCGGACGGCGTCACGACCCCACTGCCCCCGAACCTGTACCTGGGTAGCGCCCAGACGGACATCGCCGTGACGTCGGACGAGGGCATCCACACGCTGCACGACCTGGCCACAGGTGCCGACCCCGTGGAGATCGACTCCACCGGTCTCGGCCCCGACGCCGACCTCCACAGGCTGGTCGGCTCCACCCTCGTCATGTCGAAGCCCAACTCCACCGGCGGTACCGAAGTCCACCTCGTCAGCAAGCCGGCGGACACCGTCCTCGACCGCAAGGTGACCGGGCTGCCCGAGAACGCCTGGGTCTACCGGTACGGCGTGTCCTCGCCGGACACCCTGATCCTCAGTTACAACACGGTGGGCGCCCCCGGGAAGCATCTCGCCCTCGTGGACGTCGCCACCGGTGCGGTCATCGAGGACCGTGTCATCTCCGGGGTCGGCAACCAGGGCGACACGAGCACGTCCGCCACGCACGTGGCCTGGACGGAGACTTCCGACACCGACACCGTGACCTTGGTTGTGGCCCGGCGTGGTGACACCTCGACCGGACCCGAACGCATCGGCCTGGGGTGGGGGAGCGTCCAGGCCGAGCTGCTGGGCAGCGACTGGGTGACGTACGGGGTGGACGAAAGGATGCAGTACTACCCCAATCACCTCTACGGGCTGACGGCACGTTCGCTGACGACCGGGAAGACCGTCAAGCTCCTGGACAGCGTGCAGCACGTCATGCGCGAGGCCGACGGGCGGCAGCTCGTGCAGGGCGGCACGGTCGAGCACGGCAAGGGCGTCTACCGGATCTCCGTCGGCACCGACGGCACCCCCGTCGCCACCCTCGTGGCGAGCACGGGTGAGTCCCTGGCGATCACCGCCGAGGTCTACAAGCCGCTCCCTGACGTCGTCGACTTCGGCAGCGGTGACGCGAAGTTCTGGTGGCTCACCAATCGGGAACACACGGAGCTGCAGCTCCAGCTGACCCACACCGCGTCCGGGAAGCAATGGACCTCCGAGCCCGGAGGGATCGCCGGACCCGGCGTCAGCGGAGTCATCTGGACAGGTCTGTTCAGCGACTACACCTCCGCGTACAACGGCGACTACACCTGGCGCATGACCCTACGGCCCAGCAACGGCATCGGGCCGGCGGTGGAGCAGACCGGCACGCTCAAGGTCGCCAACAAGCCCGCCCCGCACGACTTCTCCGACAGTGGCGCCCCCGACCTGCTCGTCAAGGACGGCTCGGGCAGGCTGATCGGCTACGACGCCCGCCAGACGCTGTACCAGACCGGGAAGTGGGTCTTCCCGTCGAAGCGCGAGCAGGTCGCCTTGGGCACGGGGTGGAACATCTACGACCGCGTGGCGGCCCCCGGCAACCTCGGCGGCTCCGTGCACGCCGACGTGATCGGCCGGGACCGGGCCGGCGACCTGTGGCTCTACACGGGCACCGGAAAGCACTTCGCGCCGCGTACGAAGATCGGCGGCGGCTGGCAGATCTACGACAAGCTCACCGGCGGCAGCGACCTGACCGGCGACGGGCGCCCCGACCTGGTCGCCGCCGACAAGGCCGGCGACCTGTACCTCTACAAGGGCACGGGCAACGCGGCAGCCCCCTTCGCCGCCCGCAAGAAGATCGGCGGAGGCTGGGGCATCTACAACCAGCTCACCGCCACCGGCGACCTCGGCGGAGCCCCCGCCGGAGACCTCCTCGCCCGCGACAAGGCCGGAGTGCTCTGGCTCTACCTCGGCAAGGGCGACGGCACGTTCGCCGCGCGCACGAGGCTCGGCGCGGGCTGGAACCAGTACACCGACATCGTAGGCGTCGGCGACACCAACAGGGACGGCCATGCCGACCTGGTCGTCCAGGGCGTCGCCGGTGGCACGAACGACACCCTCGCCCACTACGAGGGCACCGGCGACTGGCGCAGACCCTTCGGCAACCGCCAAAAGGCCTACAACCCGGAGGAGCTCGGAACAGGTTCCGTGACCCTGTTCTGACGTGACATCGGCACGGTCGCCCAGACCGTCTTGCCGACGCAGCGGTCCTTGACGCCCCAGGCACTGGTGAGGGCGGATACGAGCAACAGCCCGTATCCGCCCTCGTCGGGTCTACGGACCGGCGAGGGCCGCCGCTCGCCCCGCGCGTCGGACAGCTCGATCCGTACGTGGTCGTCATCGCGCGCCATCCGCACCTCGAAGTCCCGACCGGGCACCCGGCCATGGCGGACGGCATTGGTGGCGAGTTCGGCGACGACCAGTTCGGCCGCCTCGGCGGCGGAGCCGGTGACGCCCCAGTCGTGGAGCTGCTGCACGGCGAGTAACCGCGCGAGACGTGCGCCCCGGCGCGTGGCCGAGAGCCGGAGCGTGAACTCACCGGTTGGAGTGGCGTTTTCGGACTTCATGTCCCCGATCTTGAGCCTCCGGGCCTACCCTGACCAGCAGCGACGGTACGACGCTGAGTGACTGTACGGGCACGCCAAGAAGGCGGTACGGATGTCGGGGAACGAGGAGGAACGGCCGGAACGGCCGTCCGAAGTCGACGGTACGGCGCACTTGTTCAGTGCGATCGGAAAGATCATCAAGGTGCTGCGGAAGAACGCGGGCCTGAGTCAGGCGGAACTGGCGACGGCCACGCACTGCAGCGAGGACCTGGTCTCGTCGGTGGAGCGCGGGGTACGGACGCCTCAGCCGGACTTCCTTGAGCGGGCGGAACGGGCGCTGGGCGCGGGGGGCGTGCTCACGGCCGCGGTGGACGACGTACGGGAGGCGCTGGCGCGGGCGCGGACGCGGCATCCGGACTGGTTCCAGGACTTCGCGAAGGCGGAGGCGGAGGCGGTGGCGCTGCACTACTACGCGGTTCAGGCAGTGCCTGGAATTCTGCAGACGGAAGCGTACGCCCGAGCGGTGTACGGCCATCGCCGCCCCATGTGGGACGAGGAGACCATCGAGAAGCGCGTGACGGACCGCCTGGCCCGTCAGGTGCTCCTCGACAAGTGGCCTGCTCCCACGATCAGCTTCGTCCTGGAAGAGGCGATCCTGCACCGCCCGACTGGCGGCTTGGAGGTCCATCGCGAGCAAATGCGCCGCCTCTTGGAGGTCGGCAGTAGACGCACCATCCACCTCCAGGTGATGCCCCTCAGCCGCACGGAACACCCTTCACTCGACGGCTCGTTCACGCTCCTCACCCCCAAGGGGCGGCGCGAGGTCGGGTACACCGAGATCTACGGACACGCGCGCCTGATCACCGACCCCGAACTCGTACGCCAGTGCACCGAGCGCTATGGGATCATCCGGGCGCAGGCGCTCACGCCCCGCGAGTCCCTGGAGTTGATCGAGAAGATGCTGGGAGAGCTATGAGCACCACGGATCTGGCCTGGTTCAAGAGCAGCTACAGCAGTGGCGAGGGCGGCGAGTGCATCGAGGTCGCCTACGACTGGCGCAAGTCCAGCTACAGCGGAGCAGAAGGCGGCGAGTGCGTCGAGGTAGCCGCCCACCCCACCACCATCCACGTCCGCGACTCCAAGAACCCCCACGGCCCCCAGCTCGCCGTCGCCCCCGGTGCCTGGGCGGCGTTCGTCGGGTTCGCGTACCGGGGCTAGCGGGCGGCGGCGCCTCCCCGCCACCTGGATGTCGTTCTCCGTACAACCGAACGGCATCGTCGGTGGTCGAACCGGGCGTGGCGCATTCTGCGCCCGGTACCACTGGGGGAGGAACACATCTTGACCCACGCACGTCGTTCGAACCGTCGGCGGCTCGGCGCGGCGATCACCGCCGTGCTGGCCGTCACCATCGGCACGCCGGCCGCCCCGGCCTTCGCCACGCCGGTGACCGCAGCAGCGGCGCAGGAGCAGGAACAGGCCGTCGTGCCGTTCCCGGCCGGCGCCGAGATCGCCGGTGCGGGCACCACCGGGTTCCTGAGCAAGAAGGCCGACGGATACCGGTGGACCCGGTACGCGGACGGCAGGTCGACCCTCGTGTCGCAGGGCCGCGCGTTCGGTACGGTCTCGGACGTGGTCGTGACCCGGGCCGGCGAGGTCGTCAAGCTTCAGGACATGGCCACGAACGCGGCGCCCGTCGAGATCGACATGACGGCGCTGGGGGGCACGTACAGCGAGTTCGGCGCGGTCGGCTCGACGCTTCTGGCGACGACCCCGAGGGGGCCGGGCGTCCAAGGGGTCCACCTCATCGGCTCCGTCGACGGCACGGTCTCCAACCGCGCGGTCACCGGTCTGCCTTCCGATGCCCACGGGTTCGCCCTGTCGTCCGCCGTGCCGGGAAGCGCGCTGCTGACGTACACCGCCGGGCCGGTGGAAGGCGTCAAGAAGACGTACGTGGCCGTGGTGGACATCGCCGCGGGCGCCGTCACCCACACGTACGAGAAGACCAGGCCGATCCTTGGGGAGACTGCCGCCGCCCTCTCGGCCACCCATGTGGCCTGGTTGGAGTCCTCCACCGCGTGGGCCGAGCCCCCAGAGGTGGTCGTCGTCGACCGGAGCACCGGCACGACGAAGCGCTACATCGTGGGCGACGCGGAGGGGATCCAGCTCGGTCTGGTCGGCGGCTGGGTGACGTACGGGGAGGACTCCAGCACCCCGGACAACCGCCGGATCCCGTTCACGGCTCAGTCCCTGGGGTCCGCAGCCAAGAAGGAGATTCTCGCCCACGTCACGAGCATCACCACCGCGCCCGACGGCAGCCTCTTGGTGCGGGGTGGCTCGGTGGCGGACGGCGAAGGCCTGTATCGCGTCTCCGACGGTGGCGGCGAGACCCCCGCTACGGAGCTGGTCGCGAGCACCGGCGAGGACACCGGGCTCAGGCTGCTCGGTCACCACGTGCCCGAGGTCATCGACCTCGACAAGAACCGGGGCATCGTGCAGCTGGAGCTGGAGCTGAACCGGCGTAACGACATCGGCCTGTCCATCGAGATCGCCCGCCCCGGCCGCCTCGACGAGTACGACGAGTACGTGTCGTACGAGAAGATCAAGGGCGGGCCCACCGGTCCCGGAACCGTCGCCATCACCTGGAGCGGCAGCCGTCACGACGGGTACGGGGGGTCCAACTCCAATGGTGCCGCGTACAACGGCGACTACGAATGGCGTCTGCGGGCCGGGTCCGCGGACGGCGTCGGCCCGGTGGTGGAGGCGACCGGCACGTTCAAGGTCGTCCGCAAACCCGCCACGCACGACTTCACCGACAACGGCTCGCCCGACCTGGCAGCGGTCGATTCCGCCGGCCAACTGGTCATCTACGACAGCGACTACAACCACAACATGGTGACCTGGCCTCAGTACGGCGGAGCGTACAAGGGCTGGAACATCTACGACCGCGTCGTCACCCCCGGCAACCTGGGAGGCTCGCCCGACGCCGACCTCGTGGCCCGGGACAGGAGCGGCGGGCTCTGGCTCTACCCGAAGGACGGGGAGAAGGCCTTCGATCTCCTGCCCCGTCAGAAGATCGGCACCGGTTGGGGCATCTACGACAAGATCGTCGGCGGTAGCGACCTGACCGGTGACGGCAAGCCCGATCTGCTGGCGACCGACAAGGCGGGCGTGCTGTGGCTCTACCCGGGCACCGGCAACGTCAGCGCGCCGCTCGGCGACCGCAAGAAGATCGGCGGCGGCTGGGGGATCTACAACCAGATCACCGCCGTGGGCAACATCGCAGGCGCTCCGGCCGGCGACCTCGTCGCCCGTGACTCCGCCGGCGTCCTCTGGCTCTACCTCGGCAAGGGCGACGGCACCTTCGCCACGCGCGCGAGGATCGGCGGCGGCTGGAACGCGTACAAGCAGGTCGTCGGCGTCGGCGACGCCAACCGGGACGGGCGCCCCGACCTGTTCGCGTACATCCCGGGGAAGAGCGACAACAACCCCGATACGGGCGACCCGAAGGGGAAGCTGTACGTCTACGAGAGCACGGGTGACTGGCGCGCCCCCTTCCGCCCCCGCAGCGAGTCGTGGGACCCCGTCTTCGAGGGGAACTCCACCATCTTCTGACCGGTGCCCCTCGTCCGATGACCCCGCCCCGGTGCCCGGCGCTCCTCGCGAGCCCGGGCACCGGGTCGTTCCGGGACCCGTCCTCCGCGACCCGGCAGCAGGGGTCAGAACGCGAAGACCTTGCCCGTCGCCGCCTGCAGGAGGCACGCGTTCGAGAAGGTCTTCTTCCAGGTGACGGGCTTCTTGTTGTACGTCCCCTCGGCGGTGGCCGTGACCGGGTCGTAGACCATCGGGCAGATGGCCGCGGGGTTGCCCACGAGCTGGTCGAAGTCGCCGGCCGCGACGTGGATCTCGTCGCAGGCCGCCTCGGCCTCGGGGTGGTTGCCGCCGGTCGGGCGGCAGCCGAGCCAGACCTCCGTGGCGTCGCCGGTCGCCTCTGAGGTGACCGTGAGAAGGATCCGGGTGGCCGGGGTCGGGGCGGCGGCGTCGGCCGTCCCGGTGAGGGCGAGGCCGGTGAGGGTGGCCGTGGCCAGCGTGAACGCGAGGGTGCTCTTCATGATCCGGGCAACGAGGGGTGCCGTCCGGGGTCACCGGGCTCCACCCGCATGCCCCGGGAAGTTCACTCCGCTTCGAGGTGGCGCACCCTGATGGGCGAGTGGCCGGGCGGCGTCGTCGACCGGCCCGGTGTTGATCGGTGTCGGTGTCGGTGTCGGTGTCGACGTCGGCCTCGACAGAAAGCGCTCGCTCGCGCCAACTTTCCGTACAATTCTGTGACTTGAAGAGCGATGCGGATGGCAGGATAGCTTGGCTATCCTGTGGATCATGCAGGGGGAACCGGACATCGACGCGCGCCTGAACGGCAGCGGAGCCATACCGCTGGAGCCGGGAGACCCCCGGCAGATCGGCGCCTTCAAACTACTCGGCGTACTCGGCTCCGGTGGCATGGGGCGGGTCTATCTCGGTGCGGTGCCCGGGAAGTTCGCGGCGGTCAAGCGCGTCCTGCCCGTGCTCGCCGAGGACGCGGACTTCCTGAACCACTTCGGGCACGAGCTCGACAACCTCGCCCGGCTGCCCGGCGGAGCCAGTGTGCGGCTGCTCGCGAGCGACCGCACCTCGAAGCCGCCGTGGTTCGCGACCGAGTACATCCCGGGGATCACCCTCAACGAAGCACTCAGGCTCCATCGCGGTCCGCTGCCCACCGAGGCCCTGTGGCGGCTGCTGCGGGAGGCGGCGGTCGGGCTGCGGGCGGTGCACGCCGCCGACATGGTGCACCGGGACCTCAAGCCGTCCAACGTCATGCTCACCTCCGACGGCCTCTCGCTCATCGACTTCGGTGTGGCGCGCGCGGCGGACCAGAGCCGGCTGACCAGGACCGGCATGGTCATCGGAACGCCCGCGTACATGGCGCCGGAACAGGCCGTCGCGGACCCGCAGTTGACGGGCCAGGCGGACGTCTTCGCGCTCGGCAGCCTGCTGCTGTACGCGGCGACCGGCCGCCCTCCCTTCGGTGACGGGTCCGGGCCCGGCCTGCTCTACCGCGTCGTCCACGGAGAGCCCGACTTCGGGCAGCTCACGGAGACCGCCCCCGCCCTCGCCCATCTCGTACGGTCCTGCCTCGCCAAGGATCCCGAGGCCCGGCCGACCGCCGCCGAGGTCGTCGAGCTCGCGGACGACTACGCGGACGACACCCCGTGGCCCGCGGCCGTCATGGCGCGGGTCGAGGAGCGGGCCGCGTTCGCGGCGACCGCGCCCACGGCCGAGGAGCTCGCCGAACTCGCGGACCCCACGGCCGGCGAGGAGGCCGGGGGCGCCGATTCCGTCCAGGACATCGGGACCGTGGCGCTCGTGCAGCGCGACTCGAAGGAGCCGTCGACCGCGGGCGCCGACGCGGCGGCCGTCACCGGCCCCAGCGCCGCCGGCCGGCGGCCGGAGCGACGCAATCGGTTCGTCATGCTCGCCGTCCCCGTCTTCGTGGCCACCAGCACCACCCTGGTCGTCGCCCTCGGCCCGTACCAGATCGGCCGGCAGGGCGGCGGGCCCGACTCCTCGGCGGCGGGGCCGTCCGCCACCTCCTCGCAACCGGCGCCCGGCAACTCCGCGCCGACGAACGTGAACCCGTCCTCCTCCACGTCGCCCTCCGCGTCGGGGTCGTCCGCGCCGGGGTCGCCCTCGGGGCAGCCGTCGGGGCCGGGCGGTTCCGGTGCGGGCGCCGGTGGTGCGGCGGCCGGCGGTGGGGCAGGCGGCGGTGCGGCGGCGGGTGGCACCGGCACCGTACCGGGCGGCGGAGGGGGCGCCGCGTCGGGCGGCGGCTCCAACCCCTCGGGCGGCGGGGGCTCCGACCCGTCCACCCCGAAGACCACGCGCCCCGAGCCCCCGCCCTCCGGCGGCGGCTCGACGCCCTCGGGGACGTACTCCCTGGAGAACGTCTCGAGCGGCGAGTGCGTGGTCGAGTACAACCCGGGGTACGGCATCTTCGCCAACACCCACGAGTGCGGTTCCGTGCCCAACAACAGTGGCACCGCCTCGTACGCCTGGACCTACTCGGCGGGGGCGAACGGCACCTTCCGGCTGGTCAACAAGAAGACCGGGCGCTGCCTCCAGGCGGGCGGGAACCCCGGCGGCGTCGGCGTCGAGACCTGCAACGGCACCAGCAAGCAGTCGTGGAAGATCCACACCACGACGTCCTCCGGTCGGACGATCATGAACGTGAGCAACGGGGAGTGCATGATCGTCGGACCGCCGTTCCTGACCACGTACGCCTGCGATTCGGGCGACCGGGCTCAGCTCTGGCGGAACATCTCAGCGCTCTGAGGACGGGCGGAAGACGGGGACTCGGGTCTCCCCCTCCGGGCGGAAGGTGACCTCCAGGTCCATCCCGATCCGGAGGTCCGCCTCCGCCACCCCGACGACCTCGGTCATCATCCGAGGCCCCTCCGCCAGGTCGACCACCGCCGCCACGTACGGAACGCGCTCGCCGAAGGGCGGGAGGTCGTTGCGGTGGACGACCGACCACGTGTAGAGCGTGGCCCGGCCGCTCGCGGGCTCCCAGGTCACGTCCTCGCTCCAGCAGTGCGGGCAGAACTCGCGCGGGTAGTGGTGCGCCCGGGCGCAGCCGGCGCAGCGGCGGAGCAGCAGGCGGCCCTGGCCCGCCGCTTCCCAGTAGGGGCGGGTGAAGGTGTCGATGTCGGGGTCGGCGGCCGTCACAGGAAGAGTCCGATCGCGTGGTCGAGGGACCAGGTCTGCCAGGACATGGCGAAGAGGGCGACGAGCGAGATCAGCGCCATCATCGCGTTCTGCCCCTGCTCGGCCCAGTCGTGGATCATCAGGACGAGGTAGAGGAGGTTGAGCAGCAGGCCGCCGACCAGGGCGATCGGGGTCAGGAAGCCGGCGATCAGGCCGAGGGCCAGGGCGAGTTCGGCGTAGACGACGACGTACGCCATCAGCTTGGGGCGCGGGGCGACGACCGAGTCGAAGCCGCGTTTCACGAACGGCCACCGGTGTTTGCCGGCGACGTCGGCCGCCCACGCTATGCCGGTGCCGCGCTCGAACCAGCCCTTCCTGTCCTTGTGGCGCCAGCTCTCCAGCCACCACAGGCCGAGGCCGATGCGGAGGACGGCGAGCCATTCGGCGCCGGTGAGCCAGACGGTCTGCATCGGCGGTACCTGCCCCTCCCGAGATCTGATCTGACGGTACGTCAGTTATGGATGCCAGTTCAGCGGATGGGGCTCCGGCTGCGCAAGACCCCCGCACGCCTCCATGCACCCCACCCAGCCGCGCATGCATCCCACCCATGCGTGACCGTTTCGCAACCGAACCCCCTCTTGACCGAGACCCAACAAGTGAGCAGCTCGTTACGCTGAGCACTCATGGCCAACACCCCCCAATCCAGACCCGATCACCCCGTATACGTCATCGGGGGCGGGCCCGGCGGACTCGCCGTCGCCGCCTCGCTGCGCGCGAAGGGCGTCCGGGCCGTCGTCCTGGAGAAGTCCGACGCGGTCGGCGCCTCCTGGCGCTCGCACTACGACCGGCTGCGGCTGCACACCACCCGCCGGCTCTCCGCGCTCCCGGGCCTCGCGATGCCCCGCTCCTTCGGGCGCTGGGTCGCGCGCGCGGACGTGGTGCGGTACCTGGAGAAGTACGCGGAGACGCACGAGCTGGAGATCGTGACCGGCGTCGAGGTGACGCGCGTCGAGCGGGCCGGCGACGACTGGCTGCTGCACGCGACCGGCGGGCGCCGGCTGACCGGGCGGGCGGTGGTCGTCGCGACGGGGTACAACCACACGCCGCGCCTGCCGGAGTGGCCGGGCCTGGACACGTACGGCGGCGAGATCGCGCACGCGAGCGCGTACCGCGACCCCGCCCCGTACGCCGGGCGGGACGTCCTCGTCGTCGGCGCGGGGAACACGGGCGCCGAGATCGCCGCCGACCTCGTCGAGGGCGGGGCGGCACGGGTACGGCTCGCGGTGCGCACGGTCCCGCACATCGTGCGCCGCTCGACGGCCGGGTGGCCCGCCCAGCGCACGGGCATCCTGGTGCGGCGGCTTCCGGTACGCCTGGTGGACAAGGCGGGCGAGCTGGTGGCCCGGATCTCCGTACCCGACCTCTCCGAGCACGGGCTGCCCCGGCCGGACACGGGGCTGTACTCGCGGGTGCGCGAGGGGGCGATCCCGGTGCAGGACGTGGGCCTGATCGACGCCGTGCGGCGGGGGAAGGTGGAGATCGTGGGCGCGGTCGCGTCCTTCGACGGCGACAAGGTCGTCCTCGCGGACGGCTCGACGATCACCCCGGACGCGGTCATCGCGGCGACGGGCTACCACCGTGCCCTGGAGCCGCTCCTCGGCCACCTCGGCGTCCTGGACGACCGTGGCCGCCCGGTGGCCCACGGCGCGCGCACGCCGCGGGAGGCGCCGGGGCTGTACTTCACCGGGTTCACCAACCCCATCAGCGGGATGTTCCGGGAGATGGCGATCGACGCGGAGCGGATCGCTCGGGCGATCGGGAAGGCTTCGGCGCGCTGAGGGGTGATGGGGCGGGCCGGGCCGCGGGGCGGGGCCTTCTCCCCGCCCCGGACGCCCGGTGGCTCCCGACCCGCGGTTCCGCCTGTCCGACAACCCATCTACGCACGACCATTCCTGACTTGCCGTCAGTTCTGTAATCTGACTAGGCGTCAGGTAAATCGTCATGGGCGGAAGGTGGAGCGGAACGATGCTCGGATCGACTCACGGCACCTTCACCACCGATCTCCGCGCCCGCGTCGTCGCCTGCGGCGAGCACCCCGGGCCGGCCACCGCCGTCGTGCACGGTGTGGCCGCCGTCGAGGGCGACGTGGACGTCAGCGGGCGGGCGTTGCACACGCCCGTGCCGGACCTGGACCGGTTCTTCCGGCCCGGGTCCGTCGCCGTCGTCGGGGCCTCCGACGCCGAGGGGCGGCCGAACACCGGGATCACGCGGCAGCTGATCGCCTGGGCCGAGCGGGTCGGCGCCCGGCTCGTGCCCGTGCACCCGACCCGTACGACCGTCTTCGGGATCGACTGCGTGCCGTCCGTCGGCACGCTCCCCGAACCCGTCGACCTCGCCGTCCTGCTCGTCGCCGACCCGCTCCCCGTGATCGAGGAACTCGCCGAGGCGAAGGTCAGGTTCGCCGTCGCCTTCGCCTCCGGGTTCGCCGAGACCGGCGGCGAGGGGGCCGCCGCGCAGGAACGTCTCGCCGACGCCGTCCGGCGCTCCGGGATCCGCCTCCTCGGCCCGAACACCAACCTCAACGCCTTCGAGCGCTTCCGGGACGACCTCGACGGCCCCGCGATCGCGCTCATCACCCAGTCCGGGCACCAGGGCAGGCCCGTCCACACCCTCCAGGAGCTGGGGGTACGGCTCTCCCACTGGGCACCGACCGGCAACGAGGCCGACCTGGAGACAGCCGACTTCATCTCGTACTTCGCGACCAGGCCCGAGGTCGGGGCCATCGCCTGTTACGTCGAGGGTCTCAAGGACGGCCGCTCCTTCCTCCTCGCCGCCGACCGCGCCGCCCGCGAGGGCGTACCCGTCGTCACGGTGAAGGTCGGGCGGACCGAGACCGGGGCGCGGATGGCCGCCTCGCACACCGGGAAGCTGACGGGCGCGGACCAGGTCGTGGACGCGGCGATGCGGCAGTACGGAGTGATACGCGTCGACGGGCTCGACCAACTCCAGGACACCGCCGCCCTGTTGGCCCGCGCCCGCAAGCCGGTCACGGACGGCGTCGTCGTGTACTCGATCTCCGGCGGCACCGGCGCACACTTCTCCGACCTCGCCACCGCCGCCGGGCTCCACCTGCCCACCCTCCCCGAGGCCAAGCAGGACGAGCTGCACCAGTGGATCCCCGACTACCTCAACGTCGCGAACCCCGTCGACAACGGCGGCCACCCCGTGGGCGACTGGCGCGGGCGGAAGATCATCGACGCGATCCTCGCCGACCCTGCCGTCGGGGTGCTGATCTGCCCCATCACCGGCCCCTTCCCGCCCATGAGCGACAAGCTCGCACAGGACCTCGTGGACGCGGCGGAGGCCACGGACAAGCTGGTGTGCGTGGTGTGGGGTTCGCCGGTCGGTACGGAGGCGGCCTACCGCGAGACCCTCCTCGGCTCGTCCCGCGTCGCCACCTTCCGTACGTTCTCCAACTGCATCGGGGCCGTGAAGGCCTACCTCGACCACCACCGTTTCACCACCGCCTACCGCTCCCCCTTCGACGAGGCCCCGCGCACCCCCTCGCCCTCCTTCCGCAAGGCCCAGGCCCTGATGCGGCCTGGCCGGCAGCTGAGCGAGCACGCGGCGAAGCAGCTGCTGCGGGCGTACGGGATCCGGGTGCCGCGCGAGCAGCTGGTGACGAGCGCGGCGGCGGCGGTCCGGGCGGCCGGGCTCGTCGGCTATCCGGTGGTGATGAAGGCCTCGGGCGCACAGCTCGCCCACAAGACCGAACTCGGCCTGGTGAAGGTCGGGTTGACCTCGGCGAGCCAGGTCAGGGACGCGTACCGGGAGCTCACCGACATCGCACGCTACGAGGGCGTCGACCTCGACGGGATCCTGGTCTGCCAGATGGTGGGGCGGGGCATCGAGATGGTGGTGGGCGTGACCCGCGACCCGCTCTTCGGGCCGACGGTCACGGTGGGCCTCGGGGGCGTCCTCGTGGAGGTCCTGAACGACGCGGCCGTACGGGTGCCGCCGTTCGGCGAGGCGCAGGCCAGGGACATGCTCGGCGAACTGCGCGGGCAGGCTCTGCTGAAGGGCGTACGGGGGGCTCCGCCGGCGGACGTGGACGCGCTGGTGGAGGTCGTGCTGCGGGTGCAGCGGATGGCCCTCGAGCTGGACGGCGACCTCGCCGAACTGGACATCAACCCGCTGATGGTGCTGCCTCGGGGGCAGGGCGCGGTGGCGCTCGACGCGCTCGCGGTCTGCCGATAGGAGCCCTGGTGGAAGACCTGCTGCACGCGGTCGAGAACGGCGTCTCGTGGATCACGCTCAACCGGCCCGAGGCGATGAACTCGGTCACCTGGGACCAGCGGGAGCGGATCATCGCGCTGCTCGGCGAGGCGTCCGCCGATCCGGACGTACGGGCGGTGGTGGTGACGGCGACCGGTCGGGGCTTCTGCGCGGGCGCGGACCTGCGCGGGGCCCCGTCCTCGGGCGATCGTGTCCCCGGGGATGTGGCTCGAACCATCCGGCTCGGCGCGCAGCGGTTCATCGCGGCGGTCATGGACTGCGAGAAGCCGGTGATCGCGGCGGTGAACGGGACGGCGGCCGGGATCGGGGCGCATCTGGCGTTCGCGTGCGACCTGGTGCTGGCGGCCGAGTCGGCGAAGTTCATCGAGGTCTTCGTGCGGCGGGGCCTCGTACCGGACGGCGGCGGGGCGTATCTGCTGCCCCGGCTGATCGGGCCGCGGCGGGCGAAGGAGCTGATGTTCTTCGGCGACGCGGTGACGGCCCCCGAGGCCAAGGAACTGGGCCTGGTGAACCGGGTGGTGCCGGCGGAGGAGCTGGAGAAGACTGCGCGGGAATGGGCGGAACGCCTGGCCCAGGGCCCGACGCGGGCGCTCGCGCTGACCAAGCAGCTGGTGAACGCCTCACTGGACTCCGACCGCGCGAGCGCCTTCGCGGCGGAGGCAGCGGCCCAGGAGATCAACATGACGACGCGGGACGCCAACGAGGGCGTCGCGAGCTTCGTGGAACGGCGGACGGCTCGGTACGAGGGGCGTTGAGCCGCCTCGTACCGACCCTTCTCATCTGACGAACCGTCAGCTTCAATGGGAGATGTGATGGGACATGCTGGGATGGCGGCCACCGCCGTCCGATACCTCAGGTCGGCCGGGTCGCCGACGGCCGTCGAAGCGCTCCCGCGACCCCGACTGCGGGCGGTCGGGGAGGACGAGCGACTGTCCGTCGATCCCGCCGAGTTCCGGCGCGTACTGGGGCACTTCGCGAGCGGCGTCACCGTCGTGACGGCCCTCGACCCGGACGGGCCGACGGGCTTCGCCTGCCAGTCGTTCGCCTCGCTCTCCCTCGACCCGCCCCTGGTGGCCTTCATGGTCGCCCGTACGTCGACGACCTGGCCGCGGCTCGCCCGTGCCGGCGTCTTCTGCGTGAACGTCCTGGGCGCGGACCAGAGGGAGTTGTGCCTGGGCTTCGCGAAGAGCGGCGCGGACAAGTTCGCGGGGGTGCCCTACGACGCGGCCCCGGCGACGGGCTCCCCCCGCCTGACCGGCGCCCCGGCCTGGATCGACTGCACGATCACCACCGTCCACACGGGCGGCGACCACCTGATCGTGGTGGGCCGCGTGGAGGCCCTCGGCGCCGCCCCGGAGGGGGAGCCTCTGCTGTTCCACCGGGGGCGGTTCGGGCGGTTCGGGCGGTTCGACGCCTAGGCCGTGGGGCGGCGGCGGGCTCGGAGCAGGTGGACGCCCTTCACCACGTAGACGGCGGCCATGAGCGCGATGCCGGCGAGGCCGAGCCAGAGCCAGTGGTCCGCCACCACGAGGCTCAGCATCAGGCCGACGAAGAGCAGCATGTTGCCGACGCTCTCCACCAGGTCGAGACGTGCCTTGGAGCGCACCGCGGGGTCGGGTCCGCGCAGTCGGCGCACGGTGGGGACGAGAGCGAGGGCCTGGAGGGCGGTCAGGCCGAGGGCGATCCAGACGAGCCAGTCGGGTATGTCCACGGCGCGCACTGTATCGGGACCCTGTTACGTGATCGGAGTCGGGCGGCGGCGGATGACCAGGGCCATCAGGGCCGCTGCCGCGCACAGGGCGCCCGAGGCGTACCAGACGACGTCGTAGGAGCCGAAGACGTCGCGGGCCACGCCGCCCGCGAAGGCGACGACCGCCGCGCCGACCTGGTGGGAGGCGAGGACCCAGCCGAAGACGATCGCGCTGTCCTCGCCGTAGTGCTCGCGGCACAGGGCGATCGTCGGCGGGACGGTGGCCACCCAGTCCAGGCCGTAGAAGACGATGAAGAAGATCATCGGCGGCTGGACCGTGGGCGCGAGCAGCATCGGCAGGAAGAGCAGGGACACGCCCCGCAGCGCGTAGTACACGGCCAGCAGGCGGCGCGCCTCGAAGCGGTCCGTGAACCAGCCGGAGGCGATCGTGCCGACGACGTCGAAGACGCCGATCACGGCGAGCAGGCCTGCCGCCGCGGTGATCGGCATGCCGTGGTCGTGGGCGGCCGGTACGAAGTGGGTCTTCACCAGGCCGTTCGTCGAGGCCCCGCAGATCGCGAACGTGCCCGCGAGGAGCCAGAACGGGCCCGTGCGGGCCGCCTTGAGGAGGACCGTCACGGCGCGCCGCGCCGCGCCCGTGACCGGGGCGGGCTTCGGGACGAACTCCCCGCCGTACGGGGCGAGGCCCACGTCCGCCGGGTGGTCACGAAGGAGCAGCCAGACGAAGGGGACGACCGCGAGCGCGGAGAGCGCGACGGTCACGGCCGCCGGGCGCCAGCCCTCGTTCTCGACCAGCCAGGAGAGCAGCGGGAGGAAGACCAGCTGACCCGACGCACCGGCCGCCGTCAGGATGCCGGTCACCAGTCCGCGCCTGGCCACGAACCAGCGGTTCGTCACCGTCGCCGCGAACGCCAGCGCCATCGAGCCACTGCCGAGACCGACCAGGATGCCCCAGTACAGTACGAGTTGCCACGGTTCCGACATCCACACGGTCAGCACCGAGCCGAGCGCGATCACGCTCAGCGCGACGGCGACGACCTTCCGGATGCCGAAGCGGTCCATCAGCGCGGCGGCGAACGGCGCCGTCAGGCCGTAGAGCGCGAGGTTCACCGAGACCGCGAAGCCGATCGTGCCGCGCGACCAGTCGAACTCCCCGTGCAGCGGCTCGATCAGCAGCCCCGGAAGCGAGGCGAAGGCCGCCGCCCCGATGATCGTCACGAAGGTGACGACCGCGACGAACCAGGCGCGGTGGACTCGGGGCGTACGGGTGGGGACGGGCGGCGCGGAGGCCGCGCTCTCGGTTGTCTGGGTCACGTCACACAGCTTCGTGGCCCGAAACCCTCCCCACCACTGGCCCGAATGACAGCTTTCGCAAGGATCGGGACATCAGCCGTTCCCGTACCGGCATCGGCACCGACACCCGCACCGGTAGTCGCACCCCGCTCACGCCCGGGGCAGTCTCCTGATCGGGCGGACCGCCAGCAGCGCCACGGCCACTAGGACCGCGATCACGGCCCCCGCCAGCAGGACCTCCTCCGTGCCGACCGCCTCCGCGACCGGTCCCGCCAGCGCCCGGCCCGCCGCCATCATCAGGAGCGACCCGGCCACTTCGTAGGCGTGCATCCGGTTCAGGGCGTCCTGGGGCACGTGGGTCTGGACCGACGTCGACCACATCACCAGCCAGAACGCGAAGGCCGCGCCGCCCAGGAACTGCCCGAGTCCGAGCAGGACGACGGGCGCGCCGACACCGAGCAGGGTGAGGTTCACCGGCAGGCCGAGCAGGGCGATCGCGCCCGCCGCGAGCGGGCGGCGGGGCCGAAGCCGCAGGGCGAGCAGCCCGCCGGCCGCGTTGCCCGCGCCCGCGACGGCCATCAGCCAGCCGTACGTGGCCGAGCCGTGGTCGCCGGTCACCAGGGTCGCGGTCAGCGGGACCATCGGCCCGGCGACCGTGAGTCCGTACACCGTCCAGATCGCGATCACGCCCCACAGCCAGCTCCGCGCCGTGAACTCCCGCCAGCCGACGATCATTTCGGCCCGCAGCGAGCCGCGTCGGATCGAGTCGGCGGGCCGGGCGGGGAGCCGCATCAGGGTGAGGCAGACCGCGCTGACGGCGAAGGTCGCGCCGTTGAGGCCGAAGGCGGCGCCCGCGCCGCCGGTGAGTGCGACGAGGACGCCCGCGACGGCCGGACCCGCCATCGTCATCAGCGCCTCGACGACCCGCAGCACGGCGTTGGCGCGCTGCACGTCGGGGGCGATGCGCGGGATCGTGGAGGCGACTCCGGGCTGGAAGAGCGCGGCGCCGATGCCGCTGAGGGCACTGAGCGCGTACACCGCCCACAGGGGCGGGCTGCCGAGGGCGAAGGCGACGGCGAGCACGGCCGCGCCCGGCAGCCGCATCAGATCGGCGAGGACCATCATCCGGCGGGCGGTGAACCGGTCCGCGAGGACCCCGCCGACGACGACGAACAGGGCGAAGGGCCCGATCCAGGCGCCCAGCGCGTAGCCGACGGAGGAGCCGGGGTGTCCGGCGCCGAGCAGTCCCGCGGCGAGGGCGACGGGCACCATGCCCTCGCCGAAGACGGCGGCGGCGCGGGCCACGAAGAAGAGCCGGAAGTCACGGCTCCAGAGGCCTGGGGTGCCCGGGGCGCCCGGGGAACCGACCCCTTCGGGAATGCGCTCGCGGGGCTCAGACTTGTAGGAGTAGCGCTCGGCGTGCCTGTCCGACGGTATGTCCGTCTGCTTGTCCGTCACGGATCCGACTTCTAGCACCAAGTGGTCTGGACCACAAAGGAAATTCTCGTGCCGCACCGTATCGCCGTCCTGGCCCTGCCCGGCCTCCTCCCCTTCGAGCTGGGCATTCCCCACCGGATCTTCGGCCGCGCCAAGGACGCCGAGGGCCGGCCGCTGTACGAGATCGTGACCTGCGCCCCGGTCGCGGGCCCGGTCCGGACGGACGCGGACTTCGCGATCCAGGTGGAGCACGGCCCGGAGGCGCTCGCCACGGCGGACACGGTCGTCGTTCCCGCTTCGTACGAACTGGGCCCCGTGTACGACGAGGGCCGGCTGACCGACGAGCTGGCGGGCGCGCTCGCGCGCATCCGGCCCGGGACGCGGCTCGTCTCCATCTGCACGGGCGGGTACGTCCTCGCCGCCGCCGGGTACCTCGACGGGCGGCCCGCCACCACACACTGGGCCTCGGCCGAGCACTTCCAGCGGCTCTTCCCGAAGGTGCGGGTCGACGCGGACGTCCTGTTCGTCGACGACGGGAACGTCCTGACCTCGGCGGGCGTCGCGGCCGGGATCGACCTGTGCCTGCACATCGTGCGCCGGGACCACGGGAGCGCCGTCGCCAACGACGTGGCCCGCAGGACCGTCGTACCGCCGCACCGGGACGGCGGGCAGGCCCAGTACATCGCGCGGCCGGTCCCCGAGGCGGGGACGGCGACCACGACGGCGGCGCGGGCCTGGGCGCTGGCGCACCTGCACGAGCCGATCCAGCTGCGGGACCTGGCGGTACGGGAGTCGATGAGCGTACGGACGTTCACGCGCCGCTTCCGGGACGAGGTCGGCATCAGCCCCGGCCAGTGGCTGACCCAGCAGCGGGTCGAACGGGCCCGCCACCTCCTGGAGTCCACGGACCTGCCGGTCGACCAGGTGGCCCGGGACGCGGGCTTCGGCACGCCGCAGTCGCTGCGGTCCCACTTGCAGTCGGCGATCGGCGTCACACCGACGACGTACCGGCGGACGTTCCGGACGGGGGCGGGGGCGGGGACGGGGACGGGGGCGGGGACGGGGGCGGGGGCGGGGACGGGGGCGGCGGCTCCGGCCAGGTAGCGGCGCCGCCGCCCTCGCGCCCTCCGGGGGTCCTGGTCCTACTCGAAGGTGAGCACGCCCCGTGCGACCTTGCCCTGCTCGGCGTCCTCCGTCGCCCGGGCGAACTCCTCCACGGGGTACGTGGCGGTGACGAGTTCGTCGAGGAGGAGGCGGCCCTCGCGGTAGAGGTCGGCGTAGAGGGCGATGTCCTTCTGCGGGCGGGAGGAGCCGTAGCGGCAGCCGAGGATGGACTTGTCGAGGAACATCGCGGCGGGCGGGAAGGTCGCCTCCGCGGTGGGCGCGGTCATGCCGAGAAGGATCGCCTGGCCGTGCCGGTCGAGGAGGTCGATCGCCTGCCGGACCAGACCGACGTGCCCGACGCACTCGAAGACGTGGTCGGCGCCGGTGGGGAGGATGTCCCGGACGTTCTCTGTGGAGTTCAGGAAGTGCGTGGCGCCGAAGCGGCGGGCGGTCTCCTCCTTGGCGGGGTTGGTGTCGACGGCCACGATCGTGAGCGCGCCGGCTATCCGGGCGCCCTGGAGGACGTTGAGCCCGATGCCTCCGGTGCCGATGACGACGACGGTCTCGCCGCGGTCGACCTTGGCGCGGTTGAGGACGGCGCCGACGCCGGTGAGGACGCCGCAGCCCATGAGCGCGGCGGAGGTGAGGGGGATGTCCTCGGGGATCTTCACGGCCTGGACGGCCTTGACGACGGTCCGTTCGGCGAAGGAGGAGTTGGAGGCGAACTGGTAGAGCGGCTGCCCGGTGCCGCTCCGGGAGAAGGGCTGCTTGGGCATCCCGATGGCCTTGCGGCACATGGTGGGCCGGCCGCGGTCGCAGTCGGCGCAGGCGCCGCAGTTGGCGAGCGTGGAGAGTGCCACGTGGTCGCCGGGGGCGACGTGGGTGACCCCGGGGCCGACGGCCTCGACGACTCCGGCGCCTTCGTGTCCGAGGACGACGGGGGCGGGGAAGGGGATCGTGCCGTCGATGACGGCGAGATCGCTGTGGCAGAGCCCGGCGGCGACGACGCGCACGAGCACGTCACCGGGACCGGGGTCGCGGACCTCCAGGTCGTGCACGACCTGGACCTGCTTGCCGTCGTAGACGACACCTCTCATCTGCGTGCTCCTCCCATTGTCCGGGGGCGGGGGGATCCCCCCACCCCACCCCTTCCCGAAACCCTGACGGGGCCTGGGGCGCGGCCCCGGACCACGCGCGTTGTAGGCGGCTCTGCCCCGGGGCCCGCCCCCGCCCGCCGGCGGGGGCCCGCCCCCGCCCGCCGCTACCCGTTCGGCCTGGCCCCCTCCGCCGCCGCTCTCGCCATCTCCTCCAGGCGGGTCAGCATCGGCATCGGGTCCACGCCGACCGTCCCCGGCAGGAAGTCCGCGATGCGTTCCGGGGTCCAGGCGCCGCCCTCCGCGTATCCCGCCCGCAGCTCCCTCGGCTGGGCCCAGACCGCGATCTTCGGGCCCGCGATCGTGTAGACCTGACCGGTGATCCGTTCCTCCCTCGCCCGGTCCGAGAGGAGGTAGACGACCAGCGCCGCCACGTCCTCCGGCTCCCCGATCTCCTTCAGCTCCATCGGGACGTTCGCCGACATCCGCGTCCGCGCAACCGGCGCCACCGCGTTCGCCGTGACCCCGTACTTGTGCAGGCCGAGCGCCGCCGACCGCACCAGCGAGATGATCCCGCCCTTCGCCGCCGAGTAGTTCGCCTGCGCCACGGACCCCTGGTGGTTGCCGCTCGTGAAGCCGATCAGCGTGCCGCCGCCCTGCTTCCGCATCACCGCCGAAGCCGCCCGGAAGACCGTGAACGTCCCCTTCAGATGCGTCGCGACGACCGGGTCCCACTCCTCCTCCGACATGTTGAAGAGCATCCGCTCACGCAGGATCCCCGCCACGCAGACGACCCCGTCGATCCGCCCGTACTCCGCGAGCGCCACGTCGACGATCCGCTGCCCGCCCGCCATCG
The DNA here is from genome assembly GCF_043200825.1 of Streptomyces sp. NPDC048370. Lineage (NCBI taxonomy): Bacteria > Bacillati > Actinomycetota > Actinomycetes > Kitasatosporales > Streptomycetaceae > Streptomyces > Streptomyces sp. NPDC048370. The sequence continues at coordinate 355,502 of NZ_JBICYI010000006.1, read as the reverse complement.
TCGAGATGTCGTCGGCGACCGCGACCGCCGAACCCCCGGCCGCCTCGATCTCCTTCACCACCCCCAGCGCGACCTCCGACGTGGGCTCCCCGCCCTCGATGGAGACCCCGTAGTCGTTGACGACGACCTTCGCCCCCTCCGCCGCGCACGCGAGCGCCACCGCGCGCCCGATCCCGCGCCCCGCGCCCGTCACCGCCACGACCTTGCCTGCCAAGAAGTTCCCCACGCCCGGCCCCTTCCCGCACTTTCTGACGGTCCGTTAGATTCGTTCGTCAGCTGGATTCTACGACCCGTCAGATACCGGAGAACAAGACCCGCGGAGGCCCCGATGTCAGATCCCGCGTCCGATCCCGCATCCGATCACGAGCCCGACCGCGCATCCCGGCGCCAGCCCGAGCGCCCGTCCGACCACGTGCCCGGCCCCTCCCAACTCCCTCCCGAATTCCATGACATCGCCAAGCGCGTCAACAACTGGGGCCGCTGGGGCCAGGACGACGAGATCGGTACGCTCAACCTGATCACCGACGACGTCGTACGGGCCGCCGTCGCGACCGTCCGCTCCGGCCACCGCGTCCCCCTCGCCCTCGCCCTCGAACAGGACGGCGTGCAGACCGGCATGATCCCCGGCCGGGTCAACCCGCTCCACGTCATGGTCCAGATCAACCAGGAGCTCTTCGGCCCCGGCACCGTCGCCACCAGCGACGACGCGGTGACCTTCGGCCTCCAGGCCGCCACCCACTGGGACGCCCTCACCCACGTCTCGCACTCCGGCAAGATCTACAACGGCCGCCCCGCCGCCACCATCACCCCGCACGGCCGCTCCGCGTACAGCGGCATCCACACCGCCCGCCACATCGTCAGCCGGGGCGTCCTCCTCGACGTCGCCGCCGCCAAGGGCCTCGACCGGCTGCCCGGCGACCACGCCGTCACCCCCGAAGACCTCGACGAGGCCGCCGAATTCGGTCGCGTCACCGTCCGGGCCGGCGACATCGTGCTCGTACGGACCGGGCAGATACGGCAGTACCTCGCCGGGGACAAGCACGGTTACGCGTTCCCCTCACCCGGCCTCTCCATCCGTACGCCCGAGTGGTTCCACGCCCGCGACGTCGCCGCCGTCGCCAACGACACGCTCACCTTCGAGATCTTCCCGCCCGAGATCGAGAACCTCTGGCTGCCCGTGCACGCCCTCGACCTGGTCGAGATGGGGATGCTCCAGGGGCAGAACTGGAATCTGGAAAGTCTGTCCACAGCCTGTGCACAGCGCGAGCGGTACGCCTTCCTGCTCTCCGCGATGCCCGAGCCCTTCGTGGGCGGTACGGGCACACCGGTCGCCCCGGTGGCAGTCCTCTGAGCGAGGTCGTGCGCCTATCGCCGACATCCAGCACCGAAGGACGGCACGGAAGGACGGCACGGAAGGCCTACGCCGAAGGCCTGCACCGAAGTCCTACACGGGTGGCGGCGCACTCGCGCGCGCCCCGAGCACGGCACGATCGCCGCCACCCGGCCACGACCCGCACTCGTCGAGGGCTTCGGGCACACCGGCCCGGCCCACCCTCGTCGTCCCCTCGCAACGAATCGCTCACCCCAGAGTGAACAAACCGCCACGAACCGTCAACAGTGCACCGAGGCCGTGGGGCCTGCCGCGGGCGTCGGAGGCGCCATCGGCACCCCCCGGTCCACCTCGCACCAGATGCTCTTGCCGGCGCCCTCGCGCTGCCATCCCCACCGGTCGGCCAGGCCGTCCACCAGCTCCAGGCCGCGCCCGTTGGTGTCCTCGCCCTGCGCGTGTCGGGGCCGCGGCGGCCGGTCGCTCGAATCGGCGACTTCCACCCGTACGGTCCCGGCCTCCGGACAGCCCGCGCCGAACAGCATCCGCAGCACGGCCGGACAGCCCGTGTGCACCACCGCGTTGGTCACGAGCTCGGAGATGAGCAGCACCAGCGTCTCGGCCAGCGGCTCGTCATCCCCTATGCCCGATCCGGCGAGCCTCGAACGCGCCCATCGCCGGGCCCGTCCCACCTCCGCCGGGTCCGGCCCGACCTCCAACTGAACCTGAAGCACCTGCACCGCTCACACCATCCGAACCGGCGGACACATCGCCTCGCGCCTCACAGCCATCAGCCTCCGCGACGTACTCACGGAACGTGATTCCCTTGTGAGACAGCATGGTTGACGTACAGTCACCGCAACAAGCGCTTCGGGCATATTCCAGCGCGAAGGAGTACGCATGGTCCATACTGTGCGACGCACGTTGCGGGGAGTCGAACAGGAGGTCGTCCAGCGCCTCCACGGGGTACGAGCGGTGGGCATCGCCCGATCCGGGGTCACCGCTTCGGCGACACCGGGACGATCCGGGCTCACAACCACTCGCATCCCACGGAGAGTACCGGAGCGGGACCCCGACTCCGGGCCGTGACGGCCCGCCCGAAGGACACAACCCGATATCGACGCTCCGTGAGCGCCCGCGCACCGGTCGCCTACAGCGCGGCCGCCTCCGCCTCCTCCGCCAGCGCCCTCGTCAACCCGCGCTCGGCCCGCACCCAGGCCCGTTTCAGGTGCAGATGCACGTCCGCCTCCCAGGTGAACCCCATGCCGCCGTGCACCTGCAGGCAGTCCCGCGCACACGCCACCGCCGCCTCGTCCGCGAGCAGCTTGGCCCCGGCGATCTCGACGGGGTCCCCGGTCACGGCGGCCCCGTAGACCGCCGCCCGGGCGACCTCCGTCCGTACGAGCATCTCCGCGCACAGGTGCTTGACGGCCTGGAAGGACCCGATGGCCCGCCCGAACTGCTCCCGGGTCCTGGCGTACGAGACGGCCATCTCGGTGGTCCGCCCGGCGCTGCCGAGCTGCTCGGCGGCGGTGAGCAGCACGCCCGTCGCGGACAACCGCCCCGCCGTCCCTCCCGCGCCCGCCGCCCCCGGCAGCCGGTGCAAGGGCGTCAGCGGATCCACCGACCGCACGGGCACCGCGCCCTGGACGTCGCCGAGCACCACGTCCGCCTCGTCCAGCCACTCCACGAGCGCCCCGTCGACCGCGGTCACCACCACCTCCCCCTCGGCGGCGCCCTCGACCGCCCCCGCGGCGAGGTGGCCGGCCACCAGCGGCCCCGGCAGCAGCACCCGCCCCGCCTCCTCGAAAGCGAGAACCGCCTCCGGCAGCCCGAGACCCACACCCCCGTCCGCCTCCGGCAGCCTCAGCGCGAAGAACCCGGCCGCCCCCAGCTCCCGCCACAGCCCCCGGTCAAGGGCCCGGGCCTCGACGGCGGCCCGCAGCGCCTCCCGTCCGAACCGCCCCTCCAGGAGCTCCCGTACCCCCGCCTTCAGCGCCCTCTGGTCGTCCGTCAGCCGAAAGTCCACGGCCGCCCTCACCGCCCCTTCGGCAGGCCGAGTATCCGCTCGGCGACGATGTTCCGCTGGATCTGACTGGTTCCCGCCGCGATCGTGTACGAGAGCGAGGACAGCCGGTCGCGGTTCCACTCCCTCCCCAGGTCCAGCGCGTCAGGACCCAGCACCTCGGCCGCCGTGTCGTACAGCTCCTGCCGCGCGTGCGAGTACCGCAGCTTGAAGACCGAGCCCCCGATGCCGGGCACGCCCCCCACCGCCTGCGCCTCGCTGACGTTCCACTGGGTCAGCCGCCACAACGCACGGAACTCGGCGCTCAACCGCCCCAGGCGGCGCCGCACCACCGGGTCGTCCCAGGTGCCGTTCTTCCGCGCCGCCCCCGCGAGTTCGGCCAGGACGCGCCGGCAGGCGACGACCTCGCCGACGAAGGCCGTGCCGCGCTCGAAGGACAGGGTCACCATCGTGACGCGCCAGCCGTCGTTCTCGTCCCCGACCCTGTTGGCGACCGGCACCCGGACCTCGTCGAGGAACATCTCCGCGAACTCCGTCGACCCGGCCAGCGTCCGCAGCGGCCGTACGGTGATCCCGGGCGCGTCCATCGGCATCGCGAGCCAGGTGATCCCCCGGTGTTTCACGGCCTGCGCGTCCGTCCGCACGAGCAGTTCGCACCAGTCGGCGACCTCCGCGTGCGAGGTCCAGATCTTCGAGCCCGAGACGACGTACGCGTCCCCGTCCCGTACCGCCCGCGTCCGCAGCCCCGCCAGGTCCGAACCGGCGTCCGGCTCGCTGAAGCCCTGGCACCACACCTCGTCGCCGCGCAGCACCGGCGGCAGCCAGCGCTCCCGCTGCTCGGCCGTCCCCTCGGCGGCGATCGTCGGCCCCGCGTGCAGCAGCCCGACGAAGTTCGCGCCGACGTACGGGGCGCCGGCGCGCTCGGTCTCCTCCAGGAAGATCAGCCGCTGGGTCGGCGGGGCGCCCCCGTGCACGTCCGCGTACCCCGCGTCGTACAACCGGCGCTGCCAGCCGCAGTCGTAGGCGCGCCGCCCCGGCCAGTCCAGCGGATCGGGCTTCGGCGGCAGCGTCGGCAGGACGTCCGCGAGCCACTCCCGCAGCCGCGCCCGGAACTCCTCCTCCTCGGCACCGTCCGCGAGGTCCATCAGACGGTGCCCCGGTCGAAGTCGAGGTCCAGCATGCGGATGGCGTTGCCCCGCATCAGCTTGTAGATCGTCTCGTCGTCGAGTCCCTGGACGTGGTCGAGGGCGACCTCCTTGGTGTGCGGGAAGGTCGAGTCGACGTGCGGGTAGTCGGTCTCGAAGGTGGCGTTGTCCCGGCCGACGACGTCGAGCGAGGCGATGCCGTGCTTGTCGCGGAAGAAGCAGCAGAACATCTGCCGGTAGTAGTACGTCGACGGGGGCTCGGGGATGAGGTCCCGCACCCCGCCCCACGCCCGGTGCTCCTCCCACACGTCGTCGGCGCGCTCCAGGGCGTACGGGATCCAGCCCATCTGGCCCTCGCTGTAGGCGAGCTTGAGCCGGGGGAACTTCACGAGCACCCCGCTGAAGAGGAAGTCCATCATCGAGGCCATCGCGTTGTTGAAGCTCAGCGAGGCCTGGACGGCGGGCGGGGCGTCGGGGGAGGCGGCGGGCATCTGGCTGCTGGAGCCGATGTGCATGTTGACGACCGTGCCCGTCTCCTGGCAGACCGCGAAGAAGGGGTCCCAGTAGCCGGAGTGGATCGAGGGGAGGCCGAGGTAGGTCGGGATCTCCGAGAAGGTGACCGCCTTGACGCCTCTCGCCGCGTTCCGCCGGATCTCCTCGACGGCCAGACGGATGTCCCAGAGCGGGATGATGCAGAGCGGGATGAGCCGGCCGCCGCTGTCGCCGCACCACTCCTCGACCATCCAGTCGTTGTAGGCGCGGACGCAGGCGAGGGCGACCTCCTTGTCCTTGGCCTCGGCGAAGGTCTGGCCGCAGAAGCGCGGGAAGGTCGGGAAGCAGAGGCTCGCCTCGACGTGGTTGAGGTCCATGTCCTTGAGCCGCGCGACCGGGTCCCAGCAGCCGCGCCGCATCTCCTCGCGGGTGATGCCCTCCAGGGTCATGTCGTCCCGGTCGAAGCCGACGGCGGCGATGTTGCGCTTGTACGGGAACTTGAGGTCCTCGTAGATCCACCAGTCGGCCGGCGGCCCGTCCGGGTCCATCGTGATCTGGTACTTGCCCCCGACGTACGCAAGCTCCCCGATCCCGGCGGTGAGCGGCTGGGGCCCGCGGTCGCGGTACTTGGCCGGCAGCCAGGTCTTGAAGAGATGGGCCGGTTCGATCACGTGGTCGTCGACGCTGATGATCCGTGGAAGCTCCGCCATGAGACCCTCTCCCATTTCTGATGACCCGTCAGATACCGATCGGTCTCAGGCTAGCTCCGCACCCCTGGACCGACAAGGAGCGGACCTCTACGCTCTCCAATCAATCTGACTGGTCGTCAGCTACGGAAGTGGTGGGACGCAGATGGACGCGGAGGGGACCGTCATGACCGACACCGCACACGCCCTGGGCGCCTCCCGCACCCTGTGGGAGCTGGTCGAGCGCCGGGCCGCCCTCACTCCCGGCCGGCCCGTCCTGCTCCAGGAGGACAGGACCCTCACCTTCGGCGAACTCCGCGACCGCGCCGAGCGGTGCGCCGCCGGGCTTCACGCCATGGGGGTGCGGCCCGGCACCGTCGTGGCCTGGCAGCTGCCCACCCGGATCGAGACCGCGGTCCTCTCCTTCGCCCTCGCCCGCCTCGGCGCCGTACAGTCCCCGGTCATCCCGTTCTACCGGGACCGCGAGGTCGGCTTCGCGCTGCGCGAGTCGAAGGCCGAGTTCTTCGCCGTACCGGGCGTGTGGCGCGGCTTCGACCACACGGAGATGGCCCGCCGGCTCGGCGCGCGCGGGATCTTCGAGGCGTACGGCCCCGAGTCTCTGCCCGACGGGGACCCGGCCGTCCTGCCGCCCCCGCCCGCCTCCGGCACCGACGTGCGGTGGATCTACTGGACCTCCGGCACGACCTCCGACCCCAAGGGCGTCCTGCACACCGACCGCTCCCTGATCGCGGGCGGCTCCTGCCTCGCGCACGCGCTGCACCTGACCGAGGACGACATCGGCTCGATGGCCTTCCCGTACGCCCACATCGCCGGGCCCGACTACACGGTGATGCTCCTGCTGTACGGATTCCCCGCCGTGATGTTCGAACAGTTCGCGCTGCCCGACGCGTTGGCGGAGTACCGCAGGCACGGGGTGACCGTGGCCGGCGGATCCACCGCCTTCTACTCGATGTTCCTCGCCGAGCAGCGGAAACAGCCCGGCGAGAAGCTGATACCGACGCTACGGCTGCTCGCGGGCGGCGGGGCGCCCAAGCCGCCGGAGGTCTACCACGCGGTCGTACGGGAGATGGGCTGCCGGCTCACCCACGGCTACGGCATGACCGAGGTCCCGATGATCACGATGGGGTCGCCGGACGACACGGCGGAGAACCTGGCGACCACGGAGGGGCGGCCGCCCGAGGGCATGGAGATACGGATCGCCCACGACGGATCCGGGGGCGGCTCGGGGGGCGGCTCGGGGGGCTGTTCCGGGGACGGAGAGGTCCGGCTGCGCGGCGAGGCCGTCTGCCAGGGCTACCTGGACCCGGCGCAGACCGCCGCCGCCTTCGACGAGGACGGCTTCCTGATCACCGGCGACGTCGGACACCTCACCGCGAGCGGACACCTCGTGCTCACCGGGCGGATCAAGGACATCATCATCCGCAAGGGCGAGAACATCTCGGCCAAGGAGATCGAGGACCTCCTCCACGAGCACCCGGGGGTCGGCGACGCGGCCGTCGTCGGGCTCCCGGACGCCGACCGGGGGGAACGGGTCTGCGCGGTGATCGAGCAGCCCCCCGGCGCGGCCCCGCTGACCCTGCCGGTCGTCACGGAGTTCCTGCGCGCGCAGGGCCTCTCCGTCCACAAGCTGCCGGAACAGCTGGAGGTGGTGGAGGCCCTGCCCCGCAACGAGACGCTGCGGAAGGTGCTGAAGTACAAGCTCAGGGAGCGTTACGGCACCGGTTCCGGCTCGGCTACTCCGTCATGAAGTAGTGGGCGAAGGCGCTCACCGCCGCCTGCTCGTCGACCGATCCGGAGGCGACGGTCGGGAGCGTACGGGCGCTCAGCGCGGCCGGCACCGGCGGGATGCCGAGGGCGAGGAGGGCGCGCTCCACGTCGGCGGGGGTCGTGGCGATGGTGAGGACGGCGTGCAGGAAGGGCCGGGCGATCTCGGCGAACCGCTCCGGGTGGTCGTGCAGCCGCTTCACCGCGCCGCCGAGGAACTCCTCGCGGCTGACCTTCTGGTCGCCGTCGACGTCGGCCATCCCCGCCATGCCCTGCCAGAACGCCTCGGCGCCGTCGCACAGCGCCTGGCCCCGGTCGGATCGGAAGGAGACGTCGAACTCCGTGAGGAGGCGCTTCGCCGCCGTGCTGAAGTCCTCGCGCGAGATCGTCCCGTCGCCGTCCTGGTCGAAGGCGGCGAAACGGCGGGCGATCCGGTGCTCGAAGAGCTGTCCGGGGTCCTGCTCGGGTTCCATGGGCTCCATTCCAGGGAGGGTACGACGATCCGGGCCGCCGTGCCGAGAGCGGCGGCGCCCCGGTCACGCGGAGAGCGGGTGCGCCTCCTCGTCGACGGCCTCGGCCGCGTCCCCGTACACGTCGAAGAGGCGGCGCACCCCGAGCGCGGCCAGGACCCTGTTGACGTGCGAGGCGTCCTCGGAGCCGCGCGCGGGCAGGACGACCCGCAGCCGGCCCTGGCAGGAGCGCATCAGCCGGCGCGAGGCGATCAGCACGCCGACGCCGCTGGAGTCGCAGAAGACCACGCCCGCGAGGTCGAGGACGACGTCGTGGCGGCCGCCCGCGACCGCGTCGTGGACGCGTCTCCTGACCATGGGCGAGGTCAGCAGATCCAGCTCGCCCTGGATCCGCAGTACGGTCCAGGGGCCCTGCTCTTCTTCGTCGACGTGGAGGTTCACGCGTCGCGCCCTTCGGGAGGAAGCGGTGGTTTCAAGCGGAGGCGGTCGTTCCCATCCCCTCCCGCTGCCCCGCGACCGCGACTCGAAACCCCCTGGATCGAGGACGACGCATTCCTTACCATCCGGCCCGGCCGGGTGGGCCTACTTGTCACAAAGGGGCGTGCGCTGGGGGACGGCCCATTACTTTGGAGTATGAACTCGGGTCGGGAGGTCGACGCATGGCGAAGGACACACCACCGCGCTGGGACCGCAGGATGCAGCAGCGGCTGGCGCGCGGTGAGGCCGCCGCGCTCGGCGAGCTCTACGACCGGTTCGCCTCCCTGGTCCACAGCCTCGCCCACCGGGTCCTCGACGACGACGGGGCGGCCGACCAGGTCACCCGCGAGGTCTTCGGCTACATCTGGGAGAACCCCGACGCCTACGACCCCAAGCAGGGCAACATGCGCTCCTGGGTCGCCAAGCTGACCCAGCGCCAGGCCGTGTACCGGCTGCGGCAGACGGAGGCGACGGCGTACGCGGAGACCGGCGAGGGCTCGACGGAGGAGCTGGAGCAGAAGGTGCGCAGAGCCTCGGTCGCGGCCCGCGCCGACTACATCGTGACCTCGATGCCCGCGCCGCTGCGCGCGGCCCTTGAACTGGCGTACTTCCAGCGCCGCGACTACCGCCAGACCGCGGCCGACCTGGGCGTCACGGAGGACGAGGCGCGGCGCCGGCTGCGGCTCGGGCTGCAGCTGCTTTCGACGGCGAACACCCGCCCGCTGGAGGGCTCCTCGCCTCCCGGGTACGGACGTTCGCTGTGAACGGCCCCGACGACACGCCCGACGAGGTGGCGCGCGCTCCCCGCATACCGGGCCCGCGCGCGGCGGCCGACGACCACGCGGACCTGACGCGAGAGCCGAAGGGTGGCGCGGCGGAAGGCGCGACCGGCAGCCAGGCGGAGGGTCCGGCGCGGGCGCCGGAGGAGCCGATCCCGGTCCTGCCCCCTCCGCCGCCGTCTCCCCCGCCGCACAGTGTCCTGAAGTCGCTCCTCGGTGCCTGGGCGCTCTCCGCCTGCTCGCCCGAGGAGACCCAGGCGGTCGAGGACCACCTGACCGAGTGCGCCCCCTGCGCGGACGAGGCGCTGCGGCTGCGGGACGCGGTCGGGCTGCTGCACTCCGAGCGGGACCTCGACCTCGACCCGCTGCTGCGCTCCCGGGTCCTGGAGAACTGTCTGGGCCGCCGCCCCGCCCGTATCCCGGTGCCCAACTGGGCGACTCCGTACGACGCGGAGACGGCCAGGCTCGACGCGCTGCTGCGGGACATCGGCGAATCGGAGTGGCACGCGCCGGTACGGCTGAAGTGGTTCGAGGGCGAGCGGCCGGTCACCCGCAAGACGACGGTGGCCGGGGTGATCGGTCATCTGCTGACGGTGGACGGCCTGGTCTCCACCGCGCTCGGCCTGGACGACCCGCTGGGCCCCAAGGCCACGGAGGTCACGCCGGCGGAGCGTACGGAGGCGTACTGGCGGGGCTCGTACCATCCGCCGACGCGCGGGGTGCGCGAGCCGTGGCGGGAGCAGAGCCACGCCCTGATCCGCACGGTGTCGTTCGCGGGGCGGGGCGTCGCCGACCTGACGGTGACGTACGGCGACTTCGCGCTGCCGATGCGGGACTCGCTCCTTGAGCGGGCCTTCGAGTGTTGGGTGCACGCCGACGACATCGCGAACGCGGTGGCGTACCCGTACGAGCCGCCGAGCGGCACGCACCTGCACGGCATGATCGACCTGGCGGCCCGGCTGCTTCCGGCGGCCCTGGCCGACCGGCGCCGCGCGGGCCTGGCCTCCCCGCCGCGCCATCTGGTCGCGGCGGGCGCGCCCGGCCGCTCGCTCCATCTGGAGGTCGAGGGCTCGGGCGGCGGCCACTGGTACATCGCCCTGGACTCCCCCGCGGCCGTCGGCTCCCCGGACCACGCGGTGGCCCAGGTGGCGATGGACGGCGTCGAGTTCTGCCAGCTTGTGGCGGGCCATGTCCCGCCGGAGGAGGCCGCGGCGGGCCAGGACGGCGACCGCGAGGCCATCCGCGACGTCCTCTTCGCGGCGGCCTCGCTCAGCAGGCTCTGAAGGGCCCGCGGGCCCGCGAAGCTCAGCAGGCTCTGCGGAGCGTTACGCGAAGACCACCGTGCGGCGGCCGTTGAGCAGGATGCGGCGCTCGGCGTGCCACTTCACCGCGCGGGCGAGCGCCTGGCACTCGACGTCGCGGCCGACGGCGACCAGCTGGTCCGGGGTGACCTCGTGGCCGACGCGCTCGACCTCCTGCTCGATGATCGGGCCCTCGTCGAGGTCGGCCGTCACGTAGTGGGCCGTCGCGCCGATCAGCTTCACACCGCGCGCGTGCGCCTGGTGGTACGGCTTCGCGCCCTTGAAGCTCGGCAGGAAGGAGTGGTGGATGTTGATGATCCGGCCCGACAGCTGCTTGCACAGGTCGTCGGAGAGCACCTGCATGTAGCGGGCGAGCACGACCAGCTCGACGTTCTCCTCGCGGACGAGGTCGAGCAGCTCGGCCTCCGCCTCCGGCTTGTTGTCCTTCGTGACCGGAATGTGCCGGAACGGGATGCCGTACGAGCCCACCAGCTCGGAGAAGTCCGTGTGGTTGGAGACGACCGCGACGATCTCGACCGGCAGCGCCCCGATCCGCGAGCGGAAGAGCAGGTCGTTGAGGCAGTGGCCGAACTTCGACACCATCAGCACGACGCGCATCCGCTCGTCGGCCCGGTTGATGTGCCAGTCCATCGTGAACGAGTCGCCCACCGCCGCGAAGCTCGCCCGGAGCTTCTCCACGGTCACCGGTTCCTCCGCGGAGAAGTGGACGCGCATGAAGAAGAGGCCGGTGTCCCGGTCCTTGAACTGCTGGCTGTCCTCGATGTTGCAACCCGTGATGAAGAGGTAGCTCGACACGGCGTGCACGATGCCCTGTTTGTCCGGGCAGGAGAGCGTGAGGACGTACTGGTCGGTCATCCCCGTAGGGTGCCACACCCCGCCGGGCGGGCACGGTCCGCGTCCGTCAGGCGGACCCGGTCATGATACGGAGCACGTCCAGGGAGCGCGGGGGCGTGTCCGGGTCCTCGCCGTCCGAGGACGCCATCCGTACGTGTGCCTCGCGGGCGGCCCGTACGGCCTCCGGCCACCCGTGGTGCTCCATGTACGCGGAGAACGGCGCGTCGGGGCCCACCTGGTGCATGATCCGGAGCACGCGCAGCACGGCCACGTCCACCAGGGCGGCCTCGCCCGAGTCGCGGAAGATCGTCCCGACGTACTTCTCGGCGGACCAGTTGTCCAGCCAGGTGTCCTCGACCAGGCGGTAGACGGCGTCGGTGACGTCGCCGTACCCCTCCTGGCCGGCCAGCCAGGTGGTCTCGTGGAACCCGGGGTCGGAGAGCATGTGCAGCGCCGAGCGCACGTTGCTGCGCCAGCGCCACCACGGCAAGTCGTTGAGCGGCATGCCGCCCATGGTGGAGGAGCGACGGCCGCGACGGGAAGAGTTCACCGAACCTGAGACTGGACTGGACACCGTTCGATCGTACGTTCCCCCGTCAAGATCGACGGACAGTCCCCCTTCACCCCCACCGTGACCCCGGCAATTCACCGCCATGTCACCCGTCGTTGAACCCTGCACACTTCTGCGTTACCCGTGAGGCGGAATTGTGCGTGTCCATGACCGGTAGGCGACTGACCTCACTCCTCGTGTACGCCACTGCAGCAGCGGCGGGGGCGTCCTTGCTCACCGGCTGTGGCGTGATCCCTGGGACCTCGGGGGGATCCAGGGAGCCCGTCACCGTCATGACGTGGGCCCCGGACGGGACCCGCGCCACCAACCAGCCGGGCATGCCCGCCATGGCCCAGGCCTTCGCCCGCTGGGTGAACGCCTCCGGCGGGATCGACGGCCACGAGCTCAAGATCCTCACCTGCAACGAGCAGAACACCTCCTCCGGTGCCGCCGCCTGCGCCCGCCGGGCAGTCCGCGAGAAGGTCGTCGCCGTCGTCGGCTCGTACAGCCAGAACGGACGGGCCTTCATGGCCCCCCTGGAGGCGGCCGAGATCCCGTACATCGGCGGCTACGGCGTCTCCGAGGACGAGTTCACCAGCCCGCTCTCCTACCCCGTCAACGGCGGGCTCGCCTCGCTCATGGCCGGTCACGGCATGCAGCTCGCCGAGTCCTGCGACAAGGTCTCCCTCGTCCGGCCCGACACCCTCGCCGGCGACAAGCTGCCGGACCTCCTCAACTCCGGCCTGCGCAAGAGCAGTCGGGACGGCGCGATCGACATCCCGGCCGTCGAGGACGCCGCCGAGTACACCGCGCCCGCCGAGAGCGCCCGCGCCAAGGCCGGTGGCGAGGACGGCTGCGTCGCCGCCGTCCTCGGCGAGCGCACCCAGACCTTCTTCGACTCCTTCCGCCGCCTCCCGGCGGACGAGGACGACCGGGGCGACGACCAGGGTTCCGACAACGGCAAGAACCCCGAGAACGCACGGATCTCTTCCGTGCTCGGCAGCGTCAGCCAGCCCGTCATCGACCGCACGGGCGGCGCGCACAGCCCCTTCGAGGGCGCGTACGTCACCGGCTGGTACCCGGAGGCGAACGACGAGCGCTGGGCGCCGATGCGCAAGGTGATCAAGGAGCACGCGTTCGTCGACAACCGGGTCGACCCGACCGACTCGGGCGTCCAGACGACCTGGATCGCGTACACCGTCCTGAAGAAGGTGATCGAATCGCTCGACAGCGACTCGATCTCGGCGGCCGCCGTCGCACATGCCCTGGACCAGGGGGTCCAGATCGACACCGGCGGCCTCACCCCGCCGCTGCGCTGGCGCTACGAGGACATGCTCGGCGCTCCCCTCTTCCCCCGGATCGTCAACCACGAGGTGACGTTCCAGGTGGTGCGCAGGGGGCAGCTCGTGGCGCAGAAGCCCGGCTTCGTCGACGTCGGCGACACCGTCCTCAGCGCTCCGTAACAGCCCGGAGCATCGAGCGCCCCGGGCCGGGCCCCCGTCCTACAGCTGGGTGGGGGTCCGCTTCGAGAGGCCGTACTTCTCGGCGGTGGGGTTCCACAGGGCCGCCGCCTGGCGCTTGGCGATCGTGGCGTCGGAGCTCTTCTTGCCCGCCTCGACGGTGTGCGAGGTGCCCTTGGCCTTGCCGCCCTTGCAGAGCTTCTTGTTGCCCTTGACCTGGTCCGCCCAGGCCGCGTAGTGGTCGTCGGCGGACGCCGACGCCTGCCACGCCTCGGTGAGGGCGGCGTTCAGGGCGGCGTTGTCCGGGAGCTTGTCGACGGTCAGCCCCTGCAGCCGGGTCACCAGGGCGCGCCGCTGCCCGGCGGCGTCCCGCAGGTCGACGGCGGCCTGGTCGAGGTTCTTGCACTGCTTGATGGCCTCGACCGAACGGATCACCGCGTCACGGCTGTTGTTGCTGTCCGCGAGGAGCTTGTCGAGCGCCTGCGCCTGCGGCTCGGCGGGGTCGGCCGCCTTTCCGCTCGGCGCGGTCGACGGAGCACCGGAGCTGGCGGCCACGTTCTGGCCGGGGCCCTTGTCCTTTTCCTCGTCCCCACCGCTGAGCAGCGCGCCGGCGCCGAGGCCGACGACCGCGCAGCCGACGACGACGGCGGCGATCAGGGCGACGGGCGACTTGCGGCGCGGCTCGGGCTCGTCGTCGTAGTCGTCCTGGTACGCGCCCTGGAAGGCGGGCGGCACGGGCGGCTGCTGCTGGAACTGCTGCTGCGGCGGGGTGTGCGGGGTGTACGGCGCCTGCTGGAACTGCTGCTGCGGCTGCTGCGGCGCGTGGTGCTGCTGCGGCTGCGGCATGTGCTGCGTGGCGTCGCTGCGGAAGAGGTTGTCGAACTCGGCGGGCGGCTGCCGCTCACCGGGCGTCTGCGCCGGTACGGGGGCGATGTACTGGGTCGCGTCGGACGCTCCCGCGGGCTGCTGCGGCCGCCCGAGCGGGCCGGTGCCGAGGAACTGCGTCTCCGAACCGGCGCCCTGGGCGGCGACGGGCGGGATGTGCTGGGTCGCCTGCATGTCGCCGGCGGACGGCGTGGGCGTGGGCGCGGCGGGCGGGTAGCCGTAGCCGGGCCCGCCGGGCTGGGGTCCTGGCGGGGTGGCAGCCGCCGGGGGGTAGCCGTAGCCGGGCCGGGTGTGCGGCTGCGCGGTCGCCGGGTAGCCGTAGCCCGGCGGCGGGGTGTCGGAGGGTATCCGCCCCTGCGTTCCGGGCATCGCGCCCGGCATCGGCCCTGGCATCGCGCCCGGCATCGGTCCGGGCATCGGTCCCGGTCCCGCGGCGGGCGGCGCGCCCTGCGGCGGGATCGGCGCGATGTACTGCGTCGCCTGCATGTCCGAGGCCCCGCCCGGCACGGCCTCCGGCGGGAGCGGCTGGGCGGGGGGCAGTGGCTGCGCGGACGGCTGAGGGGGCTGCTGCTGTCCGTGCGGTCCCCCGTCGGGGCCCCAGGCGCCGCCCCAGGGCCGGCCTCCGGCCGGGCCCGCGCCCTGGCCGGTCTCCACGCCGCCCTCCGCGGGCAGCACGACACCTTCGTGCGTGGGCCGTACCGCCGGATACTGCGGCTCCGGCCCCTGTCCGCTCTGCGTCACCGGGACTCCTACTGATGGACCTACGGAATCGTCGGCTCACGCTACCGGGTGCGTCCAGGGCGGCGCACACGCGTGTGAGACCGGTAACAGACGCACAACGGACCCGTACCGGTCTCACCGTCAACTCCCGTACCTCAGGCCCGTGATCGCCCCCGTTCGTACCGTTCAGAGGGATCGGGCGGTGATGTCGCCGTGAACGGTCGTCGCGTGGATGGCCAGTTCGGCGGCGGCGCCCTCGGTGTTCTTGAGGGCGTTCTGGATCCGGCCGAGGGTGGTACCGGCGTCCAGGGAGGCGGAGACCCCGCGTGCGGCGTCGACCGACACGTCGCCGGACTGGGTGCTCAGCACGACCGTGCCGCCGTGGGCCTCGGTGATCCGGATGTCGCCCTTCTGCGTGGTGATCTCGGCGGGGCCGCCCAGGCGGCCGACCGTGACGTCACCGTCGAGGGCGGTGAGGCGGACGCTCGCGGCCTCGTCGATCTTGATCGCGCCGCGCGCGCCGTCGAAGACGACGTCCCCGAGCCGCCCGACGACCCGGAACTCGGCGGCGGCCGCCCTCGCCTCGACGCGGGAGCCGACGGGCACCTGGACGGTGACCTCGACGGATCCGACGTTGCCGAGGAGCGAGTTCTTCGCCGGCGGGGTCTCGATCCGCAGGACGCCGTCCGTGTAGGTGACGGTGGTCTCCTCCGCCGTCTTCACGTCGCGGCCCTTCGAGGGGTTCGCGGGCCGGACCTCGACCGTGGCGTCGGCCCGGTCGGCGGCGATGACCTGGACGCGGCCCGCGGTGATGTCGAGGACGGCGGCGATCGGGGCGGTGGTGGCGAACTTCTGCATGATGCTCTCCTGGTCTGCGCTTCGTGTTTCTGACATCGCAAACGCTACGTTGTGTTCACTGATCACGCAACACAGTCGTTGCACTGAATAGGCATCAGCGCAGGTGAGAGCCCTCAATTCATTGCAACGACCCACCATCTAACGCAACAGACATCCCATCTTGCGTTGCATTGGGTGACAGGTGAACGCTATGCTGACGGCCGCAGCGAGAAAGATCGAAGGGAGATCGCGATGCCGGGAGGCAGACTCACCCAGCAGGAACGCCAGCAGATCGCGCTGGGTCTGGCCGACAACCTCGCCTACGCGGAGATCGCCAGGCGCCTCGACCGGCCCACCTCGACGGTCACCCGCGAGGTGATGCGCAACGGCGGCCCCACCGCGTACCGCGCCGACCTGGCCCACCGCGCCACCGAACACCGCGCCCACCGGCGGAGGCCGACCACCCCCAAGGGGCCGGAGGCGCCCCCGCAGCCCTACGGCCGCGACGCCGAGGAGGTGCGCGCGTACGAGGAGCAGTTCACCACCCTCCTCATGCGGCAGGGCCTGCCCAAGATGACGGCCGGGGTGCTGACCTGCCTCTTCACCACCGACTCGGGCAGCCTCACGGCGGCCGAACTCGTCCAGCGCCTCCAGGTCAGCCCGGCGTCCATCTCCAAGGCCATCACGTTCCTCGAAAGCCAGGGCCTCGTCCGCCGGGAACGCGACGAACGCCGCCGCGAACGCTACTTCGCCGACGCCGACGTCTGGTACCAGTCGATGGTCGCCGCCGCCCGGTCCAACGCGGAGTTCGCCGAGACCGCGCGGGAGGGCGTCCGCGTCCTCGGCTCCGACACCCCCGCCGCCGCCCGCCTGGAGAACATCGCCCGCTTCGTCGATTTCGTCGCCGAGAGCATCACCCGCGCCGCCGAACAGGCCCGCGAAGTCCTCTACACCAAGCCCGCACCGCCCCGCGGCGACGCCGACACACCCTCTCCGGACAGCCCCTGGAGGCCCTGACCGTCACGCCGCGTACAGCGCGAGGCGCGCCCCGAACTCCCGTACCACCGGCTCCCCCGCGAACGGGTCCAGACGGTCCTTCAGGTCGTCCAGATACTCCGCCCCCCGCGAGGACCGCAGCGTCGCGAGGAGTTCGAGGGCCCGCGTGCCCGTGTGGCAGGCCTGCTCCACCTCGCGCCGCTGCACGTGCGCGGAGGCCAGCAGCACCAGGCCGATCGCCCGCCGCCTGGCCCGCGTCTCCGGGTGGCCGTCGAGCGACGCCTCGGCCGCCCGCGCCGCCTCCTCCGCCTGCCCCAGGTCCCGGTGGCAGTGGGCCAGTTCGTCGGCGAGGTACGCCTGGTCGAAGTGCGCGATCCACGACGGGTCGTCGCCCGACTCCGGCTCCGCCCGCTCCAGGGCCCGTACGGCACGCCCCGCGACCACCTCGAAGGAGTGGGCGTCCCCGAGCAGCGCGTGCCCCCGGGCCTCCGCCGCGAAGAACATCGCCTCCGCCCTCGGCGTCACCCGCCCCCGCGCGCCCTCCTGCGCCGCCCGCGCCAACTGCGCGATCTCCCGGGGGTTTCCGAGCTCGGCGGCAAGATGACTCATCGACGCGGCGAGCACATACCCGCCGTACGCCCGGTCCCCGGCGGCCTGCGCGAGCCGCAGCGCCTGGATGTAGTACCGCTGGGCGAGCCCCGGCTGCCCGGTGTCCACCGCCATGTACCCGGCCAGCTCCGTGAGCCGCGCGACCGCCGCGAACAGCTGCCGGCCGACCGTCTCCCGGTACGAACCCGAAAGCAGCCCCGCCACCACGCTGTTCAGATAGTGCACGACCACCGGCCGCACATGCCCGCTGCCGAACCGTCGGTCCAGGTCGACCAGGGACGCCGTCATCGCCCGGACCGCCTCCACGTCCGAGACCCCGACCCGCGCCCCGGCCGACCGGGCCACGTGCGCGTCCGCGCCCGTGATCAGCCAGTCCCTGCTCGGCTCCACAAGCGCGGAGGCCGCCACCGTGGACCCGGAGAGGAAGTCCCTGCGCCCCACGTCGCTGCGCCACAACTCGCAGACCTGCTCGATCGCGCCGAGCACCGTCGGCGCGAACTGCAGCCCGACACCTGCCGCCAGGTTCTTGCCGTTCGCCATCCCGATCTCGTCGATCGTGACCGTCCGGCCCAGCTTGCGGCCCAGCGCCTCCGCGATGATCCCCGGAGCCCGGCCGCGCGGCTGCTGCCCGCGCAGCCAACGCGCCACCGACGTCTTGTCGTACCGCAGATCGAGACCGCGCTCGGACCCGACCATGTTCACCCTGCGGGCGAGGCCCGCGTTGGAACACGCGGCCTCCTGAATGAGCGCCTGCAGCCGTTCGTTCGGCTGGCGGGCGACGAGTGGCCTGGCTGACATGACTACCCCCTGAGGCCGTGAGTGATCGATGAGAACTGATCACTGCCCGGCGGATATCCGGTCAATGCCGATGTGAACACGCGAAACCGGACGCATCGGCCACGGACCCCGGTGCGGGGCACGGCCGACACCCCCCACCTCTGGCTACCCCACCCCCGCTCCCCGGCCCCACGCGCGCCCCCGTCCGTGCACCTGTGCGCCCCGTCGTGCAGGATCGATGCTCCACACCGCGCGGCCCGCCGCCCGTAACCCCAGGTGACGGCGGGAGTTGAGTTCACCGTGGAAGAGACCATCGGAGTCACGGAAGCCGCACAGATCCCCAAGCAGCGAGGCGAGCAGCTGCTGGACAGCGCCGTGCGGTATGCGGAAGAGCGGCACTGGGACGTGTTCCCGGGGACCTGGCTGGAAGCGGTCGAGGGCAGGGAGCGGTGCTCCTGCGGCGCGGAGGCGTGCGTCACGCCTGGCGCCCACCCGGCAAGGCCCGACTGGTCGACCCAGGCGACCGGCAGCGCGGTCGGGGCGCGGCGCATGTGGTCGAAGCAGCCCAAGGCGTCGATCCTGCTGCCGACCGGCCGTACCTTCGACGCGATCGAGGTGCCGGAGTCGGCGGGCTTCCTGGCGCTCGCGCGGATGGAGCGCATGGAGCTCACCCTCGGCCCGGTGACGTGTACGCCGGACCGCCGGATGTTCTTCTTCGTCCTGCCGGGCGCCGCGGCCAAGGTCCCCGATCTCGTACGGAAGCTGGGCTGGGCCCCGGCCTCCATCGATCTGACCACGCGCGGCGAGGGGTTCTACGTGGCGGCGCCCCCCACCCGGGTCGGCGGGCACGGCGCGGTGCAGTGGGCGAGGCGGCCCACCCCCGCGAACCGCTGGCTGCCGGACGCCGAGGAGCTGATCAGCCCCCTCGCGTACGCCTGCGGGCGGGAAGCGGCGGCGGCTCGGGCGCGACGCCCGTGACAAGTGCTCTCCAGGAGCACGGCCTAGGGTGACCTCGTACGCAGTACGGGGACGACCGAAGGGCTGACGGACCATGCCTGACCAGGCATCTGACGGAATCTATGAAACGGCGGGCACCGCCCCCGGGGGACCGGGCGCGGTGCCCGCCGTTCGTGTCGAGGGGCTGTGGAAGCGCTTCGGGCAGCAGATCGCCGTGAACGGCATCGATCTCGTGCTGCCCGCGGGCAGGTTCATCGGGCTCGTCGGGCCGAACGGCGCCGGCAAGACCACCACCCTTTCCATGATCACCGGCCTGCTCCGGCCGGACGCCGGGCGGGTGCTGGTCGCCGGGCACGACGTGTGGCGCGACCCGGAGTCGGTCGCCGAGGTGAAGGCCCGGATCGGGATCCTGCCGGAGGGCCTGCGGCTCTTCGAGCGGCTTTCGGGCCGCGAACTCCTCGCGTACACCGGGCGGCTGCGGGGGCTGCCCGGTGCCGAGGTCGACAAGCGGGCCGCGCAGCTGCTCGACGTCCTGGACCTGGCCGGCGCGCAGAACAAGCTGGTCGTGGACTACTCGACCGGCATGCGCAAGAAGATCGGGCTCGCCGCGGCCCTGCTGCACAACCCGGAAGTCCTCTTCCTGGACGAGCCGTTCGAGGGCGTCGACCCGGTGTCCGCGCAGACGATCCGGGGCGTCCTGGAGCGGTACACCGGCTCCGGCGCGACCGTCGTCTTCTCCAGCCACGTCATGGAGCTGGTGGAGTCGCTGTGCGACTGGGTCGCCGTGATGGCCGCGGGACAGATCCGCGCGCAGGGCCCGCTCGCCGCCGTACGAGGCGACGCGCCGTCGCTGCAGGCCGCGTTCCTCGAACTGGTCGGCGCGAACGGGCGGGACGCGGCCGGGGACTCCCTGGACTGGCTCGGCGGGGGGACGGCCCGATGACCGCGGCCACTCCCGCGCCACCCGTCTCCACTCCCGACTCGCTGACCTCGGTCTTCGTACGGCTCAAGCTGTCGCTGCTGCGCAACGGGCTGCGGCAGTCGGCCGGGCGGACCGCCGTCTATGTGACGTCGATCGTCATCTCCGTGCTCTTCGGCGCGCTGGTGCTGCTCGGGTTCGTCCTGCTGCGGGGCAACGCGGACGCCGACTCGATCGCGATCCTGCTCGCGGGGTTCCTCGCCCTGTCGTGGGCCGTCATGCCGCTCTTCGTACCCGGCGGCGACGAGACGCTCGACCCGTCACGGCTCGTGATGCTGCCGCTGCGTCCCCGTCCGCTGGTGCGGGCGCTGCTCGTGGCCTCGCTGGTGGGCAGCGGCCCGGCGTTCACCCTGATCGTCGCCGTCGGCGCGGCCCTCGCGCTCGCGCGGGGCTCGGCCGGTGTCGTCGTGTCCGTGCTCGCCGTGCCGCTGGTGGTCCTGGTGTGCGTGGCGCTCTCGCGGGCCTTCGCCGCCGCCAACGTACGGCTGCTGACCTCGCGCAAGGGGCGTGACCTGGCGGTCCTGAGCGGTCTGGTGATCGCGGTCGGGATCCAGGCGGTCAACTTCGGCGCGCAGCGGCTGAGCCGCGCCGGGGGCCTGGAGGCACTCGAACCGGCGGCCGCGGTGGTGGGTTGGCTGCCGCCGGCCTCGGCGATCGCCGCGGTGGACTCGGCGAGCGAGGGCGACTACGCGCTCGCGGGCGCCCAGTTGCTGCTGACGGTCGTCGCTCTCGGGGCGCTGCTGTACTGGTGGCAGCGGAGCCTGGTGAAGCTGATGACGACGCCGGACGGCTCGACGATCGGCGCGGCCTCGGACTCGGGCGGCAGCGGCCGGGCGAGTACGGGACTCCTCGGGCGACTGCTGCCCGGCGGGCGTACGGGAACGGTGATGGAGCGCAGCCTGCGCTACATCTGGCGCGACCCGAAGACGAAGGCCGCGTGGACCACCTCGCTCGTGCTCGGCGCGATCGTGCCGATGTTCAACGCCCTCCAGGGCGCGGGCTCGGTCTACTGGGCCTGCTTCGCCTCGGGGATGCTCGGCATGCTGATGTACAACCAGTTCGGGCAGGACACCTCGGCGTTCTGGATGGTCGCGCAGACGATCTCGACGCCGGCGGACGCGTACGCCGAACTGCGGGCGCGGGCGCTGACGCTGCTGCTGATCACCCTGCCGTTCACGGTCCTGGTGACGACGGGCACGGCGATGGTGTCCGGTGCCTGGTCGTCGCTGCCGGACGCGCTGGGCGTGGCCTTCGCGCTGCTCGGCGCGATGCTGGGGGTCGGGGCGCTGTCCTCCGCGCTCTTCCCGTACTCGATCCCGCAGGACAGCGCGTACAAGAACGTGGCACCCGGGCAGGGTGGCCTGGCGTGGATCTCGATCTTCGGCGGCATGTTCGCGGCGGGGCTGCTGTGCGCCCCGGTGATCGGGGCGGCGATCTACCTCAACGTCCAGGACGAGACGTCCCTGCTGTGGATCCTGCTGCCGCTCGGGACGCTGTACGGCGCGCTGCTGCTGTGGGGCGGCCTGAAGCTGGCGGCCCCGCGCACGGCGCGACGGCTGCCGGAGATCCTGGCGGCGGTCAGCAAGGGGTGACGGCGGTCCCGTGATTCGGTGTGGTGCGGGCGGTCGGGCCTTTCGGTCCGGCCGCCCGCACCGCTGTCAGAAGGCGCCGTTCAGGCCCCACCACTCGCCGTCGACGCGTTGCCCGCTCGCGAGCGAGCCGTTGCCGAGACCGGGGTAGGAGAGCAGCCAGCCGAGGTGGCCGGGGTATCCGTCGATCCGGTACTGCTCGTTGGTGATCGTGGAGAGGTCGGCATAGCCGTCGCCGTTGGTGTCGCCGACCGCGATGAAGGTGTCCATCGCGTTCCAGCCGCCCGTGCCGATGAGCTTGCGGGCCTTGAGGGTCGAGGTGCCGCCGGGGTAGAGCCAGAGCTTGCCGGTGGACGCCTCGCGGGCGACCAGGTCGGGACGGCCGTCGCGGTCCATGTCGCCCGCGCCGACGAGCGCGTTCATGCCGGTCCAGCCGCCGGAGCCGAGCAGCTTCCGGCCGCCGAGGCCACCGGAGGCGGTGCCCGGGTACAGCCACAGCTTCCCGGTGGACTTCTCCACCGCGACGAGATCGCCGCGGCCGTCCCCGGAGAGGTCGCCGAAGGCGGTGACCCGGGCCATGCCGTTCCAGCCGCCGCTGCCGATGAGCTTGCGCTCGTAGAAGAAGCCGCTGCCGACGCCGGGGTAGAGCCACAGTTTGCCGGTGGAGGCCTCACGGGCGATGAGGTCCTCCCAGGCGTCGTTGTCGAAGTCGCCGTGGCGGGTCAGCGCGTTCATCGCGTTCCAGCCACCGGTGCCGACGAGCCGGCCCTGGCCGTCGCCGCGCAGGAACCAGAGCCGCCCGGCCGTGTCCCGCGTGAGGAGATCGGCCCGGCGGTCACCGTTCATGTCGCCGAAGGGCGCCGCGGCCGACGACAGGACGTCCCAACGGGGGTACGGGGGCTGGCTGCACTCCCGCTCGGTGCGGACGAACTTGATCGAGCTGGTCGGCGAGGTCGGCCACGCGCCCCACTCGCCAGGCCCGTCCGGGCGCAGCGAGGCGTACCCGCCCATGGGCGCGTGGTCCTTCTCGTCGTACAGACAGGCGTACATCGACGTGCGGTTGGTGAACGAACGGATCGCGTTGTCCCAGCTCCCCAGGGTCGCCTGGTCCGTGTTCGCCTTGAACATGGTCCCGGTGGCGGACTCGTTCTTCCAGGCGCAGAAGTAGCCCTTGGGGCAGTCGGAGGCCGCGGCCCGCGCGGGAGCCGTGCCCGCGCCGAGTACGGCGACGGAGGCGAGGCCGAGGACGGTGGCCAGGCCTCTCAGAATGGTGGTGCGCATCGATCCCCTCCCGATTTTGGCGACGAGAGTACGGCAGGGAACGCGCGGTGTTCCCCCGCCTGCACGGGCTTCCGGCCGAACCGCCCTCGCCGGATGTCGCACCAAATCGAACCAATTCTTTATGTTCGCAGGTCAGTTGGTCGTTCGACCTTGGACCAGTTGCGCTCGGAGCGCTCTCAGGGAGCGGGCGCACCCCTTCCCAACTGCCCGAACGTTCGGTCGTGACCGGAAAGTGGCGACGGATGTGCGATCACCCTCCGCATCGACAAGACTCCAGCGCGCAATCACGTCGCACCCGCCTCGAAGGGACATTCTCATGCGTCACCTGCTCCGTGACACCGCCCTCACCACCGCGCTCGCCACCGGCCTCGCCCTGGTCGGCGTCGCCGCGACCCCGGCACCCGCGCAGGCCGAGCCCGCGGGGCTGTACCCGCCGTCGGCGCTCGTGCTCGCCGTCGCCAAGGGCGAGTCCGCGACGACGGCGTGGGTCGACCGGGCGGTGACCCTCAGCTGCGCCCCCACGGCCGGCGGCACCCACCCGGCGCCCGCGGCGGCCTGCGAGGAGCTGAGCGCCGTGGACGGGGACTTCGGCCGGCTGTCCAGGGTGAGCGCCGCCGCCCCCTGCACGCGCATCTGGGACCCGGTCACGGTCACCGGCGAGGGCGTCTGGAAGGGCAAGCGCGTGACGTGGTCGGCGACGTACGGCAACAGCTGCGAGATGAGCGTCGGCATGTGGAAGAGCACGGTGTTCGCGTTCTGAGCGTGTGGAAGAGCACGCTCTGAGGGCTCTGAGTGAGCGCCAAGAGGGAGGGCCTTCGTCCGACAGTTCGGAACGAAGGCCCTCCCGCCGGTCAGAAGGCGCCGTTGAGGTGCCACCAGTCCCAGCCCTGCGGCTGCCCGCCCTGCAGGCCGCCGGTGCCGGTACCGGGGTAGAGCACCAGGCAGCCGGCGCCCCGGCAGCCTTCGCCGACGAAGCTGCTCTGGGTGGTGGTGGCGAGATCGACGTTGCCGTCGCCCCCGTAGTCGCCCACGGCGAGGATGGTGTGCATGCCGTTCCAGCCGCCAGAACCGATCATCACGCGGGGCCCGAAGGAGCCGGCCTTGCCCGGGTAGAGCCAGAGCTTGCCGGTGGACGCCTCGCGTGCGACCAGGTCGGCCCGGCCGTCCTTGTTCATGTCACCTGCGCCGACGAGCGCGTTCATACCGTTCCAGCCGCCGTTGCCGAGCAGCTTCCGGGCGCCGAGGCCAGCGGAGGCGGTGCCCGGGTACAGCCACAGCTTCCCGGTGGACTTCTCCACCGCGACGAGATCGCCGCGGCCGTCGCCGGAGAGGTCACCGAACGCGACGATGCGGCTCATCGCGTTCCAGCCGCCGCTGCCGATCAGCTTGCGCGTGCCCAGAGCCCCGGAACCCGTGCCCGGGTACAGCCACAGCTTCCCGGTCGAGGCCTCGCGCGCGATCACGTCCTCACGGCCGTCACCGCTGAAGTCGCCGTGCCGGGTGAGCGCGTTCATCACGTTCCACCCGCCCGAACCGACCATCCGGCCGGACATGTCACCGGGCAGGAACCACAGTCGGCCCGCCTCGTCCCGGACGAGCACGTCCGCCCGCCGGTCACCGTTCATGTCACCGAAGCCGGACGCCGTGGGCGCCACGGCGGAGTGCCACTCCGGGTACGGAGCCCCGTCGCACTCCCGCAGCGTGGGGACGAGCTTCAGCGAGCTGACGAGCTTCGGCTGCGCGTAGCCCCATTCGGTACCGGCGGGATCGGGATCCCAGACGTCGGTGCCGTTGGCGCCGTTGTAGTTCGGGTCGCTGTACAGGCAGGCGTACAGGGACGTGTGGTTGACGACGGAGTAGAACTTGTTGTCCCAGGACCCGAGCGTCGCCTTGTCGACGTTCGTCTTGAACATCGTGCCCGCGCCGTTGTCGGCCTGCCAGGCGCAGAAGTAGCCCTTCGGGCAGTCCTTGATCGCGGCCTGCGCGGGCGTGCTCGCGCCCAGGAGCCCGAGCGAGGTGAGCCCCAGAGCGGTGACCGCCGTGGCCAGGCGTCTTCCCCAGGTTGTGCGCATTGTCTTTTCCCTCCCTGATGCGGCACGGAGAGATCCTCGACGCGCCGCCGAGGGGGACCGTACAGCAGGCCACCGTCACTCCACCGCGCGGGTGATCGTCGGCCGTCTGCCGGGAGGCCGGCTTCACGGTCGCGCCCGCCGGGGACGGGGCGGAATGCGGACGGAATGCTGACGTACGCGTACGGCGGGACCATGGACGTATGCGTACGCGTACGCCCGGTGAGGTGGCGATCGTCGAGGCGCCGTCCGTGCTCGGCCTGCGGCCCTCCGGTGTGCAGGAGCTGCCCGAGGCGCTGCTCGGCGCGGGGCTTGCCGACGGGATTCCGGGGGCGGTACGCGCGGGCAGGGTGGAGGCTCCGGCGTACGACCCGAGGCGGGACGCCGCGACCGGGGTCCTGAACCCGGTCTCCATCGCCCGGTACTCCGTGCTCCTCGCCGACGCGGTGGGCGAGGTCCTCGACGGCGGGCGCTTCCCGCTCGTCCTTGGCGGGGACTGCAGCATCCTGCTGGGGAACATGCTCGCGCTACGCCGCCGGGGCCGGTACGGGCTGCTGTTCCTGGACGGGCACACGGACTTCTACCAGCCGTCGGCCGAGCCGACCGGCGAGGCGGCCTCGATGGAACTGGCCCTCGTCACGGGCCGTGGCCCCCGGCTGCTGACCGAGTGGGAGGGCCGGGGGCCGCTGGTCCCGGACGAGGACGTCGTCGTCTTCGGGTTCCGCGACGCCGACGAGTCCGCCGCCGCCGGGATGCAGCCGCTGCCGCCGGGGCTGTACGCGCTCGACCTGGACGACGTCCGCGCGGCCGGGGCCGCCGGGGCGGCGCGGGGCGCGGTCGACCGGCTCACCGGCGGCGGGACGGCCGGGTTCTGGGTGCACCTGGACGTCGACGTCCTCGACGACGCGGTCATGCCGGCCGTCGACTACCGCCAGGCCGGCGGTCTCAGCTGGTCGGAGCTGGAGGACGTGCTCGCCACGGCGCTGACCGACGACCGTGCCGTCGGCCTCGACGTCACGATCTTCAACCCCCGCCTCGACCCGGCCGGCACGATCGCCGCCCGGCTGGCGGAGTGCGTACGGAGGGCCGTGGTGGCTACTGCTGCGTGAGCTGCCCGGCCATGATCCGTCGGACAGCCCCTAGTACGCGTACCCGACATACGCCAGGGCCTGCTTCAGGAGGAGTCCCTGGCCGCCCGGCATCTCGTTCTGCACGGTCGGGGACGCGGCTTCCTCGGGGGTGAGCCAGACCAGGTCGAGGGCGTCCTGCCGGGGACGGCAGTCGCCGGACACCGGGACGACGTACGCGAGAGCCACGGCGTGCTGGCGCGGGTCGTGGTACGGGGTGAAACCGGCCGTGGGGAAGTACTCGGCGATCGTGAACGGCTGCAGGGAGGCGGGGACGCGCGGGAGGGCCACCGGCCCGAGGTCCTTCTCCAGGTGCCGGAGCAGCGCGTCACGGACGCGCTCGTGGTGCATGACGCGGCCGGACACCAGGGTGCGGCTGATCGTTCCGTCAGCCCCGATGCGCAGCAGCAGTCCGATGCTGGTCACTTCGCCGCTGTCGTCCACGCGGACGGGCACGGCCTCGACGTACAGGATCGGCATCCGCGCCCGAGCGCTGTCCAGCTCGTCCGTGGTCAGCCATCCGGGCGTGGTTTCGGTCATGTCAGACATCGCTTGATCATACTTTCCGGGGGCCGTTCCGTCCGGGATCCCGGGTACCGCCGGGCGGGTGGCGCTCCTGCCGGGCGAAGTCCGGCCATCGCGCGTCACGCGGACCCCGTACGTCCCGGAGTGGCGGGGAATCGGCTACCGGCGGACCGGCCGCCCCGATGAGGATTCGGAAGCGCGTTCCCGTACCCGTTCCCGTCCCGTGACCACGGAGAGGAAAGCCATGCGTACCCGATGGACAGTGACGGCGGCCGTCGCCGGTTCGGCCGCCCTGCTCGCCCTGACCGGCACCACCGCCCACGCCGCAGAGACGGAGAGTGCGGCGGCCCCGGCGGCGCCGCCGAAGGTCCTGAACACCCAGGTCCACGCGTGGCTGCAGGCCAACGTCCGGGCGGAGCCGAACACCGGCAGCGAGATCCTCAGCTACGTCTCCCCCGGCAACACCTACAGCGCGATCTGCTGGACCTACGGCGAGAACGTGACCCTCGCCGGATACACGAGCAGCAAGTGGGTGCTCATCGACCGGACCTGGCCCCGGCAGAACGGCTACGTCTCGGCGATCGCCCTCAGCGGCGACAGCACCGGCGGTGTCCCCAACCGCTGCTGACGGACGGTGAGGATCGCGAGGTGACCGCCCGGGACCCCGGGCGGTCAGGCGGCCGGTGGCGGGGTGTCCGGCTGCGATCCGACGGGGACCGAAAGAGTGGACTCACCGGGGCGGCGGGGCGAGGAAGGGGTACGGGCGCGGGCGCGGGGGTCAGGTTGGCGTTCCGGATCCTGCCTCCCGAATCCTGAACTGGAAGAGACGCCCGCCATGCGCCGTACCCCCGCCCGTCGACGCCGACTGTTCGCCGCAGCACTGCTCGTGGCGTCCGTCCTCGCCCCGGTGGCCACCGCTCCCGCCACGGCCGTCCCCTCAACCCCCACCGCCCCTCACGTGGGGTTCGACCACGGCGGGGAGGACTGCCCGCCCGACGGCTTCGGGCCCGAGCTGACCGCTCGGCTGGACAAGGCCATCGAGGACGTCCGGAAGCAGGCCGGTATTCCCGGCCTCGTCGTCGGGCTGTGGATGCCCGGCAAGGGGCGCTACGTCCGCGCGACCGGCGTCGCCGACAAGGTCACCGGCGAGCCGATGACCACCGACGGCTTCGTACGGATCGGCAGCGAGACCAAGACCTTCACGGTCACCGCGCTCCTGAAGCTCGTCGACGACGGCAAGATCGGCCTCGACGACCCGATCTCGAAGTACATCGCCGGAGTCCCGAACGGCCAGAACATCACCCTGCGCCACCTCGCCGAGATGCGCAGCGGACTCTTCCCGTACACCGACGACGCGGACTTCCAGCACGACCTGCTCAGCGACCCGAGCCGCTTCTTCACCCCGCACGAAGTGCTCGCGTACGGCTACAAGCACAAGAACACCTTCGACCCGGGGGCGCAGTTCCAGTACTCCAACAGCAACCTGGTCCTGCTCGGCCTCGTGGTCGAGAAGGTCAGCGGGCACCGTCTGGTCGACGTCCTGGAGAAGCGGGTGTTCCGCCCGGCCAAGCTGGACCACACGCTGCTGCCGGACGGCCCCGAGTTCCCCGAGCCGCACCCGCGCGGCTACACCAACCAGACGCTGACCGGCCAGGTCACCGACTCCACGGACTGGAACCCCAGCTGGGCCTGGGCGGCCGGGGCGATGATCTCGGACCTGGAGGACCTGCGCCGCTGGGCGAAGATCGTCGCGACCGGTGAGCTGCTCAGCCCGGAGACCCAGGCCCAGCGGCTGAAGTTCCTGCCGACCGGTTTCCCCGGCACCGGCTACGGCCTCGGCATCATGAACAGCGGCGGCTGGATCGGGCACAACGGCTCCATCCCGGGGTACGAGACCGTGACCGTCTACCTGCCCTCGCAGAAGGCCACGCTGGTGCTGATGCTCAACACCGACATCACGACCCAGGGCGTGGAGCCGAGCTCGCCGGTCGCCCGGGCGATCACCCAGATCGTGACCCCGAACAACATCTACGACCGGCCTGTCCCGCCGCGCGAGGCGGGGCCTTCGAGGTGAGGGTGGGGCCTACGAGGCCGGCCTACGAGGCCCTGGGCCTACGCGGCCCTATGAGGTGAGGACGCCTTCCAGGAACGGCTCGATCGCCGTGCGCCAGGCGTCCGGGTGGTCGTAGTGCAGGAGGTGGCCGGCGTCCGGGATCTCCGCGTACGCCCCGCGCGGGAGGACGCGGACCATCTCCTGGGCCTCGGCGCGGCCCAGCTCGCCGTCCAGGCCGCGGACCACGAGCGTGGGGCAGCGGACCTGGGCGAGCGAGTCCCAGTGGGCGTCGTGGACCCAGGTCTCGCGGGAGGTCAGCATCTGCGCCGGGTCGAAGAGCGGGTACCAGCCGTCGGGGCGCTCGGTCATCACCTCGGCGAAGAACTCGCCGCGCGCCGGGTTCGACCGCTCGACCCAGGGGTCCTCCTCGCCGAACCACTGCCGCACGCCGTCGAGCGAGGGGAAGGGCACGGGCCAGCGGCGGAACCAGTCCGTCCACTCGCGCTGCGAGGCGGCCCCGAGGGCCGATGCCCGCATGTCGCAGATGACCAGCGCGCGGACGAGGTCGGGATGCTCGGCGGCGAGCTGCCAGGCGGTGAGGGCGCCCATGGAGTGTCCGACGAGGGTGACGGGGCCGAGGCCCAGCTGCTCGACGGCGGCCGCCGCGTCGGCGACGTACGCCTCACGCGTGAAAGGTCCCCCGGCGGGCTTTTCGCTGCGGCCGTGACCGCGCTGGTCCAGGGCGACGACGCGATGGCGCTCGGCCAGCCAGCGGGCGGTGGGGGCCCAGTGCGAGGCGCTCCCCATCAGGCCGTGCAGCAGTAAGACCCCGGAACCGGACGTCCTGGCCGGCGGTGTCTGCTCCTCCGTGAACTCCCAGGCAGCCAGGCGTACGCCGTCGGCCCCGGTGATGTCGAGTCGTCGCACCATGTTCCCTGGCACCCCCTCTTTCCATCGAGCGTGTCGAGCCCCGTCAGACTATCGAACCCATATT
Organism: Streptomyces sp. NPDC048370; assembly: GCF_043200825.1. Classification (NCBI taxonomy): domain Bacteria; kingdom Bacillati; phylum Actinomycetota; class Actinomycetes; order Kitasatosporales; family Streptomycetaceae; genus Streptomyces; species Streptomyces sp. NPDC048370. Next base: position 325,751 of record NZ_JBICYI010000006.1, on the reverse strand, counting down.
CGAAAATGGGGTTCTGCCACGTAACACCCCTCGTTCGAGTGACCGCGCTCAAGGATTGACGCGCGCCGCCGAGGGGAGATCTTCAACGGGAGGCGGACCGCTCGGGGAAAACGGTCCGAGGGGAATGACCCTGGGAGCTCGGGGCTCCGGGTCAGCACAGGGGAGGACAGGCCCCGGCGCCCATGGGCGCCGGGGCCCTCTGTCTGATGGCGCACCGCCGCCGACGACTCCATCGCACCCACCCCTCCCCGGCCGTACGAACCGAACCCAGCGTGGCACGCCGAGGGGTGCGGGCGTGGCGATTCCGCCGTAAAACGGGCCGGGGCGCACTTCGGGGGCGCACTCAGCCACCGGGAGGCCGGGGGGACGGCCCGGCGGCGGGCGCACTCGACCCCCGGGGCGGGGGGACGGCCCGGGGGGCGGGGTACGGCCGCGTGCCCGACAGCGGTGCGGTCGCCCGCTACCGGTCCGGTCGCCCGCCGGCGGTCGCCGCGAGAGGCCCTAGGGAGTGTCCGGAAAGTATGGTCGTCCGCCCGGAGGGCGGGGCTCGCGGCGTCCGGTGCGTGCGATCGCAAGGCGCCGGGATGCTCTCGTAGCGGAGCTACGTGGGCATTTCGGCAACGCGGCGAGCGTGCGTGCCGGGCGTCGCGAGCCAGGCCAGACTTTCCGGACGCGACCTAGCGCTTCGCCACGAAGACGTGGGCCGCGACCTCGGAGTCCAGCTCCGCCGCCTCGCCGCTGCTGCCGACCAGGATGCCGCCCGCCGACTCCGTCACGCTCACCACGGAACCGGGCTGCACACCCGCCCGACGCAGCGTGTACATCAGCTGGGCGTCCGTCTGGATCGGCTCGCCGATCCGGCGCACGATCACCGTCTTGCCGTCAGGGCCCGCGTCCAGGTCGGCGAGGGAGACCATGGAGTCGTCCAGGAAGGACTCCGCCTCGGCCTTCTCGCCCAGCTCCTCGAGGCCCGGGATCGGGTTGCCGTACGGCGACTCCGTCGGGTGCCGCAGCAGCTCCAGAACGCGCCGCTCCACGGCCTCGCTCATCACGTGCTCCCAGCGACAGGCCTCCGCGTGGACCTGCTCCCACTCCAGGCCGATCACGTCCACGAGGAGACACTCGGCGAGGCGGTGCTTGCGCATCACGCGCGTCGCCAGGCGGCGGCCCTCGTCCGTCAGCTCCAGGTGCCGGTCGCTTGCGACCGCCACCAGACCGTCCCGCTCCATACGGGCGACCGTCTGGCTGACCGTGGGGCCGCTCTGATCGAGCCGCTCCGCGATCCGGGCGCGCATGGGGACCACACCTTCCTCTTCCAGTTCGAGGATGGTGCGGAGATACATCTCCGTGGTGTCGATCAGTCCGGACATACGTGCCCCTCGATGAGTCGTGCGCTGGCCCTGCACCAATTCTGACGCATCCCGCCGACAACCGTGCCGCGCGGGGGAAACGCCGGGCAAAGACGGTATTGACAGAGCAATGGTCCAGACCGCACGGTGATCCGCGACACGACGACAAGGAGCTTCCGCAATGGGCGACAGCGCGCGCGAGTCCAAGCTGGCAGGGCAGTTCTTCGATGCCGCGATCGGCCTGCTGCAGCAGGTCCGCGACCAGGACTCCGAGGAGATCGCCGCCGCCGGAACCGTGATCGCCGAGGCCGTCGCCGCCGGCGGTCGGCTCTTCGCGTTCGGCGCCGGCCACTCCTCGCTGGCCGCCCAGGACGTCGTCTACCGGGCGGGCGGCCTCGCCCTCATGAACCTGCTGGCCGTCCCCGGGGTCGTCGGCGTCGACGTCATGCCCGCGACGCTCGGCTCGGCCCTGGAGCGCGTGGACGGGCTCGCGGGCGCGGTTCTGGACTCCTCGCCCGCCAAGGCCGGCGACGTCCTGATCATCATCTCCCTCTCCGGCCGCAACGCCCTGCCCGTCGAGATGGCGATGAACGCCCGCGCCCTGGGCCTGACGGTGATCGGCGTCACCTCGGTGGCGTACGCGACGGAGACGAAGTCCCGGCACGTCTCGGGGACGTACCTGAAGGACCACTGCGACATCGTCCTCGACTCGCGGATCGCGATCGGTGACGCCGAGCTGACGCACGAGGGCATCGAGGCGCCGTTCGCCCCCGCCTCGACCGTCGTCACCAGCGCCCTGATGCAGGCCACCATGGCCGCGGCGGCCGAGGAGATGGTCCGCCTGGGCATCGAGCCGCCGCTGCTGCGCTCGGGGAACGTCGACGGCGGCCACGAGTGGAACGGCCGTGTGATGGCGGAGTACGCCGACCGGATCTTCTTCCGGCACTGACGCACTGCCGGACTGACGCACTGCCGGGCTGCCGTACTGGCATGACGGCCGCCTCGCACCCGCTCTTGAAGGAAAGCTGAAGCGGGCGGCGACACCCTCCCGTGGTGCGAGGTGCGGCGACGGTCGAGGTGCGGGAGTGCGGCGAGCCGCTGGTCGATCTGCGTGGCGTCGCCGTCCTGCGCCTCGGCCGGCGGCCCGCCCGGCTGCGGCTCGGTGTCGTCGACCGCCTGGTCACCGCGCAGACCCTGCTCCCCGCCGGGCTGCGCCTCCTCGTGATCCAGGGCCACCTTCCCGGCCCGCCGGACGGCCCGCACGCGACCGGTGCCGCCGTCGACCTCACGCTCTGCACGGTCGAGGGCGCCCCGCTGTGGACGGGGTCGGCCCCCGGGGACGCGCGGTCGCCGTTCCGGCGGCTCTCGGCGCCCGGGCTCGACCCCGTCGCCGCCGAGACACGCCGACACCTCGGCAACGCCATGACCGGCGCCGGACTCGTCAACTACCCTGCGGCTTGGTGGCATTGGTCGTACGGAGACCCCTACTGGGCCCGTTCGAGCGGAGCGCGGTACGCACGGTACGGCCCGGCCTGACCCGCTGAGCCGCCGCTCCGTACCGCCCTTGTTGTGGGGGGCGACGTGCTGGAGATCAGACTGCTCGGTCCGGTCGAGGCCCTCGCGGGGGACCGACGGATCCCCCTGGGCGGCGGCAAGCCACGGGCGCTGCTCGCGGCCCTGGCGTTGGAACACGGCCGGGTGATCTCCACCGAGCGGCTCGTCGACGTCGTCTGGCCGCACGACCCTCCGGACAGCGCCCGCGCGCTGATCCAGACGTACGTCTCGACCCTGCGCCGTTCCTTCTCCGACGCCGGCTGCCCCGACGTGATCGCCACCAGGACGCCCGGCTACGCGCTCAGGACCGAGGCGGCGACCGTCGACGCAACCGTCTTCACCCGGCTCCTGGCCGAGGCCAAGCAGCACGTCGCCGCCCACCGGCCCGACCCGGCCGCCGCGCTGCTGCTCGACGCGGCCGCGCTGTGGCGCGGGCCCGCCCTCTCCGGCCTCGAAGGGTCCCTGCTCGCAGGGGAGGCCGGACGGCTCGACGAACTCCGGGTCACGGCACTGGAGGAACGGTTCGGCGTGGAGCTGGCGTTGGGCAGGCTCGACCACCTCGCCGAGCTGACCGGCCTCGTCGCACGGCACCCGGCCGACGAACGTCTGCGCGGCCGGCTGATGACGACGCTGTACCGGCTGGGGCGACAGGCCGACGCGCTCGCCTGCTACCGGGAGGGCCGGTCCCTGCTCGTCGAGGAGCTCGGCGTCGAACCCGGACCGGAACTCAGCGGCCTGCACGACGCCATCCTGCGCGGGGACGCGAGGGCCGGGGCCCCGGCCAGGACCGGAAGCGGTACGGGTGGGGGCGCGGGTATCGGCGGGGGCGGCGGTACCGGCAGCGGTACCGGCGGAAGCGGGGGTATCGGTGGGGGCACGCCCGCGCCCGCCCATCTGCCGCCCGCGCCCGGTGACTTCACCGGGCGCGGCGAGGAACTGGCCACGCTGACCGAGGCGCTGGCCCGCGTCGAGTCCGGCGGGGGCCCCGGCGGGGGCTCCGGCGGGGGCTCCGGTCCGGTCCATGTGGTGGCGGGCCCTGGCGGCAGCGGCAAGTCCACCCTGGCGGCGGAGGCCGCGCACCGGATCGCCGCCTCCTTCCCCGACGGGCAGCTGCACGCCGAACTCCGGGGCCTCTCCGACAGCCCCGCCCAGCCCGCCGACGTCCTGGGAAGGCTGCTGCGCGCCCTCGGTGTGGACGCGGAGCGGCTGCCGGACAGCCTGCAGGAGCGCGTGGAGCTCTACCGCACCCTGCTCGCCGACCGCCGCCTGCTGATCGTGCTCGACGACGCCGCCGACGAGCGGCAGGTCCGGCCCCTGCTCCCGGGCGGCCGGGGCTGCGCCGTCCTCATCACCTCCCGCGACCGGCTGGGCGGCCTCGCCGGGGCGAGACTGACCGAACTGGACGTCCTGGCACCGGCCGAGGCGCTGGAACTGCTCACCCGGATCGTCGGCCCCGAGCGGACCGAGGCCGAGCCGCTCGCCGCCGCCCGCATCCTCGCCTCCTGCGGCAACCTGCCCCTGGCGATCCGGATCGCGGGCGCGCGCCTCGCCACCCGGAGCCGGCTGCCGTTGAAGGTCCTCGCCGACCGGCTGGCCGACGAGCGCCGGCTGCTCGACGAGCTGGCCGTGGGCGACCTCGCGGTGCGCAGCACGATCGGGCTCAGCTTCCACGCCTTGGACCGCCTGCCGAGGACGGCCCTGGAGCGCATGGGCCACTTCGGTCTGCCGGAGTTCTCCCCCTGGCTCGTCGGCCGGCTGCTCGACGTCCCGGAGACGGAGGCGCAGCGGCTGCTCGAACTGCTCGTGGACACCCAGCTCGTCACGTTCACGGGTGTGGACCGGACGGGCGTCCTGCGCTACCGCCTCCACGACCTCGTACGGCTCTTCGCCCGCGAGGAGGCCGAAGTCGCCGAGCCCGCCGACACGTTGGTCGAGGCCGTCGCCCGCGTCCTGCGCAGCTGGACCTCCCTGTTGCACCGGCTCGCCGCGAGCAGCCCGTCCCCCCAGATCACCTGGCGGCCGGCCACCCCCGTGGCCCAGGCGCCGGGACCGCCTCCCGCGACGACCGCGAGTCCGCCCGACGAGTTCGGTGACCGCGTACTGCGCGAGCTTGTCCTCGGCGACGCCTTCGGCTGGTTCGACGGGGACCAGGCCGCGCTGACCGTGGCCGTCGAGCGGGCCGCCGCGATCGGCCTTGAGCCGCTCGTGTGCGATCTCGTCTCGGCGTACAACGCCGTGGAACTGCGTACCAACCACTTCGAGTTCCGGGCCCGGATCACCGGCACCGCTCTCGCCGCCGCGCAGCGCGTGGAGGACCAGCCCCGCGAGGCCGCCATGCTGGCGGAGCTGGCCCAGCTCCGCTACGACCAGGACCGGTTCGTCGAGGCGCGCTGTCACTTCGGCGAGGCGCTCAGCAGGTTCCGCGCCCTGGGAGACGTACGGGGGCAGGCCTTCGCCCTGGCCGGTCTCGGCATCACGTGCCGGGAGCCCGGACACCTGGCCGAGGCGGTCCACTTCCTCGACCAGGCGGCGGCGCTGCTGCACGCGACCGACGACCACCGTGGCGACGACCACCGTGGCGTCGGCCACGTGCTGCGGACCAGGGCGTCGGTGCGGCTCGAACAAGGGGAGTACGGTGCCGCCCGCGCCGATCTCGACACGGCGCTCGACGCGTTCCGCAGGGGCGGCAGCCGCCGGGGCCTCGCGCTGACCCTGCGGTCCCTGGGGCTGTACCACCGGGCGGTGGGCGACTACGAGGCTGCGCTGGGCGTCTGCGCCGAGTCGGCGGCGATCTTCGCCGAGCTCGGCGACGTGTTCCTGCACTCGTACGCGGTCCGTGCCCACGCCAAGGCGCTGATGCGGCTCGGGCGCCGGGCCGAGGCGCTGCCCCGGCTCGAAGGGGCGCTCGACACCGTCCGCGCCTGCCACGACCGCTTCGGGCAGGCGGTCACCCTGCGGGTCATCGGCCAACTGCACCTGGCCGACGGGCGCCTCGACCCGGCGCAGGGCCGCCTGGAGGAGGCCATGGCCCTGTGGGACGCCATGGACACCCCGCTCTGGCGGGCGCGTACGGAGTACGACCTGTCCCTGGTGCACGAGGCGCGCGGCGAGAAGGATGCGGCCCTTGCGGCGCGTACGCACGCGCTGGTGGTGTTCCGGGAGCACGGCGCGCGGGAGTACGCGGAGATCACGGGCACCCTCGCGGCCGCTTCAAGGGCGCCTGCAGCGGTGTTGAAGCGGAGTTGAAGCGGCGGGGCGGAGCCTTCTCGACAGCAACGGCAGACACCGCCTCCAGCGAGAAGGACAGCCTCCATGCGTACTCCGATACGTACTCCGATGCGTACGCCCCTCAGACGGGTCACCGCGGCCCTGACATCCCTCGCGGCCCTGACCGGCCTGGCCGTCGGCACCACCGTGATCTCCGAGGTCGCGGCACCGACCACGGCCCACGCCGCCGAAGCGTCGTCGGTCGAGGCCACGTCGACGGTCGGCGCCGCCTCGTCGGTCGGCGGCGCCATCAGCCGGACCGAGATACTCGCCCGCGCCAAGTGGTGGATCGACACCTACGGCGTGATCTACAGCCAGGACCAGAACGACGCCAAGGCCTCGGTCACCGGCGAGAAGTACCGCCCGGACTGCTCCGGCTTCGTGTCGATGGCCTGGCGGCTCCCCAAGAAGAGCGACGGCTGGGACCGCAACACCCGTGACCTCGACGCCTTCGGGGACACCACCACCGTCTCCCTGGACAGCCTGCAGCCCGGCGACGCCATCCTCGGCGACGGCCATGTCGCCCTCTTCGACAAGTGGACCGACTCCAGCAAGACGTCGATGTGGGTCTACGAGGAGTACAGCACCGGCGACGCGGGCCGCCACACCACCAAGACCAAGTCGTCCTACGCGAACAACGGCTTCAAGGGCCTGCGGTACGACAAGGCCACCACGACCCCGCCGCGCGGGAAGGCCGAGCCCGCGACCGCGTACGACCAGGGCGACGGCACGATGCGCATCTACCGCTGGGCCTCCACCGGCAGCAAGTTCGAGCGCGCCTCCGACTACGACTCCGGCTCCTTCCACCTCAGCAACGTCGGCGACCGGATGGCCTCGGGCGATGTCGACGGTGACGGCAAGGACGACGTCGTCATGGCGTACCAGTACACCGACGGCACGTGGGGCCTCTACACCTTCCTGAACGGCAACAACTCCGACGGGATCTGGTTCACCGGGGGCCAGTTCGACCTCGCCCGCGTGGGTGGGCGTCTCGTCCTCGGCGACTGGAACGGCGACGGCAAGGACGAGCCGGCGGTCGCGTACGACCAGGGCGACGGGACCATGCGCATCTACCGCTGGACCTCCACCGGCAGCAAGTTCGAACGCGCCACCGACTTCGACTCCGGATCCTTCCAGCTGAGCAACGTCCGCGACCGCATGGCCGCAGGGGACGTCGACGGTGACGGCAAGGACGACATCGTGATGGGCTACCAGTACACCGACGGCACCTGGGGCCTCTACACCTTCCTCAAGGGCGTCGACTCCGACGGGATCTGGTTCACCGGCGGCTCCTACGACCTGGCCCGCGTCGGCGGACGGCTCGTCCTCGGCGACTGGAACGGCGACGGCAAGGCCGAACCGGCCACGGCGTACGACCAGGGCGACGGCAGCATGCGCATCTACCGCTGGACCTCCACCGGCAGCAAGTTCGAACGCGCCTCCGACTTCGACTCCGGCTCCTTCCACCTCAGCAACGTCGGCGACCGCATGGCCGCGGGCGACACCAACGGGGACGGCAAGGACGACATCGTCATGGCGTACCAGTACACCGACGGAACCTGGGGCCTCTACACCTTCCTGAACGGCAACAACTCCGACGGCATCTGGTTCACCGGCGGCTCCTACGACCTGGGGCGGGTCGGCGGACGGCTCGTCCTCGGCGACTGGTAGTCACGCCGGTACGCGTACGAGTGCGGGTACGAGGAGGGGCCGGGTCGCCGTGGGCGGCCCGGCCCCCTCCCCGTACCCGCGCCCGTCTCACGGGGTGAAGCACACCCGGACCGTCAGGCCGCCGCCCTCCGCGTTGGCGGTCGCCGTCGCCGTCGCGTCGTGGGCGCGGGCGATGGACTCGACGATCGACAGGCCGAGGCCCACGCCCTCACCGGGGGCCTGGGTGCGTGCGGAGAGGCGGCGGAAGGGCTCGAAGAGCAGCGGCACGGTGTCGGCGGGGACCACGGGCCCTGTGTTCGTGACCGCGATGCCCTGGGGCCCTGTACGGACCTCGACGCGCCCGCCCGGGACGTTGTGCCGCACCGCGTTCGCGACCAGGTTGTGCGCCAGCCGGTCCAGGAGCACGGCGTCGCCGAGCACCGTCAGGGGCCGGGCGTCGGTCACGACGTCGACCCCGCGCTCGGCCGCCTCGGCCGCGAGGGCCTCCACCGCCCGCCCCGCGACCTCGTGCAGCGCCACCGGCCGCCGCTCCTGCAGCCCCTGGTCGCAGGAGGCGAGCAACAGCAGGCCCTCGATGGTCCGTTCGCTGGCGTCGGCGACCTCGATCAGCTTCTCCCTGATCCGGGCGACCCGCTCGGGTCCCGGATCCCCCGCGAGGCCGATCTCGGCGGCCGCCCGCTGCACGGCGACCGGGGTCCGCAGCTCGTGCGCCGCGTTCGCCGCGAACCGCTGCTGCGCCGACACGAGCCGTTCCATGCGCCCGAGCATCCCGTCGAAGGTGTCCGCGAGGCGCTTCAGCTCCCCCGGCGGCGCGTCCAGGGCGATCCTCTCGTGCAGGTTCTCCCCGGAGAGCCTGCGGGCCGTCTCGGTGATCACGGCGACCGGGCGCAGCACCCGGCCCGCCATCCACCAGGCGAGCACGATCGAGACGACGGCGTACGCGGCGAGGACGAGCAGGGAGACCGTGAGGAGGCGTTCGAGGGCGGCGCTCTCGGCGGCGTCGCTCAGCGTCCGGGCGACGGCCAGGCCTCGGGCCGGGACCGTCGTGCCCGGCGCCACCGGTCCCGGGCTCGCGGGCACGGTCTGAGCCCACAGGGGGTTGGTCGTGGTGGCGGCGGGCAGGTCCTCGAGGCGCTGCGCGGGCACGGCCGTCGTCATCGCCACGCTGATCGACGAGTACAGACCCTCCTTCACCAGGAAGTACACGACTCCCGTGAGCAGCGCGCCCGCGAGGAGAAGCAGTCCGCCGTACAGCGATGTCAGACGGGCCCGTTCGCCGCCCATGACGCGCCGTGCGGAAGCCCTGAGTCCCGCTGCCCTCAGTCCTGCTGCCCGCACGCCCGCCGCCCTCACCGCCCTCGCCGCCACACCCGTCCGCGCGCCCGTCCGCGCGCCCGTCCTCCCGTCCGCCCTCTCGCCCGCCCTCATGACGCGATCCGGTAGCCCGCGCCCGGCACCGTCTCCACCACCGGGGGCTCACCGAGCTTCGCGCGGAGCTTGCTCAGGGTCACCCGTACCGCGTTCGTGCGGTAGCTGGTGTGCTCCTCCCACACCTGCTCGATCAGGTCCTCGCCGCTCACGACGGCCCCCTCGGCGCGCAGCAGCGATTCCAGGACCGCGAACTCCTTCCGCGACAGGTGCAGGTGCCGCCCGTCGCGGCTCGCCTGACGGCGCGCGGTGTCCAGGACGATCCCGGCCCGTTCGAGGACGGGCGGCAGCGCGGGCCGGGCGCGGCGGCCCAGGGCGAGGACGCGGGCGAGGAGCTCGTCGTACGCGAAGGGCTTGGCCAGGTAGTCGTCGGCGCCGAGGCCGAGGCCCTCGACCCGGTCCCGTACCGTCCCGGCGGCCGTCAGCATCAGGACCCGGGTCATGAGGCGCTGCTCGACCACGCGGCGGCAGACGTCGTCGCCGTGCATCCCGGGCAGGTCGCGGTCGAGGACCATGACGTCGTACTCCCCGAACTGGAGCTTCCGCAGGGCTTCGAGGCCGTCGCCCGCGACGTCCACGGCGAGCGCGTCGCGGCGCAGCCCCTCGGCGATCATCTCGGCGAGAAACGCCTCGTCCTCCACCACCAGTACGCGCATGGCCCCTGTCTATCCGACCGGGGCTTTCGTCTCCGTAAACCGATCCGCTGAGAGAAACGAAACCCCTCCTGCGCGCAGGCTCACGCCCATGACGATCACCGGACGTACACGGACCCGAGAGACCTTCCAGCTGGCCGCCGCGGCCTCGCTCGCCGCGCTCTGCCTCCTGACCACCGCGTGCACCGCCGACAACGGCAAGGCGGACGGGGCGGGGAGCGAGAGCGTGAGCGACGAGGGCAAGAAGGCCGACCAGGCCCTGGAGCACCGCAAGTGCCTGCGCGAGCAGGGCCTGGACGTGCCCGAGCCCAAGCCTGGCGAGGAGGGCGTCGGGCTGACCATCGGCGGCGACGGCATGTCGAAGGAGAAGATGGAGAAGGCGTTCAAGGCCTGTCAGGGCAAGGGCGGCGCGGGCATGGGCAAGGAGCCGACCCAGGCCGAGAAGGACAAGATGATCAAGTACGCCCAGTGCATGCGCAAGAACGGCTTCGACATGCCCGACCCGACCTTCGGCGGCGGCGGGATGACGGCCGCGCGGCCGATCCCGCAGGGCGAGGAGGCCAAGAAGTTCGAGAAGGCCAACAAGGCCTGCGAGAGCGTGTCGCGATGAGTCGGCGCAAGCTCGTCGTCGCCCTCGCGACGATCGTCGTCGTCGCCGGCGCCGGGGTGGCGGTGACCGCGCTCGCCGCCCCCGAGGAACGGGAGCCCGTCGCGGACTCGGGGCGGCCGCCCGCCACGGCCCCGATCACCCGGGGCGACCTCAGCGACAGCTCCCAGCAGGACGGCACGCTCGGGTACCTCGGCGAGCGGAAGATCAACGGGGGTCCTTCCGGCATCCTCACCCGGATCGCCCCGACCGGCTCCACCGTCGCGCGCGATGAGCGGCTGTACGAGGTCGACGGCAGGCCCGTCCGCCTGATGTACGGGGCCGAGCCCATGTACCGGACCCTTAAGACCGGCGACAAGGGCAACGACGTCCGGCAACTGGAGGAGAACCTCGCCGCCCTCGGCTACGTCGGCTTCACGGTCGACGAGGAGTACTCGGCGAAGACCGCCGCCGCCGTCAAGCGCTGGCAGAAGTCGCACGACCAGAAGCAGACGGGCACCGTCGGCCCCGACGCGATCGCCTTCGCCGGAAGCGCCGTCCGCGTCAAGGAGGCGGGCGCCGCGACCGGCGACCAGGTGGGGCCCGGCCGGCCGGTGCTGACCGTGACCGGCTCCGAGCGGGTCGTACGGTTCAAGGTGCCGGTCTCGGACGCCGGTTCGGCGAAGACCGGGACCCGGGTCACCGTCCAGCTGCCGGACGGGACCTCTGCGCCGGGGAAGGTCTCGTCGGTGGGGAAGACGGCCTCGTCGGGCGACGACCCGCAGGACCGGACCCCGAAGATCGACATCACGGTCTCCTTCGACGCGCCGGGCAAGGTCACGGGCGTGGACCAGTCACCGGTCACCGTCGACCTCGCCGGCGAGACGAGGAAGGACGTGCTCTCCGTACCCGTCAACGCGTTGCTCGCCCTGCCCGGCGGCGGCTTCGGCGTCCAGGTCGTCGAGAACGGCCGGACACGGGACGTCCGGGTCGAGCTCGGGATGTTCGGCCAGGGCCGGGTGGAGATCAGCGGCGGCGGGCTGCGCGAGGGCATGAAGGTCGGGGTGCCGTCCGTATGAGTACGCGTACGAGTGCGAGTCCGCGTACGGGTGCGAGCACGAGCACGGTCGTCAGGCTCTCCGGGGTCACCAAGGAGTACGCGGGCGGCGTCCGGGCCCTCGACGGCGTGGACCTCACGGTCGACGCGGGCGAACTGCTCGGCATCGTCGGCCCGTCCGGGTCCGGCAAGTCCACCCTGCTGCACATCGTCGGCACCCTGGACCGGCCGAGCGCCGGGACGGTGGAGATCGCGGGCCACGACGTGGCCGCCCTCGCGGACCGCCGGCTCTCCGCCCTGCGCTCGCGCCACATCGGCTTCGTGTTCCAGGCCTTCCACCTGGTGCCCGGGGTCGGCGCCCTGGAGAACGTCGCCGAGGGGCTGCTGTACTCGGGGCTCCCCCGGGCGCGGCGGCGGGCGATGGCGGCGGAGGCGCTCGCCCGCGTCGGGCTCGCCGACCGGATGAAGCACCGCCCGCACGAGCTGTCCGGCGGGCAGAAGCAGCGCGTGGCCATCGCCCGCGCGGTGGTCGGCGAACCCGACCTGCTGCTGGCCGACGAGCCGACGGGCGCGCTCGACTCGGCGTCGGGCGAGGCGGTCATGGACCTGCTGCAGGCCCTCAACGAGCAAGGCGCGACGATCGCGGTCATCACCCACGACACGGAGACGGCCGGGCGCCTGCCGCGCCAGGTCCGGATCCGCGACGGGCGGGTCGTGGCGGACACGGCGCGCGGAAAGGTCGCGGCGTGAGGGCGGGTCCGGGGCGGGGTGCGGACGGCACGGACGGTACGGGAGGCGCAGGCGGTGCGGGAGGCGCGGGAGATGCGGGAGATGCGGGAGATGCGGGAGATGCGCGAGGTGCGGGAGATGCGCGAGGTGCGCGCGGTGGGCGGAGTGCGCGCCGGGCGTTGAAGGCCGCGCGGCTCGGGCCCAGGGACGTGCTGCACGTGGGCTCGGCCGGGCTGCGCAGTCGGCCCGTGCGGGTGGTGCTCTCGGCCCTGGGCATCGCCATCGGGATCGCCACCATGATCGCGGTGGTGGGCATATCCGCCTCCAGCCAGGCCCAGTTGATGCGGCAGCTCGACGCGCTCGGCACGAACATGCTGGTGGCCAAGCCGGGCGAGGGGATGTTCAGCGGCCAGGAGGTCAAGCTGCCCAAGGACGCGGTGGGCATGGTCGGCCGGATCGACGGTGTCGAGGAGGTCGGCGCGACCGCCGACCTCGACCGCACGGTCCGGCGCTCCGAGAAGATCCCCGAGGGCGAGACGGGCGGCATCGCCGTCAAGGCCGCCACGGAACGGCTGCTCGCCGTCCTGCGCGGCGGGACGGCCTCCGGCACCTGGCTGAACGGAGCCAACGGCCGCTACCCGTCCGTGGTGTTGGGCCATGTCGCCGCCGAACGGCTCGGCATCCACGAGCCCGGCCGGCAGGTCTGGATCGACGACCGGTACTTCACCGTCGTCGGCATCCTCGACCCGCTGCCGCTCGCGCCCGAGATCGAACGCGCGGCGCTGGTCGGCTGGGAGGGCGCGCAGAAACTTCTCGGCTTCGACGGGCATCCGACGGCGGTGTACGAGCGGTCCACCGACGCGTCCGTACGGACCGTCCAGCAGCTGCTCGCCCCGACGATCGACCCGGAGAACCCGCAGAACGTGTCGGTCGGCGACCCGTCGGCGGCGCTCCAGGCGAAGGCGGCGACCGAGGGGGCCTTCTCCACGCTGCTGCTCGGGCTCGGCGGGATCGCCCTGCTCGTGGGCGGTGTCGGCGTCGCCAACACCATGATCATCTCGGTGCTCGAACGCCGCCACGAGATCGGCCTGCGCCGCTCCCTGGGCGCGACCAGGGGCCAGATCAGGATCCAGTTCGTGACGGAGTCCCTGATGCTGTCGGGCCTCGGCGGCCTGGCGGGCGTGGCCCTCGGCGGCGCGGCGACGGGCGTGTACGCGTACACGGGCGGGCTGCCGTGGGTGGTGCCGCCGTGGGCGGTGGGCGGCGGCTTCGGCGCGACGCTGGTGATCGGCACGGTGGCGGGCCTGTACCCGGCGGTGCGGGCGTCGAGACTGTCACCGACGCTGGCGCTGCAGGCGTAGGACCCCGAGCGGCGGGGACCAGGGGCGGGAGCGGCTAGGGGCGAGGACGTCAGGGGGCCCGAAAGCCCCGCCCCTGGTCGCTCGATCGCCCGTCCGGTCAGGACGGGCTCACGCCCGTGCCCGTGCCCGTACCCGCGCCCGCGCACAGGGCCGCCAGGTCCAGCGAGGCCGCGACCCGTACCGCGATCGCCTCCGCGAAGACCGCGTCCGGGCGTTCGAAGGGGGTGCGGGAGGCGGAACGGAGGAAGGTCACCGCACCCACCGTCCGGCCCCGGCTGCGCAGCGGCAGGCAGAGCGCGTGCACGGCGTCGCGCGGCCAGAGGCGCTCGGTCGCCCAGTCCTCGGCGGCCTGGGAACCGGCGGCGGCGGTCGCGGACGCCCGCACCGGGCCCGTACGGGAGAGGGCCTGGTGCACGGGGTGGCCCGAGGGGTAGCGCAGCGGGATGCCTCCGCCCGCGACCGGCACGACGGGGCCCGGCTCGCCCGCCGGTGTCGTCGCCACCCGCACGAGTCGCCGCTCTCCCGCCGCTATGTCGACCAGGGCGTGGTCGGCGAAGCCCGCGAGGGCGAAGTCGAGGAGGACCGTCGCCGCCTCCCTCGGGTCCTCGCACTCGGCGGCGACCGCGCCCGCCCGGTGCAGCTGGCTGTACCGGAACCGCAGCCGGTCCGCCTCCTGTTCGGCCAGCCGGTCCTCGGTGACGTCCTGGAACAGCCACCCGACGCCCAGCGGCACCGGCTCCTCCGCGAGCGGCGACGCCAGCCGCACGAACCCGCTGCGCCAGCACCGGCGCCGCTCGCCGTCCGGCGTCCGCAGCGTCACCCACACCTCGGCGGGCGCCTTCGGCGCGCCCTCCGCGAGGACGTGCTCAAGGGCGGACTCCAGCTCCTCCAGGCCCTGTGCGACGACTTCCCCGAGCGGCCGTCCGAGCAGCGTCGTCCGGCCTGCGCCCATCGCCCGGGCCGCGTACCCGTTGACGACGGCCGGGCGCAGGTCCACGTCGACGAGGACGACACCCCAGGAGGCGTCCTCGAAGAGCGCCTCGCTCAGCGCGATCGAACGCTCCAGGTCGATCTGGGCGTGCACCTCACTGAAGGCGCAGTACACCCCGGCGCCCTTGCCGTCCGCGCCGCGCACCCCGGCGGACTGCGTCCGTACGAGAACGCGACCGCCGTCCTTCCGTACGAGCGCGAACTCGTGCACCAGCCGGCCCGGCGCGTCCATCGCGGCCATCAGGCGCGTGAGCGCCTCGGCGGCGTCGGCGGGCCGCGCGGCCCACCCCTCGAACCCGCGCCGCCCGACGGCCTCCCCCGCCGACCAGCCGAGGATCCGCTCGGCCTCCTTGTTCCAGTGCGTGACGGTCCCGTCGGCGTCGAAGGCACAGAGCGCCGCGTCCATCCCGTCCAGGAGCGCGGCGAGCAGATCAGCCCCCGGCACAGACGTGGTCCCACCCCTGGCAGCACTCATCCCGGCACCCCCTGCAGGACGGTGTACGCGCGTGCATCCGCACGCCTCCGATCATTCAACTCGAACGTGACGCAGAACACACCCGGTTCAATGAAAACGTTGCGTCCCGGAAACGAACAGGCGGGGCGCCTTTTACCGGAAGGACCGGCCCCACGCAGCCTGTTCGGGGAAACGGGGGGCGTACCGAATGCCCTGACGCGGAGCGTGGGTAGACCAGGTCCAGGCGTTGAGGCACGGGAGTGGGGCATGGCCAGTACGTACGGGAAATGGCTCAGGGAACGGCGCGAGGCGGCGGGGCTCACACAGCAGGAGTTGGCGGATGCCGCGATCATGAGCCGCACGCACATCGCGCACATCGAGGCGGGGCGACGCGTTCCGTCCGAGGAGGACGCGAAGCGGCTGGACAGGGCGCTGAACACGGATGTGTTGAGCAAGTTCCGGCCACAGGACGACGGCGGCGTGATCGCCGACTACTTCGAGGCCGCCCGGCTGCTTGAACAACAGGCCACGATGATCCGCGAGTTCGCACTGTCGTACGTTCCGGGCATCCTCCAGACATCCCGGTACGCGCGTGCGGTGCTGTCCACAGCTTTCCCGCCTCGGAGCGAGGAGGAGAACGAGAGGCACGTGGCCGCGCGACTCAAACGCTCCCAGATCCTTGCTGATCCAGTGACACCCGTCGTGTGGGCGCTGCTCGATGAAGCCGTCCTACGGCGCCCGGCGGGCAGCCGGGACATCATGGAGGAACAGCTCCTGCACCTCGTCCAGCTGGTCGAGTGCGGGCGAGTTCGCGCGCATGTGCTGCCCTTCGGAATGGGCTTGTACCCGCTGATGCAGGGAATGCTGACGTTGATGTCGTTCGAGGACCAACCTCCGGCTGCCTACAGCGAAGGTACGTCGATCGGCAGGGTGCACGACTCCCCGGCCACGGTCGAGCGGCTGCAGAACAAGTACGATCTCGCGCTGGGTGATGCACTGCCCCAGCGCGAGTCCCTGGCTCTGCTGCGAGCTACGGCGAAGGAGTACGGACGCGATGAGTGAGGTCACCATTCCCGACGCCTCCACCCTGAGCGGCTGGCGCAAGTCGACCTACAGCGGCAACGAGTCGGGGAGCTGCGTCGAGGTGATCGACCACCACCCCGCCGGCGTCCCCGTCCGCGACTCCAAGACCCTCGCGGGTCCCGCCCTGGTCTTCACACCCTCCGTCTGGTCGGTCTTCGTGACTGGGCTCAAGGGCTGACCGTCCGCCCAGAGGCAGCGAATAAATAGCTTGAGGCTTCGCGGAAGGCTTCCTAGTGTGGAGGCACACGCTGAAAGGAGGTGATCCGAGAACATGGTTTCTTTTCGGATTCGTGAGGTGACTGCGGGCTAACGGCCTGCCGTCGCACTCTGTGCACCTCGGCAGGTCGCCTGCCGAAAACCACGCAGTCACCCGACCCGTGGGCCGCCGGTAAGTCCGGCCGGCTCCCGTCCGAACTCGAGCGGACGGGACCAAGGCCCACGGGTCGTCTGCGTCTCCGGGCCGCCCGGTCCCGCCGGACCGCCGGTGGCGTGACGGGGGTCACAGGGAACGTCTGCCCTTCGCTCCGCCTCCTGTGGGTGTCGGATGTCGTGACGGAGGGGGACAGTCATGGTTGTCGGTGGAGCCCGTGCGGGTGCCGTGGTGCTCGCCGTACTCGCGGCGGTGCACGTCTACTGGGCCTGTGGCGCCACCTGGCCCGCCGCCGACGAGCGGGGGCTCTCGCTCGCCGTGCTCGGGAGTGTCGTGTCCTTCGGGCCCGCCGTCACACTGCCGCTCGCCGTCCTTGAGGGGGTCGCGAGCGCCGGGGTGTACGCGTACGTGCGCGACCCGCGCAGGAGGCTCGCGCGGCTCGTCACCGGCGCCTTCGCCGCCGGGCTGCTGCTGCGCGGGACCGTCGGGGTCTTCTGGGCGGTCTTCGGCAAGGACGGTTCCGGAGCGGTGTTCCCCTGGCTGAACGCGCTCGTGTACACGCCCCTCTGCCTGGGGCTCGGTCTGGCGGTGCTCCGTGATCTCCGGCGCTGAGCGACAGCGGGAGCGGGAACGCGAACGGCAGCGGGAGCGGGAGCGCGCCGTGGCGCTCGTGCGGGCCGCCAGGCGCGGGGACACGCTCGCGCTGCACGACCTCCTCGATCACCTCACCCCGTACATCACCCGCATCTGCCGCCCGATCGCGCTCGACGACGGTCCGGACGCCACGCAGGAGGCCCTGATCGCCGTGTTCACCCGGCTCAGGTCCCTGCGGGAGCCCGAGGCGCTCTACGGATGGGTGCGGACCATCGCCGTACGCGAGGCGGTCCGGGTCGCCGGGCGGGCGGCCCGCGACCGGCCGGCCGAGCTGGCCGACGTACCCGAGCGGGGCGATCCGCAGCTGGCCGCCGACGTCGGTGACGTGCTGTCCCGGCTCTCCCCGCAGCACCGGGCCGTCCTGGTGCTGCGCGACGTCGAAGGGCTCGACGAGGAGTCCGCGGCGGCCGTGCTCGGCGTTCCGGCCGGCACCGCGAAGTCCCGGCTGCACCGGGCCCGGCAGAGTTTCCGAAGGGCGTGGAACGGATGACCCAGAGCACCGTGGGACGGCTGCGCGTCATGGGCGCCGGGGTCCGGGGGGCGTACGTCGTCGAGCGGGTGCTGCCCGCTCCGTTCGACGAGGTGTGGGCCGTGATGCGGGACCTCGAAGGGGGCTTCGGGGAGTTCCAGCCCGACATGCGGTCCGTCCGCGTCCTCCGTGTCGACGGCGACCGCGTCGAGGCCCTGGCACGCAGCCGGTACGGACTGCGCGCGCGCTTCGACGGGGTCCTGCGGCCCGGCTGGTGCTGGCTGCAGAGCCGGTTCCTGGTCGTCGGGATGGCCGCGGAGGCGGCGGGCGAGGGCCGGACGAGGGTCGCGCTCACCGGCGGCGTACGCGTGCCCGGCCGCCCCGCCCTCGTGCCGTTCGGGGCGCGCCGCGAGCTGGAGAAGGCCATGGCACGGCTCACGGAACTCGTGTCCTGATCCGGCCCTGATCCGCCGGACAGGCCCTAGGCCAGGGACAGTTTGCCCGTGCGCTGGGCGCGGGCCTCGCCCACGCGGAGGATCACCGACGCCGCGGCGAGCAGTACGGCGCTCAGGGCGGTCAGGCCGAGGAGCGTCGGGGCGAGGTCGGTCAGGGTGCGGTGTTCCAGGAGGGCGCCGCGGACCGCGATGAGGCTGCCCGTGAGCGGGAAGACCGCGCCCACCACCTGGACCGCCGCCGGCAGGGCGAAGTGCGGGAGGCGGACGCCCGAGACGAACCAGAGCGGCTCGTCGAGGATCGTGTAGAGGAACGCCGAGTCGCGTGAGAAGACCAGCAGGCTGTTGAGGAACGCGCCCCACGCGACCGCCGGGACCAGCAGCGCCAGGAAGACGATCCCGTACATCCACCAGGCCGACACCGACAGCGTGCCGAAGCCGGTGAGCGCGGCGACGGTGAAGCAGGTGAGCAGCCAGGCGTTCTGGAGGAGGGCGCCCGCGCCGTTGGCGATCATGAGGGTGAGGCGGCCGGCCGGGGAGAGGAAGAGGAGCTCCAGGGTGCCGGTGGAGCGCTCGAAGGAGAGGTGCCAAGCGCTCTGGACGAGCGAGAAGAAGAAGGCGTACGCGAGCGTCCCGGTGGCCAGGAACGCGAGGAGTCGCTCGGGGTCGGCGGCCAGGGGCCAGTTCGCGGCGGCCGGGGACGCGGTCGCCACGGGACGCAACGTGTAGTACGTCGTGGCCAGTTGGAGCACCGGCCAGACCAGCATCGAGAAGACCACAAGTGGCTGCCCGAAGAGTCGGCGGTGCTGCTTCAGGGTCTCCGCCGCGAAGACCCTCGCCGCGTGACGCAGTGCGTCGGGCGCCGTCCGGCTGCGTGCGCGGTTCATACGAGGGCCTCCTCGCCCGTCTCCGCCAGCGCCAGGATCGCGTCCTCCAGGCTCGCCTCCGCGATCTCCAGGCCGCCGATCGAGCCGCCCGCCTCGACGATCGCCGCCGCAAGCGGGCCCGCCACGTCGTCCGGGTGGCGGAGCGTGAGCAACGCGCCGCCCCCGGGGAGGAGTTCGGAGGTCGCGCCGAAGCGGGCCGCCACCGCCTCCGTGGCCTCCCCCGGGTTCGTCACCGTCAGGCGGATCGTGCGGTGGCTGCCGGTGGCCGCCTTCAGTTCCGCCGGGCTGCCCTCGGCGAGGTGGCGGCCTGCGGAGATCACGTACACGTGGCCGCAGAGCTCCTCGACCTCGGCGAGGTAGTGGGAGGTCAGGAGGACCCCGGTGCCCTCCTCCGCGAGCCGGGCGACGACGCGGCGCAGGTCGCGGGCGATCGGGGCGTCGAGGCCGAGGGTGGGCTCGTCGAGGAGGAGGTACGCGGGTCGGTTGATCAGGCCGCGGGCGATGGCGAGGCGCTGGGTCATGCCCCGGGAGTACCGCTCGACCATGGTGTCCGCCGCCTCCGTCAGACCGACCATGCTCAGCAACTCGTCGATGCGCGGGCGCAGTTCGCGCTTCGGGACGTCGTAGAGCTGGCCGAAGTACCAGAGGTTCTCCCGGCCGGTCATCCGGGTGTAGACCATGCGCTCGCCGCCCGCGATGAGGTTGATGCGGCGGCGCACCTCGCGGGCGCCCGCGACGGAGTCGAGGCCGTCGATCGTGACCGATCCGGAGGTGGGGCGCAGCAGGGTGGCGAGGATCTTGATGGTGGTGGTCTTGCCCGCGCCGTTGAGGCCGAGGAGGCCGGTGATCCGGCCGCGCGGTATGTCGAGGTCGAGCCCGTCGACCGCCCGCTTGACGTCCCTGGCGCCGAAGATCCCCTTGTTCCGCACGGGGAAGTCCTTGCGCAGGGACCGGACCTGAATGCCCGTCATGTCAGTAACTCCGTTCTACGGCGCGGGCCTCGGCCCACGGCAGGTATTTCAGGCCGAGGAGCAGGTACGCGGCGCTCAGCAGCCCGCACACCGCCAGGCGCGGGAGCAGCTCGGAGAGCGAGCCCCCGCCCGTGGTCGACGCGTGCAGGACGTCCGTGGCCGCGGTCGTCGGGAGCAGTTCGGCGAACCACTGGAGCGGCTCCGGCAGATAGGCGCGCGGGAAGGTGAAGCCGCCGACCAGACCGAGGACGATGAAGACGGTGTTCTGCGAGATGTGCGCCTCGCCTGCGGCGATCATCAGCCCGCCGAGCCCGACCGAGAGCGCGAAGACGGCGAAGACGAGCGCGAGGGCCCCGAGCAGCAGGCCGGCGGCGGAGGCCACGGGGACGGCGATGCCGAGCAGGGCGACGACGACACCGAGGGCGAGGAACTCGACCAGGCTGCTGAGGACGGCGAAGGCGGTGAAGCCCGCGAGGTACGGGAAGCGGCGCGCGGGGGCGACCAGGAGGGCGCCGAGGGTGCCCTGCCGCTGCTCGGTGATCAGCGCCTTCGCGGACCAGAGGATGAGCCGGACGGTGAACTGGAAGGCCGTCGCGCCGACGACGATGTACGCGAGGTAGGCGGTGGTTCCGCTGCTCGCGGTGAAGTCCTCGGCGACGGCCCCGCCGCCGATGGCGTGGTAGCCGAGGTACGCGAGCCCGATGGCGAGCGCGGCGGGCAGGACCGTGCCGACGGCGTAGGTCCATGGATAGGCGCGACGGGTCGTCTGCCAGGTGCGCCAGGCGGTCGCCCAGGCTGTGGACATGCGGGTTCCCCTCCCCGAGAACCACCGATCACGGCTCGTACGCCCGCCCATCAGTGAGTCTCTTTTCGGAACTTACAATGAGTTTCTATCGGGAACTCACTCGGTGGCGCAAGATGGACCGACGAACGGACGACGAACCGACCGCGGACGAATGCGGCGAAGTCCGAAGAAGGAGGAGCGCATGGTGCGAGCCGTGCCCGAGCGCGACGCCGCCTGCGCGATCGCCCAGGCCGCCGCCGTCGTCGGCGACTGGTGGAGCCTGCTGCTCGTCCGGGAGACCGCGCGCGGCCGGCACCGCTTCGACGAGCTCCAGGCCGAGCTCGGCATCTCCCGCAAGGTCCTCACCGAGCGCCTCGGCCACCTCGTCGACAGCGGCGTGCTCGACCGCGTGCCGTACCAGGAGGGGCCCGTGCGGTACGAGTACCGGCTCAGCCCGGCCGGGCGCGCCCTGCTCCCCGTCCTGGTCGCCATGCAGGACTGGTCCGACCGCTGGCTGCTCGGCGACGGGAGCCTCACCGCCTCCGCCGACGAGCACAGCGCCGAGGCCCTCCGCGTCCACGAGCTGCCCGGCACCCGGCTGCCCCGCCTGACCCTGCCCGCGCACACCGGCGACGAGCGCGACCCGGTGGACCCGGACGCCGCCGCCACCGTGCTCTTCTGCTACCCCGCGACCGGGCGGCCGAGCCCGCTGCCCGAGGGGTGGAACGACATCCCCGGCACGGTCGGCTGCACGCTGGAGAACCGGCTCTTCAGGGACGCGTACGGGCAGTTCACGGCCGCCGGGATCGCCGTCCACGGCGTCTCGACCCAGCGCCCCGACGAACAGCGGGCCTTCGCCGCCGCCGAGGACATCCCCTTCCCGCTGCTCTCCGACATGGACGCCCGGCTCGCGGCGGCGCTCCGGCTGCCGACCTTCCGCGCCGGTCAGGCGCTCCGGCTCAAGCGCGCGGTCCTGGTCCTCGACCGGGAGCGGACCGTACGGCACACCCAGTTCCCGGTCACCGACATCCCGCACGCCGTCGAGACGGCGCTGAGCGAGGCGTCACGACTCTCGGGGTGACCCGGTCAGGGCCCCTGGCCCGGTCAGGCCCCCGTGCAGGCCCCGGTCAGGGCGAGAGGCGCTCCACCCGCCACGCGCCCTCTCCGCCACCCTCGGCGTCCTCGCCGTCCTCCTCGACGCGCACGTACCGCAGCCGGTCGTGCAGCCGGTTCTCGTGGCCCTGCCAGAACTCCACCGTGTCCGGCACGACCCGGAAGCCGCCCCACTCCGGCGGCACCGGCACCTGCTCGTCCTCCGGGTAGCGCGCCGCCAGCTCCTCGTACCGGGCGAGCAGCTCCTCGCGGGACGGGATCACCGAGGACTGGTGGCTGGCCCAGGCGCCCAGCTGGGAGCCGTGCGGGCGGGTGCGGAAGTACGCGACGGTCTCGTCGCGCCCGGTGCGGACCGCCCGGCCGGTGACGATGACCTGGCGGGCCAGCGGGTGCCACGGGAACAGCAGCGAGATGTAGGGATTGGCCGCGAGCTCGCCGCCCTTGCGGGAGGAGTAGTTCGTGTAGAAGACGAAGCCCGCCTCGTCGTAGTGCTTCAGGAGCACCGTGCGGGAGGACGGGCGGCCGTCGGCCGTCGCCGTCGACACGACCATGGCGTTCGGCTCGTGGATCGCCGGGCTGTTCGCGACGGCCTTGAACCAGCGGGTGAACTGTTCGATCGGTTCGGGGGCGAGGTCGGCCACAGTCAGCTCCGTGGTGCGGTACTGCTCGCGCATGTCGGCGGGATCGAGGGCGTCGGTCACAGGGTTCATCCTGCCGCAGAGGCGCAGTTTGCCCGGCATCGCGTGCCGCTAATCCTCCGTCGCCGGATCGGCGGAGTGTGCCGGATGTCACGCTTCCCCGCATCATCGGAACCGTACAGACTCTTCCGCTGGATGACTGTTGATTCCCGACCAAAGGTCCCCCAAGGTCCCCCGAAGGTCCTGACCGACAGGTCCCGCCCACCACTGGATGATTGATCATCGATAGAGGAGCCGCCTGATGTCCGACTTCGTACCCGGGCTCGAGGGAGTCGTCGCGTTCGAGACGGAGATCGCCGAACCCGACAAGGAGGGCGGCGCTCTCCGGTACCGCGGCGTCGACATCGAGGATCTGGTCGGTCACGTCTCGTTCGGAAACGTCTGGGGCCTGCTGGTCGACGGTGCGTTCGACCCCGGTCTGCCGCCGGCCGAGCCGTTCCCGATCCCGGTGCACTCCGGTGACATCCGCGTCGACGTGCAGTCCGCGCTCGCCATGCTCGCCCCGGTCTGGGGCCTCAAACCGCTCCTGGACATCGACGCCGAGCAGGCCCGCGAGGACCTCGCCCGCGCCGCCGTCATGGCGCTGTCGTACGTCGCCCAGTCCGCGCGCGGCCAGGGCCTGCCGATGGTGCCGCAGAGCGAGATCGACAAGGCGCAGTCCGTCGTCGAGCGGTTCATGATCCGCTGGCGCGGCGAGCCCGACCCGAAGCACGTCAAGGCCGTCGACGCGTACTGGACCTCGGCCGCCGAACACGGCATGAACGCCTCCACGTTCACCGCCCGCGTCATCGCCTCCACCGGCGCCGACGTGGCCGCCGCGCTCTCCGGCGCCGTGGGCGCCATGTCCGGGCCGCTGCACGGCGGCGCCCCGTCCCGCGTCCTCGGCATGATCGAGGAGATCGAGCGGACCGGCGACGCCACCGCGTACGTGAAGAAGGCCCTGGACCAGGGCGAGCGGCTGATGGGCTTCGGCCACCGCGTCTACCGCGCCGAGGACCCGCGCGCCCGTGTCCTGCGCCGTACGGCGAGGGAGCTGGCCGCGCCGCGCTTCGAGGTCGCCGAGGCGCTGGAGAAGGCGGCTCTCGAAGAGCTGCACAACCGCCGCCCCGACCGCGTCCTCGCGACGAACGTCGAGTTCTGGGCGGCGATCGTCCTGGACTTCGCCGAGGTCCCGGCGCACATGTTCACGTCCATGTTCAGCTGCGCCCGTACCGCCGGCTGGTCGGCGCACATCCTGGAGCAGAAGCGCACCGGCCGCCTCGTCCGGCCCTCGGCGCGCTACACGGGCCCGGGCCAGCGCGACCCGCGCGAGATCGCGGGCTACGCCGACCTGGCGTCGTTCGCGGGCTGAGAGCCCGTCCCGGGGCGGGGAGCCGCTCCGATCGGGCGGCCCTGATCAGGCGGCGGTGAGCGGGCGCGCGTCCGTGAGCAGCAGGTCCGCGTGGTGGCGGGCCGCCGCCAGCGGGTGGGCGCGCAGCTTGCCCTTCAGTTCGTTACGGCCGTACTCGGCGAACAGCGGGTTCGCCGGGTCGGTCGTGACCCCGGGCGCCGTCGAGGCGTACGGGAACGACAGCGGGGCGATCCGGGCGTCGAGCCGCGGGTTGTAGAAGAACGGGACGGAGAAGCGTTCCGTCGCCCCGGGCGGAGAGACCACCCGGTGGTTGGTGGCGAGCAGGTAGCCGTTCGTCGCCACTTCGAGCAGCTCGCCCAGGTTGACGACGAACGCGCCCGGCAGCGGGGGCACGTCGTGGAAGAGGCCGTCCTCACGCTCCACCTGAAGGCCGCCGACGTGGTCCTGGAGGAGCAGCGTCAGGAAGCCGTAGTCCTTGTGGGCGCCCACGCCCTGGTCGGCGCCGTCGCCCGAGCTCCCCGGGTACCGCACCAGCTTGAGGTGCGGGTGGGCCCGGTCGCCGAACACGTCGTCGTAGAAGTCGGCGGGCGCGCCGATGGAGGCGAGCAGCTCGTGCAACAGCCGCTCGGCGACGCCGCTGAGTCGCTCGACCCAGTTCAGCGCGGCGAGGCGCAGCTCGGGGAGGGCGGCGGGCCACTGGTTGGGGCCCTGGAGCCACCAGTACGGGGCCTCGCCGGGGCCGGGGACGTGCGCGGGGCGTTCGGCGCCGATGTCGAGCTGGTCGCGCCAGTCGCGGGAGCCGCCGGTGCGTTCGTCGCCGATGCGGGTGTACCCGCGGAAGTGCGGCGAGTTGGTCGTGTCGAGCGCGAGCCGGTCGGCCTCCGGGAGGGCGAAGAAGGCCTTCATCGCCGAGGTCAGGGCCGTGGTCTCGGCCTCGGAGACACCGTGCCCGACGAGCTGGAAGAAGCCGACGTCGTGGGCTGCGGAGTGCAGCTGGGCGTGGAGGAGGCGCCGGGCCTGGGGACCGCGGTCGGCGGCCGAGAGGTCGACGATCGGGAGCTGGGAGCTGTAGGGCCGGGTGTGCGACGAGTGCGTCATGGTGTGCGTCCGCGGGGTGTACGGGGCCCGGGCGCGCCGCCAGGGGTGGGCGGGGGGCGCGGGTGCCTGAAAGGGAGGGGGTCCCCCGGCCGAAGGCCGGGGAGGGGCTTCGAGGTCAGGCGGAGCGCCGACAGCCCATGCTCGTGACGCGGACGAAGTCCACGTGGCGGCGGCGTACGAGCGAAAGCATGCGACCAGCGTACTGCGGGACGGCCGGGACGTATGTGGCGCGGGTCACGCCACCGGGTGACCATGGTGTTTGCCGACCGGTCCGGGGGCCGGCCGCGTGGACGAGGAGGCACCCGTGGGACGCACCCGTTCGACCGACGTACTGATCGTGGGCGCCGGCCCCGTGGGCCTCAGCGCGGCCGCCGAACTCCGCCGCCGCGGGGTGGCGTGCCGCCTCGTCGACCGGCTGCCGGCCCGTCTCCCGTACGCCAAGGCGGTCGGCATCCAGCCGCGCACCCTGGAGATCTGGGACCGCATGGGTCTGGCCCGCACCGTCCTGGAGGCCTCGGTCCCCATGCTCGGCCAGCTGATCCACGTCAACGGCCGGGAGGTGGCGCGGATCGACCTCGAACTGCCGCCGGAGGTGCCGTACGGCTTCGCCGCGCTGCCGCAGTACGAGACGGAACGCCTCCTGGAGGAGTACGTCGCCGGCCTGGGCACGACCATCGAGCGCGGCACCGAGCTGGTGTCGTTCGCCCAGGACGCGGACGGGGTGACGGCCCGGCTGCGTACCGCCACCGGCACGGACTCCGGCACAGACTCCGGCGCCGACTCCGGCACCGGAGAAGAGCTGCGCGTCGGCTATCTGATCGGCTGCGACGGCGCGCACAGCACCGTCCGCAAGGGCCTCGGCCTCGGTTTCGAGGGCGGGGCCTTCCCCGAGGAGTACATGCTCGGTGACGTCGAGGCCGACTGGGACCTGCCGTACGGGTACGGCCTGCGGTCCATGCACCGCGCCGACGACGGCTCGACCGACGACCTGCTGGTCTTGCATCCCGCTGCCGGGGACGGGCCGCTACCGCATGTCGATGACGGTCCCGCCGGAGCTCTCCTCCCAGGGGCCCCCTCAGGGCGACGGCGTGGCGCACGGGCTCGAAGGCGACCGGGCGCCGGAGCTGTCGCACATCCAGGCGGTCGTCGACCGGCTGGCCCCCGTTCCCACCCGCCTGACCCACCTGCGCTGGTCCTCCGTGTTCCGCATCAGCCACCGGATCGTCGACCGCTACGGCGACGGCCGGGTCTTCGTCGCGGGCGACGCCGCCCACATCCACCCGCCCACCGGCGCCCAGGGCATGAACACCGGCATCCAGGACGCCTGCAACCTGGCCTGGAAGCTGGCGCTCGTCGTGCGCGGGGAGGCCGGGCCCGCGCTGCTCGCCGGCTACGACGCCGAACGCCGCCCGGTCGGCGAGGAGGTCGTGGGCCGGACCGTCCGGCACGCGACCCAGGGCGTGGAGGCCGACCCCGAGGACCCCGCGACCCTGATCCTGCGCGAGGCCCAACTCCTGGTCGCCTACCGGGACGGGCCGCTCGGGGGCCACCCCTACGGGCCGGACGACGCGCCCCAGCCCGGCGACCGGGCCCCGGACTGCGCCGGGCTGACGGCGCCCATCGCCGCCTACCCGCTGCGCCTGCTCGACGTCCTGCGCGGCCGCACCGGGCACGTGCTGCTGCTGTACGCGGACAAGCCCGCCGATCTCGTGAGGGCCGCGGAGGCGGGCGCGGTGGTCGCCACGGCGGTCGGCGGGGACCGCCCGTCGACCGTCGCCGTGCTCGCGCGCGAGGCCGGGGACGTACGAGGAGAGGTGGGAGGAGAGGTGCCCGCGTACCGGGACGCGGCCGGGGAGTTCGCCCGGATCTACCGCCCCGAAGGACCGACCGGGTTCCTCGTGCGCCCCGACGGGCAGCTCGGCGCCCGCTTCCCGCTCGCCGGCACCGCGGCCGCGCTCACCGGCTACCTCGCGGCGCTCTCCGTACCGACGCCCTGAGAGCCGAGCGCCTCGCCGGAGCCCAGCGCCTCGTCCAGGAGGGCCGACCACTGCGCCACCACCCGCTCGCGGCGCGCGCGGTCGTCCGTCAGGAGGGTCGCGAGGCCGAGGCCCCGCGCCATGTCCAGGAGGCCCTGGACCGTCTCCCGTACCCCGGGCACGGACTCGTCCGCCGCCAGCAGGATCACCGCCATCCGGTGGGACTCGCGGCCGACGCGGGCCTCCAACTCCGTGACACGGGCGTGTAGTTGGGGCTCGTGGGAGGCCGCCACCCAGAGGTGGAGGGCGGCGCGGAAGAGCGGCCCGGTGAACAGGTCGACCAGGGCGGCGACGGCCTCGCGGCGGTCTCGGGCCGGGAGGGTGCGCAGGGCCTGCGAGCGTTCCTCGGCGACGTACTCGACGGCCGCGGTGAACAGGTCCTCGCGGGTCGGGAAGTGGTGCTGCGCCGCGCCCCGCGAGACGCCCGCCCGCTCGGCGACCGCCGCGACGGTGGAGCCCGCCCAGCCGTGTTCGGCCAGGCAGGACACCGCCGCTTCCAGGAGCCGCTGCCGGGTGGCGCGGCTCCTGTCCTGCTGAGGCCCCTGCCTGGGGCCGGTCACAACCGCCATTCGGGGTCCCGTCGTTCGAGGAAGGCCGTCATCCCTTCGCGCGCCTCGGCGGAGGCGAAGAGCGAGGCCGACCTCTGCACCAGGTCCTCCGCGTGACGCTCGAAGGTTTCCAGGACTCTAGCCGTGACCAGCCGCTTCGACTCGGCCAGCCCCTGCGGGGAGCCCTTGCGCAGCCCGTCGAGGATCGGCTCCAGGGCGTCCCCCGTGGCGGTGACGAGGCCCATCGCGAGCGCCTCCGCCGTGCCGAAGCGCTCCCCCGTCACGTAGTAGCGCGCCGCCGCCCGCGGCTCCAGCTTCGGCAGCAGCGTCAGCGAGACGACGGCGGGCGCGACCCCGATCCGCGCCTCGGTCAGCGCGAAGTCGGAGGCCTCCGACGCGACCACGATGTCGCAGGCCCCGAGCAGCCCGAGCCCGCCCGCCCGTACGTGGCCGTCCACGACGCCCACCACCGGCTTCGGCAGCTCCACGATCTGCCGGAGCAGGTCCACGAAGGCGTACGGGCTCGGCGGCGCCTTCAGGTCGGCGCCCGCGCTGAACGTCGAGCCGGTGTGCGTGAGGACCACCGCCCGTACCGCCGGGTCCTGCCCGCACTCCGTGAGCGCCGCCGCCAACTCGGCGACCAGGGCCGCCGAGAGGGCGTTGCGGTTCTCCGGGGAGTCGAGCGTCAGCGTGGCGATGCCTCGGTCCAACTTCACGAGTCCACCTTCATGGTCGATGTCATTGCCGATCCCGCAGCTCACGGCGGAGGATCTTCCCCGACGCGGCGCGCGGCACCCCGTCGATGAACTCCACCCGCCTGATCTTCTTGTACGGGGAGACCTTCCCCGCCACGTACGTCATCACCTCGTCGGCGGTGAGATCGGCCGCGGCCGCCTGGCGGACGACGTACGCCTTGGGGATCTCGTTTCCCTCCTCGTCGGTCACGCCGATGACCGCCGCGTCGGCGATGGACGCGTGGGTGAGGAGCAGGGCTTCGAGTTCGGCGGGGGCGACCTGGAAGCCCTTGTACTTGATGAGTTCCTTGACCCGGTCGACGACGAAGAGCCAGCCGTTCTCGTCGACGCGGCCGATGTCGCCGGTGTGCACCCAGCCGTCGGCGTCGATCATCGCGGCGGTGGCGTCGGGGCGGCCGAGGTATCCCTTCATGACCTGCGGCCCCCGGATGGCGACCTCGCCCTCCGCGCCCGGCTCGGCGTCCTTCGACGGGTCGTCCAGGGACAGGATCCGCATCTCGGTGGAGGGCAGCAGCTGCCCGACGGCGCCGGGCGGAGGGTTCTGCGCGGCGAGGGGGACGACGTGCGTGCCCGGGGACAGCTCCGTCATCCCGTACGCCTGCCGGACCGGCGGCAGCTTGAGCCGCGCCGAACACGCCTCGGCGAGGGAGGCGTCCAGCGGGGCGGCGGCGCTGACGATGTACTCCAGGGACGACAGGTCGTACTCGGCGACCGCCGGGTGCTTGGCGAGCGCGAGGACGATGGGCGGGGCGACGTACAGGCCGTTGATGCGGTGGGTCTGGATGGCGGCGAGGAAGGTGTCGAGATCGAAGCGCGGCAGGACGACGACGGTGGCACCGTGCCGCAGCGGCGCGTTCATCAGGGCCGTGAGCCCGTAGATGTGGAAGAACGGCAGGACCGCGAGGATTCGGTCACCCTGGCGCATCGGCATCAGCGGGTACAGCTGCGCCAGGTTGGTCGCTATCGACGTGTGGGTGAGCATCACGCCCTTGGGGACCCCTGTGGTGCCGGAGGAGTACGGGAGGGCGGCGACGTCCTCGTCGGGGTCGAACTCCAGGGACGGCTCGGGGGCGGTCGTGGCGAGCATCGACTGCAGGGAGCGGATCCCCTCCGCCTCCGCCTCCGGCGCCTGGTCGCAGACGAATATCTCCTCGATGCCGCCCGCGAGTTCGGCCGCCCGGCGGGCCGGTGCGAGGAGCGGGGAGACGGTGACGATCCAGCGCGCGGAGGAGTCCCGGAGCTGCTTGGCGAACTCCTCCGGCGTGGACAGCGGATGCACGGTGGTGACGGACGCGCCGGCGCGGGTGGCCGCGTAGAAGGCGACGGGGTACAGGACGGTGTTGGGGCTGTGCAGGGCGAGGACGTCCCCCTTGCGTACCCCGGCCTCGGCGAGCCCGGCGGCGACGCGCCGGTGGAACGCGTCGACCTGGGCGTACGTGAGGCTCGTCCCACCGCCCGCCCCGTCGATCAGGGCCGGGGTGTCGCCGAACTCGGCGGCCCGGCCGAGGACGGCTTCGTGGATGGGGAGGGAGACGGCCGGAACATCCGCGTACTCGCTGTGAAACACCATGCGTGCCCCTTGGGTGTCGGACGGTGACGACAGAACGGTGGCGACAGGATGGACCGGATCAGTACGACTTGGGGAGACCCAGGGACTGGTGGGACACGTAGTTGAGGATCATTTCCCGGCTGACGGGTGCGATACGGGCCACGCGGGAGGCGGTGATGAGCCGGGCGAGGCCGAACTCGCGGGTGAGGCCGTTGCCGCCGAGGGTGTGCACGGACTGGTCGACGGCCTTCACGCAGGCCTCGCCGGCCGCGTACTTGGCCATGTTGGCGGCCTCGCCCGCGCCGATGTCGTCGCCGGCGTCGTAGAGGTGGGCGGCCTTCTGCATCATCAGCCGGGCCAGCTCCAGTTCGATGTGGGCCTGGGCGAGGGGGTGGGCGATGGCCTGGTGGGCGCCGATCGGGGACTTCCAGACCTGGCGCTCCTTGGCGTAGGCGACGGCCTTGGCGAGGGCGTACCGGCCCATGCCGATCGCGAAGGCGGCGGTCATGATCCGCTCCGGGTTGAGCCCGGCGAAGAGCTGGAGCAGCCCCGCGTCCTCGTCGCCGACCAGGGCGTCGGCCGGCAGGTGGACGTCGTCGAGGGTCAGCTCGAACTGCTTCTCGTACGCGTCGAGTTCCATGTCGATCCGGCGACGGCCGAAGCCCGGGGTGTCGCGGGGGACGACGAAGAGACACGGCTTGAGGTTGCCGGTGCGGGCGTCGGAGGTCCGGCCCACGACGAGGGTCGCGTCGGCGATGTCGACGCCCGAGACGAAGACCTTGCGGCCGTTGAGGACCCAGCCCTCCTCGGTCTTCGTGGCCGTGGTGGTGATGCGGTGGGAGTTGGAACCGGCGTCGGGCTCGGTGATGCCGAAGGCCATCGTGCGGGAGCCGTCGGCGAGACCGGGCAGCCAGGCCCGCTTCTGGCCTTCGGTGCCGAAGCGGGCGATGACGGTGCCGCAGATGGCGGGCGAGACGACCATCATCAGGAGCGGCGCCCCGGCCGCGCCCAACTCCTCCAGGACGATGGAGAGTTCCGCCATGCCGCCGCCCCCGCCGCCGTGGCTCTCGGGGAGGTTCACGCCGAGGTAGCCGAGCTTGCCGGCCTCGGCCCAGAGGGCGTCGTGGGCTTCGGCGCCGGTACCGCCGTGACGGTGGCCGAGGGCGGAGACGGCGGAACGGAGGGCGGTGTGCTCGGCGGATTCGACGACGGAACTCATGCGGGGTCCTCCTGGGCTTCGGTCTGTACGACGGCGAGCAGGGCGCCGACCTCGACCTGGCGGCCGGGGGCGGCGTGGAGCGCGGTGAGCGTGCCGGAGGCGGGGGCGACGACGCGGTGCTCCATCTTCATGGCCTCCAGCCAGAGGAGCGGCTGCCCGGCGGCGACCCGGCCGCCGACGGCGAGGCCGTCCGCGACCCGGACGACGGTGCCGGGCATGGGCGCGAGCAGCGAGCCGGGCTCACGCTGCTCGGTGGGGTCGGGGAAACGGGGGCGCGCGGTGAGCCGGTGGGGGCCGACGTGGACGACGTCGCCGTGCCGGGCGACCTCGAAGCCCCGTACGACACCGTCGACTTCGAGGCGTACGCGATCGGGGTCGGCGGAGACGACACGGACCCCTTCGGGGGCGGCGACGGTGTACGAGCCGTCCCGGGTGGGCCGGTACCGGACCTCGTGGTCGCCGTACGCCGTGACCTGGTCCTGCGAGACGAGGTTCCGCCAGCCGCCGAACCGGCCCTGGCGGGCGGCCGCGTCCGCGAGCGCGGCGGCGACGGCGGCGTACGCCTCGCCGGGCGGGGCCTGGGTGAGCGCGTCGAGGTTCCGCTCGTAGAACCCGGTGTCGAGCCGCGCGGGGTCCTGGAACTCGGGATGCCGGAGCGAGGCGACGAGCAGGTCCCGGTTGGTGACGGTCCCGTGGATCCGGGCCGCCGCCAGCGTGTGCGCGAGCTTGCGGACGGCCTCGGCGCGGGTGGGCGCGTGGACGACGACCTTGGCGAGCATGGCGTCGTAGTGGACGCCGATGACGTCGCCGGAGGCGTAGCCGGTGTCGACGCGGAGCCCCGGAGGGAAGTCGAGGGCGTGCAGCGTGCCCGCCTGCGGCGTCCAGCCCGCGGCCGGGTCCTCCGCGTAGAGGCGCGCCTCGATCGCGTGGCCCTGGGCGGCGGGGGGCTCCGAGGGCAGGGACCCGCCCTCCGCGACCGCGATCTGGAGGCCCACGAGGTCCACCCCGTGCACCTCCTCCGTCACCGGATGCTCCACCTGAAGCCGCGTGTTCATCTCCAGGAAGTGCGCCTTGGGGGTCCCCCCTGCTCGAGCGGAGCCGAGAGTTCGGGGGACGTCCGCGACCAGGAACTCGACCGTGCCCGCGCCGACGTAGCCGACCGCCTTCGCGGCCGCCACCGAACGGTCGTACAGCTCCGCGAGCAGCGACGGCGCCAGCCCCGGCGCCGGGCACTCCTCGATCACCTTCTGGTGGCGGCGCTGGAGCGAGCAGTCGCGGGTGCCGAGCGCCCAGACCGTGCCGTGCACGTCCGCCAGGACCTGAACCTCCACATGGCGGCCGTTCTCCACGTACGGCTCGACGAACACCTCGCCGTCCCCGAACGCACTCGCCGCCTCCGCCGAGGCGGCCGCCATCTCAGGCTCCAGGGACGCCAGTTCGCGGACGATGCGCATCCCGCGCCCGCCGCCGCCCGCCGCCGCCTTCACCAGGACCGGCAGGTCCGCCTCCGTGACGTCGGCGGCCGCCAGCGGGGCGATCCCGAGGAGTTCCTTCGCCCGCGTCTTCGAGGCCATCGCCTCGATCGCCTCCGGCGGCGGCCCGATCCACACGAGGCCCGCGTCGAGCACCGCCCGCGCGAACTCCGCGTTCTCCGACAGGAAGCCGTACCCCGGGTGCACCGCGTCCGCGCCCGCCGCGAGCGCCGCCTTCACCACCAGATCGCCGCGCAGGTACGTCTCCGAAGGCGCCGCCCCCGGCAGTCGTACGGCAGCGTCCGCCTCCCGTACGTGGAGGGCGCCGGCGTCCGCGTCCGAGTACACCGCGACCGTCTCGATGCCCAGCTCACGGCAGGTCCGGAAGACCCGGCAGGCGATCTCGCCCCGGTTGGCGACGAGGACAGTGGAGATCATGGGATCACGCCTCACATTCGGAAGACGCCGAAGCCGCCGCGCGCGCCCTCGACCGGTGCCGTGTGGATCGCGGACAGGCACAGCCCGAGGACCGTGCGGGTGTCGCGGGGGTCGATGACGCCGTCGTCGTACAGCCGTCCCGAAAGGAACATCGGCAGCGACTCCGACTCGATCTGCGCCTCGACCATCGCGCGCAGCCCCGCGTCCGCCTCGTCGTCGTACGGCTGCCCCTTCGCGGCGGCGCTCGCCCGCGCCACGATGGAGAGCACGCCCGCGAGCTGCTGCGGGCCCATGACGGCCGATTTGGCGCTCGGCCAGGCGAAGAGGAAGCGCGGGTCGTAGGCCCGGCCGCACATGCCGTAGTGCCCGGCGCCGTACGACGCTCCCATCAGCACGCTCAGATGCGGCACCCGGCTGTTCGACACCGCGTTGATCATCATCGCGCCGTGCTTGATGATCCCGCCCTGTTCGTACTCCTTGCCGACCATGTAGCCGGTGGTGTTGTGCAGGAAGAGCAGCGGGATGTCGCGCTGGTTCGCCAACTGGATGAACTGCGCCGCCTTCTGGGACTCCGCACTGAACAGCACGCCCTGGGCGTTGGCCAGGATCCCGACCGGGTAGCCGTGCAGCTCGGCCCAGCCCGTCACCAGGCTCGGCCCGTACAGCGGCTTGAACTCGTCGAAGTCCGAGCCGTCGACGATCCGGGCGATCACCTCGCGCGGGTCGAAGGGGGTCTTCAGGTCCCCCGGCACGATCCCCAGCAGCTCGTCCTCGTCGTACTTCGGGGGTTCGGCGAGGGCCGGATCGGGGTGCGCCTTGCGGTGGTTGAGGCGGGCGACGATCCGGCGGGCCTGGCGCAGCGCGTCGACCTCGTCCACGGCGTAGTGGTCGGCGAGGCCGGACGTACGGGCGTGCATCTCGGCCCCGCCGAGCGACTCGTCGTCGCTCTCCTCCCCCGTCGCCATCTTGACCAGCGGCGGACCGCCGAGGAAGACCTTCGACCGCTCCTTGATCATCACGGTGTGGTCGGACATCCCGGGGACGTACGCCCCGCCTGCCGTCGAGTTGCCGAAGACGACCGCGACGGTGGGAATGCCGGCGGCGGAGAGCCGGGTGAGGTCGCGGAAGAGCGCGCCGCCGGGGATGAAGATCTCCTTCTGCGAGGGCAGATCGGCGCCGCCCGACTCGACGAGGGAGATGACCGGGAGCCGGTTGGCGTACGCGATCTCGTTCGCCCGCAGGGCCTTCTTCAGGGTCCACGGGTTGGAGGCGCCGCCCCGCACGGTCGGGTCGTTGGCGGTGATCAGGCACTCGACGCCCTCGACCACGCCGATGCCGGTGACGATGGACGCGCCGACCGGATAGTCGCTGCCCCAGGCGGCGAGCGGGGAGAGCTCCAGGAAGGGCGAGTCGGGGTCGACGAGCAGCTCGATCCGCTCGCGCGCGAGCAACTTCCCGCGCTTCTTGTGCCGTTGGACGTACTTCTCGCCGCCGCCCGCGAGCGCCTTGGCGTGCTCGGCGTCGAGGGCGGCGAGCTTCTCCAGCATGGCGGCGCGGTGGGCCGCGTGGTCGGGGCCGCCCGTGTCGAGCGCGGAGGCGAGGACGGTCACAGCAGTTCCTCCAGAATGTCCACCGGGACGTCGAGTTCGCGGGCGCGGAGCCACTCGCCGAGGGCCTTGGCCTGGGGGTCGAAGCGGGCCTGGGAGGCGACGCCTTCGCCGAGGATCCCGGTGACGACGAAGTTCACCGCGCGCAGGTTCGGCAGGACGTGCCGTACGACGGCCAGATCGGCGGTCTCCGGCAGGAGTTCCTTGAACGTGTCCACGGTGAGGGTGTGCACGAGCCAGCGCCAGGCCCTGTCCGTCCGCACCCAGACGCCGATGTTCGCGTCGCCGCCCTTGTCGCCGGAGCGGGCCCCGGCGACGTGGCCGAGGGGCACGCGGCGGGTCCGGGTGCGGACGGACGGCGCCTCCGGTGGCGGCCCGTCCGGGAGCGGCCCGTCCGGGAGCGGCCCGTCCGGGAGCGGCTCGGGCAGCGGCGGCTCGGCGACCGGCTCCAGTTCCCGCGTGTGTACGGGTACGGGGAGGTGGACCCGGTCCCCGTCGGGCAGGACGGCGATGTGCGGGACCTCGGCGGCGGGGACGTACACGGCCTCGAAGACGCCGTAGGGCGCGCCCTTGCCGGGCGGGGCGGTGACGTGGAAGCCGGGGTAGCTCGCGAGGGCGAGTTCGATCGCGGCGCCGCTGAGTGCACGGCCGACGGGTTCGGGGGCGGGGTCGCGGACGACGAGCCGGAGGAGCGCGCTCGCGGTCTCCTCGGTGTCGGCATCGCTCCGGTCCGTCCGGGCCAACTCCCAACGGACGTCGGCGGGGCGGGACTTGGAGCGGTCGAAGGCGTCCTCGACCTGGTCCCGCACGAGCTGGGCCTTGGCCTCGACGTCGAGGCCGGTGAGGACGAAGACGACCTCGTTGCGGTGACCGCCGATCCGGGTGAGCCCGGCCTTGAGGGTGGGCGGCGGGGCCTCCCCCCGTACGCCGTCGATCCTGACCCGGTCGGGGCCCTCCTGGGTGAGCCGTACGGTGTCGAGCCGGGCGGTCACGTCGGGTCCCGCGTACCGGGCGCCGCCCGTCTCGTACAGGAGCTGGGCGGTGACGGTGCCGACGTCGACGAGGCCGCCGGTGCCGGGGTGCTTGGTGATGACGGCGGTGCCGTCGGCGTGGAGCTCGGCGAGCGGGAAGCCGGGGCGGCGGAGCGAGCGCCGGTCGTGGCGGGCGAAGAAGGCGTAGTTGCCGCCGGTGGCCTGGGTGCCGCACTCCAGGACGTGGCCCGCGACGACCGCACCGGCCAGCCGGTCGTACTCCTCAGGGCCCCAGCCGAACCGCCACTGCGCCGGCCCTGTGACGAGGGCGGCGTCGGTGACACGGCCGGTGACGACGACGTCGGCGCCGGCGGTCAGGCAGGCGGCGATGCCGGCGCCGCCGAGGTAGGCGTTGGCGGTCAGGACTCCGTCGCGGGGCGGGAGACGGTCGCCCTCGACGTACGCGACACGGATGGGCAGGCCGAGCCGGTCGGCGAGTCGGTCGAGTGCTTCGGCGAGCCCGGCGGGGTTGAGGCCGCCCGCGTTGGTGACGATGCGGACACCACGCTCGTGGGCGAGGCCGAGGCCCTCCTCCATCTGCCGCAGGAACGTTTTGGCGTAGCCGCCCTTCGGGTCCTTCAGGAGGTCCCGGCCGAGGATGAGCATGGTGAGCTCGGCGAGGTAGTCGCCGGTGAGGACGTCGAGGGGGCGGGGGTTGGGGGAGCCGGACTCGGAGCCGGAGCCGGAGGCGGAGGCGGAGGCGGAGGCGGCCGGGTCGGGAGTGGCCGGGTCGGGAGTGGCCGGGTCGCCGCCGGTGAGCATCTCGCGGACGGCGTCGAAGCGGTCGCCGTAGAAGCCGGAGGCGTTGCCGATGCGCAGGACGTCCACTAGGACCCCTGCGGATCGCGGCCGGTGCCGGCGGGTCCCGCGAAGGCCTGGGCGATCGTGAGCCAGTGCGCGGCGTCGGCGCCCTCAGCTCGGAGCGCGGTGTCGTCGCGGTGGACGCGCTGGGTGACGAGGAGGCAGAAGTCGAGGGCGGGGCCGGTGATCCGCTGGGCGGTGTCCTCGGGCCCGTACGCCCACACGTCGCCGTCGGGGCCGGTCAGTTCGACCCGGAAGGGCTCGGCGGGCGGGGTGATCCCGCGCACGAGATAGGCGTAGTCGCGGGCGCGGAGGCCGATCCAGGCGACGTGCCGCAGCCGGGCGGTGGGCGGGCGGACGACCCCGAGGGCGTCGGCGATGTCCTGACCGTGCGCCCAGGTCTCCATCAGGCGGGCGGTCGCCATCGAGGTGGCGCTCATGGGCGGCCCGTACCAGGGGAACCGGGCGCCCGGCGGGGCGGCGCTCAGGGCCGTCCACAGCCGCTCGCGGCCGACGCGCCAGCGCCCGAGGAGTTCGG
The DNA here is from genome assembly GCF_043200825.1 of Streptomyces sp. NPDC048370. Taxonomy (NCBI): domain Bacteria; kingdom Bacillati; phylum Actinomycetota; class Actinomycetes; order Kitasatosporales; family Streptomycetaceae; genus Streptomyces; species Streptomyces sp. NPDC048370. Next base: position 288,728 of record NZ_JBICYI010000006.1, on the reverse strand, counting down.
CGGGCGACAGCGCGGCGCCTTCGGCCGCTCCGTCGTCGACGAACGACTCGGGCGCGGCGAGGGCCTTCTCGGCCTCCGCTCCGAAGCCCTCGGCGTCGGTGACGGCGAGGAGGGCGGCGCGGTCGGTCCAGGTGAGGTGGGCGACCTGGTGGGCGATGGTCCAGCCGGCGGCGGGGGTGGGCGCGGCCCATCTCTCGTCGCTCAAGTCACGGACGAGCCGGTCGACTTCCTCGCTCTCACCGCGTAGATCGTCGAGGACGACGGCGGGGTCGGACACGGTGCGCTCCCCTCGGGACACGGGCGTGTGCCGAGGAGCATGGCAGCGGCGGAAGAAACAATCAAGCATGCTTGCTTGTACCGACCGAAAAATCCCTCCCAGGGCGGCCGGTCCAGACCGAATCGCCTTACTGGCCAAGGACTTTGGCGGGCTGATGTCGCCATGGCCCTAGGGTGAGGCGGGTGACCTCTCCGCCGGAAGACCTGTCGTCGCGGATCGGCGAAGACGCTCGCGACTCGGCCGTACAGCGCCTGCAGGAGGCGTACACCGAAGGGCACATCTCGCACGAGGAGATGGACGAAGGCCTCGACCAGGTGCTCGCCGCCAGGACGCGACGCGAGCTCGTACCGGTCCTGGCCTCGCTCCCCGCCGAGAAGGCGGCCACCGCGTCCACGATCTCCGCGGCCGCCGGGCGGATCAAGCGGCGCGGACCGTGGGGGGTGCCGCGGACGCTGAAGGTCGAGTCCGCGTTCGGGAAGGTGTCCCTCGACCTGTCCCGGGCCGTCTTCGAGCACCCGGTGGTCGACATCGAGCTGCAACTCGGCACGGGCAAGGCCAAGATCACGGTGCCGCGTGACGCGATCGTCGACATCGAGGATCTGCACGCGGGCTGGAAGCCCTCGGACTACAAGCCCCGCAAGAGCTCCGGCCCCGGGGACGGGCCGAGGATCCGGATCTTCGGGGCCATGGGGTACGGCCGCCTGAAGGTCCGCCACGCACGACGCTGAGGCCCCGGTCCGGCCCACCTTTTGGCTATACCTCCGGGACGGCGACGCGGGCGCGCTTCGCCTGGGTGCGGACGGCGCCCATGCTCGCCGCGATGACGAGGGCGATGGCGAGGGCGTCGAGGAGGGAGAGGCCCTGGCTCAGGACGAGGAAGCCGGCGGCCGCGGCGATGGCCGGTTCGAGGCTCATCAGGATGGCGAAGGTGGGCGCGGGGAGGCGGCGCAGGGCGAGGAGTTCGAGGGTGTAGGGCAGCACCGAGGACATCAGGGCGACGGCGAGGCCGAGGGCGATCGTCGAGGGGACGATCAGCTTGTCGCCCGCCTCGACGATGCCGAAGGGCAGGCTCAGGACGGCGCCGAAGGCCATCGCGAGCGCGAGCCCGTCCGCCTGCGGGAAGCGGCGGCCGGTCCGGGCGCTGAAGACGATGTAGGTCGCCCACATCGCGCCCGCCGCGAGGGCGAAGCCGGCGCCGACCGGGTCGAGCCGGTCGAAGCCGCCGCCGGTGAGCATGCCGCTGAGCAGGAGGACGCCGCCGAGGGCGAGCCCGGCCCAGATGAGGTTCGAGAGTCGGCGGGAGGCGATGACGGAGAGGAGCAGCGGGCCGAGGACCTCAAGGGTCACGGCGGCGCCGAGGGGGATCCGCTCGACGGCCTGGTAGATGAAGATGTTCATCCCGGCCATGGCGGTGCCGAAGGCGACGACGGTGCCCCAGTCGGCGCGGTGGTAGCCCCGGACCTTGGGGCGGCAGACGATCAGCAGGACGGCGGCGGCGAGGACGAGCCGCAGGGTGACGACGCCGAGGGCGCCGGCGCGGGGCATGAGCAGGACGGCGACGGCGGAGCCGAACTGCACGGAGAGACCACCGGCGACGACGAGCGCGACGGGCCCGAGACGGGTGGCGCGCGCCGTGGCGGCCGGGCCGGTGGCGCCCGGGCCGGCGGCGGCCGACGCGGTGGCGGCCGGGCCGGTGGCGCCCGGGCCGGTGGCGGCCGACGCGCTGGCCGGTGCGCCGACGGCGGCGGCGGTGTCCTTGACCGGGCTGTCCACCGGCTCACTCCCCTGCAGGATGGTTCATCACGCTGAACTTACGAGTCCAGAATAATAGACCCGTCAAGAGGGCTAGGAGCCAACTCCCACACCCACGCTAAACGCCCGCGCGCGGCGCGTGAAATGCCGATTGGGCTGCGGTTATGCTCCGGACGCATGAGTCCAGGAAGTCGCTCGGGCATCGAGCTCCGCCACCTTCGCTGCTTTCTCGCCATCGCGGAGGAGGGGAACGTGACGCGCGCGGCGGCCCGGCTCCACCTCACCCAGCCCGCGATGTCCCGCACGCTCGCCGCGCTGGAGAAACACCTCGGCGTCCGGCTCGTGGACCGCTCCACGCACCACCTCGCGCTCACGGCCGAGGGCCGTGCCTTCCACGACCGGGCGGTGGCGGCCGTCGCGGCGTTCGACGCGGCGCTCGACCCGGCGCGGTTGCGGCACAGGCCGCTGCGGCTGGGGCACGCGTGGTCGGCGTTCGGCCCGTACACCACCCCGCTGCTACGGCGCTGGCAGCGCGAGCACCCCGAGACCCCGCTCGAACTCCTCCGCATCGACGACCGCACGGCGGGCCTGGTCCGGGGCGAGGTGGACGCGGCGCTGCTGCGGGGACCTGTGGACGCACCGGGCCTGGCGACGGCGGAACTGGCCACGGAGGACCGGGTGGCCGCCGTGGCGACGGACAGCGCGCTGGCGTCCCGTACGTCCCTGACCCTGGCGGACCTCGCGAGCGAGACGATCGTCCTCAACACGGTCTCGGGCACGACGACCCCGTCCCTCTGGCCCGCACCCCTCCGCCCGGCCACGACCCTGACGGTCGGCAACACCGACGACTGGCTCACGGCGATCGCGGCGGGCCGGGGCGTCGGCGTCTCCTCGGCCTCCACGGCAGCCATGCACCCCCACCCGGGCGTCACCTACCGCCCCCTCCCCGACGCCCCCCAGGTCCCGGTCCTCCTGGCCTGGCGCGACACGTCCCCCCACCCGGCAACGGCCCTCCTGGTGACCCTGGCAAGAGAAATCGCCACCACGGACTGACACCGTCACTCAGCCGAGTCCGTGCTGCGGGTGCTTGCCGCCCGTGGCGTCGAGGTCCCCGAGGCCACCGCCGGGCGCGTCCTGGAGTGCACCGACTCCGAGACGCTCGACCAGTGGCTGGACCGCGCCGTCACCGCCGCCCACGTCGAGGAGCTGTTCACGCCGGAGGCGTGACCGTCGCTCGGCAGGGGACGACGCCCCGGCGGGGGGCGGCCTAGACGACCGCCTCCTCCCCCGCCGGGAACGGCCTGCCGTGGCCCGGGACGATGACGTCCGAGGCTGCCAGGACGCGGAGGCGGGAGGTGACGTGGGTGGCGCGGTCCGGGGCCACCGGGTCCTCGATCGGGCCGTCCGGGCGCCACCACAGGTCGCCGACGAAGGCGACGACGCCGTCCGCCGTGCCCGCGAGGAGCGTGATGTCCTCCGGGCTGTGACCCGGGGTGCGGATCAGCCGCAGGGACGGGGTGAGTTCATACCCCTCCGCGTCCCGGTCGGTCCACTGGTCGTCGAGGTACTCCGCCTTGTGGTCGTGGACGCGCGCCCGGCCGAACAGGCCCACGTTCATGGTGTTGTCCGGGTGGTGGTGGCTGAGCACGACATCGGTGATGTCGTCCGGGCCCAGGCCCAGTTCGGCGAGCGGGCCGAGGATACGGTCGCGGCTCGCCACCATCCCCGGGTCGACGATCACGTGCCGGTCGCCGTCGGAGACGTACGAGACGGTGGCCGCGACCCCCGGGCCCGTGGAGAGGGTGTAACCGGTGGTCAGGACGGTGAAGGTGGCGGTGGTGCCGCGCGGCTGGTCTGTCATGCCCTCAGCTTCGCCGGGGGACATGATCCCGACGAGTGGCCGTACTGCCACCTATCGCGGGTTTTGTGCCACACCGCCGACCGTCACGCCCCGCCCACGTGCCACACTCCCCGCATGCCGCCGTTCCTGAGCGTCGCCGCCTACACCCCGCCCCGCGTCGGCATGCTCGCCGTCGGTGTCGTCTCCGAGGTCTTCGGCGCTCCCCCCGCCGGGCTCCCCCGCTTCGACTTCGCGCTCTGCGCCGACCGCCCCGGGCAGGTCCCCACCGACCTCGGCGTCCCGCTGACCGTCGCCCACGGGCTCGACCGGCTCGCCACCGCCGATCTCGTACTCGCCCTCCCCTGGGCGGACTTCCGCACCCCGCCGCCCGCCCCCGTCCTCGACGCGCTCCGCGCCGCCCACGCGCGCGGCGCGCTCGTCGGGGCGCACTGCGTCGGTACGTTCGCGCTCGCCGCGGCCGGGCTGCTCGACGGGCTGCGGGCCACCACCCACTGGCGGTTCGCCGAGCTCCTCGCCCGCCGCCACCCGTCCGTCACCGTCGAAGCGGACGCCCTCTACGTCGACGAGGGCCGGATCCTCACGGGTGCCGGCGCCGCCGCCGGCTTCGACCTCTGCATGCACCTGCTGCGCCGCGAGTACGGGGCCGCCGCCGCGAACACGCTCGCCCGCGACCTCGTCCTGCCGCCGCACCGCGACGGCGGCCAAGCCCAGTACGTCACCGCCCCCGTCCCCGAGGACGGCGAGGACGAACGCCTCGCCGGCGTCCTCGCCTGGGCCCGCGAGCACCTCCACGAGCCGCTGCCCGTCGCCGAGTTGGCCCGCCGCGCCCTGATGAGCCGCCGCTCCTTCGCCCGCCGTTTCGCCGCCGCCACCGGGACCACTCCGCACGCCTGGGTCCTCGGCCTGCGGCTCGGCCGGGCGGAGGAGCTCCTGGAGACGACCGACCTCCCGGTCGAGGAGATCGCCCGTCTCGTCGGCTACGGCAGCGCCGCCGTCCTGCGCGAGCAGTTCGTCCGCCGCCGTGGCGTCCCGCCCCGCACCTACCGCCGTACCTTCAGTACGTTCAGTACGTTCAGTTCCTCCAGTACCTAGCCGACAACCTCCTCCCCCTGCCCCTCCGCCAGCGCCTCCGCCAGGACCTCCGCCACATGCCGGGCATCCCGCCCCGCGAGGTGGCTGATCTGGGTGCGGCAGGAGAAGCCGTCCGCCAGGAGGACCGCCGTGTCGTCGGCCGCCCGGAGGGACGGCAGAAGCTGGTCCTCCGCGCAGGCCACCGAGACCTCGTAGTGGCCCGGTTCGAAGCCGAAGTTGCCCGCGAGGCCGCAGCAGCCGCCGCTCAGGTCGCCCGTCAGGCCCGCGCGTTCGCGCAGGCGGCGTTCGGCCTCGTCACCGAGGACCGCGTGCTGGTGGCAGTGGGTCTGGCCGGCCACCGGGTGGTCCAGGCGCGGCGGCTCCCACGCCGGGGCGAACTCCTCCAGGGCCTGCGCGAACGTCCGGACCGAGGCCGCCACGCGCGCCGCCCTCGGATCGTCCGGCAGCAGCTCCGGCAGGTCCGTCCGCAACGTCGCCGCGCACGAGGGCTCCAGGACCACCACCGGATGCTCCGGCGCCGACTCCAGCACGTCCAGCGTCCCGCGCATCACCTTCCGCGCCCGGTCCAACTGCCCCGTCGACACATACGTGAGCCCGCAGCACACCCGCCCCGGCGGCAGCCCCACCCGTACCCCCGCCGCCTCAAGGACCCGCACCGCCGACCGGCCCACCTGCGGCGCCAGGTGGTTCGTGAACGTGTCCGGCCACAGCCACACGTCCGACGCCGTCTCGAGCCGCGTCCCGAACCACGACACGAACGTCCGCGACGCCACCATCGGCAGCTCCCGCTCCGGAGCGACCCCCGCGAAACGGGAAGGGAAGACCCTCGCCAGGTTCAGCGCCGGGCCGAACAGCCGCAGCCACTCCGGCAGGCGCCCCATCGTCACGTGCGACCACGGCCGCCGCCGCCCCGCGTAGTGCCGGTCAAGGAAGTGCGCCTTGTACGTGGCCATGTCCACGCCCACCGGACAGTCGCTCCGGCACCCCTTGCACGAAAGGCACAGGTCGAGCGCCTCCCGTACCTCCTCCGAGCGCCAGCCGTCCGTGATCACCTCACCGAGCGCCATCTCGTGCAGCAGCCGCGCCCGCCCCCGCGTCGAGTGCTGCTCCTCCCCCGTCGCCCGGTACGAAGGACACATCACCCCGGGCCCCGACGTCGGCCCCTCCACCCGGCACTTCGCCACCCCGACACAGCGGGCGACCTCCCGCGCCTCCACCGGCAGGTTCGTGAACCGCAAGCCCTCGTCCAGCGGCCTCGGCCGCACCAGCATCCCCGGGTTCAGGCCCCCCTCCGGGTCCCACAGGTCCTTCACCTCGCCGAAAAGACCCACAAGCTCGGAGCCGTACATCCTCGGCAGCAGCTCCGCCCGCGCCTGCCCGTCCCCGTGCTCCCCCGACAGCGAGCCCCCGTGCGCCACCACCAGCTCCGCCACCGCCTCCGAGAACTCCCGGAAACGCCCCACCCCCGCCGCCGAGTAGAGGTCGAAGTCGATACGGACGTGCACGCAGCCGTCGCCGAAGTGGCCGTACGGAGTCCCCCGCAGGCCGTACTCCGTCAACAGCGCGCGGAACCCGCGCAGGTACGAACCCAGCCGCGCCGGCGGCACCGCGCAGTCCTCCCACCCGGGCCAGGCCTCCACCCCGTCCGGCATCCGCGTCGCCGTCCCCGCCGCGTCCTCCCTGATCCGCCACAGCGCCCGTTGCCCGGCCGGATCCTCCACGACCGACGCGTCCAGCGCGTCCGCCGCACCCACCAGCTCCCGCGCCGCGCCCTCCCCGTCCACCTCCACGAACAGCCACGCGCCCCCGCGCGGCAGCCCCGAAGCGTCCGCGCCCCGCACGAGGTCCGCCGCCATCCCCTCCACCGTCAGCGGCCCCCGCGGCAGCAGCCCCGCCACCGCGTCGGCCGCCGCGCTCTCGTCCGCGTACCCGAGCACCACCAGCACCGGCGCCGCGGGCAGCGGCACGAGGCGTACGGTCGCCTCCGTCACCACCCCCAGCGTCCCCTCGCTCCCGCAGAGCAGCCGGGCCACGTCCCCGCCGCGCTCCGGCAGCAGCGCGTCCAGGGCGTAGCCGGAGATCCGGCGCGGCAGCCCCTCCGGGTACCCGGTCCGCAGCAGCGCCAGGTTCCGGTCCACCAGCTCCCGCAGCCCCGCGGGCGCGCCCTGCCACTCCCGCCCGAGACGGAGCCCTTCGCCCCCGTACGTCCGGACGTCCATACCGAGCACGTTGTCGGCCGTCGTGCCCCACGCCACCGAGTGCGCGCCGCACGCGTTGTTGCCGATCATGCCGCCGAGGGTGCAGCGGCTGTGCGTGGACGGATCGGGGCCGAAGGTCAGCCCGTACGGGCGCACCGCGTCCCGCAGCCGGTCCAGGACGAGCCCCGGCTGCACGACCGCCGTCCGCGCCTCGTGGTCGAGGGAGACGACCGCGCGCATGTGGCGGGTGAAGTCGAGCACGACGCCCGTCCCGGTCGCCTGCCCCGCGATCGACGTGCCGCCGCCCCGCGCCACGACCGGAACCCCCCGCGCCCGGCAGACGGCGAGCGCCGCCGCCACGTCGGCCGCGTCCCTGGGTGCGACCACACCCGTCGGCACCCGGCGGTAGTTGGACGCGTCCATCGTCGTCAGGGCCCTCGCCGTGGCGCCGAAGTCGACGTCTCCCGCCACGGCCGCGCGCAGCGCCGCCTCAAGCTCGGACCGCTCGTGGTGTTTTCGCACAAGGTCAGGATGTCTCACCAGGCGTCTCATCCGGCGGACATCGTCAGCCGTGTGCTGTCCGACCCGATACGCTCCGCCCGTGGCTGAGATCCAGATTCCCGCTGACATCAAGCCCGCCGACGGCCGTTTCGGCGCGGGCCCCTCCAAGGTGCGTACGGAGGCGCTGGACGCCCTGGCCGCCACCGGCACCTCCCTGCTCGGCACGTCCCACCGCCAGGCTCCGGTCAAGAACCTGGTCGGCGAGGTACGGGCCGGCGTGCGCGACCTCTTCTCGCTGCCCGAGGGCTACGAGGTGATCCTGGGCAACGGCGGCTCCACCGCCTTCTGGGACATCGCGACCCACGGGCTCATCGAGTCGAAGTCGCAGCACCTGACGTTCGGCGAGTTCTCCTCCAAGTTCGCGAAGGCCGCGAAGCTGGCCCCGTGGCTGGCCGAGCCGACCGTGATCTCCTCCGACCCGGGCACCCACCCGGAGCCGGTGGCCGAGGCGGGCGTCGACGTGTACGCGTACACGCACAACGAGACCTCCACGGGTGTCGCGGCCCCGGTCAAGCGGGTCGCGGGCGCCGACGAGGGCGCGCTCGTCCTGGTCGACGCGACCTCCGGCGCGGGCGGCCTGCCGGTCGACATCGCCGAGTCCGACGTCTACTACTTCGCCCCGCAGAAGTCCTTCGCCGCCGAAGGTGGCCTGTGGCTGGCCGCCTTCTCCCCGGCGGCCCTGGAGCGCGCGGCCCGCATCCACGCGTCCGGCCGGCACATCCCGGAGTTCTTCTCGCTCCCGACGGCGATCGACAACTCGCTGAAGAACCAGACGTACAACACCCCGGCGCTCTCCACCCTCTTCCTGCTCAACGAGCAGCTGAAGTGGATCAACGGCCAGGGCGGTCTGGACTGGGCCGTGGCGCGGACGAAGGAGTCCTCGCAGGCGCTGTACACCTGGGCCGAGGAGTCCAAGTACGCGACGCCGTTCGTGACGGACGCGGCGAAGCGCTCGCAGGTCATCGGCACGATCGACTTCGCGGACGAGATCGACGCGGCGGCGGTCGCCAAGGTGCTGCGCGCCAACGGCATCGTGGACACCGAGCCGTACCGCAAGCTGGGCCGCAACCAGCTGCGGATCGCGATGTTCCCGGCGATCGACCCGGCGGACGTGCGGGCCCTGACGGCCTGCGTCGACTACGTGATCGAGAAGCTGTAACGCCTTTTCGCCTTACGTACGAGGGCCCGGCATCGGGCATGGTCGATGCCGGGCCCTCGTGCGTTCCGCGTTCGTCGATGGTGGGCCCTCGTACGTTCCGCGTTCAACGTTCCGCGCTCACCCGTTCCGCGCTCACCCCGCCTGGGCCTTCACGTGGTCGATCACCGCGTTGAACTCGGCCGTCGGCGAGAACTCCACGACGTCGACGTCCTCCAGGGCCTCGGGAGCGTGCCCGGGTGACCAGTAGTAGGCCTGCCCGGCCTCGTAGATCTCCTCACCCGACGCGGTCCGCATCCTGATCCGGCCCTTGAGCAGGTATCCCCAGTGCGGGCACTGGCACAGATCGCCCTCCAGGCCCTTGAGCGCGGGCGCCATGTCGGTGCCCTTGGGGAGGTGGATGAAGGCGACGGTCATGTCCCCTCCTGCCTCCTGCATCCGGAAGTCCAGGCCGCCGCCTTCCATGGCGACGGGGGTGCCCTCGCGGGTGAAACCCGTCATGATCCCTCCACGCCTCGTCGTTTCCGGTCCTCCTTCCAGTCTCGGCCCAGGACGCGAGGCTCACCTGCTGAGCCGCTGGAACCTGCGGACCGCCAGCGGCAGGAAGACCGCCGTGATGACCAGCGGCCAGACGAACGCCATCAGGACCGCGTTCTGCTCCACCCAGCTCGCGCCGCCCGCGCCCGGGTTCCCGAAGAGTTCGCGGGTCGCGGTGACGGTCGAGGAGATCGGGTTCCAGGCGGCGACCGGCGCCAGCCACGAGGGCATCAGGGTCGGGGCGACGTAGACGCTGGAGACCATGGTGAGCGGGAAGATCACGGCGTACAGCGCGCCCGCCGCCTCGGTGTTGGGGAGGACGAGCCCGCACCACACGCCCACCCAGATCAGGCTGAAGCGCAGGAACAGCAGCAGCCCGAAGCCGCCCAGGGTCGGTCCGAGGCCGCCGTCGGAGGTCCAGCCGATGGCGAGGGCGGTCGCGGCGAGGATGGTGAGTTCGGCGGTGGCGACCAGGAGGTCGGCGACGGCCCGGCCGGTGGTGACGGCCGAGGGCGCCATCGGCATGGAGCGGAAGCGGTCCACCACGCCCTTGCCGCTGTCGGTGACGACGGCGGTGGCGGTGCTCATGAAGCCGAAGGCCATCGTCGTGGCGAACATGCCGGGCATCAGGAACTCCCGGTAGTCGCCCTGGCCCGGGACCCGCATCGCGTTGCCGAAGACGAATCCGTAGAGGAGGACGGAGACGATCGGGAAGCCGAGCATCCAGACGAGGGTGACGGGGTGGCGGCGGAAGTGGAGCAGCGTGCGGCGGACGACGCTCCAGGAGTCGACGACGGCCCAGTACGCGCGCCCGTGGTGCGGCGCGAGGGAGATGTCGACGGCGGTCATGCGGCAGCTCCTTGAGGGGTGCGGGCGGTGTCGGTGGTGCCGGCCGCGGAGGTGATGTCGGTGCGGTCCGTGCTGCGGCCCGTCAGGGACAGGAACACGTCATCCAGGCTGGGGCGGCGCAGGCCGATGTCATCGGCCGCGATCCGTTCGTCCTGGAGGCTCCTGGCGACCTCGGTCAGGGCCGCGACCCGGTCGGTGACCGGGGCGTGGACGCGGCGCTCGGCCTCGTCCACCGCCGGGGTGCCGGCGGCGACCCTGGCGACGATCGCGCGGGCGGCGGCGAGGTCGGCGGGCCCGGCGACGACGACCTCGATCCGGTCGCCGCCGACCCGGTCCTTCAGCCCGTCGGGGGTGTCGTCGGCGATCGCGCGGCCCCGGTCCATGACGGTGATCCGGGAGGCGAGCCGGTCGGCCTCGTCCAGGTACTGGGTGGTGAGCAGCACGGTCGTACCGCCCGCGACCAGGGCACGGACGGCGTCCCAGACCTCGCCCCGGCCGCGCGGGTCGAGGCCCGTGGTCGGCTCGTCCAGGAAGAGCACGTCGGGCGCGAGGATCATCGAGGCCGCCAGGTCGAGGCGGCGGCGCATCCCGCCGCTGTAGGTGCTCGCGTCCCGGTCGGCGGCCTCGGTGAGCTGGAAGCGGTCGAGGAGTTCGACGGCGCGGGCCCGGGCCCGGCGGGCGCCCAGGTGGAAGAGGCGGCCGAACAGCTCCAGGTTCTGCCGGCCGCTGATGCCCTCGTCCACGGCGGCGTACTGCCCGGCGAGACCGATGCGGGTACGGACGGCGCGCGGGTCGCGGGCGACGTCGATCCCGGCGACCTCGGCACGGCCGCCGTCCGCCTTCAGGAGCGTGGCGAGGACACGTACGGCGGTGGTCTTCCCCGCTCCGTTGGGCCCGAGGAGGCCGTGGACCGTACCGGGGCGGACGGCGAGGTCGAAGCCGTCGAGGGCGAAGGTGCTGCCACTCCCGCGGCTGCCACTGCTCCCGCCTCTGCCGCTTCCGCCCTTCCCGCTCGCGCCCTTCCCGCTTCCGCCCTTCCCGCTGGCGCCCTTCCCGCTCGCGCCCTTCCCGCTCGCGCCCTTGCCGTAGCGCTTGCGCAGGCCCTCGACGAGGACCGCGTGTTCGTACATGGAAACCTCCGCTCAGCGAAACTGAGTACACCGTACCCGATTCAGAGTACGGTGTACTCAGTTTTAAGGTGAGCCCATGAAGGACGCGACGACGAGCAGCAGCCTGGATCTCCTCTGGGGCACGGGCGAACGCCCCAGCCGCGGCCCCAAGCCGGGCCTCACCCTCGACCGGATCGTCACGGCCGCCGTCGGCGTCGCCGACGCGGAGGGGCTCGACGCCGTCTCCATGCGACGCGTGGCGACGGAGCTCGGCGTCGGGACGATGTCGCTCTACCGGTACGTCCCCGGCAAGACCGAGCTGCTCGACCTGATGCTCGACCGCGTGCAGGGCGAGTCATTCGAGGACGACCCGCAGGTCCCCACCCACTGGCGCGACACGGTCACGCAGCTCGCACGCTCCTACCGCGAGCTCTACCAGGCCCACCCCTGGCTGCTCCGCGTCAACCAGGCCCGCTCGGTCCTCGGCCCGAGCGCGGTGCGCGGTCTCGAACTCTGCCTCTCGGGCCTGAAGGGACCGCACGGGATGGGGCTGAGCGACCCCGAGACGATCGGGGTGATCATCACCGTGCAGAGCTATGTCACGGGCATCGCGCGGATGGAGATCCAGGCCGCCGAGGCGGCGAAGGAGACGGGCGTCAGCGACGAGGAGTTCTGGACGGGGCAACAGCCCTTCCTGGAGCGGGCGATGGCCTCGGGCGACTACCCGCACATGGCGGCGCTCGCCGACGACACCTTCGCCCGCGAGTTCGACCACTTCACGTTCGGACTCGACCGCCTCCTCGACGGCCTGGAGACGCTGGTCAGCCGCTCGAACGGCGACAACGGCGACAACAGCGACAACGACGTCAGCGGCGGCGCAGGAGGCGCTTCCCGCCGATGACCAGGGCGGTCGCGGTGCCCAGGACGATCACGCCGAGGGTGAAGTTCCCCCGCTCCTCGGGGGTGCCGCCGGTCGCGCCGCCCGAATCCTTCGTCGGCGACGCGCCGGGGGCCTTCTCCGAGGGGCGTTCGGCCTCGGGCCGGTCCACCCGGACGACACCGCTGTTCAGCCCCTCGGAGCCGAACATCATCGCCGCGCCGTCCGTCGTGTACGTCGCCGACTCCGCCTGCCCCTGGAAGGGCGCCCCCACGCTCCTGCCGTCACCGTCGAGGCGGCCGTCCTTCCACGCGTACTCCTTGGCGCTGAAGTAGCCGCGCAGCAGGAGCCGTTCGCCGTCCGGCGAGAACGCCCCGTCGGTCACCCACGGCACGTCGCCGATGCGCCGGAAGACGTTCGTACCGGAGGTCGAGAGCCGCTCCGGGCCCGCGTACAGCCCGCCGGTGTTCTCGTTCTTGCTGGCGATGTAGACCCGGCCGGTCTTCGGATGGACCATCAGGGCCTCGGCGTTGCGCGGCCCGTCGGCGTACTTCACGTCGTACTGCTTCGCCGTGACCGTCTGGTTCCTGAGCTGCTTCGGCTCGGGGAAGCGGTAGATCCAGACGTGGTCCCAGGTGCCGTCCTTGTTGTCGCCGATGTCGCCGACGTAGATGTCACCGTCCGGACCGACGGAGATGGCCTCCATGTCGCGGGGCGTGCCGACGCCCTTCATGGTGAGCGTCGCGACGGTATCGCCGGTGCGGGAGTCGACGCCATAGATCAGCGGGGCGTCCTGGTCGTTGTGCGTCCAGTAGATGCCCGGGTGCGCGTGGCTGGCGGCGATGCCGCTGGACTCCTTGATCCGGGAGTCCTGGATCGTGAAGTCCTGATCCGCCCCCTCGGCGGCCCCGGCGGGGGCGGCCGCCAGGGCCAGGACCAGCGCCGCGCCACCGACAACACCCAGGAAAGATCGCATGCCCTCCAGCCTGCCATGCCCGCTTCGCGCGCGCGGTGGACGGTGCGAGGTGGCCGTACGGGGGTGGCCGTACGGGGGTGGCCGGGGAGCACATGGACCGGCGGGGCGGCCGAGCACGAAGTGGTCCGTACGGGGGTGGCCGGGATCACGTCGCAGGTGTCGGGCGGGCTCCGCGATGATGTGACCATGCGTTTCATGTTCGTCGGCGACAGCTGCACCATCGGACAGGCCGGCGACCACACCTGGCGCTTCCGGATGTGGCAGCACCTCGAAGCCGCGCTGCCAGGGCGGTACGAGATCGTCGGCCCGCGCACCGAGCTGTACGACTCCGGCGCCGACGCGCCCCTCTCGCACGCTTACGCCGACCCGGACTTCCCCGCACCCGCCCGCCGGCATCTGGCCGGCTGGGGCGAGGGGTGGCTGCACATGGCGCCGCTCATCGGCGAGACCGTGACGGCGACCGGGGCGGACGTGCTCCTGGTCTCGCTCGGCCTGATAGACCTCGGCTTCTACACCAACAGCTCCCAGACCGCCGACAACGTCCGCGCCTTCGTCGAGGCCGCCCGCGCCGCGAACCCGCGCGTCCGGTTCGTCGTCATGCCGGTCATCCCGAACGTCCGGGCCACGTACGACGCGCCCTTCGCCGCCGAGTGCGAGCGCTTCAACGAGCTGCTCGCGAAGGCCGTGGCCGACCTGGACACGGCCGCATCGCCGCTGCTCCTCGCGACGACACCGGTCACGTACGACCTCGACACGGACACCTACGACGGCACGCACCCCGGCCCCTCCGGCGAGCACAAACTGGCGGCCGCCTTCGCCTCGGCGATGCACCAGGCGTGGGGGCTCGGCGCCCCGTACGGAGCGCGTACGGAGGCCCGCTGACAGTGCGTCGGGCGCGCTGACAGACCCCGTGCGAGGCTGTCAGCCGCAGGTGGGTCGGGTGTCAGCGCGGTTCGGCATCGTCCTTCTCGTCAGGGGACGACGACACCGAACCCCAGGAGAAGATCCCGATGAACGCCGACCTCGCCGCCGTCATGCAGATCCTCATCGCCCTCGCCTTCGTCAGCATCCCGATCGTCCGCGCCCGCTTCGGCCCCGCCGCCACGATCGCCGCCGACCGCGAGCTGGACCGCCAGGGCATCCGGCCCGGCGTCCTCGCCGAGAACGACATCAAGTTCGACGCGAGCGGCCACGAGACGTGGGCCCCGGCCTCCGTCGCCGCGGTCATGATCACGATCGCCGCCCTCAACTTCGCCGGCAGCGGCTGGGGTCAGACGCTGACCTGGATCTTCCAGTCGCTCGTCATCGTCATGAACGGCCTGATCCTCCTCAGCAACCTCACCGCCGTCTCCTCCGTCCGTACGGCCTTCGAGCGCAAGGGCGACCCCGAGCTGACCCGCATCGACGTCCCCGCCTTCCTCAGGGCCGCCGAGAACGCCTTCCCCGGCTGGGTCCGGATCCAGCAGAACATCCGCCACGCGATCATCTTCGGGGGCTCGGCCCTGGCCCTCGCCGCGGTCACCCTCGTCTGACCGGGTCCGCGGTGACGCTCACGCCGAACGGGTCAGCCGGTTCGCCAGGGTCGACAGCGTGTAGGCGCCGATGCCGAGGACGACCTCCAGGGCGTTCTGGCGGGTGTAGCCGAAACCGAAGAACGTCTCCAGATCCTCGTCGCTCACAGCTCCGGAAGCGGCGAGGACCTGGTGCGTGAACTGCCGTATCGCCTCCAGCCGTTCGGGGTCGGCGACCGGGCCGAGCTTGGCCAGCTTCGCCTCGTGCAGCTGGATGCAGATGTGGCACTGGTTCCGTACGGCGACCGTCAGGATCACCGTCTCGCGCGAGTGCGGGTCGAGCGTCGTGTCCTCGAACATCGCGCTCAGCTTCAGGAAGCCGTCCAGCGCGTGCGGGGACTCCGCCATGCGGGCCACGGCCTGCGGCAGGTGACCCCAGGCACCGGCCACGCGCTCCATGGAGCGGCGGGACCCGGCGGGGGCGGTCTCTACGGTGTGATCGACGAACAAGGCAGCTCCTGGAAGAGGAAGGGAAGTCGAGAGCGGAGTAGAATCGACAACATGGTTGACCATGCTGAGGCGAGAAACGTAAACCAGGTTGTCGATAACCGCAAGGGGGAATCCGTGCCGGGGTTCGAGCTCCCGCTCCTCCTCTTCGCCGGCTTCCGCACCCTCATCGACCGGCTCCACGCCGAACTCGCCCGCCAGGGCCACCCCGACCTCCGCCCCGCGCACGGCTTCGCCCTCCAGGCCGTCGCCGCCGGCGGCCCCCGGGGCGCGACCGCCAGCGACATCGGCCGCCACCTCGGCGTCTCCAAGCAGGCCGCGGGCAAGACCGTCGACCGCATCCTCGCCGTCGGCTACGCCGAACGCGCCGACGACCCCGCCGACGCCCGCCGCAAGCTCGTCCGCCTCACCCCGCACGGCCTCGACGCCCTCGCCCGCTCGGCCGCGATCTTCGACGACCTGCGCGCGGAATGGACGAAGACCCTGGGCGCCGACCGCGTACGGGACATGGAGACCGCCCTCCGCCAGGTCGTCCCGCCCGAGACCACCTACCGCCTCGACGCCACGAGCTGGCTCGGCGGCGCGTGAGCACGGCACTCGGCGGCGCGTGAGCGCGACGGACGCGCGTACGCGAGAGGCACGCACGACAGGCGCGTGCAACGGGCGCGTGAACCCAACAAGCGTTCCGCAGAACCCTCTTGCCTGAAGCGCGCTCCAAGGGCTTGGCTTGGGGACCATGAAGTACACGCAGCTCGGACGCACCGGACTCAAGGTCAGCCGACTCGTCCTCGGCACGATGAACTTCGGCCCGCAGACGGACGAGGCCGACAGCCACGCGATCATGGACGCCGCGCTCGCCGCCGGCGTCAACTTCTTCGACACCGCCAACGTCTACGGCTGGGGCGAGAACAAGGGCCGCACCGAGGAGATCATCGGCAGCTGGTTCGCCCAGGGCGGCGGCCGCCGGGAGAAGACCGTCCTCGCCACCAAGGTCTACGGCTCCATGTCCCGCGAGGACGACACCTGGCCCAACGAGGACAAGCTCTCCGCCCTGAACATCCGCCGCGCCGTCGACGCCTCCCTCAAGCGGCTCGGCACCGACTACATCGACGTCTACCAGTTCCACCACATCGACCGCCTGACCCCCTTCGAGGAGATCTGGCAGGCGATCGACGTCCTGATCCAGCAGGGCAAGATCCTGTACGCCGCGTCCTCCAACTTCCCCGGCTACAAGATCGCCCAGGCCAACGAGGCCGCCGCCCGGCGCGGCATGGTCGGCCTGGTCAGCGAGCAGTGCCTCTACAACCTGTACGAGCGGCGCGCCGAGATGGAGGTGCTCCCGGCCGCGCAGGAGTACGGCCTCGGGGTCATCCCCTGGTCCCCGCTGCACGGCGGTCTCCTCGGCGGCGTCATCAAGAAGCAGGAGGAGGGCGGCCGGCGCGCGAGCGGCCGAGCGGCGGAGGTCCTCGCCGACGCGTCCGCGCGCGCGAAGATCCAGGCGTACGAGGACCTGCTGGAGAAGCACGGCCTCGAACCGGGCGAGGTGGGCCTCGCCTGGCTGCTCACCCGCCCCCAGGTCACCGGCCCCATCGTCGGCCCGCGCACGGCGGAGCAGCTGGAGGGCGCCCTGCGGGCGGTCGAGCTGGAGCTGTCGGACGAGCTGCTGACCTCACTCGACGAGGTCTTCCCGGGCCCGGGTCCGTCTCCGGAGGCCTTCGCCTGGTAGTCAGCCGATCGAGCTGTCGATCGAACCGTCGACGGATCACCTGTCGGATCCGTCGACGAAGCTGTCGTCGGGCGCTCGGCGGTACTGGTCCTGCTACCGCTACTGCTACTGCTACTGCCCGAGCACCGACGACAGCGCGACGATCGCGAACATCAGCACGAGCACACCGGCCATGATCCGGTTACGGGTCTTCGGGTCCACCCGAAGAGGTTAACCCGGAGGCTCCACCGCCCCGCCCAGGGGCCACGCGCCGACCGTCTCGTAACGCGGCTGCTCCCCCGGCACACCGCCGGTCGGGAGGTTGCTGCGGACGAGTGCCAGCTCGGAGACCTGCCAGCGGGTGCCCTCGAACGGGGTCAGCGCGTCGACGAACGGCCGCAGGTCGACTCCGTCGCGCGAGCGGCCGACGGTCAGGTGGGCCTGGTAGCGGCGGTGCTCGTCCATCGGGACGCCCGCGCGGCGGGCGGCGGCGTCGGCGCGCTCGGCGAGCAGGCGCATCTCGTCGAGGTCCCCCGCGGCCCCCGTCCACAGCACCGCCCGGCCGAAGTGGCCGCCGCCGTGCAGACGCAGGCCGAACGGCCGCGTGCGGTGGGCGGCGCGGGCGAGCCGCGCGCGGAGGTCGGGGAGCAGCTCGTCGTCGACCTCGCCCATGAACGCGAGCGTGAAGTGCCAGCCTGGCCGGGAGGTCCAGCGCAGCCCATCGGCGCCGGGCAGGTGGGCCAGGCGGTCGACGACCCTGGCGAGTTCGGTCAGCTGCTCCCGGGGCGGCAGCACGGCCGCGAAAAGCCTCATGGGTCGAGTCTGGCAGCGGCTACGCTCGGCCGGATGGAGATCGCGATCAGGAAGGGCGGGGCGGAGGACGTCCCCGCGATAGTCGCGCTGCTCGACAGCGCCGTCGTCTGGCTGAACGGCAAGGGCATCACCGCCCAGTGGGGCACCGAACCGTGGTCCGCCCGCCCGAAGGCGGTGGAGCTCGTCGAGAGGATCGTGGGCGAGGGCACCCCGTGGATCGCCGAGATCGACGGCGTACCGGCGGGCACGCTGACCCTGACCCCGCACCCGGCGTCGTACGTCGCACCGGCGGACGAGCCCGAGGTGTACGTCCACATCCTGGCGACCGACGGGCGCTTCCACGGCCGTGGCGTGGGCGCCGCGCTGCTCGCGCACGCGGTGGAGGAGACCCGCCGCCAGGGCCTGTCGCTGCTGCGCGTCGACTGCTTCGCGGGCAGCGAGGGCCGGCTCGTGGAGTACTACGAACGCCAGGGCTTCAGGAGGACGGAGTCCTTCACGGTGGGCGACTGGCCGGGTCAGGTGCTGGAGCAGCGGGTCTGACCCGCGTCATGGGTGGCGGGCTCGTCCCGCCACCCACCACGTGCTCTACGCGGCCGTCGCCAGTCTCTCCCGCGGCACGAAGCGGACCCGCGGGTGGCCGTGGTGCCAGCCCAGGTCCATCTTCAGGCCGCCGACCCGGGCCAGGATCAGGCCGATCGCGCCGGCCGCCACGAGCGAGACCAGTCCGCCCGTCGCGAAGCCGACCCTCGGGCCGTACGTGTCCGTGATCCAGCCGAGCAGCGGCGCACCGATCGGCGTGCCGCCCGCGAAGACCATCATGTAGAGGCTCATGACCCGGCCCCGCATCGCCGGGTCCGTCGCCAGCTGGACGGCCGAGTTGGCGGTGATGTTGACCGTGAGGCCGAACATGCCGATCGGCACGAGCAGCAGCGCGAACAGCCAGAAGCCGGGCGACAGCGCCGCCGCGATCTCCAGCACGCCGAACACGACCGCCGCGACGACCAGCGTCCGCAGCCGCGTGGAGCCGCGCCGCGCCGCGAGGAGCGCGCCCGCGAGCGAGCCGGCCGCCATGAGCGTGTTCAGGAAGCCGTACGTCCCCGCGCCCACGTGGAAGATCTCCTCGGAGAACGCGGTGAGCCAGATCGGAAAGTTGAAGCCGAAGGTGCCGATGAAGCCGACGAGGACGATCGGCCAGATCAGCTCCGGCCGCCCGGCGACGTACCGCAGCCCCTCTCTCAGCTGACCCTTGCCGCGCGGTGCGCGCTCCACCTTGTGGAACTCGGCGGGGCGCATGAGCAGCAGGCCGGTGAGCGGGGCGAGGAAGAACAGTCCGTTGAGCAGGAAGGACCAGCCGCTGCCGATCGTGGCGATCAGCAGACCGGCGACGGCGGGGCCGACGAGCCGGGCGGACTGGAAGTTCGCGGAGTTCAGCGAGACGGCGTTGCGCAGCTGGTCGGGGCCGACCATCTCGGAGACGAAGGACTGCCGGGTCGGGTTGTCGACGACGGTGACCATGCCGAGCAGGAACGCGACCAGGTAGACGTGCCAGACCTGGATGTGGCCGGAGAGCGTCAGGGCGGCGAGCGCGAGCCCGCAGAGGCCTAGGGCGGCCTGGCTGATGAGGAGGATGCGCCGCTTCGGGTAGCGGTCGGCGATGACACCGCCGTACAGACCGAAGAGCAGCATCGGGAGGAACTGCAGCGCCGTGGTGATGCCGACCGCGGCGGCGGATCCGGTGAGGCTCAGGACCAGCCAGTCCTGGGTGATGCGGGCCATCCAGGTGCCGGTGTTGGAGACGATGGCACCGGTGAAGAACAGCCGGTAGTTGCGTATGCGGAGCGAGGAGAAGGTTTCCCCCCGTCCACGGGTGTGGGTCTCGGGTTTGTGGACGGGTGCGGAGTCTGCTCCGGGTCCCGTACTCAAAGTGCGTCGCCTCCTCGGCGTAGGGATCTAGGGCCTCTCGTTTGGATCATGCCGGGCTCGCGGGCCCTGGCACCGCGCCTCGCCGCGTTGTCGTCGGTTGCCATGGCTCCGCCATGACGCCCTCCTCCGCCTTGCGATGCACGGCACCAGACCCCGCTCCCTCATCCGGCCTGACCCAAACGAAAGACCCTAGAGGTGGGCGAGCTTCTCCAGGACGGGGGCGGCCGCGCGGAGCTTGGCCCAGTCGTCCTCGTCCAGGCCTTCGGCGAGGGTGGCCAGCCAGGCGTTCCGCTTGCGGCGGGACTCTTCGAGCATGGCTTCGGCCCGCTCGGTCTGGCTGACGACCTTCTGCCTGCGGTCGTCGGGGTGAGGCTCGAGCCGGACCAGTCCCTTGGCTTCGAGCAGCGCGACGATGCGGGTCATCGACGGCGGCTGGACGTGCTCCTTGCGGGCCAGCTCACCGGGGGTGGCGGAGCCGCACAGGGCCAGGGTGCCGAGCACCGACATCTCGGTCGGGCTCAGCGACTCGTCGACACGCTGGTGCTTGAGTCGTCGACTGAGGCGCATGACGGCGGAGCGGAGCGCGTTCACGGCGGCGGCGTCGTCGGCGGTGCCGTGGGACAGGTCAGGCATGTTCCTTAGCGTAACTCATTAGACGGGCTAAATACCACCCGGAATGCCGGTGACCGAATCTGTCACCCAAACGAGTGAGATGGATCCGGAAAGTGACGCACCGGGCCCGTCCGTGCCGCGACCCTGACTGGCATGGGATCGACAGTGCTCAGCCTGCGCATCGACGGTGAGCTGCTCGACCGTCTCAAGGGACACGCCGCCAAACGCGGAATGAGCGTCCAGGACTATGTGGTCCGGACGCTCATCCGCGATGACTTCGACGAACGGTTCAAGTCGGCCGTCGACGAGACGGAGAAGTTCTACGGGCTGACGCAGCCCCCGAGCACGGCCACTACGTGAGGCCGAGGGCCGGCATCGCGTAGTAGAAGACGAAGACCGCCGACACGACGTACATGGCCACCGGGACCTCACGGCCCCGGCCGGCCGCGAGACGCAGCACGCTGAACGCGATGAAGCCGATGCCGATGCCGTTCGTGATCGAGTACGTGAACGGCATCATCACCATCGCCAGGAACGCCGGCACCGCGATGGTGAAGTCGCTCCAGTCGATCTCCTTGACCGAACCGGCCAGGATCAGGAAGCCGACCGCGAGCAGCGCGGGCGTCGCCGCCTGGGACGGGACCATCGTGGCGAGCGGCGTGAGGAACAGCGCCACCGAGAACAGCGCGCCGGTGACCACCGAGGCGAGGCCGGTACGGGCGCCCTCGCCGACGCCCGCCGTGGACTCCACGAAGCAGGTGGTGGCGGAGGACGAGGTCGCGCCGCCGGAGGCGACGGCCAGGCCGTCCACGAGCAGGACCTTGTTGATGCCGGGGAAGTTGCCGTCCTTGTCCATCAGCTTCGCCTCGTCGCCGACGCCGAGGATGGTGCCCATCGCGTCGAAGAAGCAGGACAGCAGCACGGTGAAGACGAAGAGGACACCGGTCAGCATCCCGACCTTGTCGAACCCTCCGAACAGGCTCACCTGACCGACGAGGCCGAAGTCGGGCGAGGCCACCGGGTTGCCGGGCCAGGTCGGGGTGGTCAGACCCCAGGACGGGACGGTCGCGACCGCGTTGATCACCATCGCCACGATCGTCATGACGACGATGGAGATGAGGATGGCGCCCGGCACCTTGCGGATGATCAGCGCGAGGGTGAGCAGCGTGCCGAGGACGAAGACAAGGACCGGCCAGCCGGTGAGGTGACCGTCGGCGCCGAGCTGCAGCGGGACGGTGGTGTGCGCGGCGTCGGGGATACGGGAGACGAAGCCCGAGTCGACGAGGCCGATGAGCATGATGAAGAGGCCGATGCCGATCGCGATGCCCTTGCGCAGGCCGACCGGGACCGCGTTCATCACGCGCTCGCGCAGACCGGTCGCGACGAGCAGCATCACGACGATGCCCGCGAGGACGACCATGCCCATGGCGTCCGGCCAGGACATCCGGGGCGCGAGCTGGAGCGCGACGACCGTGTTGACGCCGAGACCGGCCGCGAGGGCGATCGGGACGTTGCCGATGACACCCATGAGGAGCGTCGAGAAGGCGGCGGTCAGCACGGTCGCGGTGACCAGCTGGCCGCTGTCGAGCTGGTGCCCGTACATGTCCTTGGCGCTGCCGAGGATGATCGGGTTCAGCACGATGATGTAGGCCATCGCGAAGAAGGTGGCGAAACCGCCGCGGACCTCGCGGGCGACGGTGGAGCCGCGCTCGGAGATCTTGAAGAAGCGGTCGAGTCCTCCGGAGGGCGGGGCGCCGTCCTCGGGGGAAGGGGGCATGGCCTTGGCGGCGGCCGTGGTGCTCATGGGGGTTCCTCGCGGGGTCGTGATTGGCGGTTCATACGAAGGCAACCCGCCAGAGGCAAACCGTTTCAGTATGAACACATGAACGAGAGGGAGTCCATCTCCGCGCGTAGACCGTCGGAATCGCCGCCTAGACTGACCGCATGGCGAAGTGGACCCCCAAGCACGAGGCACCCGAGCCCCTGGAGGGGCCCGTCGTCGCCACCATCACCGGCGGCACGATCCTCTGGTTCGTACTCTTCCTCGTCCAGGTCCCCTTCTACGGCTGGTTCGACGACCGCGACCTGACCTGGTGGGTCTGGACGTGCCTGGCCGGAGCCGGCCTCGGGCTGATCGGCATCTGGTACGTACGCAAGCGCGACGCGGCGATCAAGCGCGCGGAGGCGGCGCGCACGGAGGCAGGTCGCATGGACTCGGCCACGTCGTAGTACCCCGGAACGATTTCGGTCCTCCCGCGGTCTGATGTTCACCCTGCTCAGCAGGTGAACGCTCGCTTCCGGTCGTACCGTCGGAAACATGACTCAGCGGGCGAAGATCGACACCGACGGCAGCGAGAACACCGCGGACGCACCACCCGTCGTCCACCGGGCCGCCGGACTGACCTCCGCCGAGGTCGCCGAACGCGTCGCGCGCGGCGAGGTCAACGACGTACCCGTCCGCAGCTCCCGCTCCACCGCCGACATCGTCCGCGGCAACGTCTTCACCCGCTTCAACGCGATCATCGGCGTGCTCTGGGTGATCATGTTCTTCGTCGCGCCGATCCAGGACAGCCTCTTCGGCTTCGTGATCATCGCCAACACCGGCATCGGCATCATCCAGGAACTCCGCGCCAAGAAGACCCTCGACGGGCTCGCCGTCATCGGCGAGGCGAAACCGACCGTCCGCCGCGACGGGGTCGCCACCGAGGTCTCCACCTCCGAGATCGTCCTCGGGGACCTCATCGAACTCGGCCCGGGCGACAAGGTCGTCGTCGACGGCGAGGTGGCCGAGGTCGACAGCCTGGAGGTCGACGAGTCGCTGCTCACCGGCGAGGCCGACCCGGTCGTGAAGAAGCCCGGCGACACGATGATGTCGGGCTCCTTCGTGGTCGCGGGCGGCGGCGCGTTCACCGCCACCAAGGTCGGGCGCGAGGCGTACGCGGCCCAGCTCGCCGAGGAGGCCTCCCGCTTCACCCTCGTCCACTCCGAGCTGCGCTCCGGCATCTCCACGATCCTCAAGTACGTGACGTGGATGATGGTCCCGACCGCGATCGGCCTCATCATCAGCCAGCTCGTCGTCAAGGACACCGACTTCAAGGAGTCCGTCGCCCGGACCGTCGGCGGCATCGTCCCGATGATCCCCGAGGGGCTCGTCCTCCTCACCTCGGTCGCCTTCGCGATCGGGGTGATCCGGCTCGGCCGCAAACAGTGCCTCGTGCAGGAGCTGCCGGCCATCGAGGGCCTGGCGCGCGTCGACGTCGTCTGCCTCGACAAGACGGGCACGCTCACCGAGGGCGGCATGGACGTCACCGAACTGCGCCCGCTGAACGGCAGCGACGAGACGTACGTACGGAAGGTCCTCGGCGCCCTCGGCGAGTCCGACCCCCGCCCCAACGCCTCCCTGCAGGCCATCATCGCCGCCTACCCCGACGCCGAGGACTGGCGCTGCACCGAGTCGCTGCCCTTTTCCTCCGCCCGCAAGTACAGCGGCGCGGCGCTCAGCGAGGGCAACGGCGACACCTCCTCCTGGCTGCTCGGCGCGCCCGACGTGCTCCTGCAGGCCGGCGACCCGACCCTCGCCGAGATCGACCACCTCAACGAGCAGGGGCTCCGCGTCCTGCTCCTGGCCCGCACCACGCGCGAGCTCGACTCCCCCGAGGTCTCCGCCGACGCGCGCCCGACGGCCCTGGTCGTCCTCGAACAGCGGCTGCGCCCCGACGCGGCGGACACGCTCGCCTACTTCGCCGACCAGAACGTCGCCGCCAAGGTCATCTCCGGCGACAACGCGGTCTCGGTCGGCGCGGTCGCGGGAAAGCTCGGCCTGCCGGGCGCCGAGGCCACGGTGGACGCGCGCCACCTGCCGACGGACCAGGCGGCCATGGCCGACGAACTCGACCGCAACACCGTCTTCGGCCGGGTCACCCCGCAGCAGAAGCGGGACATGGTCGGCGCGCTGCAGTCCCACGGCCACACGGTCGCCATGACGGGCGACGGCGTCAACGACGTCCTGGCGCTCAAGGACGCGGACATCGGCGTCTCGATGGGCTCGGGCTCGGAGGCGACGAGGGCGGTGGCCCAGATCGTTCTCCTCAACAACTCCTTCGCGACGCTGCCGTCGGTGGTCGCCGAGGGCCGCCGGGTCATCGGCAACATCACCCGGGTCGCCACCCTCTTCCTGAGACGGTCTACTCGGTGCTGCTCGCGGTCCTGGTGGTGTGCAGCCAGGTCGAGTACCCGTTCCTCCCCCGGCACCTGACGCTGCTTTCGACGTTGACGATCGGCGTCCCGGCCTTCTTCCTGGCGCTCGCGCCCAACAAGGAGCGCGCGAAGCCGCACTTCGTGAAACGGGTGATGCGGTACGCGATCCCCGGCGGCATCGTCGCGGCGGCGGCCACCTTCGCGACGTACCTCGTCGCCCGCTCGTACTACAGCGGCCCGGGCGCCCTGGACGCCGAGACGAGCGCGGCGACGCTGACGCTCTTCCTGGTCTCCATGTGGGTCCTTGCGATCGTCGCCCGCCCCTACACCTGGTGGCGCATCGCCCTGGTGGCGACGATGGCCGGTGCCTTCCTCCTGGTCCTCGTGGTCCCCTGGCTCCAGGACTTCTTCGCCCTGAAGCTGGTGGGCGTGACGATGCCGTGGACGGCGGTCGCGATCGCGGCGGCGGGCGCGGCCCTCATCGAACTCACCTTCCGCTGGGTGGACCGCCGGTTCCCGGCCTGAGGGTCACCTCCACACGCGGCTCCGGATTTTCGGACGCCCCGGTCGTCGCCCGCCACAGGCGATGGCAGGAGAGCAGGGTGGCCACGAGCAGCAGGCCGTTGCGCAGGACCATCAGGGTGTTCCCCAGGGCCGAACCCTGCATGACCTCCAGGTAGTACGTCGGGAAGGCGAGCGCCGTCACGGCCGTCGCGGCGAGCAGGACCCAGGCCACCGGGCGCTGCGTGGTGTGGCGGGAGGTGAGGCAGACCGCGCCCAGGCCCAGGAGCCAGACCATGTACTGCGGGCTGATCACCCGGCTGGTGACCGTGAACAGCAGGACCGCGGTGAGCGCCGCGTCGAACGTGGTCGCCTCCGTCCAACGCGAGGCCCGGCCCCGCCAGAACATCAGCCAGCCGAAGGCCGCCGCCGTCAGCATCAGCGACAGCTGCGCCACGCTCGCCACGTGCTCACCCGCGAACTCCAGTGCGCCGTAACGCGTTTCGACCCAGATCGGCAGCCCCGCCGCCCGCATCAACGACAGCACCGTGCCGCCCAGCGACTCGATCTGCACGCCCCGCGCACCCTGCTGCTGGAGGAAGTCGAAGCTGTGCCGGAAGGCGACGGCGAGGACGGTCAGGAGCGCCGCGGCGGCCGCGGCGGCCGACACCCAGGCGTCCTTCGTCGTACGGCCCCGTTCCAGACCCACCAAGGTGAGCAGCGGCCACACCTTGATCAGCGCGCCGACCGCGGCGAGCGCCCCGCCGAGTCGCGGACTGCGGCGCCCGGCGAGGAGCGCGAGGACGGCGAGGGCCGTCACCTGGATGTCGAACCGCCCGTGCGGCAGGTTCAGGAGCAGCGGCAGCCCGGCGGTCCACATCCAGGCCCCCGCGAGCCCGCGCTCCGGGCGGGCCAGCGCCACCGTGACCACGGCGTCGGCGACGAGCGTGAGCACGAGGAACGCCGCGAAGTAGTCGAGGAAGGGCAGGAGCGAGGGAGAGAGGAACAGCAGGCCCGCGCCCGGCGGGTACTGCCAGGTGACGTCGCCGACCGGGTACGAGCCGCCGGCCAGTTGCTCCGCCCAGCGCGGGTAGAGGAACTCCACCTCGGACGAGACGTTGCTGACGCCGATGTCGTCCTGGACCAGCAGGTACACCATGACGATCCGGGTCAGCGCCCAGACCGCCGCGATCGCGGTACGGGATGCCCCGAGGGACGGGACGGCGGCCCGGGCCACCGGGGCGGAGCCCGCCGTGGCCCGGGCCACCGGGGCGGAGCCCGCCGCGTTCGGGTCCTGCTCGGGAGGTGCGCCGCCCAGAAGGCCGGCCTTCTGCCGCGTCATGGACCGGGAATCTAGGCCGAGACGGACCTCCGTCTCCATGAACGCACCGCTCGCGCCCGCCCACGTCCCCCGTCGGGCGGGCACCCACAGGGCCAGGTGGCCCCGCCCCGCCCTGTCCCGCCGGGTCCACTCCGCGCATCGGAAGCTCGCTGGTCGATCACCGATGAGTCTCTCCGCGTTCCGCAGTCATAGATCACGACTGGCACGCGCGCCGGCCGAACTGCTACCGACCCGGACACAAGACAGCGAAGGAATCCACCATGCGCACCCTGATCAGCACCGCTTTCATCTCCCTCGACGGCGTCGTGGAGGGCCCGGGTGGCGAGCCCGGATATCGGAACTCCGGGTGGACCTTCAAGGACGTCGAGTTCCTCCCCGAGGCGTTCGAGCTCAAGGGCCGTGAGCAGAAGGAGGCCTCGGCGATCCTCCTCGGTCGGACCAGCTACGAGGCGTTCAGCGCGGTCTGGCCCGACATGGCGGAGTTCGCCGACTACAAGGTGATGCCGAAGTACGTCGTCTCCACCACCCTCGCCGAGGACGACCTCGTCACCAACTGGAGCGAGACCACGATCCTGCGCTCGCTCGACGAGGTCGCCGCGCTGAAGCAGACCGAGGGCGGCCCGATCATCGTCCACGGCAGCGCGACCCTGAACCAGGCCCTCTCGGACGCCGGCCTGATCGACCGCTACCACCTGCTCGTCTTCCCGCTCCTGCTCGGCGCGGGCAAGCGGCTCTTCAGCGCTACGGACAAGGACACCCAGAAGCTGAAGCTGGTCGAGCACGAGGCCTACGCCAACGGCCTGCAGAAGCAGGTCTTCGACGTCGTCCACTGACCGGGGCCGCCCCTGGGGGCCGGGCAGGCCCTAGTCGAACCACCTGTCGCGTGCCAGTTCCGCCGTGCGGGACGGGTCCTCCAGGAGGGCCGCGACCTCGAAGCGGCGGGGCCACTGGCCGGCCGCCCAGGCGAGGCCGGCGGCGACGCCCTCCAGGGTGGCGGCGTGGATCGTGCCGTCGGGGGTGCGGCGCCAGTCCAGTTCGACGTCCGCCGCGCGGAGTTCCTCGTGCTCGACGTACGAGTCCGGGGTCGCGGGGCCGAGGAGGGCGTGCACCGAGGGCGGGACGTCGTGCTCCTCGCCGACCGTCGTGACCTCGGCCTCGACGGACTCGCTCAGCCGCCGTACCTGGAACAGCTCCGCGAGGTCGGCCGCCCGCGCCGGGGAGACCGGGAGCAGGGGCAGGCCGCCCGCGAGCGGGAGGAGGTCGGGGGCGTCGGCGACCAGGGCCTCGGAGGCGTCCACGACGACGAGTTCGCCGTCGACGACCGCGCGCAGTTCGTCGGGGAGGGTGACCTGCTCGGGGTCCAGGTCGGCGAGGGCGGTGTACAGGGCGTGCAGCTGGGCGCCGCTCACCTCCCGGTCAGGGTCGGCGAGGCGGGCCAGCAGTTCGGCCGCGCCGCCCGGCTCGTCGAGGAGCGCGGAGACCGAGGTCCGCACGCCGAGGGCCCGCAGGACCTGCTCGTCCTCGAAGCCGGTCGCGTCCGCGGAGTCGTACAGGCCGATCAGCAGCGGGTCCGTGCCCGCGGCCCGCAGCCCGGCGGGGCGGCGGCCGTCGAGGACGGGGTGGTCGCGCAGCCACCAGGCGGTGTACGACCGCACGGTCTCGGTCGTACCGTCCGGCATCAGGACCCGTACGGGCTGGGTCAGGGCGTCCCGCAGGGGCGGCCGGGCGAGCAGGGCGAGCGCCTGCGGCCAGGCGTCGTCGTCCACCAGGTCAAGGTCCCGTACGGCGACGATCTCGGTCGCCACCGGCGGCACCGGCGCGTCCGGGAGCCGGTCGAGGATGTCCTCGCACCAGACGTCGACGGCGTCGAGCAGTCCGGCGTCGTCGGGCTCGGCGAAGTCCCCGTCGCGGGGCTCCATCTCGTCCGGGTCGAGGACCAGGTCGGTGGCGCGGACCAGGGCGAAGTCGGCGAGCACCCCGCAGGCGGCGAGGGGCTGTTCGCCCCAGCGCTCGGCCAGCTCGGCGTCGCAGAGGGCGAGTTCGCCCTCGTTCATGACGGCGGCGAAGGGGCTGCCGGGCAGGACCAGTTCACCGGCGGGCGCCAGCTCCCCGTCCTCGTCCGGCAGGGCGAGGGCGCCGAGCCACGGCTCGTCGCCGGGCTCCAACTCCGCGTCCCGTACGAGCGCGAGGACCGTCTCGACCAGCTCGTCGGCGTCCAGGGCGTCCGCGTCCTCGTCCCAGATCTCCCCCGCGTCGAGCGACCCGGCGACCGCAGCCCGCACCTGAGGCGTCGTCAGGACCGCCCGGGGCGTGGCGGGGAGGGCGCCCAGCTTCTCCAGGAGCGGGTGGGCGGCGTCCGGGTGGGCGACCTTGAGGCCGAGGCGGGTGAGGTCGGCGGGGGTGCGGTCCTGCGGCAGCAGGACGTGCCGGGGGCCGATGGTGGTACGGGTGGGAAGGGCGTCGCGCGCCTCGGCGTCAGGGCCCTCTGCCTCAAGGGCCTCGACGTCACGGGCCTCGCCGCCGCGCCCCGCGTCCGCCAGCGGCACCGGAAGGCCCGTGAGCCTGTCCGGGTCCACACCCGCGAGGGAGTCGTACAAGCGCCACCACCACGACGGCGCGCGGTCCACCCCGGCGAGCCGGTCGATCGCCTCCGTCAACGGCACCCGCCCGACGCCGAGCGTGCGCAGCTCCACCCGCCGTTCGAGCCCGGCGGGCAGCAGCGTCGGGAAGACCTCCGCGAGGACGGCGACGGTCTCGTGCCCCGCGCCCTCCACGACCTCGGCCTCCACCGCCCGCAGCGCGGCCACGTCCTCCGAGGGCGCCTCCGGCGCCAGGAACGCGACGCGCGGCAGCCGCTGCAGGATCGCCGCGCGCAGCGCCCCGTCGAGGGCACCCTTGCCGAGCGGTCCCGGCACCAGGTCGATCGTGGCGACCGTCACCGGCTCCCAGTCCGCGAGGAGTTCGGCGTACGCGTCGGCCGCGCGCTCGACCAGGAAGTCGGTGAGCGGGCCGGGCGCGGGGTGGCGCCGGGCGGTGTCCAGCGGGAAGGAGGCGATCAGCAGGGCGGGCAGGCCGAGCGGCTCGTCGGTGGGGGTGGGGGCGTGGACGACGGGGGCGGTACGGGGGTACAGCGGGGCGCCCTCGGCGTCCACGGGCGCGGCCCAGGTCACCGACCAGTGCGGGCGCAGCCGCTCCTCGACGGGCCGGTCCTTGAGGAGTGCGAGGTCGAGGGGGCCGCCGTGGGTGACGGTCCGCCAGCGGTGGGTGCCGGTCGCGGAGTCGGCGATGTGGACGTAGCCGTCCTCCTCCGAGCGGCGCAGCGTCCGGACGCCCTCGGGGGTGTCGACGACGATCTCGGCGAGGCCGGGGAGGGTGAGCAGGAGGGCGTCGTCGACGGAGTCCAGGAGCCGCCCGGCGAGGTCGACGGCGGCGGAGTCCCGGAGCGGGAGGACGACGACGGTGTCGTAGCCGTCGGGGGCGGTGCCCTCGGCGGGCAGCGGGAGGCGCAGCAGCGGTACGTGACCGTCGCGGCGGCGCAGCTCGTCCCCGAGGCCGGGGCTGTGCCGGGCGGCGTCGGCGGCCAGCTCGCGGGCCTCGGCGAGCGACCAGCGGACGCCGCCGTGCCGGCCGAGGACGGCGGGTTCGTCGGAGACGGCGAGGACGGCGGCGAAGCCGACGCCGAAGCGGCCGACGGCGCCGGTGTCGCGCTCGTTGCGCTTGGCGGAGGCGCGGAGGGTGGAGAGCGACTCGACGCCGGTCGCGTCCAGCGGCGCGCCGGTGTTGGCGGCGGCGAGGACGGCGGGCGCGTCGGGGCCCGCGTCGTGGAGGGTGAGCCGGAGCCGACCGGTGACGCCTGCGCGGTGGGCGGCGTCGGCGGCGTTCTGGGCGAGCTCGACGACGAGGCGGTCGCGGTAGCCGCCGAGGGCGAGGTCCTCCTCGGCGTTGGCGTCCTCCCGGAACCGGGCCGGACCGGCCCCCCAGGCATCCAGCACGCCTCTCCGCAGCCGGGCGGTGCCGAAGGGGTCGGCTCCGTCGGTCGACGTCCTGACGCTGACGCTCACGTCTGACTCCACTCTGAGGGGCGGGATTGTGCCGGGGCCCGAAGGTACCGCGCGCCACGGGGCCGACGCGCCGCGCCTCCATGTGGGGCCGCCCACGTGAACGTTTCCCCGGGCCCCGTGCGCCTTCCCGCACCGCGCGCGGCCAATCACCCCAGGTGAACGGCCACCCCGTCCGCGCACAGGCGCCCTGGCGGGCGCGTTCCGCTCAGGGGCCAGGACCCGCACCCCAAGGCCGTCGCGCGGTGCGAGGCCCTCGGGGTGGGCGGGCACAGGGACGGAGGCGCCCGTAAAGGCGCCGTTCCGTTGTGCCCACCCGTTCCGCCCCAGCGGAACGACTGCCCACAACGGCGGGGGGACGACCGCCCACACGGGCGGGGGCCGGTTACGAGTGGCCCAGGTCCTCCGACGTGTCGTCCGGTTCCGTCGTGGAGCCCGAGTCCTTCGCCGGGCGCAGCGGAAACGCGTCCGCGCCCATCGAGTCCAGGACCGGCGGCGCCGGACGCGGCGGCTTCGGCATGATCGCCGCCTCCGAGTGCCCGCCGCAGCCGTACGAGAACGACACGACCCGCCCGTCGGCCGGCGAGAACTCGTTCGCGCAGACACCGAAGGCCTGCTTCAGCGAGCCCGCGAGCGGCACCAGGAAGGCGCAGGATTCACACGAGGCGGGCGCGGCCTGCGCCATCGGGGTCTTCGCCCCGAACGCCTCGTCCCAGCGGTCGGCCGCCACGTGCAGCCCGTACCGCGACAGCACCCGCGCGCGCCGCATGCCGAGGTCCTCGGCGACCGAGGCGATCGCGCCCCGGGACGGCGTACGGGTGACGATCTCGGCGTCCTCGACGTCGAGGTGGTCCGCCATCTCGTCCGAGACCGCCGAGTTCGGCGGCGGCGCGTCCTCGCCGGTGTACCCCGGTTCGAGCCGCAGGTCGTCCTGCTCGGTCGGCAGCAGGTCCCCGGGGCCCATGTCACCCGGCCGCAGCCGCTCGCTCCACGGCACCCACTCGGGGGCCAGGAGGGCGTCGGAGCCCGGCAGGAGGACGGTTTCGTCGAGGGTGACGTTCTTGGCCCGGGAGGCCCGGGTGACCGTCACGGCCCACCGCCAGCCCCGGTAGCCGGGCTCCTTGCACTCGAAGAAGTGCGTGACCACCCGGTCGCCCTCGGCGACGACATCCACATGGGCGCCGACGATTCCGGGTGCGGCAGCCTCCTCGGCGGCCACCCTCGCCAGGTCTACCGCCTCGGCGCACAGGCGGTCGGGGGTACGCGGGGTACGCGGGGTACGGCTTCGCGTCGTCGCAGCACTCACAGGTCTCGCTTCTCTCCTACGCCGTCTCACGGGTGCGCCGGCCGAGGAGCGGGAGCGAAAGCCCCGGGCGGCGGGCGGAGCGGACCAGAGGGCCGCATCGACGTCCGCGCCCGACATGTCTCGCGTCTCTCGGGCACACCTATCGTCATCCATTCTGCGGGATGCCGAAGAGGCGCGCGGCCGAGATCTTCCGCCGGTGGCGCGCTACGCACGCTACCCCCTCCGCCGCCCGCCGCCCACCTGCCCGCCCCAAGTGGCCCGGATCGTGGACCGACAGCCCGCCGTGCCACGGTTCACAAGTCAGGGGCGTGGGGCACTATGACGGAGTGGCAGCCGCACGGTCGTCCGCACGATCCCACGATCATGCCGGGCCGCTCCGCCGAGTGGGCCGGTCGGTGGGGCGCGCCCTGCATCTGCCGTTCACGGGCACCGCCAGGGGCATCCGCAAGGCGACGCACGCGCACGGCGCGGGCGAGTCGGGCCTCGGGAAGCTGATCGAGCTGCACGCCGTGAACGGGGCCGGCGACGTCATGATCACCGTCGCGCTCGCCTCCACGGTCTTCTTCTCCGTACCGACGGACGAGGCCCGCGGCCGGGTGGCGCTGTACCTCGGGATCACGATGCTCCCGTTCACCCTGCTGGCCCCCGTCGTCGGCCCGCTCCTGGACCGCCTGCCGCACGGACGGCGGGCGGCGATGGCCGCGGCGATGTGGACCCGGGCGGTCCTCGCGATCACCATGTCGGGGGCGGTGGCCACCGGCGGCCTCGAGCTGTATCCGGCGGCGCTGGGCGTCCTGGTGGCGTCGAAGGCGTACGGAGTCGTCCGCAGCGCCGTCGTGCCACGGCTGCTGCCGCACGGCTTCTCACTGGTCAAGGCGAACTCCCGGGTCACCCTCGCGGGTCTGCTCGCGACCGGGATCGCGGCGCCGATCGGGGCGGGGCTGCAGCAGATCGGGCCGCCGTACCCGCTGTACGGGGCGTGCGCGCTGTTCCTGCTGGGCGGGTACTGGGCGTTCCGGATGCCGCACAAGGTCGACTCGGCGAAGGGCGAGCGGCGGGTGCACCTGCTGACGCACGGCGAGAAGAAGCCGAGCCTGCGGACGGTGGGGCCGTCGGTGCTGCACGGACTCCAGGCGAACGCGGCGCAGCGGATGCTGTCGGGGTTCCTGATCTTCTTCCTGGCGTTCCTGCTGCGTGAGCATCCGCTGTCGGGGCAGAGCGCGGCGGTGTCGCTGGCGATGGTGGCGGTGGCGGCGGGCGTGGGGAACGCGTGCGGGACGGCGGTCGGCTCGCTCCTGAAGGAGCGCGGCCACGCGCCGGAAGTGATCATCGCCACGATGATCACGACCGTGTGCGGGGCGGCGGTCCTCGCCGCCGTGTTCTTCGGCGGGGCGATGGTGGCGGTGCTCGGCGCGGTGGCGGGCCTGACGCAGGCCCTGTCGAAGCTGTCGCTCGACGCGCTGATCCAGCGGGACGTGCCGGAGGTGGTGCGGACCTCGGCGTTCGCCCGTTCGGAGACGCTGCTGCAGATGGCGTGGGTGGTGGGCGGCGCGATCGGCATCTCGGTGCCGCTGAGCGGCCCCATGGGCATGGCGGTGGCCGCCTGCATCCTGGGCCTCGGCGCACTGCTCGCGGTCCGCGGCCTCGTGGGCGCGGCCCGCGCGGAGACCCGCCGGAAGGCGGACACGGCGAATACGGAGACCTGAGGGCCGCCCGCCCCCGCCTGGACCACGCAGCCCCGCGGGGGGCTGAGGGCCTGAGGCCCGCCGGAAGGCGGACACGGAGACCTGAGGGGCCTAAAACGCGGCGCGCCGCACCCCCGCGTGGCGGAGTTCCGTGCGCCCGATAGCCTTCGGGCCATGACCGTTGCGTTCTTCACCGGCTCGCGCCGCCGGGCCGCCGTCGCCCTCGGGGCCGTCTCCGCCGGGCTCCTCGTACTCTCCGCCTGCGACAAGCCGACTCCGCTCGCGACCCTGACGGTCGGGACCGACTCGGTGCACTCCGAGGCCGCCTGCTACAACGACGGCGACGCCATCAAGGAGTCGCAGATCCAGCAGTGCCTCA
Organism: Streptomyces sp. NPDC048370; assembly: GCF_043200825.1. Lineage (NCBI taxonomy): Bacteria > Bacillati > Actinomycetota > Actinomycetes > Kitasatosporales > Streptomycetaceae > Streptomyces > Streptomyces sp. NPDC048370. The sequence goes on along the minus strand of NZ_JBICYI010000006.1, from coordinate 254,944 downwards.
ACAAGAAGGCCGAGAAGACCATCACGGTCTCCGGGGACGACAAGATCCGCTTCGGCGTCGACCCCGAGATCGCCGAGAACGGCTGGACCATCTTCCTCGGTGGCCAGAACGCCGAGCCGGAGCCGTACAAGAAGACGTACCGGACCATCCCGGCCAGCGCCTTCTTCTCCTCCCAGACCGGCGAGGCGACCAACCAGACCCAGGTCACCATCGTCGAGAACGACGGCAAGAAGCTGACCGGCATCTGGCACTTCGAGCTGAAGAAGGACTCCTGATCCTCCGGTGACCCTCCGGATCCTGATCGTGACGGCCGTGGCGGCGGAGGCTGACTCCGTCGCACGCGGCCTTCCCTCCGACGGTCCGGGCGGCCCGGACGGCCCGGACGGCCCGGACGAGCTCCCGCTCCCGGGCGGCTACCCGCTGCGCCGCCACCACCGCACGGGCTCCGTCGTCGACGTGCTCGTCGGCGGTGTCGGGCCCGCCGCGGTCGCCGCCGCCACCGCCACCGCGCTCGCCGCCCTGGCGTCCGGCGGCGAGACGTACGACCTCGTGGTCTCCGCCGGGATCGCCGGCGGGTTCACGCCCCACGCGCCGATCGGCTCCGTCGTCGTCTCCGACGCGATCGTCTCCGCCGACCTCGGCGCCCAGACGCCCGACGGCTATCTGACCGTCGAGGAGCTCGGCTTCGGGCGGTCGAGCCACCCGGTCGCCGCGTCCCTCACCGGGCGCATCTCCGACGCCCTCACCCGCGGCGAGCAGCGCCACACCGTCGCGCCCGTCCTCACCGTCTCCACCGTCACCGGCACCGCCGAGCGCGCCGCCGAGCTGGCGGCGCGGCACCCCGGCGCCGCCGCCGAGGCGATGGAGGGCTTCGGCGTGGCCGAGGCCGCCGCGGCCCACGGCGTGCCCGTGGTCGAGATCCGGGCCGTCTCCAACGCCGTCGGCCCCCGCGACCGCGCCGCCTGGCGCATCGGCGAGGCACTGGACGCGCTGCGGTCCACGTTCCAGCTGCTCAGCCAAACCGTCCTCGTGGAGCCCGCCCCATGACGCCAAGGCCCAAGCTCAAGATCGCGTACTCGCCCTGCCCGAACGACACGTTCGTCTTCGACGCCTGGGCCCACGGCCGCGTCCCCGACGCGCCCCGCCTCGACGTGACGTTCGCCGACATCGACCTCACCAACGGCTGGGCCGAGCGCGGCACGGCCGACTACGACGTCCTGAAGGTCTCGTACGCCGTCCTGCCCTGGGTCCTCGACGAGTACGCCCTGCTGCCCTGCGGCGGCGCCCTTGGACGCGGCTGCGGCCCGCTGGTGCTGACGCGGGAGCCGGGCGTGGACCTCACCGGGAAGACCGTCGCGGTGCCGAGCGAGCGCTCGACCGCGTACCTGCTCTTCCGGCTGTGGGCGGCGGACGTCGTCCCGGGAGGCGTCGGGAACGTCGTCGTCATGCCGTTCCACGAGATCATGCCCGCCGTACGGGACGGGAAGGTCGACGCGGGGCTCGTCATCCACGAGGCCCGGTTCACGTACCAGAACTACGGTCTGCACGCCCTCGCCGACATGGGCGCCCACTGGGAGGACACCACCGGCCTCCCGATCCCGCTCGGCGCGATCATCGCCCGCCGCTCGCTCGGCCCCGACGTGCTGCGGAGCCTCGCCGACGCGGCCCGTGCGTCGGTACGGATGGCCTGGGACGACCCGGACGCCTCCCGGCCGTACGTACGGGAGCACGCGCAGGAGATGGACCCGAAGGTGGCCGATCAGCACATCGGTCTCTACGTCAACGAGTTCACGGCCGATCTCGGCGAGGCCGGCTACGCGGCCGTGCGCGGACTGCTCACACGCGCGGCGGCCGAGGGGCTTGTACCGCCCCTCGGCCCGGACGCGCTGTCGTTCCCGTAGATCCCGCTCTATACGTCGAGCTGGTCCGCGACCGCCCGCAGCAGGCCCGCGATCTTCGCGCCCTGCGCCTTGTCGGGGTAACGGCCGCGCTCCAGCATCGGCGTGATGTTCTCCAGGAGCGTCGTCAGGTCCTGCACGATGGACGCCAGTTCGTCGGGCTTACGGCGCTGCGCCGCGGCGACGGACGGGGTCGGGTCGAGGACCGTCACGGAGAGCGCCTGGTCACCGCGCTGGCCCGCGACCACCCCGAACTCCACACGCTGCCCCGGCTTGAGGGCGTCGACTCCGGCAGGGAGCACCGACGAGTGGACGAAGACGTCGCCGCCGTCGTCCCGGGAGAGAAAGCCGAAGCCCTTCTCGCTGTTGAACCATTTGACCTTGCCGGTAGGCACGTCTGTCCTCGTCCTCGTACTCGATGGAATGCGCCGGGAATCCGGCTCTGAAGAGCAATACAGCGGGTCCCGACCCTCCCCCGAGCTCTCGACTTGGCTCGAGCAGGGGGGACCCCCATCACCAAGGCTAATGGGCCACCGGCTGCTGACAAGACGTCGCCGGTTTGTTCCTTCGGCCAGGGAACTACCCTGGCCGAATGCGTAGTGAAACCCCTTCGGCCTCGTCTTCGACCTCGTCGGACGCCGGTGCTCCGGGTGACGGTCTCGTCCGTGCCGGTGCGATTGTCTTCATCATCGGTGCGGTGGCCACACTGGTCACGGTCGCGCCGCTCTTCCTCGGCACCGACCCGTTCCCGCCGATCGCGTACGCCGTGTGCATGCTGATGGGCGTCGGATTCCTCGTCGCGGGCGCCGGCGTGCTGCGCTCGATCGCGGCGCAGCGCCGCCAGGCCAGGGCCGCGACGGCGCAGGGCCGCTAGCCCCGATACGCCTCCCACCAGGCACGGAACTCCGTGAGGTCGGTCAGCACGACGTCCGCGCCTGCCTCCTTCAGCTCCGTCGCGTCGCAGGGTCCGGTGGCCACGGCCACCGACAGGGCGCCCGCGTGCGCGGCGCCGCGCACATCGCCCGTGTGGTCGCCGACGTACACCCCCGCGCCGTGCTCGCGCAGGGCCTCCGCCTTGCCCTCGGCCCACAGTCCGCCGATGACGGCGTCGGGGTCGATGCCGAGGTGGGAGAGGTGCAGCTTGGCGTGCGGCTCGTTCTTGGCGGTGACGACGATCGCCCGGCCGCCCGCCTCGCGAACGGCTTGAATCGCATCCCTCGCGCCCGGCAGCGCGAGCGAGGGCTCGATCGCGTACGTCGGGTAGAGCGCGCGGTACTGGGCGACCCGCTCCACGATCTCCGCCGCCGGGAACCAGTTCGCGAGCTCGTGCTCCAGCGGCGGGCCGAGCCGGGAGACGGCGAGGTCGGCGTCGATCGGGACGCCCACCTGTGCGGAGAAGGCCTGGTACGTGGCCTTGATGCCGGGGCGGGAGTCGATCAGGGTCATGTCGAGGTCGAAGCCGACGGTGGGGATGCCAGGGGTAGCCATGAAGGACATTGTGCCCACATGTTCGAATCGGGCCGCTGCTTAGACTGAGCCAAGCCTTACCGAACCAACCGCGCACCTTCCGATGGGCATCGATGACCGCCGCTCTCCGCTCCCGACGCGTTCTGGCCACCGCCGTCGCCCTCGCCGCCCTCCTCGTCGCGATCCTGCTGAGCCTCGCCGTGGGTGCCCGCGCCATCGCCCCCTCCACGGTCCTCGACGCGCTGCTGCACGGCGGGACGAGCGACGACGCCGAGGTCGTACGGCAGATGCGGGTGCCGCGGACGGTGATCGGACTGATGGTCGGCGCCGCGCTCGCGCTGGCCGGCACGGCCCTGCAGGGCATCACCCGCAACCCGATCGCCGACCCCGGCATCCTCGGCATCAGCCAGGGCGCCTCGGTGGGCGTGGTCCTCGCGATCGCCTTCGCCGGGGTGCACACGCTGACCGGGTACGTGTGGTTCGCCTTCGTCGGCGCCGCGCTCGCCTCGGTCGCGGTGTACGCGATCGCGTCCGGCGGGCGCGGCGGGGCGACCCCGGTGAAGCTCGCGCTCGGCGGCGCCGCGATCAACGCGCTGCTGCTCTCCGTGACGACCGGGATCCTCACGACGAAGGCCTCGGCGCTCGACGAGTTCCGGTTCTGGCAGATCGGCTCGCTCGACGGGCGGGACGCCGAGATCGTCGGCCAGATCTGGCCCTTCCTGCTGCTCGGCGCCGTACTCGTGGTCTCCGTGGCCCGGGGCCTGGACGCGCTCGCGCTCGGCGAGGACGTGGCGAAGGGGCTCGGCCAGCGGGTCGCGACGGTACGGATCGTCGGCGGGCTCGGCGCGACCGTGTTGACGGGCGCGGCGGTGGCGGCGGCGGGACCGATCGCGTTCGTCGGCCTCGCGGTCCCGCACATCGCCCGGGCGATCGTGGGCAGCGACCACCGCTGGGTCCTGCCGATGGCGGCCCTTGTGGGCCCCGTGATGCTGCTGGTGTCGGACGTGCTCGGCCGGATCCTCTTCCCGCCGGGCGAGGTCCCGGCGGGGGTGATGACGGCGCTCATCGGGGTGCCGTTCCTTGTGACGCTCGTACGCCGGAAGGCGGTGCCGGCATGACGACGACGACGTCGGTACGTCCTACCGGGCGGGTACGTCCTGCCGGGTACGGGGTCGTGCGCGTCGGCCGCGGATCGTTCCTGCTGCACCGGCGGTCGGCGGTCGTGACCGTGGGGCTCGTGGTGCTCCTCGCCGCTGTCTGCGTCGCGTACCTCTGTGTCGGCGAGAAGTTCGTCGAACCGGCCGAGGTCCTGAAGGTGGTCCTCGGGCAGGACTCGCGGTCCGCGTTCGTCGTCGAGGAGCTGCGGATGCCGCGGCTCGCGGTCGGGCTGATGGTCGGCGCCGCGTTCGGGATCGCGGGCGCCCTCATCCAGACCGTCGCCCGCAATCCGCTCGCCAGCCCCGACATCATCGGCATCAGCCAGGGCGCGGGCGCCCTGACGGTCGGCGCGATGACCTTCGGCCTCACGTCGTACACCGTCCTGCCGTACCTCTCGATCGTCGGCGGGATCGCCGCCGCCGCGCTCGTGTACGCGTTCGCCTGGCGCGGCGGGCTGCACGCGACGCGGTTCGTGCTCATCGGCATCGGGTTCGCGATCGCCCTGCGGTCGCTGATCACGCTGTTCATGACGAAGGGCGACTACCTGGTCGCCCAGCAGGCCCAGATCTGGATGACCGGCTCGCTCAACGGGCGCGGCTGGGACGAGGCCGCGCCGATCCGCTGGACGCTGCTCCTGCTGCTGCCCGCGATCCTGTGGGCGGCGCGGGCGCAGCGGACCGTGTCGCTCGACGACGACACGGCGACGGCGCTGGGCGTCTCGCTGGGGCGGGTACGGCTCGGTCTCGTCCTCGTGGGCGTCGTGCTGGCGTCGGTGGCGACGGGGGTGGCCGGTCCTGTGGACTTCGTGGCGCTGCTCGCGCCGCAGATCGCCCGGCGGATGACGCGTACCGCCCAGATCCCGCTGCTGTGCTCGGCCCTGATGGGGGCGTTCGTCGTGGTCCTCGCGGACCTGCTGGGCAAGCGGCTGTTCTCGCCGACCGAACTGCCGGTGGGCGTCCTGACGGCGGCGGTGGGCGCCCCGTACCTGATCTGGCTCATCGTCCGGAGCCGAAGCGTGGGAGGAACAACGTCGTGAGTCGGCTGACCGCGCGCGGGCTGACGCTCGCGTACGAGGACCGTACGGTCGTGAAGGAACTGGACCTCGCCGTCCCGGACGGCAAGGTGACGGTGATCGTCGGCCCGAACGCGTGCGGGAAGTCGACGACGCTGCGCGCGCTCGGGCGGCTGCTCAAGCCGGCGGGCGGGGCGGTGCTGCTCGACGGGGAGTCGCTGGCGAAGCTGCCGACGAAGCGGATCGCGCAGTCGATCGGGCTGCTGCCGCAGACGCCCGTGGCGCCGGAGGCGATCACGGTCGCCGACCTGGTGTCGCGGGGGCGTCAGCCGCACCAGGCGTGGTGGAAGCAGTGGTCGGAGGCGGACGAGCGGGCCGTCGTGGAGGCCATGGAGCGGACGGACGTCGCCGCGCTCGCCGACCGGTCGGTGGACGAGCTGTCGGGCGGTCAGCGGCAGCGGGTCTGGATCGCGATGGCGCTCGCGCAGGAGACGGACCTGCTGCTGCTCGACGAGCCGACGACGTATCTGGACATCGCCCACCAGGTGGAGGTCCTGGACCTGGTGCGCCGCCTGAACGTGACGCGGGGCCGGACGGTCGTCGTGGTCCTCCACGACCTGAACCAGGCGGCCCGGTACGCCGACCACCTGGTCGCGATGAAGTCGGGCGTGGTCGTGGCGGAGGGCCACCCTTCGGAGGTCGTGACGGCGGACCTGGTCCGCGACGTCTTCGGCCTGGACTCGGTCGTCGTCCCGGACCCGGTGACGGGCTCCCCGCTGGTGGTACCGGGGGCGCCGTGGGCGGGCGATGCGGACGGGGCAGTCGATGCGGACGGGGCGGACGGGGCAGTCGATGCGGACGGGGCTCGGCAGGGGGCCGAGGCCGGGGCGTAGCTCGCGGCGTCGCGGGGTGGCTCGCGGCGGCGTCGGCGGGGGGCGTGACCGTGAACCCTGGCGGCTGATTGCGGCGTCCTCCCGCTTGGTCGACCGCCCTGCCGGACAGCGGGGTCAGTTTCCTGATCGGGGACCTGACGGTCCGGCGGACGCCCTGAGCCGTCCCCGGCGGCGCCGGGGAGCGTGCCGGGCGTCGCGAGCGAGGCCAGACCTTCCGAACACGACCTAGGAGGCGGCGGCGCGGCGGGCGCGCCGCGACCTAGGAGGAGGCGGCGGCGCGGCGGGCGCGCCAGAGGAGGAAGACGGCGGTGGCGATCGCCGCGGCCTTCAGGGTCCACGGCCAGGTCTCCGAGACCGCCGCCCCCATCGCCTCGCCGCCCTGCGCGACCGGCTCGCCCCAGCGGCCCTGCACACGGCCCCAGAGCCAGGTCGCGCCGCCCGCGGCCGCCAGGCCCGGGATGATGACGACCGCCCACTGGGTCTCGGCACGGGAGAGGCGGCGCGAGCCGTAGGCGAGGAGCCAGCCCAGGGCCAGGGGTACGAGGGAGCCGAAGACCACGCCGCCCAGCAGGAGGACCGCGGCGAGGACCAGGACCGGGCTGCCGAGCCGGAAGCCACCACCCTCCGACTCCGCGGACGGCCGTCCCACCCGCAGGACCCGGCGCCACAGCGGCCTCCGAGCCGCCGCCTCCTCCACCTCCTCGGCGAGGTCGTTCTCCTCGTCCCGCTCCCTGGGCGGCGGCTTCAGCAGCTCCGGAATCTCCACCCCGCCCCGGAACCCCGGCACCAGGTCGTCGCCCGGCAGCGGCTCGTCGACGTCGAGGTCGTCGAGGCGCCACCAGTCCGGATCCGTGTCCGCGGAGCCGATCTCGTCCATCCCCGCCAGGTGCGGAGGCGTCGGCCCGGGCGCTTCGACAGTCGGCTTGCGCAAGGCACGCGGGATACGCGCCGTACGCGGCTTCGGTACGGCCCGCTTCCCCTTCAGCAGCCGACCACCCCGCTGGACGGGCAACTCCGGTGCCTGCGCGCTCCCGCGACCGCCCCCACGCCCGTCCTCGCCCGCGCGACCGGCCCCGTCGCCGTCCCCGCCCGCCGCCCGGTCCACGACCTCGTCCGGCGAGCCGAGGGCGTCGAGGATGCCCCGTATCGCCGCCGGACTCTCCTGGCCGAACGTGGCGCGCCGACGGTCGATCTCGCCCCTGAGCGTCGACACGAGCCGCATCCGGTCCCCCGACGGCAGCTGTCGTTGCTGCGCCAGGTCCCCCACGCGGCTCAGATAGTCGAAGACCAACTGGTCGCTCTCGATCCCCACAGTCCCCTCCACGGCCGGTACGCCCCGACGTTAGCGCCCGCGCAGGGGCTAACGTGGTCCGGATGGGGATCGGTGAGCTCGATCGGGAGGCGCACGTGCCCGGAGGAACTGACGCCGCCGCAGCGCCGCGCACGCTCGCGGAGGCGCTGCGCGCGCGGGGCGACGAGGGGCTCGTCGCGCTGCTCCGCGCGCGCCCCGACCTGCTCTCCCCCGTACCGAACGACCTGACCCAGCTCGCCACCCGCGCCGGCACCCGCGGCTCCGTCGTCCGCGCGCTCGAACGGCTCGACCGGTTCACCCTCCAGACCGCCGAGGCGCTCGCCGTCGCCCCGGACCCCGCCCCGTACGCGGTCCTCCTCGCCCTCCTCAGCGGGGACGACGGCGACCCGGGCGTCGAGGCGGCCCTGCCGCGCGCCGTGGAGGTGCTGCGCGAACAGGCCCTGGTCTGGGGCGAGGACGACCGGCTGCGGCTCGTACGGACCGCCCGCGAGCTGCTCGCGCCCTCCCCTCAGCACCCCTCCCCGACCGGCCTCGGGCCGACCGTCTCCGAGGCGACGGCCGGCATGTCGCCGGGCCGGATCCAGGAGATCATCGCCGCCGCCGGGCTGCCCGCGACGCACGATCCGGTCTCGGCCGTGACGGCGCTCACCGGGCTCTTCACCGACCGGGACCGGATGGGCTCGCTGCTCGACACGGCGCCGCCGGAGGCCCTCGCCGTGCTCGACCGGCTCGTCTGGGGTCCGCCGTACGGCGAGGTCACCGCCAACCCCACCCCGCCCGTCCAGTGGCTGCGCGACCGCGGCCTGCTGCTGCCCGCCTCGCCCCGCACGGTCGTCCTGCCCCGGGAGGCGGCGCTCCATCTGCGTGGCGGCCGGGCGCACCGCTCGCCCGAGCCGCACGCGCCCGAGCTGACCGTCCTGCGCGAGTACCGTCCCCAGGTTGTGGACAACGCGGCGGCCGGCCAGGCGTACGCGGCGCTCTCGACGGTCGAGGAGCTGCTGAAGAGCTGGCACCAGGGCGGCCCCGCCGTGCTCCGCGCCGGCGGCCTGTCCGTACGGGACCTCAAGCGGACCGCCGTCGCCCTCGACGTGGCCGAGCCGGTCGCGGCGTTCTGGCTCGAGCTCACCTACGGGGCGGGGCTGCTCGCCTCGGACGGCGAGGCGGACGAGCGGTACGCGCCGACGCCCGCGTACGACGACTGGCTCGACCTGCCGCCCGCCGAGCGCTGGGCCCGCCTCGCCACGACCTGGCTCATGGGCACGCGGACCGCCGGCCTGATCGGCGGCCAGGACGCGAAGGGCCGCACCCTCTCGGCCTTGGGCCCTGACCTCGACCGGGGCGCCGCTCCGGAGGTGCGGCGCCGGGTCCTCACCTTGCAGGCGACCCTGCCGCCGGGCTCTGCCGCCGCCCCGGAAGCCCTGCTGGCCCGGCTCCGCTGGGAGCGGCCGCTGCGCGGTGCGTCGACGACGACCAGGGCACCCGGAGGCGGGGAGCCGGGTTCGGGCGCGAGCGCGGGCGCGGGAACGGGAAGCGGCAGAGGCACGGCTTCGACCACGGCGTACGGCACCGGGAGCGCCTCCCCCGCCTTCGGCTCCACCGGTTCCAGTACCGCGTACGGCTCCGGTACGGGCCACTCCCCCACCGACCTCCGCTCGCGGATCGCCCTGTGGACCCTCGGCGAGGCCGAGATGCTCGGGATCACCGGGCGCGGTGCCCTCGCCTCGCCCGCGCGGGCGCTGCTCAACCTGCCCCTCGCCGAGGCGGCCCCTGAGCCGGTCGCCGAGCACGGGGTCGAGCTGTCCGTCGCCGCCTCACGGGCCGCGACCCTGCTCGCCCCGCTCCTCCCCGAGGCCGTCGACCACGTCCTCCTCCAGGCCGACCTGACCGCCGTCGCGCCGGGACCGCTGCGGCGCCCGCTGGCCGACATGCTCTCCGTCCTGGCGGACGTCGAATCGAAGGGCGGCGCGACGGTCTACCGCTTCACGCCCGGCTCGGTGCGGCGCGCGCTCGACGCCGGACGCAGCGCCTCCGACCTGCACGACTTCCTGACCGCCCACTCCCGTACGCCGGTGCCGCAGCCGCTCTCGTACCTCATCGACGACGTGGCGCGGAAGCACGGCCACCTCCGGATCGGCGCCGCGTCCGCGTACGTGCGCTGCGACGACGACGCGGTCCTCGGCGAGATCCTGGCCGACAAGCGGTCCGCGTCGCTGCGGCTGCGCCGCCTCGCGCCGACCGTGCTCGCCGCGCAGACGGACCCGACGGCGCTGCTCGACGGGCTGCGGTCGATGGGGTACGCCCCGGCCGCCGAGTCCGCCGCGGGCGACGTCCTGATCACCCGCGCCGACGCCTACCGCACCGGCGCCCGCACCGCGCCCGCGCCCGTCCCCGACGGCCCGCCCGCACCGGACTCGACCCTGCTCGGCGCGGCGGTCCGGGCGATCCGGGCGGGCGACCTGGCCGCGACGGCCGTCCGCAAGGAGCGCCCCGAGACCCCGGAGACCCCGGCCCGGGCACCCGGCGAGCTCCCCCGGACCTCCCCTGCCGAGACCCTGGCCACGGTCCAGGCCGCCGCGATGACCGGCACGGCCGTCTGGATCGGCTACGTCAACGCCGAGGGCGCCGCCAGCCAGCGCGTGATCGCCCCCGTGCGTGTGGAGGGCGGCTTCGTGACGGGCTACGACCACACGGCGGACGAGGTCCGCACGTACCCCCTGCACCGCATCACGGGCGTCGCGGAACTGGCGGAGGACCAGGTCTAGGGCCTTTCGGCGTCGCCCGTCCCCACCGACAACGGCCGGACCTCAGGCACACTGGATGTTTGGCCGTGCGGAAGGGATGTACGTACGTGAACGGACCACTCATCGTCCAGAGCGACAAGACGCTGCTCCTGGAGGTCGACCACGAGCAGGCGGAGGCCTGTCGGCGGGCCATCGCGCCCTTCGCCGAGCTGGAGCGGGCGCCCGAGCACATCCACACGTACCGGGTGACGCCGCTCGGGCTCTGGAACGCGCGCGCGGCCGGGCACGACGCCGAGCAGGTCGTCGACGCGCTCGTCGAGTTCTCCCGTTACCCCGTGCCGCACGCGCTCCTCGTGGACGTCGCCGAGACGATGGCCCGCTACGGGCGGCTCACGCTCTCCAAGCACCCCACCCACGGCCTCGTCCTGACCAGCACCGACCGGCCCGTCCTTGAGGAGATCCTCCGCTCGAAGAAGGTGCAGCCGCTCGTCGGCGCCCGGATCGACCAGGACACCGTCGCCGTGCACCCCTCCGAGCGCGGGCAGATCAAGCAGACGCTCCTGAAGCTGGGCTGGCCCGCCGAGGACCTCGCCGGGTACGTGGACGGCGAGGCGCACCCCATCGAGCTCGCCGAGGACGGCTGGGCCCTGCGCCCGTACCAGAAGCAGGCCGTCGAGGGCTTCTGGCACGGCGGCTCCGGCGTCGTCGTGCTGCCCTGCGGCGCGGGAAAGACGCTGGTCGGGGCGGGCGCGATGGCGCAGGCCAAGGCCACCACGCTGATCCTCGTGACCAACACCGTCTCCGCGCGGCAGTGGAAGAGCGAGCTGGTGAAGCGGACCTCGCTCACCGAGGACGAGATCGGCGAGTACTCCGGTACGAAGAAGGAGATCCGGCCGGTCACCATCGCCACGTACCAGGTGCTGACGACCAAGCGGAAGGGGATCTATCCCCACCTGGAGCTCTTCGACTCCCGTGACTGGGGCCTCATCGTCTACGACGAGGTGCACCTGCTGCCCGCGCCGGTCTTCAAGTTCACCGCGGACCTCCAGGCCCGGCGGCGGCTCGGCCTGACCGCGACCCTCGTCCGCGAGGACGGGCGCGAGTCGGACGTCTTCTCGCTGATCGGGCCGAAGCGGTTCGACGCGCCGTGGAAGGAGATCGAGGCGCAGGGGTACATCGCGCCCGCCGACTGCGTCGAGGTGCGGGTCAACCTCACGGACTCGGAGCGGCTCGCGTACGCGACCGCGGAGACGGAGGAGAAGTACCGCTTCTGCGCGACGACGGCGACGAAGCGGAAGGTCACGGAGGCGCTCGTGCGGAAGTTCGCCGGGCAGCAGATCCTCGTCATCGGCCAGTACATCGACCAGCTGGACGAGCTCGGCGAGCATCTGGACGCGCCGGTCATCAAGGGCGAGACGTCGAACGCGCAGCGCGAGAAGCTCTTCGGCGCGTTCCGTGAGGGCGAGATCAGCGTGCTGGTCGTCTCGAAGGTCGCGAACTTCTCGATCGACCTGCCCGAGGCGACGGTCGCGATCCAGGTGTCGGGCACGTTCGGGTCCCGGCAGGAGGAGGCTCAGCGGCTCGGTCGGGTGCTGCGGCCGAAGGCCGACGGTCACCAGGCGCACTTCTACTCGGTCGTCGCGCGCGACACGATCGACCAGGACTTCGCGGCACACCGCCAGCGGTTCCTGGCCGAGCAGGGCTACGCGTACCGGATCGTGGACGCGGACGAGCTGATGGCGGGCGAGGGCAAGGGCGGCGAGCAGGCGGGGCAGTAGCGCCGCGGTCCGGGTCCGGTGGGTCGACCGGCGCCGGGCTCCGGTGGCCGGTCGGCGGCGACGTCGGCCGGGCCCGGTGGGTCGACCGGCGCCGGGCTCCGGTGCCCGGTCGGCGGCGACGTCGGCCGGGCCCGGTGGGTTGACCGGCGCCGGGCTCCGGTGGCCATCGGCGGCGACGTCGGCCGGGCCCGGGCGGGGGCGGCGACGTCGTCCGGGCCCGGGTCGGCGCGTCCGCACGTACGCCGGCCGGGTTCCTGCTCGTCAGTCCATCATCGCGATCACCGGGGCGATCAGCGCCAGCATGTACTGGAGGGCCACCGCGAACGTGCGCGCGCGGTGGGCCAGGACCGAGCGGGGCAGTACGGCGGCGACGAGACCGGCCAGGGTGCCGAGGCCCAGCGCCCAGAAGGCCGCGTCGATCGCCGAACCGGCTTTGCCGTCGTCGCCGATGCTGTCCTCCAGCATGACGATTACGGTGAGGACGAAGGAGACGAAGAGCGCCAGGAGGCCGCAGAGCGCGATGATCCGCAGCGCGCGGGCGGACGGGGCCGTCGGGTCGGGCGTGGCCGTCGGAGCCGCCGCCTGGGGTGCCTGGTTCGTCGTCATGCCCCGATCACATCAGCGGCGGACGGGCCGGGCATGAGCGGTCGTACTCAGTCCGGGCCCCCGACGTACTCGGGTCGAGGGTTCCTGACCCCCGCCTCCTCGGCGTACCGGCCGAGCACGACGACGTCCACGGCGGCGGTGCCGTAGGCGCGTATCGCGCGCAGCGCGAGGCCGAGGCGGCGGGAGGTGGGGCGGGGGATCGTACGGTCCGGGGTGAAGGTCGCTGTGGTCATGTCTCCATGATGGAATCCGGACATTCCGAACACATCAGGCTGGGGGTGGAATCCCTGTCCCCCTCAAGTCGGACCCTGTCCCCTACGGGCCGTCCCCCAGCCGGAAGCCGCGAAAATCGTTCGCGTCTCCCCTGCCCCCGCAGCTACAATCTCCGACTTCCCCCGCCTCCCCCGTGGAGCGCGCCGCCGCCCGGTCGGAAACCGGCGGCCGCCCTGTCGTGTCCGCATGCCCGCATGCCCCGCATGTCCGCATGCCCCGCATGTCCGTATGCCCGCACCCCCGGCCCGGAGGCTTTCGCATGTCCACGTCCGTCGACCCGCTCGCGCACGAGCGCGCCCATCTCGCCGACTCGCGTGCCGCGCTGCGCGCGATGCGCGAGGACGTCGAGGCCCTCGACATCAAGGACGTCACCGCGAACTGGGTCAACGCCGCCGTCCTCGGTCGCCAGATCGAGGAGCGGATCAAGGCCCTCGCCGACCTGTCCCACACGCCGCTCTTCTTCGGGCGGCTCGACTACCTGCACACCACGCAGGAGGGGCAGCGCTTCTACATCGGCCGTCGGCACGTCCACGACGCCGGCGGCGACCCCATGGTCATCGACTGGCGCGCGCCGGTCTCCCAGCCGTTCTACCGGGCCTCGAAGAAGGACCCGCAGGACGTCGGGCTTCGGCGCCGGTTCGGTTACACGGGCGGCGACCTCACCGCGTACGAGGACGAGCACCTCTCCGACCCGGCCGAGCTGGAGCGGACCAGCAGGCTGCTCCAGGCCGAGATCGAGCGGCCGCGCGTCGGCCCGATGCGGGACATCGTCGCCACGATCCAGCCCGAGCAGGACGAGATCGTACGGTCCGGGCTCGGCGGCACCGTCTGCGTCCAGGGCGGCCCCGGCACCGGAAAGACGGCCGTGGGCCTGCACCGGGTCGCGTACCTGCTCTACGCGCACCGGGAGCGGCTCGCCCGCACCGGCACCCTCGTCATCGGGCCGAACCGGTCCTTCCTCCACTACATCGAGCAGGTCCTCCCGGCCCTCGGCGAGCTGGAGGTGCAGCAGGCGACCGTCGACGACCTCGTCGCGCACGTCGAGGTCGTCGGCGCCGACGAGGCGGCGACGGCGGTCGTCAAGGGCGACGCGAGGATGGCGGAGGTGCTCCGGCGGGCCGTCCGCTCGCACGTCACCCTGCCGACGGAGCCGCTCGTCGTGGTGCGCGGCTCGCGCCGCTGGCGGGTCCCGGCGTACGAACTGGAGGAGATCGTCCGCGAGTTGCTCGACCGCGACATCCGTTACGGCGCCGCCCGCGACGCCCTCCCGCAGCGCATCGCCCACACGGTCCTGGTGCGCATGGAGCAGGCGGGCGAGGCGCCCGACGACCGCGTGCAGGACGCGGTGGCGCGCAACGCGGCCGTGAAGGCGGTCGTGAAGACGCTCTGGCCGCCGGTCGACCCGGCGAAGCTGGTGCTGCGGCTGCTCGGCGACGCCGAGTTCCTGGCGGAGCACGCCGACGGGCTGCTCTCGGCGGACGAGCAGAAGCTGCTGCTGTGGGCGAAGCCGGCGCGGTCGGTGAAGTCGGCGAAGTGGTCGGCGGCGGACGCGGTCCTGATCGACGAGGCGAAGGACCTGGTGGAGCGCACGCACTCGCTCGGGCACGTGGTCCTGGACGAGGCGCAGGACCTGTCTCCGATGCAGTACCGGGCCGTCGGCCGCCGCTGCACGACCGGTTCGGCGACGATCCTGGGCGACCTCGCGCAGGGCACCACGCCGTGGGCGACGGCGAGTTGGGCGCAGGCCCTCGGGCACCTGGGCAAGCCGGAGGCGGTGGTGGAGGAGTTGACAGCCGGTTTCCGTGTGCCTCGCGAGGTCATCGCGTACGCCTCCCGGCTGCTGCCCCACATGTCGCCCGGTCTTGCGGCCGTCGAGTCGGTCCGTGAGAACCCGGGTTCGCTGTCGATCCGGCACCGCGAACCGGCGGAGCTGGACGCGGCGGTCGTCGCGGCCTGCGCGGAGGCCCTGGAGCACGAGGGCTCCATCGGCCTGATCGCCGCCGACGCGCGGATCGCGCCGCTCGCCGAGGCGCTGGCCGCCGCCGGGTACGCGTACCTCTCGCCCGGCGAGGAGACGACGGCCGAGTCGCGGCTCACGCTCGTCCCCGCCTCGCTCGCCAAGGGCCTGGAGTACGACTACGTGGTCCTGGACGACCCGGCGGCCGTCGTCGACGGCGAACCGGACGAGCGGACGGGGCTGCGGCGTCTGTACGTGGCGCTGACGCGTGCGGTGTCGGGTCTGACGGTCGTTCACTCCTCGCCGCTGCCGGAGCAGTTGAACCCGTAGCGGGGAGGAGTGGGACCGGGGCCGGGGCCCGTCCGGCGGATCAAGGTCGCATAGGCCCTAGGGGCTGCCCGGCGGACAACCCCTAGGACCGGAGGAACGCCCGCACCCCCTGCGAGACCCCGTCGTCGCCGAGCAGCGCGTTGTGGTCGAGGCAGCCGGCCGCGTTGTTGGTGGCGCCGGTCAGGGGGACGCTGTTGTCGGGGTTGATGACCTCGTCGCAGTTCGACCACCAGGTGGCGTAGCGGACGGCGCCGGGGGTCTCGTCGCCCTCGGCGAGCTTCTTCTGGACGTACGATCCGGGGGTCATGTCGCGGCAGGCCTGGTCCCACAGGGCGCAGGCCCAGGCGGTGCTGGTGCCGTGGTTGGGGCCCGCGAGGGAGACCCAATGGGCCACGGAGGACTGGCCGGCGCCGTCGAACTTCACGTACCAGCGGGTGACGAGGCTGCCGAAGGAGTGGGAGACGAGGTCGACCCGGCTCGCGCCCGTCTGCCGCTTGACGCCCTCGACGTACGCGGCGAGCTCGCCGGCGATGGCCTCGTTGACGGACCGGTGGGTGTCGTAGCCGAAGGAGAAGAGCTCGGCGTCGGTGTACCCGTCGGCCTTGAGGTCCTCGCGCAGACCGCCCCAGACACCGGGGTCGGCGTTGTAGCCGTGGACGAGGACGACGGGGGTACGGGCCACGGCCTGGGCCGCGGTGGCCGGCGCGGCTTGGGTGACGAACATCGACGCCATCAGGGCCAACAGCGCCACGAAACGGACACGGAGCCTCAACACGCTTCCCCCTACGAGGTGTTACGCACGAGTAGTGAGGAGCATGGTGGGGTCGGCGGGCCGCGATGAACAGCCCTCCGACCATGAAAACTTGATGACCTCCGCCCCGCCCGGGGGACTAGGGGCCGTACTCCTCCAGCGCCTCCGACCACGCGCGGTGCGCGACCGTCGCCAGGACCGGATTCGTACTGCGGTACTCGTGTTCCGTCACCACGCCCCAGCACAGCGCCCAGCCGCGACCCCGGGCCCAGGTCGCGTCGTCGACCTCCGCCGCCTCGCGGAACAGCGGGCGGGTCTCGGCGGTGAGGAGGGTCCAGGCGGCCATCGTGTCGCAGGCGGGGTCGCCGGTGCCGACCGCGCCGAAGTCGATGACGGCGCTCAGCCGGCCGTCCGGGGCCAGCAGGTTGCCGGGCAGCAGGTCGCCGTGGACCCACCGGGGCGGACCGTCCCACTGCGGCAGCCGCAGCACCGACTCCCAGGCCTCGGTGACGCGGTCCGCGTCGAGGACGCCGTCGGCGCCGAGGTCCCGGATCGCGCCCTCGGTGGCCCCCTCCGCCCACTCGGTGACATGACCGCCCCGGAAGCACCGGGGGCCGTCGGTGGCGTCGACGCGGCGCATCGCGGCACCGAAGCGCCCCAACGTGACGGCCGCGTCGGCGAGTTCGACGATCGGCTCGTCGTAGGCGTTGGCGCCGTCGAGCCAGTCGTACACCGACCAGGGCAGGTCGAAGCCCTCCCCGGGCACTCCGTGGCCCACCGGTACGGGGACGGGCAGCGGCAGATGCGGGGCGAGCCGCGGCAGCCAGCGCTGCTCCTTCACGATGGACCCGGCGGTCTCGGCGGACTTGGGCAGCCGGACGGCGAGGCGTTCGCCGAGGCGGTACATGTCGTTGTCCGTGCCGGCCGACGGCACGCGCCTGACCGGCAGCTCCGCCCACTGGGGGAACTGGGCGGCGATCAGTCTGCGCACGAGGTCGGTCATGCCGGGGACGGTAGTCGGCGGCCGACGGCCCCGGCCAGCGCTTTACGGTGGGGGCGGCGCGACCGCGAGAAGGGAAGCACGATGCGACACACGACCACCGTCACCACCGGCACCACGGTCAAGGGCGTCACCGTCGTCACCGGCGGGAGCCGGGGGATCGGCGCCGCGACCTGCGTACGACTGGCCGCCGAGGGCCACGACCTGGTGCTCGGGTACGTACGGGACGCGACCGCCGCCGAGGAGACGGCGGCGGCGGTCCGGGCGGAGGGCGCGCGGTGCGTGGTCGTCCGCGCGGACACGTCGGTCGAGGCGGACGTGGAGCGGCTCTTCGACACCGCCGAGGCGGAACTCGGCCCGGTGACCGGCCTGGTGAACAACGCGGGCGTGACCGGGCCGCTGGGGCGCCTCGCGGACGCGACGACGGAGAACCTGCGGCGCGTGGTGGAGGTCAACCTCCTCGGCTACCTGCTCTGTTGCCGCCGCGCGGCCCGCGACATGGCCGCCCGGGACGGCGGGGCGATCGTCAACGTCTCCTCCGCCGCCGCGACGCTCGGCAGCCCCGGCGAGTACGTCCACTACGCGGCCACGAAGGCGGCGACCGACGCGCTGACCGTGGGCCTCTCCAAGGAGCTCGGCCCGGACGGCATCCGGGTCAACGCGGTGGCCCCGGGCGTCATCGAGACCGACATGCACGCGGCGATGGGCGACCCCGACCGCCCGGCGAAGGCGGCGACGACGACCCCCCTGGGCCGCCCGGGACGACCGGACGAGATCGCGGCGGCGGTGGCCTGGCTCCTGTCCCCCGACGCGTCGTACACGACGGGCACGATCCTGCGCGTGGCGGGCGGCCGCTGAGGCGCGGCCCTTGGCTGGGCAGGCACCCGCTGACACCGCCCCTCGCTCCCCCGGCGAGGGGCGAGGCGGCGTAGAACGCCGGTGCGCGATCCCTCAGGTCGTGTACTCCAGCTCCGTCATCGCGGCTGCGCGGACGCTCGGCGCAAGCTGCTCCAGGTCCAGGGCTTCCAGGTACTCGACGAGCGCGTCTCGGGTGGCCCTGAGGCCGTCGGCGAAGCCTGCCCCGTTGACGTCACACGGCCTGAGGATGCGACGGTAGGTCGCATCCTCGATCACCCCTGCGATCAGCTTCTCCGCCAACCAGACAGGCGTGCGTTCGCGTATCGCGAAGGTGAGGTGGACGCTCGGTTCGTCCGTGTCGACGACGTGAGGGTTGTGCACCCAGCCTCTCGGGAGCAGCAGTGACTCCCCGGCATGCAGATCGACCTCGATGTCGGGCCCGGCAGCCTCCCAGGCCGGGATGTAGTCGTCACGCCAGACGCGCCAGCTCTCGTTGAACTCGCGCATCGGTGCTTCCACGAGCGGTCGCCACAACTGCCACCTCTTGGTGCCGGCCGTCTGGACGATCACGGCCATCTGCTGGTCCCAGTGGTGGCGAAGGCCTTGTCGGCCGGGCGGCGTCAGAAAGGCGTGGACGTAGTTCGAGTAGCCGGTCTCCTGCTGGATGCCTCGGGAGGTCTCTGCCAGGAACGGGATGACTCGCTGAAGGTTCCCCAGCCGGATGGTGTGCCCGGCGTCGTGGAGCCGGCGCAGTTTCACCGGGTCGGTACGGCCGTGGGTCATGTGAGCGTTCTGGTTCAGTGAGGGGTGCGGAGCGCGTACGACAGCGATCTCGTTCGCCGGTACGCAGCCTGTCTCCACATACGCGTTGAGAGCAGCCGAGCTGATCCGTCGGTCGAGCTCCGTACGGCCGCGCACGTACACGCGAGGCTCGTCCGGCCAGGCCTCCCTGAGGTCGGTGACGCCGTCCTCAGGGAGTAAGAGGCGGAGTGACATGACGTCCCTTCTTCTAAGGCGGCGGCAACGGGCACGGGATGACCGAGTCCTTCTCGATCTCACTGAAGATCCGATGTGGGCAGGACACCACCGAGAACGACGCGAGGCTCGCGGCCTTCGTG
Source organism: Streptomyces sp. NPDC048370 (assembly GCF_043200825.1). Taxonomy (NCBI): domain Bacteria; kingdom Bacillati; phylum Actinomycetota; class Actinomycetes; order Kitasatosporales; family Streptomycetaceae; genus Streptomyces; species Streptomyces sp. NPDC048370. The sequence goes on along the minus strand of NZ_JBICYI010000006.1, from coordinate 235,792 downwards.
TAGTGGACCCACACCGCGTCCGATCCTCGGCTGAGGGCGTCCAGGGCGGCGGCCACCTTCTCTTCGAGCGAGATGTACGCCCGACCGGAGTCGTCACGGATGAAGGGTGGGTTCTCCTCGTAGACCCTTCGCAGCCATGTCACCGCATCCACGGCGCGCGTCCAGGTGCGCTCACGCGCGGTCTGCTCCTTGCGCATCAGCCAGTGCCGAACCTGCATCGGCGGAAGTCGAGATGAAAGGAACTCCCGGGTCTGCATGTCACCGGGTTCGAGACCCGGTCGGCGTTGGGTTTCGACGCCGTACGCGTCTCGGCTGCCGACCCACGGTCCGTATCCGTGGAAGTGCACCCGCACGTTCCCGGCCATGGGCACCTCTCATACTGTTCAGAGGGGCCGCCCCCAGCTGCAATGGGGGCGGCCCCTGCGCTGTCCGTACGGAGCTGGACGAGGCGCCTCTGCCTCACCCACCCGAGGGCGAAGTTGTCCAGCTCGGTCACGGTGGCGCGCAGTTCCATGCCCGCACCGGCTGGCTTGCTGTCATGCAGGACGAAGCCGTCGGTCGTTCCCGGAATCCGCGCGAACTCGATGCACGACTCGTGCTCGCCGCCCAGGTTGCCGCCGCAGAACTTCGTGAATTCCGCGCCTTCGACAGGCCGGTTGTAGAGATCGTCCATGGAGAGGAGGCCTCCTCGGTCACATCAGAAATACGGGGAGACGGTCCCCGCGCCGTGGAGCACTCACAGCGCCCGGCCACGACCGGGATTCGTCACCGGTGCTCCTCGATCCACTCGGCGAGCCTGGCCGCCATCTCGGCCGAGCATCCGCCGAGGTGCACCAAGTCGCCGCCGGCGGCCACCGGGCCGTCGAAGCGGAGCGAGGGGAAGGTGATGCCGATCGCGCCCAACGCCGCGCGAAGATCCGCCGTGGCCCTCAGGCCGTCAACACCCTTGCCACTTACTTGCGTTGACCTGCGATTCATGGCGATCGCTCCCTAGGACGAAACGGCATCGGTGACGTTTCGTAGAGGATCGACCGGGCGGCTCGGCGAGCTCAACAAACTTGCACGCCCTTGCAGATCTTCACCCCAGGGCGCTGATCGCATCCGAGATGAGCGTCCGTGCCTGCGGCCCGTAGGAAGCGATCGCGGCCAGTCCCGCGAACATCTGCGCGTACGTGGCGATCTCGCTCGGCTGCTTCACGGTGACCTGCGCCGTGGCCAGCTCGATGACGACCTGCTGCTCGTCGAAGATCCAGAAGCCCTCCAGAGGCCACATGACCCGATCGGCGGACATCGGGATCACGCCCAGACTCACCTGCGGCAGAGAGGCGACGGTGAGAAGGTGGCCCAGCTGCGCAGCCATGACCTCGGAGCTGCCGAACCTGGACCGCAGCGCGGATTCCTCCAGCAGGAAGCCGAAGCGCCGGTGCGAGTCGCGGAGCACGTGCTGTCGCTCGATACGTACGGTGACTGCGGCTTCCGAGTCATCGGGGATCTGGCGGAAGTCGATGATGCGCCCCATGATCGCCCGGGCATAGTCGGCCGTCTGCAGGAGCCCCGGAATGACCCCCGGCTCATAGACACGGAAGCGATGCGTCCGCTCATAGAGGGGTACGTGCGCTTGTTGACCTCGCCGAAGCCCCTCTCGCTGCATCCTGCGCCACTCGACGTACATCTCATCGATGTTGTCCGCCCTGGCTACGAGGTCTGCGTACAGCTCAGGGACACCGCACAGCTCACAGTACTGACGGATGTCGTCGTTCGAGGGCGACGTGCGGGCGTTCTCGATACGGGAAGCCTTGGACTCGCTCCAGCCGGCACGAGCCGCGAAGGCTCGTGCCGTCATGCCGGTCGGTCTGCGGATCTCCCGGAGCTGGCGCCCGAGCGCTACGCGTTCCTCCTGGACTGCGGAAAGGGGTGAGGATGGCACTGGCGTGGCCTGTTCGGTACGCGCGATCAGACCGGCCGGTACTCCGCATGAGGGATCGCGCGATTCCACACAGCCTCGAACGATCCCCTGCAGAGATCGCGGATCAGGGGATCGGTAGTGACCTCGATCCACTCGCCCGGCGCGCACTCCCCGTTGCCGTCGAAGTGGAGTACGAGGACGAGTTCGTCATCGAACACCCAGAAATCGTTCCCCGGGAACGCGATGTCAGTGGCGTTCCGCCGAGGCAGCCAGCGGATCTCCTCCCCTGCCTTGATGTTGGCCTCGGAGACGTGGTGCTCGAACTTGATGTAGTCCGACTCCGGCACCGAGAAAACCCGAGCTCGTCGGACTGATACGCCCCGGTCCGTGGCGCCCCGGACCCACTTGAGCCATGGCCTGAGTTCGGGGTCGTTGTCCTCGGCAGAGTGTCGGACGCCGGCCTGCCACGCGACGTAACTCGGGTCCGATTCCATGTACGTGTCGCGCATCTCCAGATGCACAGCCGAGTGACGAGCCGAGCTGAGCAGCTCCTCAAACGTCGGGGCCTTCGTCACGCTTCACCTCCAGGAAGAACTGGACCATTCGCCTGGGAAGCTCGATGACATCCTCGTGATCGGGGATGTCCATCTGCGACCGGCGTTCGCCACCGTTGACCTTGTAACCCTGGACCAAGTAGGTGTCGGTTTCGTCGTCCAGATAGATCGTGGGAGAAGCGCCGTCCTTGCTCTCCGGGTCCTTGCCAAGCCTGCGCAGGGCCACAATCTCCTCCTCGGTCGGGGTACACGATGCCTGTGGCCGAGCTTGCTCCGAACTCACCCGGCACCGCACGGAACTTGCGCCGACTTGCAGCATCAAAAGCTGATCGGCGCCTGCACTTCCTCAAGGAAGGCCTGCCAGGACCCTGCGCCGAAGCGCAGGACGGGTCCGCTCGCGCACTTGCTGTCCCGTACGGCGGCGGCGCAGACCAGGTCGGCAACCTCTACGCAGTCGCCACCGCCGGACCCTCCGCCGCTGTAACTGCTCTTGCGCCAAACGATGTCGCCAAGCTCGGAGGCCATCGCGGTGCGTACCTCGACTTCCTGTCGGTTACAACTCTCGCCTGACTTGCTGGATCAGATCGAGACTGTCGGCAGGGCTCAACGCTGTTGATCTCAGCGAGTCGAAGGCGAGCGTATAGGAACGGGTCTCCTGCGGAGTTTCCATGTGCAGGGTCCCCGTGACGTGCTCCACGCAGACCACATCGGAGAAGGCCTCCATCCGGCCGGCGCCGCCGGGCGGCCGGGTGGACCGTCCCCAGCGCGCACCCCGCGGTGCCCACCGCCCGCCCGTTCCGCTCCTGGTCGGTCATTCCCGGCGAGGACAGCCCTGTCGTACGCCCCTACCTCGCCGCGCACGAACAGCGGGAAGCGTGCCGGGCACAGAGGCAGCGTCGGCGAGCGCTGTGGCTCGCGGTCCACGGCATCGACGTGGGGCCCCGGCTGATTCACGGTGTGGAGGTGGCCTGATGGGTCAGCCACCCACAGTCGTGCTGCGGTGGAGCCGTAGCGCCCGGAATGTCGGTCGGGCGCGGGCGGAGTTGCGTTCGGCGCTGGGCGCCTGGGGGTTGGGCCGGATCGAGGACGCGGCCTCGCTCGTCCTCTCGGAGCTGCTGACCAACGCGGTCAGGCACGCCCGGACCGCACCTGACCGGAAGATCGAGACGCGCTACCTCCGGATCCCCGGAGGGCTTCGCGTCGAGGTGCACGACGCGTCGGAGGTGCGCCCGCTCATGGCGCTTCCTGCGGCCGAGGCGGGCGGCGGCTGGGGTCTTCCGCTGGTCGACGTGCTGTCGGAGAGATGGGGCGTGTCCGACCGGGAAGGTCCCGGGAAATTCGTATGGGCTGAGCTCTCCGCCGAAACGGCACCCTAGCGGCACCGAGGGACCGCCCCTCCCTCGTGGAGGTGGCGGTCCCTTCTCGGTGGTGCGGCCAGGGCTGTCCGGCTAGGGCGTGTTTCGAAAGTAGCGCCGTCTGCCCGAAGGGCAGGCCTGGCGGCGTCTGGTGCGTGCGATCGCAAGGCGGAGGGTCGCCCCGATACTGGATGTATCGGGGTGATCCCGACAACGCGGCGAGCGTGCGTGCCAGGCGTCGCCAGGCAGGCGGGACTTTCGAAACACGCCCTAGGCGTCCAGGGCCTTGCGCCAGGTGCGGACCGCTTCCGGGGAGACCGGGGCCTTCCAGCCGTTGGGGCGGGCTGCGCCGCCGATGTGGAAGGCGTCCAGGCCGGAGGCGCGGAGTTGCGGGAGGTGGTCGAGGCGGAGGCCGCCGCCCACCAGGATCTGGGGCTCGTAGCCGGGCTCGCCCGAGCGGGCCGCCTCCGCCTTGAGGACGGGGAGGCCGTCGTCGACGCCGGTCGGCGCGCCCGCCGTGAGGTAGGTGTCGAGGCCCGGCAGGTCCGCGAGCTGCTTGCGGAGCGCGTCGCGGTCGGCGGCGCGGTCGATCGCCCGGTGGAAGGTCCACCGGCAGCCGTCCAGGACGGCCATCAGCCGCTCCACCGCCACCAGGTCCGCGTCGCCGTCCGCCGTCAGGAAGCCGAGCACGAACTCGTCCGCGCCCGCCTCCCGCAGCTCGGACGCGCGGGACACCAGCGCTTCGATGTCGCCCGCCGCGAAGCCGTCCGTCAGTCTGAGCATCACGCGCAGCGGGATGTCCACGGCGGCGCGGATCGCGGCGAAGCCGGTCCGTGACGGGGTCAGCCCGTCGGCCGCCATGTCGGTGACCAGCTCAAGGCGGTCCGCCCCACCGGCCTGGGCGGCGACCGCGTCCTCCTCGTCGAGGGCGATCACCTCAAGGACTGCACGGTTGCTCATCGAGCCCATTCCTCCATGAATGACGGCTACAGGTCTAGTCCAATGACCACCCTAGCCGTGCTCGTGGCCGCCCGCATCGTGCGGCGCCTCATCCGGCGTCGAGATCGCCGGCGCACCGCCCTGCCCCGCCTGCACCGTGAAGGCCGCCGTCCGCACCTTCCCGCCGTGCTGGAAGTCCAGGAAGAGGCGGTACGTTCCCGCGCTCGGCGCCGTCGCCGTGAAGGAGACGTCCGGGCCGGGGCCGCCCTCGTTGGGGTGGACGTGGAGGTAGGCGAGGTCGCCGCCGCGCAGGGCGACGAGGTGGCCGTACGCCCCGAGGTACGGCTCCAGGTCCGTGACCGGCTTCCCGCCCTTGCCGACCGTGAGCTTCAGCTCGCCCGCCCGGCCCGGGGTGAGCGCGCCGCCCAGCTTCACCTCGTAGCCGTCGACCGTCGCTGTCCGCGCGGGCGTCGGCATCGGCTGCGGTGCGTACGTGCCCGGGACCGCGAGGTCCGCGCCGAGCGTGATGCCCTTCGCGTTCTTTCCCGCCGGCTTGAAGTCCGCGAAAGCCTTGTAGCCACCGGCGGCCGGCAGGTCGACCGGTGTCGACCACGTCCCGTCGGCCGCCCGCACGGGGTGCAGGTGGCGGTAGACCGTGAGGTCGCGCGAGGCCACGATGAAGTGCAGCTCCTTGCCGTGCTCGGTCGTGTACGCCGTGACCTTCTCGCCTCCCGCGTCCTTGACCGAGAACTTCAGGACGCTCCGGCCCTGCGCCGGGGTCGGCGTCTCCAGGGCCAGCGTGTAGCCGCCCTCGGAGACCTGGAGGCCCCCAGCCGCCAGTGCGTTCGCCGACCCCGAATCCGTCCCCGAACCCGTCCCCGGTTCCGCGGGCGCGTGTTCCCCGTGGCCCGCCTGAGCCGGTTCATCCACGGGCCCTACGCCCTTGCCCACGCCGTACGCCGTCCCGAAGGTCGCGGCGAGCGCTGCGGCGAAGGCGGTGATCTTCACTCCGGTGTTCATGGCTGCTCTCCCGTACGTACGTGAGTCTGCGAGTGCGTGCTTCGATGCATTTCACCATACCCCTAGGGGGTATCAAGTCAAGCCGGGTCCGCCCTTGCGTCGGATACCACTGGGGGGTATACATGGATTCAGTTCCGGATACCCCCACAGGGTATCGCCACCACCGAGGAGGAACCCATGTCTTCCTGCTGTACTCCTGACGGCAGCTGCTCCACCAACGCCGATGCGGCCACCACGGCCACCGCCACCGCCGTCGCCGAAAGCACCGCCACCGTCTACGCCGTGTCCGGCATGACCTGCGGACACTGCAGGACCGCGATCACCACCTCCGTCTCCGCGCTCGACGGCGTCATCTCCGTCGACGTCGACATCGCGGGCGGCCTGGTGACCGTGACCACCGGCGGAGCGCCCGACGACGCCGCGATCGCCGCCGCCGTCGACGACGCCGGCTACGACCTCACCGGCCGCGCCTGACCGCCCGGCCCACGCCACATCCCGGCCGCCGGGGCCCGTCCGCCCATGGGCCCCGGCCCCCGCACCCCGCTGTACCGAGGAGCAGGAAATGACCACCACCACCCCAGGCGCCGCCCAGGTCGAGCTCGCCATCGGCGGCATGACCTGCGCCTCGTGCGCCGCCCGTATCGAGAAGAAGCTCAACCGCATGGACGGGGTCGAGGCCACCGTCAACTACACCACCGAGAAGGCGAAGGTCACCTTCGCCGCCGACGCCGACATCTCCGTAGACGACCTCATCGCCACCGTCGAGGCCACCGGCTACACCGCCGCCGAGCCCGCTCCCCCGAAGAGCGAGACCCCCGCCTCCGAGGGCCCCACCGACGAGGAGAAGGCCGACGAGGAGCTCCGCCCCCTCAAGCAGCGCCTGATCACCGCGGCCGCCCTCGCCGTCCCCGTCATCGCGATGGCGATGGTCCCGGCGCTCCAGATCGAGTACTGGCAGTGGCTCAGCCTCACCCTCGCCGCGCCCGTCGTCGTCTACGCCGCCTGGCCCTTCCACAAGGCCGCCTGGACCAACGCCCGGCACGGCGCGGCGACCATGGACACCCTGATCTCGGTCGGCACGATCGCCGCGTTCCTGTGGTCCCTGTGGGCGCTGTTCTTCGGAACCGCCGGTACGCCGGGCATGACCCACCCCTTCGAGTTCACGATCGCCCGCACCGACGGCGCCGGGAACATCTACCTGGAGGCCGCCGCAGGCGTCACCGCCTTCATCCTGGCCGGCCGGTACTTCGAGGCCCGCTCCAAGCGCAAGGCGGGCGCGGCCCTCAAGGCGCTCATGCAGCTCGGCGCCAAGGAGGTCACCGTCCTCCGCGACGGCCGCGAGGTGACCGTGCCCACCGCCGAACTGCAGGTCGGGATGCGGTTCCTGGTCCGGCCCGGCGAGAAGATCGCCACCGACGGAACCGTCGTCGAGGGCTCCTCCGCAGTCGACGCCTCCATGCTCACCGGCGAGTCCGTACCGGTGGAGGTCGGTGTCGGCGACTCCGTCACAGGCGCCACCCTGAACGCCGGCGGCCGGCTCGTCGTCGAGGCCACCCGCGTCGGCGCCGACACCCAACTGGCCCGCATGGCCAAGCTGGTGGAGGACGCCCAGAACGGCAAGGCCGCCGCCCAGCGCCTCGCCGACAAGATCTCGGCCGTCTTCGTACCCGTAGTCATCGCGCTCGCGCTCGGCACCCTCGGCTTCTGGCTCGGCACCGGCTCCGGCCTGACGGCCGCCTTCACCGCCGCCGTCGCCGTACTGATCATCGCCTGCCCCTGCGCCCTGGGCCTGGCCACGCCGACCGCGCTCATGGTCGGCACCGGCCGCGGCGCGCAGCTCGGCATCCTCATCAAGGGCCCCGAGGTCCTGGAGACCACGCGCAAGGTCGACACGATCGTCCTCGACAAGACCGGTACGGTCACCACCGGCCGGATGACCCTCATCAAGGTCCACACCGCCGCCGGTACGGACGAGACCGACGTGCTGCGCCTCGCGGGCGCCCTGGAGCACTCCTCCGAGCACCCCATCGCGCAGGCCGTCGCCACCGGCGCCGCCGCCAAGGTCGGTACGCTCCCCACCCCCGAGGACTTCGCCAACCTCCCCGGTCTCGGCGTCCAGGGCGTCGTCGAGGGCCACGCGGTCCTCGTCGGCCGCGAGAAGCTGCTCACGGTGGGGGCACCTCCCATGCCCGAAGGGCTATGGGGGAGGGCGATGGAGCTGCCGGCCTCGCTGAAGTCCGCCAAGGAAGCGGCCGAGTCGGCCGGGAAGACCGCGATCGTGGTCGCCTGGGACGGCGAGGCCCGCGCGGTCCTGGAGGTCGCCGACGCCGTCAAGGAGACCAGCGCGGAGGCGATCCGGCGGCTGCGCGGCCTGGGTCTGACCCCGATCCTGCTCACCGGCGACAACAAGGCGGTCGCCGAGGCCGTCGCCGCCGAGGTCGGCATCGACGAGGTCATCGCCGAGGTGATGCCGCAGGACAAGGTCGACGTCGTCAAGCGACTGCAGGACGAGGGGCGTTCGGTCGCCATGGTCGGCGACGGCGTCAACGACGCCGCCGCGCTCGCCCAGGCCGACCTGGGCCTGGCGATGGGCACCGGCACCGACGCCGCGATCGAGGCCGGCGACCTGACGCTCGTACGGGGAGACCTGCGGGCCGCGGCCGACGCGATCCGGCTCTCGCGGCGCACGCTCGGCACGATCCGCTCGAACCTGTTCTGGGCCTTCGCCTACAACGTGGCCGCTCTGCCGCTCGCCGCGGCCGGCCTGCTCAACCCGATGATCGCGGGCGCCGCGATGGCCTTCTCCTCGGTCTTCGTCGTCGGCAACAGCCTCCGCCTGCGCGGCTTCCAGGCCGCCGACCAATGAGGAGCCTTCCATGGCCGGGTACGGACAGCACAAGGAAGACATCATCAGACGACTGAGGCGGATCGAGGGGCAGGTGAGGGGGGTGCAGCGGATGGTGGACGAGGACGTGTACTGCATCGACGTCCTGACCCAGGTCTCCGCCATCAACGCGGCGCTGCAGTCCTGCGCCGTGGCCCTCCTGGACGAACACCTCAGCTGCTGTGTCACCGAGGCGATCGCCCAGGGCGGGGACCAGGCGAAGGAGAAGGTGGGCGAGGCGTCCAAGGCCATCGCCCGTCTGATCAGGACGTGACCGCGGGCCATCCGCGGAGATCAACCGCCCTTGTGCGAAGGGCAGTCGGAGGTCAGGGTGACGCTCAGGCGGAGACAGAGCCCGAGCACCGCCCGGAGGAGCACCAGCTCCACCGAACCGGGCGGACCGGGGCCGCAGACCTTCGCGCAGGGGCGGTTCTTCGTGAGGGTCGACATCCGGTCATTGTACCCCTAGGGGGTATGCCTGGGCTGTCTGCGGCGGGCTGACGGCCCGTACGATGGGCCGCCCGCGAGGGAGGGGATGCGCGTGCGCAGGCTGGGAGAGCTCGAGGCGGAGATCATGGACCGACTGTGGGCCTGGCAACGGCCCGCCACGGTCCGCGAGATCGTCGACGACATCAATCTGGGGCGCCGGGTCGCCTACACGACGGTGATGACGGTGGCGGACATACTCCACCGCAAGGGCTGGCTCCGCCGCGAGAAGGCCGGCCGGGCCTGGCTGTACGAACCGGTCCGCAGCCGCGAGGAGTACACCGCGGCCCTGATGCAGGACGCCCTCGGCGACAGCGCCGACCGCCCGGCCGCGCTGCTCCGCTTCGTGGAGACCATCTCCCCCGAGGACATGCGCGCCCTGGACGCGGCACTGCGGACGGCACGCGGGGAACGCGGGGGACGGGAGGGACGGGAGGGACGGGACGAGGACCGGGCGGGAGCCGGGGGGGTGCCTGGCGGGGGCGCGCCCAGTGGTGGCATACCCCGCGACGGCGTGCCCGGTGGTGGCGTGTGAGTCACCACGTCCTGCTGCCGCTCGGGCTCGCTCTCGTCTCCGGGGTCCTGATCCCCTGGCTCCTCGTCCGGGCGCGCTGGGCGCAGCAGGTGCCGCGCCTCGGGCTCGCCGTGTGGGCGGTCATCGGCGCCGTGTTCGCCGGCTCCGCCGCCCTCCTGCCCGCCCAGCTCGTCCTCGACGGGGACAGCAGCCACGGCCTGACCGACAGGGTCGTCACGCTCGACCTCCCCTCCCCCGCCGACCTGCTCGACCTGACGGCCCGCCAGTACACGGCGTCCGCCCTGGCCCTCGCCGTCCTCGCGCTGCCCGCCACCGGTTTCGTAAGGGAGTTGCTGCGCGCCCGCCGCACCCGGCTGCGGCACGCGGGGGTCCTGCGCCTGGTCGGGCGGTACGACCCCGATCTGCGGGCGACCGTGCTCGACCACGCACGGCCCGCCGTCTACTGCCTGCCCGGCCGTTCCCGCCGGGTCGTCGTCTCCTCCGGGGCCCTGGACACCCTCACCGCGCCCCAGTTGGCGGCGGCGCTCGCGCACGAGCGCGCGCACATCGCCGGCCGGCACCACCTGCTCGTCGCGGCGGCGGAGGCCTTCGCAACCGTGTTCCCCCGCCTCCCCCTCGCGCGCCACGGCGGGACCTCCGTACCGCTGCTGCTCGAAATGGCCGCCGACGACCGGGCGTTGCGCCGCTGCTCGCGGGACGCGCTCGCGACGGCGCTGTACGCGCTGGCGGCGGGGCAGGCGCCGCGCGAGGCGTTCGCGGCGGGCGGCCCTTCGGCGGCGCTGCGGATGCGGCGCATTCTCACTCCGTACAGCGCGGGGCATCCCGTGCTGCGCGGCATGCTCGCGATCTCGACGGCGGCCGGGGCGATGGCTCCGTTGATCGTCGCGTGTTGTTCCGTACCCGGATAATCGACTCGTTCCAGCAGCTCATTACTAAGTGAATTCGTAGATTTCACATCGGTCAACATCTGTCACGCGGCCCTGAATTCCCGGCTAGTGTGGGTATGTTGACGCTGGGGCTCGGCACGTCGAAGGGTACGAACCAATGCAGCTGGCTGACGTGCGGGCGGCGGCGGCCGCCGACGCGGCAACGATATCCAGGCTGCTGGCGGATGTCATTCGGGGCAGTTACCACGAAATCCTCGGGGAAATCCCGGTGCGCCGTCTTGTCTCCACTCAATGTGCACTTCCGCGTATCCGCGCGGAAATTGAAATTCCGGGCGGCGCGCCCGGCTGGCTCGGCTGGCTCGTGGCCACCGGCGAGGACGGCACGATCGTCGGCGCGGCGGCGGGCGGGGTCCCGGTGCCGGGCGAGGGCGAGTTGTACGCGCTGTGCGTGGCGGAGTCCTCGCGACGGCGGGGCGTGGGGTCGGCGCTCCTCGGGGCGGCGACGGAGCGGATGCGGGGGTTCGGGGCGGCGGCGCAGCGCGTGACGCTCCCCGCGGACGCGGACGCGGACCCGTCCCTCCCCTTCTACGCGGCACGGGGCTTCACGCCTCTGACGACGACACGCCTCGGCCGCCCGGTGTAGCCCGCCTCCCCGTTGTGGGGATGCCAAGGGGATGCCAAGGGGCTGACAGGGGACAGCGGGGGCTGTGGCAGATGAACGCCATCGCGTGTTCACGCCGTCGCGGAGCATGGAAGCGGTGGGGTCTCCCCCGGCACCATGGACGCGCGACGCGGTCGCCCGGCGGCACGGGGGACCGGTCGCGGACGGCATGGACCGAGCGAGCCCCTGGAGGAGCGATGCAGACACCGAGCGGCGCCGCGCTCGCGCCGGTCCTGCCGTCCCGATACGACGCCCACACCGACGCCCTGCCCGGTCTCGAGTCCGTCGACGCCTGGGGCGAGGACGCCGTCTGGCTGTACGACGCCCTCCTCGGCGCCCACAGCGCCGACATCGTCCGCTACCTCGACCTCGCCCGCGCCACCGGTGACCACGGCCACCGCGACGGCCACCGCGACGGCCACCGCCACGGGGAAGCCGACGGGCGCGGCCCCGACCGCGCTCGCGAGTCCGCCCCCGCCCCCGTCCTCGACCTCGGCTCGGGTGCCGGACGGCTCGCCGTCCCGTTCGCCCGGCACGGCTTCGCCGTCGAGGCCGTCGACCGGGACCCCGGCGCCCTGGCCCGGCTCGACGCCTGGGCGCGCCGCATCGGCCCGCAGGTCGCCGAGCTCGTCGTCACCACCCGCGCCGACCTCACCGAACTCCGCCTGCACCGCAGGTACCGGCTCGCGCTCCTGGCCGGCGCCATGGTCTCCGCCGTACCGCCCGGCTCCCGCCCCGCCCTGCTGCGCGAGATCGCCACCCACCTGGACACCGGCGGCGCCCTCGCCCTCGACTACACCTCCCACCTGCGCCACGGCCTGATGGCCGAGCCGCGGCGCACCTGGGCGTTCCAGGTCCCCCGGTTCGACGGGGTCGACGAGTGGGTGGTCGCCCGGCAGGTCTTCGACCTGCCGACGATGAGCGAGCGGATCACCTACTACACGGCCAGGACCGGCAAGCTCTCCACCGAGCGGGCCGTGCTCACCACCGACAAGTGGATCGTCGACCCCGAGCGCCTCGCGGCCGAGCTGCGCTCCGCGGGCCTCCACATCGAGGGCCGGCGGCGGCACCGCATCGACGAACGGACCGAGAGCGTGCTGCTCGTCTGCCGGGCCGCCCGGGGGTCTGAGCACTGACAGCGAGGGACGGCAAGAGGTACGATGCCCGCAAAAGTTTGGGCCGACCAGGTCACGGGTGGCGGGCGGAGCGGGCGAGCGGGCGGAGAAGATGGCAGGCGTGGAAGAACTCACGGGCCGCGAGGCGGTGATCCAGCGCCTGCGCGACGTCGGCCTGCGGGTCACGGGACCCCGCCTGGAGGTGCTCACGGTGCTCGCCTCGGCCGGCCATCTCGACGTGGAGGCGATCGCCGCCGCCGCCCGCGAGCGCCTCGGCACGCTCACCAGCCAGGCCGTGTACGAGATGCTGCGGCACTTCCAGGAGACCGGCCTGGTCACCAAGTTCGACCGGCCCGGGCTTCCCGCCGTCTTCGAGGTGTCGGGGACTCCGCACCAACACGCGCTCTGTGTCCGGTGCGGCCGCGTGGAGAACGTCGACGCCCCCGCCCCCGAGCCACCGCGCGGCGCCCTGCCCGGCTGGCGTGCGAGCGACGCCGAGATCGTCTTCAAGGGGCTGTGCCCCGACTGCGCGGGCGGTTGAACACCGTGCGTGGCGTTCGATTTTGTGGCAGGGTCTAGCGGGGCGATTCAACGGGACCCGTACGGGTCCGGGGGGAGTCTGCTGCTCAGTGTCCAAACACGCCACCGGGACGCGTACGGAAAGCGAACAGGCTCTCGCGGTCTACCTCGAACTCCGTGCCCGGCCCGCCTCCGCCACCGCGTTCGACGACGTGGCGGACGGCCTCGGGCTCTCCGCCGACGACCGGCTGCGCTGCCGCGCCGAGCTCGCCACCCTCGGCCTGATCGACCCCGCCCCGGACGCCCCTGACGCCCCGTCTGCCCCGGACGCCCCGGACGCCCCGCCGGCTCCAGGGACCACGCAGTCCTCCTCCCAGGCCGTCGTCGAGCCCGACATCGCCCTCGTCCGTCTCCTCCAGCACGAGCGCGACCGGCTCGAACACCGGCTCGCCGAGACGAGCCGGGCGCAGGCCACCCTCGCGACCCTGGCGGGACCGTTCCTTCGGGCGGCGCGCGCCGGTGCGGCGCCCCGCTCCGAGATCGACGTCGAGGTCGTCGCCGACCCCGCGCGCGTACGCCAGGAACTGGCCGCGCTCACCGACGCCGTCCGCACCTCCGTGCACTCCATGCACACGGGATCGGTACGGCGCGAGGACCTGGCCGCCGAGCTGGCGCGCGACCGCGTCCTCAGCGGTCGCGGGGTGCGCGTCCACGCCATGTACAGCCGCCGCATCAGCTCCGTACCGGACATGGCGCAGCACCTGGAGCAGCGGGTGGCGCTCGGGGTGGAGATCCGGCTCTCGCCCGTCGTGCCGATGAACATGGTGCTCGCCGACGAGAACTTCGCCCTGCTGCCCACCGATCCCCACGACCCGGACTCCGCCACCATCCTGGCGCGCGGGCCCGGTCTCGTCCGCTCGTACCTCGCCCTCTACACGTACTGCTGGCAGGCGGCCGGCCGGTACGGCGACGTCGACAAGCCCGAGCGCGGCGGCGACGGGCTCTCCGAGCAGCAGCGGGCGGCCCTGCGGATGCTCGCCGCCGGCATCAAGGACGAGCAGATCGCGAAGAACCTGGGGGTGTCGCTGCGGACGGTCAGCCGGCTGCTCTCCGAGGTCATGCACGAACTGGGCGCGGCCAGCCGGTTCGAGGCCGGGGTGAAGGCGGCCAGGATCGGGCTCCTCGACGGCGAGGGCGATGCGTGACGCACGACCGGCGTGGCGCACGACCGTGACGCACGACACATCCAAGATCGGCATCTCGGATCGCCGCCGAGCCCTGTGACAAGGTGAGGCGGGGCGGCGACTCGGACGAAGAGGGGGCCACTTCGCCATGGTCATGGACGCTGGCACGGACGCGGGCACGGACACCGGCACGGACACCGGCGCTGCGGACGGCACAATCGGCGCGCACGGTGCCGATCCCGTCCTGACTCTCTATCAGGAGCTGCGCAGGCGCGGGGTGTCCAGCTTCGGCGAGGTGTACGCGCAGTTACGGCTCACGCCCGAGGAGTACGAGCGATGTCGTGACGCCCTCGTCTCGCTGGGCCTGATCGTGCCCACCGGCGCCGCGCACGCCACCATCACCGCCGTCCAGGACGGAAGTTGGCGCTCGGACACGGACGCCGTCGCCGCGATCGATCCCGAGATCGCGCTGCTGCGCCTCCTGGAACGGGAGCGGGAGCGGCTGCGCGAGCACCTGGCCGAGGCCGACCGGGCGTACAGCACGCTGGAGACGCTGGCCGGCACCTTCCTGCGGGCCGACGCGCTGACCCGGGCCGAGGCGGAGGTCGAGGCGCTCACCGACTACCGCCGCATCCAGCAGGCCATCGAGGACATCACCGATGTGATGCAGGAGAGTTCGGCCTCGCTGCACCCCGGGACGCCCGGGCGCCAGGACCCGGAGCGGATGCTCGACCGCGACCGCCGGCAGATCGGCAACGGCGTGCGGGTCCGCGCCATCTACGGGCGGCAGGAGGCCGCGCTGCCGGAGATGGCGGAGTTCCTCGGCCGGCGCGCCGAGGTGGGCGTGGAGATCCGGCTCGCCCCGTCCGTGCCGCTGAACCTCATCATCGCCGACCGGCAGTTCGCGCTCGTGCCCATCCGTCCTGAGGACCCCGGCGAGGGCGCGATCCTGGCCCGGGGCAGCGCGCTCGTACGGCCGTATCTGAGCCTGTACGAGCACTGTTGGCACACGGCCACGCCCTACGGGAACGACGTGGCGCCCGAGCGGGGCGGCGACGGGCTCTCGGAGCAGCAGCGGGCCGCGTTGCACATGCTCGCCTCGGGAATGAAGGACGAGAAGATCGCCCGCACGCTCGGGGTGTCACTGCGGACGGTGAGCCGGATGATCTCCGAACTCATGCAGGAACTGGGCGCGTCGAGCAGATTCGAGGCGGGGGCGCGCGCGGTTCAACTCGGCTGGCTGGACTGACCGACTCGCTGACTCGCCGACTCGCCGAGAGACCGGCCGACCGGCCGAGCGGCCGAGCGGCCGAAGAGAATATGCCTCGGGCCCCGCAATCGCCGGTAGCGATCGCGGGGCCCGATTGGACTCCCCGGTACGAATTCAGTTCGGCAGTGGATCAGTTCAGTCGACGATCGGGGCCGGGGACGGCGGCGGGACGGGCCAGCCGTTGTCCTGACCGTCGGCCACCGTGCTCGGTCGGACGGTCGCGGTGTCGTCGGGGGCCGCGACCAGCGCCGCGCCACCGGCGACGGCCGTACACGCGGCGATCGCGACGGCGAACTGGCGGAGCGTCTTCCGAATACCTGCGATACGCACAGCAGACATGTTTCCTCCAGGAGTTGGAAAGCGAATTCCGACTTCGGGGGCCCGTGCCGCCGGGCACTCCCTGAAGACATCTCCATGGTGGCCCTACCCGGGAAAGGGATCCATAGTTTCACCATGCGTGGATCTGCCATGGCGTAGATGCGTCAAAGCGCCAATCCCTTTCGCCGTATCGGAATTGAAGAATCCGGAGCGATCCGGACCGTCCCGCACTTTTGGTTCAACCAAAAGAAATGCTAGACTCGTGCGACGGCCATCTCGTTCCTCCAGGAGAGAGGGGCCGCCGGGGCAGGGGCGTGCCGCCGCCCCTGCCCCACCGCCGCCTCGTACACCTCGACCGTCCGCGCGGCCGACGCCCGCCAGCTCATGCCCCGGGCGTGCGCGACCGCCGCCTCCCCCATCGTCGCCCGCACCCGCGGACGATCCGCGAGCCACCGCAGCCTGCGGGCGTACTCCACCGGATCGTGGCCCCGTACGAGCAGCCCCGTCACCCCGTCCCACACCGCCGTCGGCAGCCCGCCGACCGCCGCCGCGAGCACCGGCGTCCCGCACGCCTGCGCCTCCAGGGCCACAAGACCGAAGGACTCGCTGCGCGAGGGCACCACCAGCACGTCGGCCGCCCGGTACCAGTCCGCGAGCCGCTCCTGCGGTACGGGAGGACTTGGCCGCAGCACATCGTCGACCCCGAGCTCCCGGGCGAGCCACCAGGCCGAACCCTCCCGGGTCGCCCCCGAGTGGCCCCCGACCACCGGGACCAGCAGCCTCCGCCGTAGATCGGGGGCGAGGGACAGCAGCTCCGCCACGGCCCGTACGAGCACGTCGGGCCCCTTCAGGGGCTGGATGCGGCCGGCGTAGAGGGGGACGAAGGCGTCGGCGGGCAGACCGAGCCGGGCCCGGGCGGCGGCTCGGCCGCCCGGGGCGGGCCCGAACGTCCGGAGGTCCACCCCGGGCCGTACGACCTCCGTCCGCGGCCCCGCCGCTCCGTACAGCGCCGCGAGGGCCGCCGCCTCGTCCGCCGTGTTGGCGATCAACCGGTCGGCGGACTCGACCACTTGGCGCTCGCCGCGGATCCTGAGCTCGGGCTCGGGGGTGTCACCGGCCGCGAGCGCCGCGTTCTTCACCCGGGCCAGGGTGTGCGCGGTGTGGACCAGGGGTATCCGCCAGCCGACCGAGGCGATGCGGCCGGCCTGCCCGGAGAGCCAGTAGTGGGAGTGGACCAGGTCGTAGCGGGCGCTCTCCTTGAGCAGGGCGAGCGAGAACGGCACGACGAGGCCCGGCATGGCCTCCTTGGGGAGCGCCCGGCGCGGCCCCGCGTGCAGATGCCGGACCCGGACACCGGGGGCGAGCTCGACCAGCGGCGGACGGCCCTCGCCCCGGCAACGGGTGAACAGATCGACCTCGGCGCCCTGTTCGGCGAGGGCCCGGGAGAGTTCGACCATGTAGACGTTCATGCCACCGGCGTCCCCGGTGCCGGGCTGGTGCAGCGGGGAGGTGTGGACGCTGAGCATGGCGACGCGCAGGGACACGTGGGGCTCCTGTGGAGGCGGGCCACGTGCCCCCGCGCGTCGCGCGCGCACGGTCCACGCGGCAGGGATGGGTGGGACGGCGCTGGAGTGGGGGGCGCTCGGGGTTGTGCGGGGGCCGGTGCGGGGGGCTCGTACGGGGGGTGGGTTCGTACGGGGGGGGGTGGGTTCGTACGGGGGGTGGGTTCGTACGGGGTAGGGCTGTGCGGCTGCGGTCGCAGCCCGTCAGAAGCCGAAGACCGGGCCCGACGGTGGGGCGAGGCGGGTGCCCGGGGGCGGCGGGGTGAGCGCCGTCGCGTCGATCGCGCGCCCCGGCTCGGTCTTGAGCGCGGCGGCCAGCCGGTCGGCGCCCTCCGGCATCACCGGCCGCGCCCAGGCCGAGAGCGCGGAGGCGACGGCCAACTGGGCGGCGAGCGCCGGCAGATGGGGGCAGGCGGTCGTGGGCCTGCAGCGCTCGTGGGCGTTGACGTGGCCGAAGTCGGCGACCGAGCGGACCATCTCGTCGAGGACGGCGACCGCGCGGCGCGGGTCGAAGGCATCGGGGCCGTACGCCTCGCGCAGGTCCTCGACCGCCCGGTGCAGCCGCCGTTCCAGGACCTCCCAGCCGGTGCCGCCGGGCAGCGCCTGCGGGGTGAGACCGGCGCACTCCTCCCGTACGGCGGTGAAGAGCCGTGCCAGCCAGCTGTTCCAGCTCTCGTCGAGCTCACGGCGGGCCGCCGCGAGGCGGTCCCGGTGGAAGACCGTACGGCGGCCCAGCGGGCGGGCCTGGAGGACGTGCCGGCGCAGGGTGTCGGAGCCGTACTCGGTGAGCAGGTCGAGCGCCCAGACGTTGCCCTCCTGGACGCCCTCCTCGACGACGTACGACTCGTTCACGCAGAAGTCCTGCGGCAGCTTGATGTCCTGGGCGAGGAGGAGGACCGGCAGCAGCACGGCGTGGCAGAAGGCGTGCCCGAAGCCGGAGAAGTGGATGGCGCGGCGCGGCAGCGGGCCCTTGGCGTCGTAGCCGAAGAGGTGCATCGCCGCGGCCTCGAAGCAGCCGTCGATCCGATGGTCGGGGAAGCCCTCGACGGGCACCTGGAGCCCCCACTCGGCCGGGTGGCCGACGGCGATGTCCGGCAGCCCGTCCTCCACGAGCGACTCGCACAGCGCGGCGAGCCGGGGCGGGAGCCCCGCGGTGGCCCAGTGGTCGGCGAGCGACTCGCGGAACGGTTCGAGGGGGACGTAGAGCCGGCGGCAGCGGCGCGGCAGCGCGGGCGTCCCGCAGAGCGAGCAGCGGGGCGCGATCAGGTCGCCGCCGTCGTTGGGGCGGGCGCACTCGTGGCACATCCCGCCGCCGCCGGCCTCGCCGCAGTGCGGGCAGGCGCCGGTGACGTGGGCTCCGTACAGCCAGCGTTCGCAGGGCTCGCAGTAGGGCAGGAGGCGGGTGCGGGGCGCGATGACCCCCTGCGCGTACAGCCGGCTGAAGAGGTCCTGCACCCAGCGGCCGTAGCCCCGGTCGCGGCGCGGGCGCACGATGTGGTCGAACTCCACGCCGGAGCGCAGCCAGTCGGCGGTGATCGCGGAGCGGTAGCCCTCGGCGACCTCCTCGGGCTTGCGATGGTGGCGCAACGCCCGGACCTCGACGGAGCTGGCGTGGTCGGCGGTGCCGGTGGTGAACCGTACGGACTCGCCCTCGGCGCGCAGGAACCGGGTGAGGACGTCGGCGGCGACGTACGGCCCCGCGAGATGACCGATGTGCAGTTCGCCGTGGGTGGCCGGAGGGGTCGCGGTGATCCAGACGGGGGTGGTCATGGGACCTCCTTGATGAGCTGCTCCGAGCTGCTCCGAGGTTCGGCGGGGCTCGGCGTTGTTCAGGGGGCTCGGCGGGGTTCGGCGGGGCTCGGCGTTGTTCAGGGGGCTCGGCGGGGCTCGGCGGGGCTCAGCGGGGTTCGAAATGGAAGGAACGGATGAAGCAGTCACGGGGCTGTTCGACGGCGTAGACGACGCATTCGAAAAGGGCCTGCGTGGTGAGCTTTTCGTCGGGTCCTGTTCCGTCGGCCGACTGCGCTCCGTCCCATTCCGCGAAACTCGGGTCGGAGGTGGAGAAGTCGGGCGGGTAGAGGGAGAAGACCCGGACGCCCGACGGGCGCAGGCGGCGCGCGAGGATGTCGGCGAAGCCCGCCTGGGCGCTCTTCGCCGCCCAGAACGCCTCGTGGGCCGCACCGGTGGCGGCGGCGGCGCCCTCGGCGTCGCGGACGGCCACCATGTTGACGATGTCGGGGCGGTGCGAGCCCCGGAGCAGCGGCAGGAAGTGCTTGACCATCAGGACGGTGCCGCCCGCCGTCGACTCGATCGTCTCGACGATCTTCTCGTCGCTCGCCGCCTCCAGGTCCATGGCGTCGAGCCAGCGCGCGCCGTTGTTGACGAGCAGGTCGACCCGGTCGGTGCGTTCGCCGACCTGGGCGGCGAACGCGCGGATCTCGGCGGGCCGGCTCAAGTCGCAGCCGAAGGCGTGGATCCGGTCGCGGGCGGAGCCCATGACTTCCGTACGGGTGCGCTCGGCGGCCTCGACGGTGCGGGCCGACACGTAGACCTCGGCGCCGAGATGGGCGAATCCGACGGCGAGGGCGCGGCCGAAATAGCGGGAGGCTCCGGTCACGACGACACGCAGGTTCTCGAATTTCATTCTGGTCCGCTCTCCCCATGGATACCGGTTTCCGGTCGTAATTCAGCGTGGCAGAGGAAAGGCGGTGAAGGCCCGGCGAGAGGGGTGCGCATTTACGCCGTTGCGTGGATACGCCAAGGCAGTTCGAGCCGTTCGAGCACGGTGGCACGCTTGTGCCGGACGGCGACGTGGTGGGCGTCGGCGGAGACGCTGACGGTCCGTCCGCCGGGGGTCCGCACCGGCCGCCCTGCGAGGTCCGGCACGACGGTCCCCGGCAGCGCCCCGGCGGCGGCGAGGGCGACGGCGCCGGTCAGCGCGAGGCGGGGGTGCCAGCCGCCGACGGTGAGGGCGCGGACGGCGAGCGCGCCGTCCTCGGCCGCGAACGCGGCGATCTTGGGCAGGGCGGAGCGCTCGTCGTGCCCGAGGAGGCGGGCGGCGTGCGCGCGCAGCGCGAGCAGGGGGCGCCGGACGTCGTCCCCGGCCCCGAAGAGCGCGCGGGCGGTCCGGACGCCGAGGTGCCGGGCGTCCACGAAGACGTACGGGTTCCCGTACCGGACGAGGGTCACGGGCACCCCGCCGAGGACGTCGAGGACGTCGACGGGCCGGCCGGTGGGGAGGGTGCCGGGGGCGGTGGGGGCGCGGAGGAAGCGGAGGGTGGTCCCGCCCGACGCCTCGGGGGTGCAGCGCACGAGGTCGCCCGTCGTCAGCGCGTGGACGGTGACAGGCCCTGGGCGGGCGGCGGCCACCACGCAGGCGAGGAGCGAGTGGCCGCATCCGGCACGGAAGTCGAAGGCGCCGCCCGGGAGGGCCTGGACGAAGCGGTAGTCGAGGGCGGGGTCTGATTCCGGGTGCGCGTCGGGACGCGAGTCGGGGTGCGAGTCCAGGCGCGGGCCGGAACGCGAATCGAGGCGCGGGGCGGGGTGCGAATCGAGGCGCGGGGCGGGGTGCGAATCGAGGCGCGGGGCGGGGTGCGAGTCGAGGCGCGCCGAGGGGCCGTACAGCGCGATCTTGTTCACCCGTGCGTACGGCGTGCGGGCGAGGTGCGCGCGCAGGGCGGTCAGTTCCCCGGCCACCGCGAGGGCTCCCGGCGGCAGGTGCTCCACCTCGACGACGAGCGTCGGCCCGGGCGCGTCCTCGACGCGTACGACGGCGACCTCGACGAGCCCGGGACCGGGAACGCTCACGCCACGCAGCCCACCGGGATCCGCATGCCCTGAACCACGTCCGTCCACAGCTCGTGGACGGCGAGGGCCCAAAGGGCCTGGGCGTCGTGCTGGTTGGGGCGTTCCAGCTGGCGGGCGAGCAGCCCCCGCACACGGTCGGCGCGGAGCTTGCCGCCGAGGACCAGGCGGGCGGGCGAGAGCAGTTCGCGGACCGTGTCGAGGAGCGGGCTGCCCGGGGTGAGCATCGCCGCGATCGGGAGCGTGAACGGCTGCTTGGGCCGGGCGAGCACCGTCGGCGGCAGGAGCTCGCGCCCCGCCGCGTACAGCGCCCGCTTGCCGCGCAGCGCGCCCGGCGGCAGCGCGCGGGCGTGCGCGACGACCCCCGGCTGGCAGAACGGCAGCCGGGTCTCGACCGCCCAGGCCATCGACAGGTGGTCCACGCGCCGCAGGTGGTACGCGGGCAGCCGCCAGCGCGTCTCGAAGGCCGTCAGGGCCGTCGCCCGGTCGGGGCCGCAGGCGCGCAGCTCCTGCTCGATCCGGTCGGCGGCGGAGCCGTGTTCGGCGATGTAGGCGCGGTACGCGGGGGTGTAGAGGTGCTCCCGCAGCAGCCGGGGCGCCGCCGACAGCGCGTCCACGTAGCTCCCGACCCACTCGCCCTCGGGCGCCTCCAGGGCTGCCCGCATCCGCTCGTACCCGCCGAACAGTTCGTCCGCCCCGTCCCCGGCGAGCGCGACCGTGAAGCCGGCCTCCCGTACGGCGCGGAACAGGGCGTACGTCGAGAGGGCGATCGGGTCGGCGTTGGGCTGCCCGAGGTGACGGACCGTACGGGTCAGCAGCGAGCCGAACTCGGCGGGGTCGAGGGCGACTTCGTGGTGGACGGTGCGCGCCCTGCGGGCGACGGAGCGGGCGTACGCGACCTCGGAGTCGGGCCAGCGGCCGCGGTAGGTGAGGTGGAAGGTGTGCAGCGGCGGCGCGCCCGTCTCACGGGCGTGCTCGGCGGCGAGGGCCGTGACGAGCCCGGAATCGAGTCCGCCGCTGGTGATCGCGCACACCGGCAGCTCGGACTCGGCGAGCCGGCACACCTCGCGCCGCAGCACGTCCTGGGTGCCGGACCCGCCGGCACCGGACCCGCCGGCCGTGGACGCGCGGTGCGGTGCGCGGCGCCGGACCAGCGGTCGGTGGCCGGGCCGTACGACGGCGGTGGCGCCGGGGGCGAGGACCTCGATGCCGTCGAGCGCCGTGCGGGAGGAGAAGGAGGTGCGGGTCGCGAGGACCGTGTCGAGGGAGTCCTCGCGCGGGGTGATCCGTACGCCCTCGAAGGCGAGCAGCGCGGGGATCTCGGAGGCGAACCGCGTGGAGCCGTCCTCCGGGTCGTGGTGCCAGTGGACGGGCTTCATGCCCATGTCGTCGACGGCGAGGACGAGTTGGGTGCGGCCGGGCCTGAGGTCGAGGACGGCGACGGCGAACATGCCCTCCAGGTGCTCGGCGAACGCGGGTCCGTACTCGGCGTAGAGCGCGGGCAGCACCGTGCCGTCGCACCGGTCGGGGAAGCGGTGGCCCCGGGCGGCGAGGTGGAGGCGCAGCGCGGTGTGGTTGTAGATCTCGCCGTTGAGGACGGCGAGGATGCCGGGCAGGTGCGGCAGCCGGTAGGGCTGCTGTCCGCCGCAGGGGTCCGTGACGGCGAGCCGGTCGCAGCCGAGCGACCAGCCGGCCCCGCTGAGCACCTGGTGTTCGTCGGGGCCGCCGTGCCGCTGGCGGGCGGAGACCGCCGCGAGTTCGGCCGCGTCGGGCCTGGCCGCTCGGGCCGCCGCCGCACCGGCGGTGAGGTTGCCGAAGATCCTGCACATGACGGTCGCCTCCGGGTGGTCCGCGTCCCTTGCCTGCCTGACACTTCCCTGCCACACACTCACTTGCCACAACCAGTGATTTGAATCTACCAAGTTTTTGAATGGCGCGTAAGTGCCATGTCCGGTTCACGCCACGGCATGGCCTTGCGACGCCCCTGTCACCACCAACACGCTGACCCCATGGAGGACTTCAACCGCACACCCCCCGAGTCCCTGCTGGTGGTCGCCGCGCACCCGGACGACATCGAGTTCTGCGTCAGCGGCACGGTCATGCGGTGGATCGAGCGCGGCACCCGCGTCACGTACTGCATCGTCACGGACGGCGACGCGGGCGGTTACGACGCACGGCTCCCGCGCCAGGCGATGGCGGACCTGCGCCGCGCCGAACAGGTCCACTCCGCGAAGCTCAGCGGCGTCGCGGACGTCCGCTTCCTCGGCTACCCCGACAGCTTCGTGGAGCCGAGCGTGGAGCTCCGCCGTGACCTGTGCCGGGTCATCCGCGAGGTGCGCCCGCAGCGGGCGATCATCCCCTCCCCCGAGATCAACTGGGCCCGCGCGGCGGACCTCCACCCCGACCACCGCGCGGTCGGCGACGCGGGCCTCCGCGCGATCTACCCGGAGGCCCGCAACCCCTTCGCGCACCCCTCCCTCCTCAAGGAGGAGGGCCTGGAGCCGTGGACCGTCCACGAGCTGTGGCTGATGACGGGCCCGACGCCCAATCAGTACGTCGACGTCACCACGGTCTTCGACCGCAAGGTGGAGGCGCTGCGCATCCACACCTCCCAGACGGCCCACTTCGACGACCTGGCGGGCCTGTTGCGCACCTGGCTGGCCGAACACGCCACGGCCGGGGGCCTGCCGCCGGGCCGGATGGCGGAGGCCTTCCAGATCGTCCACATCGACTGAGCGCGACCGCCCCCTGCCGCTCCCTGCCACTCCCTCAGTACACCTCGATCACATTGGTGTTGATGCCGAGCAGGACGTGCACGATGTCCCGGTAGCGCGGCGGGTCCGTCGCGTCCGCCGGCAGCGCCAGGGTCTCCTGCGCGTAGAGGGCCGCGGCCCGCACGGTGCCGAACACGGGGTCGTGGGCCGGCTTCGGGCTGATGACCGTGTCGGCGTTGATCCGCCGCTCGGCCAGGTTGAGGTAGGTGGCCAGGAGTTGCTTCCTCAGCTCGCTCCCCCGCGGCATGTCCTCCGCGAACGCCGCCCGGATCTCCGCGACCGACAGGACCCCGTCCCGGTCGGTGTCGTAACGCTGGTCGGTGGCCTGGACCCGCGCCAGCAGCTCGGCGGTCCACATCCTCGGGTGGGCCTGCCAGAACTCGTACGGCAACGGGTTCCGCGTCGGCGGCTCGGCCGTGACCGTCGTCCGGGCCGAGGCCGTGACCGGGGTGAAGACGCAGGCCCCGCCCGCGTTTCCGTAGCTCACGGACACCGTGTCCGTGTACGCCGTACCCGAGGGGGCCAGGAGCGACGACCGGGCGCTGAAGACGATCTTCTGGGCGCCGGAACGGCCGGGCAGGTCGCCGACGTTCCAGACGAGCGTGCGGGAGCCGTCGGCGTTGGTCGTGACCGTGCTCGGCTTCGGTCCGCTGCCGCTGTCGAGCTCCGGGCTGTAGTGGAGGCCGGCCGGCAGCGTGTCGGTGACGGTGACACCGGACGCGGCGCCGCTGCCGGTGTTCTCGTACGTGAGCGTGTACGTGAGCGCCTCACCGGCCGCGGCCGTCGCGGGCCCCGCCTTGTCCACCGTCAGCACAGGGGCGCGCACCGTGGTCGTGGCCCGCGCGGTGTTGTCGTCCGTGTACGGGTCGGGCACGCCCTCGGTGTCGGTGCCGGTGACCGTGACGCGGTTGGTGAGGACCGTACCGTCCGCGATGTCGCACGGCACCTCGTAGGTGAAGGCGGGCGTGACGGTGGTGCTCGCACCGTTGGCCAGGTCGGGCAGCGCCCGCTGCTGCGTGGTGCCGTCCGGCAGCGTGTCGGTGACGTTCACGGCGGTGGCGGTGCCGGGCCCGAGGTCGGTGACGGTGGTCGTGTACGTCACGGTGTCGCCGCCGGCCGCCTCGGTACGGTCGGCCGACTTGGCGATCTTCAGGTCGGCCTTCTGGGACATGGCCAGGACCTGCGTCAGGGTCAGCTCCTCCGGCAGCTCCCCGCGGTCGCCGTCGCCGAAGAACTGCACGTTCAGGCGGGGGTTGTACTGGATGTGCGCCCAGTCGTCGAAGCCGTCCAGGAGCTCGCCGGGGCTGGTGCCGGGGCAGGAGGGCGAGATGTGGTTGATGTCGGCGACCACACCGGTCTCCCTGTCGCCACCGGTTCCGTTCCAGTCGAGGGGGCCGTTCGTGGCGGGGGCGACCCGGAACTTGCCGTTGACGCCGTAGACGGTGTTGCGGGCGGGCGCGGGGGTCCCGTGGACCCCGTGGTTCTCGTCGAGGCCTGATTCGTCGAGTCGGGTTCCGGGGGCGATGCCGAGGGCGGTGCCCCGGGCCGCGCTGGTGTAGTCCAGGGGCCGCGAGGTGTCCTTGTTGGCGAACTGGAGGTTGTAGTTCATCACGCTGAGGTAGTTGGGCTTGCAGTTGGTGGTGTCGTCGCCACCGTGGCCCAGGCTCAGCACGTGCCCGAGTTCGTGCATGAACGTGCCCGCTTCGGCGTTCCGTCGTCCACCCGCGTTCCTGATGCCGTTGGCGCTCCACGTGCCGAGCGTCACCATGAAGTCGTTGCCGCCCTGGGGACCGTCGTCGGTCCACTCGGCGACGCCCGACGAGCCGGGGTTCTCGGCGTAGCTCTCACCGAAGATCATGTAGCGGAACAGCAGCCGCTTGGCGTTGAGGATGTCCACGCAGTTCGCGGCGGACCGGTCGGCAGCCGTCCCCAAGTGCCCGGAGCAGGCGCCGGGCAGCTGCACGACCGGGTTCCCGTTCTTGAGGTCGTTGAAGTCGTCCTGGGTGCCGGGTCCGTTGCCCTCGAACAGGATCTCGGCCACCGTCGGCACGGCTTCGTCCTCCATCGCGTGGAGGTTGATCCCCCGGTACAGCGTCCGCGCGGGAGCGGACGGATCGGGATACGGATCGACCGGCGCGTTCGCGAACGCCTGGACCACGTCGTCGACGGCTCCGCGCTGAGGCCTGTTGCCGCCCATGTGGTCGACCTCGACGAACAGGTCCTTGCGGTAGGGGAGCGCGCCGTAAGGGGCGTCGCCCAGCGGGAGGTCGACCCTGCCGTCGCCGTTGTGGTCGAGACCCCTGCCGGGGGTTTCCCAGGCGTCCGTGATGCTGTCGCCGTCGCTGTCGTTCCGGCCCGTCCGTTCGAGGCAGGACGGGGTGGTGATGGTGAAGTACCCCCGGGCCGAGTCCTCGCCGTTCGTCTCGCTCTCGCCGGCGAGGGAGGGGACGCCGGCCCCCTGTTGCGTGGTCAGCCCTCCGCCGGTGAAGACGCAGGTGTCGAGGTCGAACTTCAGGTCGAGATCGTCCTGACCCCTGACCCAGTTGATGATGTCGTCCTCACCGATGTCGTCCTGGTCCCACAGCTCGATGTGGATGTCGACGGGGCTGCGCGTCGTGTCCACGGTCTTCCTGTGCACCCAGTTGGTCCGGATGTCGTCCCCGTGGGCGCAGCAGTAGTCGTCCTTGCCGTCGTACAGCCCCTGATGGTCGATCTCGAACTTCGGGTAGTAGTCGTTCCCGCACGCCTCTCCGGGGCCTTCGTCGCACGACAGCTCGACGACCCGGTACAGACTGACGGTGATCTGTTCGGTCGCGGCCTGGGCCGGCGTCACGCCGAGGGCGGTCACCCCGGCCAGCATCAGCAGGAGAGCGACGAGCGAGCCGACGCACCGACGGATTCTGGGCGGCATGCGGCGACCTCCTGAGGGGCAGAGCCGACATAGAGCGCTAAATATGACAAACACATATTCATTTCCGGCGCTCCCCCCTCACCCCCGACACGCCGTGACCCCGCCGACCCGACCCGTTCGGACGAACGGCGGGCGGGAGAGTGAGCGGTTCGTTGCGGTTCACCCGTCGGCTGCGCTGTCAGCTCCGTTCGCTAGGGTCTGCGGCCATGACTGAGAGCCAGACCGCAACGTGGCCGGAACCTCCGCTCGCCGGCACCGAGGCCGCAGCGATCCTCGGCGCCCTCGAACGTCAGCGGGCCACCCTTGCCTGGAAGTGCTCCGGCCTGGACGCCCCCGGCCTTCGCGCCACACTCGGCACGTCCACCATCACTCTGGGCGGCCTCCTCAAGCACCTGGCGCACGTGGAAGACAGTCACTTCGCCCGGTTGTGGCTCGACTCCCCCGTCGGTGCTCCCTGGGATGCCGTCGACTGGGACAGCAATCCCGACTGGGACTACCGCTCCGCCGCCGACGACACCCCCGAGCAGCTGCGCGCTCTCTGGCAGGAATCGGTCGCCCGCTCCCGTGCCGTCGTCGACGAGGCGCTCAGTACGGGCGGGCTGGACCAACTCGGCGCCTACACCACCCGTAGCGGCGAACGCCCCAACCTCCGCCGCATCCTCCTGGACCTCATCGAGGAGTACGCCCGCCACGCCGGTCACGCCGACCTCATCCGTGAATCCGTCGACGGGCTCACGGGCGAGGACCCACCGAGGTGAGCATGCAGGACACAACGCGGGCGCGGCCCCTCGGGGTCGACCCGAGGGCGGGGCCACGTCCGTGCGCCCCGCCGACAGGGCCCCGAGGCCCCTCCGCGCCTACGATCGGACCATGACCGCCGCTCTCTCCCTCTGGTCCCGGGACTCCGTGCTCTCCATCGGCTCGGTGGGATCCGTCCTGTCCGTCGGTTCCGTCGGGTCGGTGCTCTCCGTCGGCTCCATCGGGTCGGCCGGCTCCGCGGCCTCCGTCGGCTCCTGGCTGAGCCTCGGGTCCCTACTGTCCGCCCAGTCGTGCTGGTCGGTCATGTCCTGGCGCTCCCGGGGCGGCGTCATGGCGGCGGGAGCGGCCGGGGCGCTCGCCCTCGGCGGCGCGCTCCTGCTGGCGTCGCGCGCGCCGAGGCGGTGAGCGACGGGGATCAGGCCCCGCCCACGTACCCCACGGCGCTGTTGGCGTCCGGACGGTTGTCAGGGCCCGGCTTGCCCAGGAACCCCCAGGCGGTCTGATGGACGTCCTGGTCCACGTCGACCTGGACGCGCCTGGCCCAGTCGCTCAGTTCGAGCGGACCCGTGCGGGAGAAGACGGGGTCGATGACCAGCACGCCGTTCGCGGTCGTCACCGAGGCCGCGACGTGGTGGTTCCACTGGTGCTCGGTGTGCAGCCGGCCCCCGGACGAGGTGGCCCACTGCTTCGAGAGGTGGTGGGCGGCGAGCGCCGGCGAGGCCTCGGCGAGCGCCAGGCAGATCGCGTGGGCCCGGTCCTCACACCCGTCCTCACCCACCTGGGCGCCGGCGCCGCCGAACGCGGGCTGCAGCTCGGACCACAGGGCTTGGACGGTCTCCACGGTCGGAAGCCCGTCGGACGGGAACTCCTCGGTGAGGTAGGCGAGCTGCGCGTCGAGTCTCGCCAGATACGTCCTCTTCGGGTTGCTGTCCTGCTTCGCACCGATGAGCCGCCTGGCCTCGTTCACGGTCTCCACCGACCGCATGGGGGCGAGGTTCCGCAGCAGGCTGATCATCTCCAGCTTGTCCTCGGCGACCCTCTTGGCGCTTTCAGGGGCGCCCTTCTCGTCCATCTGTTCCAGGAGTCCCATGGTCCTGCTCTGCTGCGTGCCGAGCTGCTCGACGTACTCCGCCGAGAACGGCTCCTCCCGCTCCTCCTCGGATTCCTCCTCGGACTCGGACTCCATGGAGGACGACTCGGGTTCCTCGGAAGAGGACTCGGCCTCCCGCACGTGCTTGGACCCGTCCTGCTGCTCCGCCGACGGGGACACCCTGCGCTTGCGCCCCTGCGGCGCCTCCATGCGCTGGATCGCCGCGGCGACCGCCGCGTTTCCCCAATTGCTCTGCAGCGCCGACAGGTCCGAGCTGCGACCGGGCTGGAGGAGCCCCGGCCCGCCGCTCACGGCCTCGGCGCGGTCCGGGGCGGCACGCGCAGCCTCGGGCGCCGTCCCCCGCCTGTGCTTGTCGTGCCGAGCCGACCCGCGCATCCACCGCTCCCTCCTCCGCCCTTCGACGGGGTGCCCTCGCATCGTCACCGCCCACGGCGGCGCCTGTCGCCGCCCGCAAGGGCAGACCCGCGGGCAATCCACGTTGGCCGTCAGGCGAGTTCGCTCAGGTGGACCGCGGTCTCGCTCAC
Source organism: Streptomyces sp. NPDC048370 (assembly GCF_043200825.1). Lineage (NCBI taxonomy): Bacteria > Bacillati > Actinomycetota > Actinomycetes > Kitasatosporales > Streptomycetaceae > Streptomyces > Streptomyces sp. NPDC048370. Next base: position 206,714 of record NZ_JBICYI010000006.1, on the reverse strand, counting down.
CGAGGCGACGAGATCCGATCAGCTCACGAGGTGGACCGCCAGGCCCGTGATCAGGGTGCTCGACGCGAGCGCCGTCGTGAGGCGGCCCCTCGGGCCCGTCAGGCCTCGGCCGAGGAGGACGCCGCCGGAGGCCAGGAACAGTTGCCAGCTCGCGGAGGCGACCAGGGCCGCCAGGACGAAGACCGTACGGTCCAGGGGCGTCGACGGGCCCTCAGGGCCGGTCGCCAGGATCAGGGCGGCGAAGTAGATCACGGTCATCGGGTTCAGGATCGTGATGCCGAGGAACGTGGCGTAGGCGCGGAGGGGGGTCAGTCTCCGCTCCTCCGGAGTCCCGTCGCGGGTCGCCCGCGCCCGCGCCCTGTACGCCCGTACCGCCGTCCACGCCGAACGCGCTGCGAGGGCCACGAGGACCACGGCCGAGACCCACCGCAGCGGGGTCGTCACCGGGGCGAGGAGCGGTACGAGTGCCGAGCCGCCGAGGACGGCCACGAGGGCGTACACCCCGTCCGCCGTCGCGACACCGAGCGCGGCGGCCGCTCCCGTACGCCAGCCGGTGCGTGCCGTGACCGCCACCAGATAGGCGCCCACTGCGCCGACCGGGATCGCGATGCCGTAGCCGGCCAGCAGGCCGGCCACCACCGCGCCGCTCACGCGACGGACGGGATCGCGCCTCCGGGGGAGCCGGGCTGCTGCTGGTGCAGCTCGTCGCGCTTGGGCGTCCTGCTGTAGGCGGCGCCGTCCCTCGTACGGGAGAGCTCGCCGCCGGTCACGAGGTAGCGGCGCAGCGCCGGGAAGTCCTCGTGGACGCCGAGCAGCGCTTCGTTCACCTCGCGCTCGGTGTACGAGCGCGACGGCTCGAAGAGGCTCTCGGCCAGGTGCGCGAGGAGCTGCGCCCTGCGCGGGGCCTTGCGCGGGATCGCCTTCAGGCGTCCTTCGGCGGAGAACAGGTCCGCCACGGGGCTCGCCACGGGGCTCGGTACGGGATGGGAAGTCATGCGCTGAAGGGTGGCGTCCGGCCTCCCGGCCCGGCAACGCATTTTCGCGGCCGTCCCGGAGGCCCGCCCGCAACCCCGCTCGCAGCCCCGCGCCCGCGGACCCGTACCCCGGCGCCGGCCCGGCGCCCGCAGCCCCGCGCCCTACCTCGTGATGACGTTCACCGCGTCCTGGACCTTCGGGATGGCCGTCGGCAGGCCGACGGACTGGAAGATCGGCATGGCCTTCTCCGTGAACGCCACGAACGACTCCCGCGACTCCCAGAAGTCCACGACCCGCCAGCCTCCGCTGCCGTCCGGCCCCGCCGCGTGGGCGATGAAGCCCTCGGGCGGCCACCACGGCGCGGCGTTGATCTGGGCGTTGACCTGCTCGTACTGCTCCTGTGTGCCGCCCGGAATCTCGACGGTGACGATGACCGCCATGCTGGTGCTCCGTTCTGCCTGGGGGTGGGGGTACTCCTCAGTCGAGCAGTACGCCCCGCGCCCCGCACGGCGACGGGACCGAAAGAGCTACCGGCCAGGGCCGCCGTCACCGGTAGATCAGCAGCTCCTGTTCGGTCGCGCCCGTCAGCTCGTACCGCGTGCCGACCAGGGGGCGGCCCGAGTAGATCCGTACGAGCGTCGCCGCATCCCCCCGGTAGCGGGCCGGCCCGCGGCCCGCGGCCGGGTCGCCGAGGGCGAGCGGCTCGGGGCGGTCCGGGAAGGCGGCGACGAGCGCGGGGGTCTCCCGGCGGCGGCTCGCGGCGGCAAGGAGTGGAAGGGCCAGGTCCAGGGTCGCGGCCCCGCCGTACGCGCCGGGCTCGCCGAAGGCCTCCCGTACGTCGCCGGCGTGGACCCACTCCCCCAGCGCGACGGCGTCCAGCGTGCCGTCCTCGGTCGCCGCGATCACAGGACCGGCCTCCGAGAAGCCGCGCTCCAGCTCGTCCAGGACCCTGCCGAGCGGCCACGGCTCCCGCTCGGCGACATCGGCAGCGTTGGCCTCCGGCAGGAAGACGCCCTCCTCAAGGCGGCCCTCGACGATCCGGACGAGGGCCGCCGCGCAGTGCGCGAGCACCTGCCGGGCGGTCCAGCCCGGGCAGGCGGTGCGCAGCCCGAACCGCTGCTCGGGCGTCCGCCGCAGCAGCGGCATCAGCGCGTCCCGTTCCGTCCGCAGCAGCCGGTCCGGGAGCCACGGGTCGCGCACATCCGAAGGGCCGGCCATCAGTAGCGGTAGTGGTCGGGCTTGTACGGGCCTTCCTTCGGCACCCCGATGTACGCCGCCTGCTCCGGGCGCAGCTCGGTCAGCCTCACGCCGAGCGCGTCCAGGTGGAGCCGAGCGACCTTCTCGTCCAGGTGCTTCGGCAGCACGTACACGTCCGTCGGGTACTGCTCCGGCTTCGTGAACAGCTCGATCTGGGCCAGGGTCTGGTCCGCGAACGAGTTCGACATCACGAAGGACGGATGACCGGTCGCGTTGCCGAGGTTGAGCAGCCGGCCCTCCGACAGCACGATCACGACCTTGCCGTCCGGGAAGGTCCACGTGTGGACCTGCGGCTTCACCTCGTCCTTCACGATCCCAGGGACGCGGGCGAGACCCGCCATGTCGATCTCGTTGTCGAAGTGACCGATGTTCCCGACGATCGCCTGGTGCTTCATGCGGGCGATGTCGGACGCCATGACGACGTCCTTGTTGCCGGTGGTGGTGACGAAGATGTCGGCCGTCTCGACGACGTCGTCGAGCGTCGCGACCTGGTAGCCGTCCATCGCCGCCTGGAGCGCGCAGATCGGGTCGATCTCCGTGACGATGACGCGGGCGCCCTGGCCGCGCAGCGACTCCGCGCACCCCTTGCCGACGTCCCCGTACCCGCAGACCACGGCGGTCTTGCCGCCGATGAGGACGTCCGTGGCGCGGTTGATGCCGTCGATGAGGGAGTGGCGGCAGCCGTACTTGTTGTCGAACTTCGACTTCGTCACGGCGTCGTTCACATTGATCGCCGGGAAGAGGAGGGCGCCCGCCCGGTGCATCTCGTACAGACGGTGCACGCCCGTCGTGGTCTCCTCCGTCACGCCGCGAATACCGGCCGCCAGGGCCGTCCAGTCGAGCTTCGTGTTCTTCAACAGCCCAAGCACCACGCGCAGTTCGTCGTTCTCGGCCGTCGACGGGTCCGGTACCTCGCCCGCCTTCTGGTACTCCACGCCCTTGTGGACGAGCAGCGTGGCGTCACCGCCGTCGTCCAGGATCATGTTGGGGCCGGCGGCGTCCGGCCAGGTCAGGGCCTGTTCCGTGCACCACCAGTACTCCTGGAGGGTCTCGCCCTTCCAGGCGAAGACCGGGATCCCCGCCGCCGCGATCGCCGCCGCCGCGTGGTCCTGGGTCGAGTAGATGTTGCAGGACACCCACCGGACCCGGGCGCCGAGCGCCACCAGCGTCTCGATCAGCACCGCCGTCTGCACGGTCATGTGCAGCGAGCCCGTGATCCGCGCCCCGGCCAGCGGCCGGGAGGCCGCGTACTCCCGGCGGATCGCCATCAGACCGGGCATCTCGTGCTCGGCGAGGGTGATCTCCTTGCGGCCGAACTCCGCGAGGGACAGGTCGGCGACCTTGAAATCAGGCATGTACAACACTCCTTGGGATCGCGATGCGCAATGGTGTGGTCTGTGGCCACCGCGGTCAGCGCCTGCCGCCCGCGTTGAAGTAGCTCGCCTCCGGGTGGTGCACCACGAACGCGTCCGTCGACTGCTCCGGGTGCAGCTGGTACTCCTCCGACAGCTCGACCCCGATCCGCTCCGGACGCAGCAGCTCGGCGATCTTCGCCCGGTCCTCCAGGTCGGGGCAGGCGGGATAGCCCAGGGAGTAGCGGCACCCCTGGTACTCCGTACGGAACATGCCGGCCATGGCCGCCGGGTCCGCGCCGCCGATGCCCCACTCGGCGCGCACCCGGGCGTGCCAGTGCTCGGCGAGGGCCTCGGCCAACTGGACGGACAGGCCGTGCAGTTCGAGGTAGTCGCGGTAGGCGTCGGCGGCGAAGAGCTTCGCCGTCTCCGCACCGATCCGCGAGCCGACCGTGACGATCTGGAGCGCCACGGCGTCCACCTCGCCCGAGTCCTCGGCACGGAACCAGTCGGCCAGACAGAGGCGGCGGCCCCGCTGTTGGCGGGGGAAGGAGAAGCGGGTCCGCTCGCCTCCGTCCTCGTCCAGGACGATCAGGTCGTCGCCTTTGGACACACAGGGGAACCAGCCGTACACCACGGCCGCTTCGGTCAGGCCCTCGCGCTCGATCCGGTCGAGCCAGCCGCGCAGCCGCGGCCTGCCCTCCGACTCGATCGTCCCGGCGTCCTTCAGCCCCCACTGCCCCTTGAACAGGGCGGCCTCGTCCAGCCAGGGGGCGTACTCGGCGAGCGGGATGTCCGTGACGACGCGCGTGCCGAGGAACGGCGGTTCCGGTACTGGGTTGTCCACGGCCACGTCCGAGCGGCCGGCCGGCTCGGGCTCGCGCACCTCCAGGACCGGCGTGTCCCGCTTCGGCACCCGCCGCTGCTTCAGCTCCGGCAGTACGGCCCCGGGCACGCCCCGCTTGACCGCCATCAGCGCGTCCATCAGCCGCAGGCCCTCGAAGGCGTCGCGGGCGTAGCGCACCTCGCCCTCGTACAGCTCGTGCAGGTCCTGCTCGACGTACGCCCTGGTCAGCGCGGCGCCGCCCAGGATCACGGGGAACTTCGGGGCGAGCCCCCGGCCGTTCAGCTCCTCCAGGTTCTCCTTCATGATCACCGTGGACTTCACCAGCAGACCGGACATGCCGATGACGTCCGCCCGGTACTGCTCGGCGGCCTCCAGGATCGCGGAGACGGGCTGCTTGATGCCGAGGTTCACCACGTCGTAGCCGTTGTTGGAGAGGATGATGTCGACGAGGTTCTTGCCGATGTCGTGGACGTCGCCGCGGACGGTCGCGAGCACGATCGTGCCCTTGCCGTCGGCGCCGGACCGCTCCATGTGCGGTTCGAGATACGCCACCGCCGTCTTCATGACCTCGGCCGACTGCAGCACGAACGGCAGCTGCATCTGTCCCGAGCCGAAGAGCTCGCCGACGGTCTTCATGCCGTCGAGCAGCACCTCGTTGACGATCTCCAGGGCCGGCCGTTCCGCCAGGGCGGCATCCAGGTCCGCTTCCAGGCCGTTCTTCTCGCCGTCCACGATCCGGCGCTTCAGCCGCTCCTCCAGCGGCAGCGCGAGCAGTTCGTCGGCCTTCCCCGCCCTCAGGGACTTCGCCGTCGCGCCCTCGAAGAGTTCGAGGAGCCGTTGCAGCGGGTCGTACCCCTCACGCCGCCGGTCGTGGATCAGGTCGAGCGCGACCTCGACCTGCTCGGGCTCCAGGCGGGCGATCGGCAGGATCTTCGACGCGTGCACGATCGCCGAGTCGAGGCCCGCCTTCACGCACTCGTCGAGGAAGACCGAGTTGAGGACGATCCGCGCCGCCGGGTTCAGGCCGAAGGAGATGTTGGAGAGCCCCAGGGTCGTCTGGACGTCCGGGTGCCGGCGCTTGAGCTCGCGGATGGCCTCGATCGTGTGGATGCCGTCGCGCCGGGACTCCTCCTGGCCGGTGCAGATCGTGAACGTCAGACAGTCGATGAGCAGATCCGACTCCCTGAACCCCCACTTCTCCGTCAGCTCCGTGATGATCCGCTCGGCGACCGCGAGCTTCGCCTCGACCGTCCTCGCCTGGCCCTCTTCGTCGATCGTCAGGGCCATCAGGGCGGCGCCGTGCTCCTTGGCGAGCGCCGTGACCTGCGCGAACCGCGACTCGGGCCCGTCGCCGTCCTCGTAGTTGACCGAGTTGACGACGGCCCGCCCGCCGAGCTTCTCCAGGCCCGCGCGGAGCACTCCCACCTCGGTGGAGTCGAGGACGATGGGCAGGGTGGAGGCGGTGGCGAAGCGACCGGCCAGCTCCGCCATGTCGGCGACACCGTCACGGCCCACGTAGTCCACACACAGGTCGAGCAGGTGCGCGCCCTCGCGGATCTGGTCGCGCGCCATCTCCACGCAGTCGTCCCAGCGCCCGTCGAGCATCGCCTCGCGGAACTTCTTCGAACCGTTGGCGTTGGTCCGCTCCCCGATCGCCAGGTACGCCGTGTCCTGCCGGAACGGGACGTGGCCGTAGAGCGAGGAGGCGCCGGGGTCGGCGACCGGGGAACGGTCGGGGACGGTCACGCCCCTGACCCGCTCGACGAGCGCGCGCAGATGCTCCGGGGTCGTACCGCAGCACCCGCCGACGAGCACCGCGCCGTACTCCCGCACGAACCGCTCCTGGGCGTCGGCCAGTTCGGCCGGCGAGAGCGGATAGTGGGCGCCGTCGGAGGTGAGCACGGGAAGCCCCGCGTTCGGCATCACGGAGACGGGGATCCCCGCGTGCCGGGACAGGTACCGCAGGTGCTCGGTCATCTCGGCCGGGCCCGTGGCGCAGTTCAGGCCGATCATGTCGATGCCGAGCGGCTCCAGGGCGGTCAGCGCCGCCCCGATCTCCGAGCCGAGCAGCATCGTGCCCGTGGTCTCCACCGTCACCTGCACGATCAGCGGCAGGTCGAGCCCGCACCACTCCAAGGCCCGGCGAGCGCCGATGACGGCCGCCTTCGTCTGGAGGAGGTCCTGCGAGGTCTCGACGAGCAGCGCGTCGGCGCCGCCTCTGATGAGCCCCTCGGCGTTCTGCCGGTACGCCTCCCGCAGCGGCTCGTACGTGACGTGGCCGAGGGTCGGCAGCTTCGTCCCCGGGCCCATGGAGCCGAGGACCCAGCGGGGCCGGCCGTCGGCGGCCGTGTGCGCGTCGGCGGCGGTACGGGCGATCCTGGCACCGGCCTCCGACAGCTCGTAGACCCGCTCCTCGACGCCGTACTCCGCGAGCGCCGCCAGGTTCGCGCCGAAGGTGTTGGTCTCCACACAGTCCACGCCGACGGCGAAGTACGCGTCGTGGACGGACGCGACGATGTCGGGACGGGTCACGTTCAGGATCTCGTTGCAGCCCTCCAGACCCGTGAAGTCGTCCAGCGTCGGATCGGCGGCCTGCAGCATGGTGCCCATCGCGCCGTCGGCCACCACGACCCGGCTCGCGAACGCGTCCCTCAAGGACCGGCTCACGACAACCCCCTGAGGTGGACCAGGAGTTCGGCCGTGCAGCCGAGACCGTACGTCGTCCTGATCCGGTCGAGGAGCGGCTCCCGGTGCAGCCGGTACTCCTGCGTCCCCACGTAGTCGAGGACGGTCGCCGCCACCGCGCAGCCCAGCTGCGCCGCGCACCGCTCGGGCACGCCCCAGGCCGTGCCGGCGAGGAACCCGGCGCGGAAGGCGTCGCCGACCCCGGTCGGGTCGACCACCCCCGGCACCTCCACCGCCGGCACGGACAGGGTCTCCCCGCCCTCGCGGTGGATGCGGACACCGGCGGCGCCGTGCGTGGTGACCCAGGCGCCGACCCGGCGCAGGATCTCCGCCTCCGACCAGCCCGACCTCTCGCCGAGCAGCGCCGTCTCGTACTCGTTGGTGAACAGCCGGCTCGCGCCGTCCACCAGTTCCCGCACCTCCTCCCGGCCGAGCCGCGCCAGCTGCTGCGACGGGTCGGCGGCGAACGGGATCCCGAGCTCGCGGCAGGTGCGGGTGTGCCGGAGCATCGCCTCGGGGTCGTCCGGGGAGACCAGGACCAGATCCAGACGCCCGGTCCGGGCGACGACCTCCCGCAGATCGATCTCGCGGGCCTCGGCCATCGCTCCGGCGTAGAAGGTGGCGATCTGGTTCTGCGCCCGGTCGGTGGTACAGACGAAGCGGGCGGTGTGGAGCGAGGAGCTGACCCGCACCGAGTCGGTGTCCACACCGTGGTCCTTCAACCAGACCCGGTACGGATCGAAGTCGGCGCCGACCGCGCCCACCAGGACCGGGCGAAGGCCGAGGACACCGAGCCCGAAGGCGATGTTCGCTGCCACTCCGCCGCGTCTGACCTCCAGGTTGTCGGCGAGGAACGACAGGGAGACCCGGTCCAGCCGGTCGGCGAGCAGCTGCTCGCTGAACCAGCCGGGGAAGGTCATCAGATGGTCGGTCGCGATGGACCCCGTGACAGCGATCCGCACGCCCTACACCCCTTCGCCCTTGTGCGCCTCCGGAGCGCTCGAGTCGGCGTCGACGGTCGACCGTGCTCGGTCGCTCGTTCCTCGCGCCCTGCGCCCGCTCTCCCTTTCGACGCCGCCGCGCTCCTGCGGCGCGGCCGCAGCTTTCCTCAGGGCGTCCACGCGGTCCGTGCGCTCCCAGGTGAACTCGGGGAGCTCGCGGCCGAAGTGGCCGTACGCGGACGTCGACGCGTAGATCGGCCGCTTCAGGTCCAGGTCGCGGATGATCGCGGCGGGCCGCAGGTCGAAGACCTCGCTGACCGCGTCCTGGATCGCCCGGTCCGGGAGCGTGCCCGTGCCGAAGGTCTCCACGAACAGGCCGACGGGCTCCGCCTTGCCGATCGCGTACGCGACCTGCACCTCGCAGCGCCGCGCGAGACCGGCCGCGACGACGTTCTTGGCGACCCAGCGCATCGCGTACGCGGCGCTGCGGTCCACCTTCGACGGGTCCTTGCCGGAGAACGCGCCGCCGCCGTGGCGGGCCATGCCGCCGTACGTGTCGATGATGATCTTGCGTCCGGTGAGGCCCGCGTCGCCCATCGGCCCGCCGACCTCGAACCGCCCGGTCGGGTTCACCAGGAGCCGGTAGCCGTCGGACTCCAGGTTGACGCCCTCCTCCGCGAGCGCCTTCAGCTCGGCCTCGACCACGAACTCCCGTACATCCGGGGTCAGCAGGCCCTCGACGCTGATGTCGGCCGCGTGCTGGGAGGAGACGACGACCGTGTCGAGCCGGACCGGACGGTCGCCGTCGTACTCGATGGTGACCTGCGTCTTGCCGTCGGGGCGCAGGTACGGGACGGTCCCGTCCTTGCGGACCGCCGTCAGGCGGCGCGCGAGGCGGTGCGCGAGGGCGATCGGCAGCGGCATCAGCTCGGCCGTGTCGTCGCAGGCGTACCCGAACATCAGGCCCTGGTCGCCGGCGCCGCCGGTGTCCACGCCCTGCGCGATGTCGGGGGACTGCGCGCCGATGGAGACCGAGACCCCGCAGGAGGCGCCGTCGAAGCCCTTCATGGAGGAGTCGTAGCCGATGTCGAGGATCGCCTCGCGCACCAGCTTCGCGATCGGCGCGTACGCGGTGGTGGTCACCTCGCCCGCGATGTGGACGAGACCGGTGGTGAGCAGGGTCTCCACCGCGACCCGGGCGTCCGGGTCGTCGGCGAGGAGCGCGTCGAGGATGGTGTCGCTGATCCGGTCGGCGATCTTGTCGGGGTGCCCTTCGGTCACCGACTCCGAGGTGAAGAGACGCCGGCTGCCGCCGCTGCCGCTGCCGCTCATGCCTCCACCTCCAGCTGGGACTTGAAGAAGTGCTCCTCGATCGCGGCGAGGGTGCGGATGGAGTCGACCTCCAGGGTCTCCATCTGGATCGCCCTCCCGCACTGCTGCTCAAGCAGGAAGACGAACTCGACGAAGGAGAGCGAGTCGATGAGCCGGTTCTCGATCAGGTCGAGGTCGTCGGCGATGTCGGACCGCTCGGGGTGCCGGTCCAGGATCCAGTTCTTCACCTGCTGCAGGCCGTCGGCCATGGTGCTTCTCCTCATGTCTGTAGGGGGGCGGCGACGATCGGGGCGGCGACCGCCACCGCGTAGTCCACGTCGTGGCTGATGGAGACGGTGATCTCGGTGATGCCGGAGTCGGCGGCCATCTCCGCCGCGCTCCGGTGCAGCTCCACCAGCGGCCAGCCGCCTTCGGAGCGCCGTACGACGATGTCCGTCCAGGGCAGGAACCTGCCCCGGACCCGCAGGGTCTTGAAGGCGGCCTCCTTGGCCGCGATCCGACCGCACAGGCTCAGGACGTCGAGTCCGGTGGAGGTACGGCAGTCGGCGAGTTCGCCGGGGGTGAGCATCCGCTCGAAGAACGTCTCGCCGTACTCGGCGAGCAGTCGGCGGACACGGGTGACGGACACGATGTCCATGCCGAGGCTCGCCCAGCCCAGACCGCCCGCCGGCGGGGCGACGGGACGGGCCGGCACGTCAGCTCACCGGCCCGACCGCGGCGCCGGGTGCTGTGGCTGCCGTACGGGCGTCGAGGACGGCCCGGGTCGCCGCCGCCCAGTCGCCGTGGCGGCGGGTCAGCGCGGACAGCCAGCGTTCGAGACCGAAGGCGACGCAGCTGGTGAAGGCCGGGCCGCCGGTCGACTCCAGGGTGATCGCGCAGCGGTCGCCGAAGAAGTTGCGGTGCGTGTTGACGGAGGCGATCGCGAGGTCCTCGTACAGGAACTCGTGCTTCACCGGGGTGAGGCGCTGGAGCACCGCCTTGGAGCCGCCCTTGTCGAAGAACGGGTCGCAGGCGGCCTCCTTGCGCAGCGGCAGGTCGAGCGCGCCCGCGAAGGAGTGGATCCGCTCGGTGAAGTCGCAGAGGTGGCTCTCGGCGTGCTCGCGGCTGCCGATGGCGACGATCTCCCGCATGCGGAAGCCGAGTTGGCGGCGCATGCCCTCGTAGTGGGTCTCCTTGCGGAAACACCAGGAACAGACGGTCACCAGGGTGTCGTCGGCGACCTGCCGGCCCTGGTGGTCGAGGTAGACGGCGTAACAGGACGCCGAGGGCAGTCCGAACGCGGCGGGTTCGAGCGCGTCGCACGGAAAGCAGCCGGTGTCGTCGCAGAAGGCTGAGGTCTCGCGGCGCTCCAGGGCGAGCGGGGCGGCGACGACGGCCTGGTGGGGGAAGTTGTCGTAGTAGTCGAGCCGGGCCAGGTCGGCGGCCGGCAGGAGCGGGGGCATGGTCATCGGGCGGGCGCCCGCGGCCACCCCCCAGCTCTCGAAGGTGTCGTCGAGGAGCCGCAGCAGGGCGGTCGCCTCGGGACCGAGGGAGGGGAGCCCCCTGGTCTCCCCGACGCTCGTGGGGGTCGTCACGCTCATGGTCGGTGCACCTCTCGGGTGAGGGTGTCGCTCGATGCGCGGGCCTCGCTCAGACGACGGGCAGGGTGTCGTCGGAGAAGATCCCGGTCTTCAGGAAGAAGGCGAGCGGCTTGCGGATGGCCTTGCGCTCGTACGGACGGCGGCGCTCGTCGGCGACCAGCGCGTTGCGCAGGGCCAGCGGGTCGGCGATGCCGGCGTCGCGGTAGACGTGCGGGTTGTAGAGGGAGTTGACGCTGTAGACGACGTACCGCTTGAGGTACGCCTCGACCTCCGCGACCCGCGCCGCGGGGACCGACTCGCGCATCCGGGTGAAGAGCAGCGAGACGAGTTCGCGGCCGAAGGCGATGTGGCGCGACTCGTCCTGGTGGTGGATGCGGTTGACCTCGCGGATCGTGTGGCAGAGGGAGTCGTCCTGCGCCATCCGCATGTTGTAGTGGTCGACCAGCTCCTCGAAGAACAGGATGCGGGCGAAGACGAGGAAGTTCTCGACCTCGGGCTCCCAGGCGGAGTCGGCGCGCATGGCGGTGGAGCCGTAGATCTTGTGGCCGTAGCGTCGGCAGAACTCGGCGAAGAACCACATGTGTTCGTTCTCCTCACCGATGAAGTGGTGGAAGAAGTCCGAGGGGACCTCGAAGCCGGGCATGTGGATCCGGCCGACGACCTCGATGAGCAGCTCGCGGATGCCGTGCACGTTGAGGCTGTAGAAGTTGATCGACTCCCACTTCGACAGCTTCTGGATCGTCTCCTCACCGAGCTCGTCGTAGTACGGGGTGCCGTGGACGGTGAGCAGCTCGGGCGTCATCCACAGCTGCCGCTCCTCCAGCCGGTCCGGCCAGTCGAACTGCTGGTAGGGGTTGTAGTACTCCTCGATGGAGCGGGAGCTGAGCCGCTCGAGGACGTCCATGAACCGGTCGGTGACGGGCAGGGGGGCGCTCACGCCCATGGGAACTCCTCGGATGTCTGTCGTCGGGATGCGTGAACGGGTACGGCGGTGGTGCTACGGCCGGACCTCGTAGACCGCGTTGACGGGGGTCTCCGTGGCGCGCCGCCAGCGGGTGAAGCCCGCCTCCTCGGCGATGGCGCGGAAGGCCGACTCGCCGGAGTGGTTGCCGAGCGCGTGCGGGCCGCGCTGGGCGACGGCCACCGGCAGGCACATCACGGCGGACAGGGCCATGAACATCCGCGCGGCGGGGGTGCGGGTGTCGATGTCGGCGGGCGAGACGTTCGACTCGACGAGCATCCAGGTGCCGTCCCCGTCCAGGGACTTGTGGACGTGCTGGGCGGCGGCGACCGGGTCGCCCATGTCGTGCAGGGCGTTGAAGAAGGTCACCAGGTCGTAGCCGGAGCCCGGGTAGTCGTCGGCGGAGGCGACCTCGAAGACGACCCGGTCGGAGAGACCGGCCTCCTCGGCGAGCTGCCGGGCGATCGACACGGCCTCCTCGGAGTAGTCGAAGCCGTGGACGGTGGCCTCGGGGAACGCCTTGGCGATGAGGAGGGTGGTGTGGCCGACGCCGCAGCCGACGTCGGCGACGGTCCCGCCGGCCGCGAGCTTCCCGGTGACGCCGTGCAGCGCGGGCAGCCAGTCGGGGACGAGCTTGTGCTCGTACGTGGGCTGGAAGAAGGAGCCCATCCCGGTGTCGAGGGCCGCGTCGTGCTCGGCCCAGCCGACGCCGTCGCCGCTGCGGTACGCGTCGACGAGCAGGTCCTCGGTGGCGTACAGCGCCTTGAGGGCGGTGAAGAACCCGGCGGCAAATGTGACGGCGTCCGGGTCGGCGAGCACGGCGACGTGGTCGGCGGGGAGCGTGTACGTGCCGGCGCTCGGGTGGCGCTCGACGTACCCGGCGGAGAGCTGGGCGTGCAGCCACTCCTCGATGTACCGCTCGCTGGTGCCGGTCCTCGCGGCGAGCCGGGCCGCGGTCGTCGGGCCGTGCGCGGCGAGGGCCTTGTAGAGGCCGAGGCGTTCGCCGAGGGCGACGGTCAGGCCGCGGACGGCGGCACCGGCGTCGGTGATGACCTGCTGGTGGAAGTCGTGGGCGCTCATGCGGCCTGCTCCTCTCGTGTCGTGCCGGGCGCGTTCGGCAGGTCGCAGGTGAAGAGGAAGGACCTCGGCACGCGCGGTACGGTCCGCGCCGGGACCTGGTACGGCCAGCGGCCGAAGTCGGCGCCCTCCTCACCGGGCTGCCTGACCTCCCGTACGTCCCAGCCGCAGTCGGCGAGCAGCGCCTCGGGCTCCTCGGTGCCGAAGAGCCACGGATTGCCGTCCTCCTTCAGGGCGTTGAGGAAGGGACGGGAGAGCGGGTTGTCCAGGGCGGCCCGGGAGATGACGTCGCCGAGCAGTACGGAGCCGGGCGCGGCGTGCGCGGAGAGCGTCGAGATGAGGGTCCGTACGGCCTGCTCGGGCAGGAAGAACAGCAGGCCCTCGACCACCCACAGGACGGGCTCGTCGCTCTTCCAGCCGGCCTCCTTCAGGGGTCCTGTCCAGTCCTGGGTGAGGTCGACGGGGACGGTGACGCGGGTACGTCCGGTCGGCAGCGGCTCGTCGGCGAGCATGGCCGCCTTGGCGTCGAGGAGGGCCGGGCGGTCGAGTTCGTAGACGGTGACGCCGTCGGGCCAGGGCAGCCGGAAGAAGCGGGTGTCCATGCCGGCGGCGAGGAACACGACCTGGCGGATGCCGCGCTCCTCGACCGCCTTGACGACGGCCCGGTCCAGGTAGGTGGTGCGGATGGCGAGGAACGGCACGGTGCCGGCCCCGGCGTAGCGCTCCAGGAGCTCGAAGCCGATCCGGTCGGCGACGGTGCGCGCGTAGGGATCGGCGAAGAGCCGGTCCTCGCGCTCGGTCTCCAGGGCACGCGCGGCGGCGGTCCACTGGGCGGTGCGGGATACGGCCTCCACAGGAGGTCCCCCTTCGTGTGATGGCTTCGTGTGATGGCTTCGCGGATGGGAGAGGTGGCGGACGGCCGTGCTCAGGCACTCACACGCGCACAGGCGACGGGATCCTCGGCCGCGGGCATCGACGACGAGCGCGCGGCCTCGGTACCGGCGGGACGGCGCCGGAAGATGCTGTGCAGGATCATGCTGAACACGGCCGTCCCGTCGGCGGCCACGAGCGTGCACCGCGGCTTGACGGTGCCGGTGGCGGGGTTGAACGGCGACGGGGTGGAGCCGAGGATCTCCACGCGGGCGGTGAGCACGTCGCCCGGGCGGACGGGCCGCAGATAGCGGACCTCGTCGATGCCGGGCGAGCCCAGGCAGGCGCTGTAGGCGAGCAGTCCGTCCACGTACCGGCGCATGAAGAGCGCCTGGGTGTGGAAGCCGCTGGCGATCAGGCCGCCGAACGAGGAGCGCTTCGCGAGCTCCTCGTCCGTGTGGAAGGGCTGCGGGTCGAAGCGGCGGCCGAACTCCAGCACCTCGTCCGTCGTGACGGTGACGGTGCCCAGTTCGTGGACGTCGCCGGGCCGGAAGTCCTCGAAGTAGCGCATCGCGCGCCCCCCTTGACCTAGGAGTGATCGTTCCCTGGCAACACCCAATTTACGAATGGCTCGTTTATTTTGTCAACCCAAAAGAAGCTTCGACCACACTCACTTCCGCACTCGTTCGTCCGAGAGAACGCGTACGAAGTCGGCCCACAGGTCGTCGACGTCCTCGATCCCCACGGAGAGCCGTACGAGCCCCGGTGCTATCCCGGCCGCCGCCAACGCCCGTGCGTCCAGCTCGCGATGGGAGGTGGAGGCGGGATGGGCGACGAGGCTCTCGACCCCGCCGAGGGAGAGCGCGAGCCGGGCGATCCGTACGCCCTCGATGAAGGCACGGCCCGCCTCCCGGCCGCCGGCCAGCTCGAACGAGAGCAGCCCACCGCCCCCGGAGAGCACCTTCCGGGCGGTGTCGTACGAGGGATGGCCGGGGAGCCACGGGTAGTGGACGGCCGTGACGAGCGGATGCGCGGCGAACCGCTCGGCGAGCACGGCGGCGTTGGCGCAGGTCTCGCGCATCCGCAGCGGGAGCGTCTGGATCCCGCGCAGGGTCAGCCAGGCGGCGAACGGGTCGGCGCAGGCGCCCAGTTCGACCACGCGTGGCCAGATCGCGCGGCGCAGTCCCTCGTCGGCGAAGACGGCGGCGCCGCCGAGGACGTCGGAGTGCCCGGACAGGTACTTGGTGGTGGAGTGGACGACGATGTCCGCGCCGAGCTCCAGGGGCCGGCACAGGACGGGCGAGGCGAGGGAGTTGTCGACGACGGAAGTGATCCCGAGCCGCCGGGCGGCGGTGAGGAGCGCGGGCAGCTCGGGGACCTGACCGGTCGGATTGGCGATGGTCTCCAGGACGAGGAGCCCCGGGACGCGGCCCTCGGCGGCCGCGGCGTCGACCTCGGCCGCGTCGCCGCCGTCGATGTACGTGACCTCGATGCCGTACCGCGCGGAGAGGTCGGACAGCACGGCGTACGTCCCGCCGTACAGGCAGCGCTGCGCGAGCACCCGGTCGCCGGGCCGCAGGAGGGCGAGGAGGACCCCGCTGACGGCGCCCATGCCCGACGCGAAGGCGAGCGCCCCGGCCCCGCCCTCAAGGCCGGCGAGGGTCTGCTCCAGGGCCCGTACGGTGGGGTTGCCGCGCCTGCTGTACGCGTACGGCCCGTCGGGTCCCGCCATGGCGTCGGCGAGCGCGTCGGCGGAGTCGAAGGCGAAGGCCGAGGACTGGACGAGCGGCACGGACAGGGGCCGACTGCCGCTCAGGGGTGGGTCGTTGACGACGTGGACGGCTCGGGTGCTGAGGTGACGGCCGAAGTGGCGCATGGCGAGTCCTTCCGTTCGTTCGGTACGGGGAAGGGGCCGCCCGATGAGATCGGACGGCCCCTGGGGGTGGCGAGACGGCGTCGGGTCAGGCGGAGACCTTGTCCCCCTGCGGGGCGGACTCGGCCGCGCCGGCGGCGAGCGCCTTGTCGCTCTTCATGACGAGCAGGGTGACGACACCGCCGACGGCGGCGACGACCGCGGCGCCGATGAAGGCGGCGGAGAAGCCGTCGGTGAGCGCCGGGAGGTTGCCGAGCTGGTCGGCGCCCCGCGACATGGCGAGCGCGGTCAGCGCGGCGAGGCCGAGGGCGGAGCCGACGTTGTAGGTGGTGTTGACGATGCCGGAGGCGAGACCTGCCTGCTCCTGCGGGGCGCCGGACATCGCGGCGATCATCGCCGGGATGTAGGCGAGGGACATGCCGAGCGCGGCGACCAGCGAGGCGGGCAGGACGTCGACCAGGAAGGTGCCGGTCGGCGGGACGGCCGCCAGCCAGACGAGCCCGGCCGCCAGGACGAGCAGACCGCCTGCGATCAGCGGCTTGGCGCCGTAACGGCCCATGAGGCGGGCGGTGATGGCCGTCATGAAGATCATCAGAAGGACGGTCATCGGGAGCAGGGCCGCGCCGGAGGCGAAGGCGCCGTAGCCGAGGACCTGCTGCAGGTAGAGGTTGAGGAAGTACCACATCGGGATCCAGGCGGCGCCGAGCAGCGTCATCGCCAGGTTGGCCGAGCCGAGGCGCGGGATCCGCCACACGCTGAGCGGCATGAGCGGCTCACGGACGGACTTCTGGATCACGAAGAAGAGGACGAGAAGGGCTGCGGCGCCGACGAGCTGGAGGACGGTACCGGTGGAGCCCCAGCCGACCTCGGGGGCGCGGACGACGGCGAAGACGGCGAGCGCGAGACCGGCGGTGACGGCGACGGCGCCGAGGACGTCGACGGAGCCGCGGCGGGACTCGACGGCCGGGAGGAGCTTGGTGGCGGCGAGGGTGGCGAGACCGATCGGGATGTAGATGATGAAGACCCACTGCCAGCTCATCCACTCGGTGAAGACACCACCGAGGAAGACGCCCGCGGTGCCACCGGCGGGGGCGGCGGCGCCGTAGAGCGCCATCGCCTTGCCGAGCTCCTTCGGGTCGTGCATGAAGAGCATCATCAACAGGGTCATGGCGGAGGGCGCGATCAGCGCGCCGCCGACGCCCTGGACGGCGCGGCCCGCGATCTCGACCCAGGCGGTCTGCGCCGCGGCGGCGAGGACCGAACCGGCGATCATCACCACCCAGCCGGTGACGAAGATCCGGCGCGCTCCGACGAGGTCGGAGAGGCGGCCGCCGAGGAGCAGCAGGCCGCCGAAGACGATGACGTACGCGTTGAAGATCCACTGGAGCTCGCTCTGCGAGAAGCCCAGGTCCTTCTGCATCTCGGGGAGCGCCACGCCGATGATCGAGGTGTCCATGATGACCATGAACTGGGCGGCGGCGAGCACGACAAGTGCCCACCAGCGCCGGGGATTGACGGTTGACATTGCCCTGCTCCTTCGCTCGACGCATACCCCTAGGGGGTACCTTCGCGGAGCACCGTAGCATACCCATGGGGGGTATGTAAGACCGAGGATTCGGGGGATGATTCCCCCATGACCGCAGATGTGGACGCCGCACCCGCCGGACTCCCCGCACTCCTCGCGCGCTGGAACGCGACCCTGCTGACCGCCCGCTCGGGCCACGGGGACCCGGGCCACCCGGACCCGGAGCCGTACGGCCGGAACCTGCTGGCCCGCTGGGCCGAGCCGCACCGCAGGTACCACACGGTCGACCACCTGCGGGCGGTCCTCGACCGCATCGACGAGCTGACCGACCAGGGCGGCGAGGGCGGGGAGTTGGAGCTCGTACGCCTGGCCGCCTGGTTCCACGACGCGGTCTACCGCCCGGACCGCTCCGAGAACGAGGAACGCTCGGCGACCCTGGCCGAGAAGGCCCTGACGGAGGCCGGCCTGACCGCGCACGAGGTCGCGGAGGTGGCCCGCCTGGTCCGCCTGACGGTCACGCACGACCCGGCGGAGGGCGACATCAACGGCGAGCTCCTGTGCGACGCGGACCTGGCGATCCTGGCGACGGACCAGGATACGTACGGGGGGTATGTGCGGGCGGTCCGCGAGGAGTACGCCTTCGTCCCGGACGAGGCCTTCCGCCAGGGCCGGGCGGCGGTCCTCCGCCAACTCCTCGCCCTGCCACGGCTGTTCCGCACGCCGTACGGGGCGGCGGCCTGGGAGACGCGGGCGCGGCGGAACCTGGAGGGGGAGCTGGCGGGGCTCGAGGCCTGACGGAAGGACCGAGGCCTGACGAAGAACCGAGGCCTGACGGAACAACCGAGGCCTGACGAAAAGACCGAGGCGTGACGAGAGAACTTCCGGTCCTCGTACAACTTTTCGCTGTTTCGTGAGTCCCATCAGGTGGCGCCTGGTGCGCCCGCACACTTCTGCGCATCTGAGGGAGAACCCGCACGTGCCCCACGCTCGCTCGACCCGGCGTCGGCTCCTGGCCGCCGCCACCACCGTTCTCGCCGTCACGCTCGGCGCGGGCACGCTGACCGCCCTCCCGGCGACCGCCGCCGACGCGGCGAACGCCGGGGCGGCTTCGAGGGCGGACGCTTCGGCCCCGATCCCGTTCCCGAAGGGCGCCAGGCTTGCGGAGGCCGGCCTGACCGGTTTCTTCTCGCAAGGCGAGGGGACCTTCGACAAGCGCTGGACGCGCTACACGGGCGACTCCTCGCAGGTCTACAACTGGAGCACCTACCTGCGGTCCTCGCGGACCACGGACTACCTGGTCTTCGACCAGCACTACAAGCTCACGCTCCGGAACCTGAGCACCATGTCGGTGCTCGAAGTCCCGGTCGGGGGCGTCACGGGAGCCGAGTACGCCGGCTCCGCGGCGAACGCGGTGTTCACGAGGGCCACGGACGGCACGACGCTGCGGATGCACCGGCACGCCACGGACGGTGGCGCGGTGACCGTGACCGGCCTCCCGGCCGGCGCGACCTCCGTCTACGTCGGCCCGGGCACCCCCGAGGACGCCCTCGTCACCTTCACCGTCGGCTCTGTGAAGCAGTGGGGTCTGATCGACCTCGCCACCGGCGCCGTCGCCGAGATCCGCGAGCGCACGCCGGGCTCCGTCAACGGCGACGTCGCCGTCTCGGAGACCCACGTCGCGTGGACGGAGGGCGACGACTCCGACCGGCCGGCGATCTTCGTCCTGGACCGCGCCACGGGCACGGTCCAGGAGGTCCCGGTCGAGGACGCGTACGCGAGCGACCTCCGGATCGACCTGGTCGGCGGATGGGTGGTGTACGGCGAGGCGGGCGGCATCTCCAACGCCGACACGAACCCGCTGTACGCCGTCACGGCCTACGACCCGGCCACGAAGACGAAGGTGAAGCTGCTCGACCACCTGACGTCGTCCGCCGCCGCCCCCGACGGCCTGTACGTCCGAGGCGGCACCGTCGCCCAGGGCGAGGGCCTCTACAAGATCGTGCCCGGCGAGGCCGGCGCCGCTCCGGCGGTCACCCTGGTGGCGACCACCGGCGAGCCCACCCACGTCGTCATCGGCACCAACGACATCCCCGCCACCGTCGACCTCGACAAGAACGACGGAAGGGCCGGCTTCACCTGGCAGGTCTCCCGGACCAGCGTCGAAGCGGCGATCACCCTGCGCCACGTCCGGACCGGACAGACCCGCGAGTTCGTCCGGAGCCACCCGTACACCCCGAGCGTGACGGTCGACTGGGACGGCCGGATCGGACCGGGCTTCACCAGCGCGTACAACGGTGACTACACCTGGCAGATGACCCTGAAGCCGCTCAACGGCATCGGCCCGTCCACGAGCACCTCCGGCACGTTCAAGGTCGTCCGCAAGACCGCCCCGCACGACTTCGACGACAACGGCAGCCCGGACGTCCTCTTCCGCGACGCCTCCGGCCGGCTGTGGCGGAGCGACACCTTCTACGACAAGCAGGTCAGCCAGCTCACGTCCCAGTCGCGTGAGCTGCTCGGCGCGGGCTGGAACATCTACGACAAGATCGAGGCGACGGGCAACCTCGGCGGCTCCGCCGTCGGCGACCTCGTCGCCCGGGACAAGGCCGGCGTGCTCTGGCTCTACCAGGGCAACGGCCGGGGCGGCTTCGCCACCCGGGTGAAGGTCGGCACCGGCTGGCAGATCTACGACAAGATCGCGGCCGGCGGCGACCTGAACGGGGACGGGCGCCCCGACCTGGTCGCCACCGACAAGGCCGGCGCCCTCTGGCTCTACAAGAGCACCGGCTCCGCCACCGCCCCGTTCTCCGGACGGACGAAGATCGGCAGCGGCTGGGGGATCTACAACGACCTCGTGGCCGTCGGCGACATCGCGGGCGGGCCGGCGGGCGACCTGTTCGCCCGGGACAAGGCCGGTGTCCTCTGGCAGTACCTGGGCAAGGGCGACGGCACGTTCGCGGCGCGTACGAAGGTCGGCGCGGGCTGGGGCGCGTTCAGCCAGCTCGTCGGCATCGGCGACGGCGACCGGGACGGCCGCCCGGACCTCGTGGCGACGAACTCGTCGTCGCAGAAGTTCTACCGGGGTACGGGCGACTGGCGCGCTCCGCTGCGCGGCGGTCTTTCGGCCTCCCTGCCCTGGGCGAGCGACGCGGGCAACCTCGTCTTCTGATTCCGGGACCACCTGACTGATCCCGGAACCACCTGACTGATTCCGGGACCACCTGGCGCCGGTCCCACCCCTACGGGGGCGGGGCCGGCGTCGTCGTCCGTATCGCGAGACACACCGCCCCGCGGGAATGACAGGGGTGACCTGCGGGTTGACGCATGTCATGCCGTCAACCTCCGCCGAGCCCACCGCACCCGAGGCCGCACCCTCCACCGCTCCCGTCCGCACCCGCATGCCGCTGGCCGTCTACATCCTCGGCCTCTCCGTCTTCGCGCTCGGGACGAGCGAGTTCATGCTGTCGGGCCTGCTCCCGCCCATCGCGGAGGACATGAACGTCTCCATACCCCGGGCGGGTCTGCTCATCTCGGCCTTCGCGATCGGCATGGTCGTCGGCGCCCCGCTGCTTGCCGTCGCGACCCTCCGGCTCCCCCGCAAGACGACGCTCGTCACCCTGATCACCGTCTTCGGCCTCGGCCAGGTCGCGGGAGCCCTGGCGCCGAACTACGCGGTCCTCTTCGCCTCACGCGTCCTGAGCGCGCTCGCGTGCGCCGGCTTCTGGGCGGTCGGGGCGGCCGTGGCCATCGCGATGGTGCCGGTTTCGTCACGGGCGCGGGCGATGGCGGTCATGATCGGCGGCCTCTCGATCGCCAACGTCCTCGGCGTCCCTGCGGGCGCCTTCCTCGGCGAGCACCTCGGCTGGCGGGCGGCGTTCTGGGCGGTCGGCGTCGCGTCCGCGATCGCGCTGGTGGGCGTGGTCACCCGGATCCCCCACATTCCGCTCCCCGAGACGAAGCCGCGCCTCAAGCGGGAGCTGGGGATCTACCGGGACCGCCAGGTGCTGCTGTCGATCGTGATCACGGCGCTCGCGGCGGGCGGCGTCTTCTGCGCGTTCTCGTACCTCGCACCGGTCATCACGGACGTGGCGGGGATCGACGCGCGCTGGGTCTCCGGGATCCTCGGCCTCTTCGGCATCGGCGCGCTGATCGGTACGACGATCGGCGGCCGGGTCGCGGACGCCCACCTCTTCGGGGTCCTGCTCAGCGGCATCACGGCCTCGACGGTCTTCCTGGTCGCCCTGGCCCTCTTCGCCTCGAGCCCGGTCGCCGTGATCACCCTCTCCTTCCTCCTCGGCGTCTCGGCCTTCTACACGGCCCCCGCCCTCAACGCCCGGATGTTCAACGTGGCCGGCGCCGCCCCGACCCTGGCGGGCGCAACGACGACGGCCGCCTTCAACCTGGGCAACACGTCGGGCCCCTGGCTCGGCGGCACGACGATCGACGCCGGCCTCGGCTTCGCCTCGACGGCCTGGGCGGGCGCGGCGATGACGGTGGTGGCCCTGGGGGCGGTCACGGTCTCGCTCAGCCTGCACAAGTCGCGCTCACGCGTGGTGGCTTCGTCCGCGCGGTCCGCGACATCCGTAGCCTCCGGGCCCCAGGCCGAGCAGACGCTGACCTCCCGCTAGGGCCTGTCCGGCGGATCACGGGCGCGACCCTGATCTGCCGTGACCAGCCCCTAGGGGCTGGTCACGGCACCGGACGTCCCTTGGGCCGCCGTAGCCCCGCCTCCGTGATCAGGCGGACGAGTTCCTTCGAGCCGACCTCGACCGCGCCCGCCGCCACCGCGTCCGCGTAGCGGTCCGAAGGGATGTCGTAGTGGTCGCGCTCGAAGGCGCGGGGCGGGGCGCCGATCGTGGCGGCGAAGGCGTGGAGCTCGTCGTGGGAGACGTCGCTGACCAGGTGGGACCACATGCGGCCGTGGCCGGGCCAGGTCGGCGGGTCGATGTAGAGGGTCACTTCAGGCCGCCCACCGGGGCGACGACCACGCCGGCCTTGCCGCAGACCCAGTGCGGGTCAGGGCCGAGTTCGGGTTCGACGTCCAGGGCGTGCGGGTCGCCCGCGGAGCAGACCGGGCAGAGGGGCCAGCGGCCGTACCGCTCCAGAAGGGCGTCCTGGACGTCCTGGGCGACGAGGCCGGCGACGTACGTGATGCCCTCGGGCCACTGCTCGACCCACCAGCGCCGGTGGGTGACGGCGTCCTCGACCATTGACACGACCTCGGCGGCGGCCACGTCGCGCGCCGCGAGATCGGCGAGGACCAGGGCTCGGGCGGCGTGCAGCGCCTGCTCCAGCGGGTCGATGTCGTCCATGCACACATTGTCACCCGACAAGCCTCAGGGGCGAAGGTCCCTCCCGCATCCGGGACCGTCCCGGGACGGAAGGGGTCTCAGGGGGTCTTGACGGTCCCCGCGTCCGAAAATATCTTTCAGATGTGACCAATGACGTGAAGGAAAGTTTCAGCGGCCAGGTGCCCGCGCCCGGGGCCCGGTCCTCCGCGCCGCCCTCCGCCGCGTCCGCCGCCTCGGCACCCGCCTCGGCACCCGCCTCGGGTCAGGGCCACGGCCCCGCCGACGCCGCCCCGCCCGCCCCCGCCGCGCTCGCGGCCAAGGTGCGGACCCTCGCGCCGTCCATGACCCGGTCCATGCAGCGCGTCGCCGAGGCCGTCGCGGGCGACCCGGCCGGCTGCGCCGCCCTCACCGTCACCGGTCTCGCCGAGCTCACCGGCACCAGCGAGGCGACCGTCGTCCGCACCGCCCGCCTCCTCGGCTACCCCGGCTACCGCGACCTGCGCCTCGCCCTCGCCGGCCTCGCCGCCCAGCAGCAGTCCGGCCGCGCGCCCGCGGTCACCGCCGACATCGCCGTGGACGACCCGATCGCCGACGTCGTCGCCAAGCTCGCCTACGACGAGCAGCAGACCCTCGCCGACACCGCCGCAGGACTGGACACCGTCCAGCTCGGCGCCGCCGTCGCCGCCCTCGCCGCCGCCCGCCGCATCGACATCTACGGTGTCGGCGCCTCCGGCCTCGTCGCCCAGGACCTCGTCCAGAAGCTCCTGCGCATCGGCCTCCTCGCCCACGCGCACAGCGACCCGCACCTCGCCGTCACCAACGCCGTGCAGCTCCGCTCCGGCGACGTCGCCATCGCGATCACGCACTCGGGCTCGACCGGCGACGTCATAGAACCCCTCCGCGTCGCCTTCGACCACGGCGCCACCACGGTCGCGATCACCGGCCGCCCGGACGGGCCGGTGACGCAGTACGCCGACCACATCCTGACCACCTCCACCGCCCGCGAGAGCGAACTGCGCCCCGCGGCCATGTCGTCCCGCACCAGCCAACTCCTGGTCGTGGACTGCCTGTTCACCTGCGTCACGCAACGTACGTACGAGACGGCGGCCCCTGCCCTCGCGGCCTCGTACGAAGCCCTCGCCCACCGCCACTCCCCCCGCACCCGCTGACCAGAGCCCCGAAAGAGCCGCACGTGTCTGCTACGTACTCCGAACTGCGCGCCCAGCTGGCCACCCTCACCACCGAGGCGTTCCGACCCGAGCTCGCGGAGATCGACCAGCTCCCGACCCTCGACATCGCCCGGACGATGAACGCCGAGGACCAGACCGTCCCCGCCGCCGTCGCCGCGCAACTGCCGCTCATCGCCGCCGCCATCGACGCCACCGCCGACCGCATGGCGCGCGGCGGCCGACTGATCTACGCGGGCGCGGGCACCGCCGGCCGGCTCGGCGTCCTCGACGCGAGCGAGTGCCCGCCCACGTTCAACACCGACCCCTCGGAGGTCGTCGGCCTGATCGCGGGCGGCCCTTCGGCGATGGTGAAGGCGGTGGAGGGCGCGGAGGACTCGCGCGAACTCGCGGCCGCCGACCTCGACGGACTCGCCCTCACCCCGGACGACACGGTGGTGGGGATCTCCGCCTCGGGCCGTACCCCGTACGCCATCGGGGCGGTCGAACACGCCCGGGCGAAGGGCGCGTTGACGATCGGCCTGTCCTGCAACGCGGACAGCGGCCTCGCGACGGCGGCCGAGCACGGCATCGAGGTGGTCACGGGCCCCGAACTCCTCACCGGCTCCACGCGGTTGAAGGCGGGCACGGCCCAAAAACTGGTCCTCAACATGATCTCGACGATCACGATGATCCGGCTGGGCAAGACGTACGGAAACCTGATGGTCGACGTCCGCGCCTCCAACGACAAGCTGCAGGCGCGCTCGCGCCGGATCGTCGCCCTCGCCACGGGAGCGCCGGACGCGCAGATCGAGACGGCGCTCGCGGAGGCCGACGGCGAAGTGAAGACCGCGATCCTGATGATCCTGGCCGACATCGATGCCAAGACGGCCGACCAGCGACTCCACGACGCGCGGGGCCACCTCCGAGCCGCACTGACTCCCTGACTGACACCGCTTCCTCCCCCTCCCCCCACAGCAAGGCACGACCGCACATGAGCACAGTCGACAAGAACCGCGCCATCGCCGCCGCGATCCTCCCCCTCGTCGGCGGGGCCGAGAACATCAGCTCCGTGGCCCACTGCATGACCCGGCTCCGGCTGGGCCTTCGGGACCGCTCCCTCGTCCAGGACGACGCCCTGCGGGCGCTGCCGTCCGTGATGGGTGTGGTGGAGGACGACACGTACCAGATCGTCCTCGGCCCGGGCACGGTCGCGCGGGTGACGCCGGAGTTCGAGGCGCTGGTGGCGGAGGTACCTGATCTGGCCGAACGGGGCGCGGCGATCAAGGCGGCACAGAAGGCGCGCAACTCCACCCCCTTCAAGCTGTTCCTCCGCAAGATCGCGAACATCTTCGTCCCCCTGATCCCGGCGCTGATCGGCTGCGGCATCATCGCGGGCCTGAACGGCCTCCTGATCAACCTGGGCTGGCTGCCCGCCGTGACTCCGGCCCTCGCAGCGATGGCAAGCGGCTTCATGGCCCTGATCGCGGTGTTCGTGGGCTTCAACACGGCGAAGGAGTTCGGCGGTACGCCGATCCTGGGCGGCGCGGTGGCGGCGATCATCGTCTTCCCGGGGGTGGCGAAGATCGACGCGTTCGGCCAGACGCTGTCTCCCGGCCAAGGGGGCGTCCTGGGCGCACTGGGCGCGGCGGTACTGGCGGTGTACGTGGAGAAGTGGTGCCGCCGCTGGGTACCGGAGTCGCTGGACGTCCTGGTGACCCCGACGCTCACGGTCCTGGTCTCGGGCCTGGTCACGATCTTCGGCCTGATGTTCGTGGCGGGTGAGATCTCGACCGCGATCGGCGACTTCGCCAACTGGCTCCTGGCGAACGCCGGCACGGGCGCGGGCTTCGTCCTGGGCGGCCTGTTCCTGCCGCTTGTCATGCTGGGCCTGCACCAGGCGCTGATCCCGATCCACACGACATTGATCGAGCAGCAGGGCTTCACGGTCCTGCTCCCGATCCTGGCGATGGCGGGCGCGGGCCAGGTGGGCGCGGCGATGGCGGTGTACATGAAGCTCCCCCGCAACGGCTCCATCCGCCGCACCATCAAGTCCGCCCTCCCGGCCGGCTTCCTGGGCGTGGGCGAGCCCCTGATCTACGGCGTCTCCCTCCCCCTGGGCCGCCCCTTCGTCACGGCCTGCGTCGGCGGCGCGTTCGGCGGCGGCTTCGTCGGCCTCTTCAACATGCTGGGCGACAAGGTCGGCTCCACCGCGATCGGCCCCTCGGGCTGGGCCCTCTTCCCCCTCCTCGACGGCAACAAGGGCCTGGCCGAAACGATCGCGATCTACGCGACGGGCCTCCTGACCGGCTACGCGGTCGGCTTCGTAGCCACCTACTTCTGGGGCTTCAGCCCCCGCCTCCTGGAGGAACACAACGTGAACACGGACCCGGCGGAGGCCCCGGTGGAGACCCCGGTGGCGGCAGGCGGCACCACGCCCCCGACCACGACGACTCCGGAACCGCAGCCGCTGAAGGTCTGACGCGGGAGCCGGTACAAAACGAAGGGCCGCCCCCGGCACGAAGCCGGGGGCGGCCGAACTCCGTGGCGACCCCGTCCCCCGTAGCCCTACGCTGCCCCCCATGGGCCACGCCAAGACCTCCTACGTCTGCCTGCCGTGCCGCGCCTCGTACAAGCAGCCGTACGGCAGCGATCGTGAGCGACGGTGTCCGCGGTGTGCGCGCGTGATGATCCACGCCGGTTCCGCCTTCGCCACCCCGCCCCGCCGTGACAAGGCCGCCTGGCGGACCCTCACGCTGCTCCTCAACGCCGGCGTCGGCTTCCACAAGTCCTGCTGCGGCGGCCCGGGCTACCGCCCCCGCGAACTCCGCGAGGCCCGCACCTGGCTGGCGGCCCGCCGCCCCGCCCGCTGAAGCCCGCCGGCAGTCCTCAGTTCCGTACGGGCAGACGAGGCCCCCGCCTGTGCGCGGCGAAGACCCGCATGAAGTCGAGATCGATCGGCGTCACTTAACGGGTCCGGGAGGTGCCAGGTCAGTGACCTCCACGATCCCAGGCGAAAACTCGTCGGCGCTCATATCGGCATTCAGACCTGCAGAGCGGAGGATCTGAACAATGGCATGCCCCATCGCCAGCTTCACCTCGCCCATATGGAGAACCGAGGGATGCTCAGCGTCACCGGCGCCAAGGCGTTTGAACGCCACCTCCGTCAGCTCGCCTGAAGGAACCCACACAACTGCGACTTTGGCACCTTCCGACTGAAGCCCGAAGCCGCCAGGACGTGGCTCGGAGAACGACGAGGGGAAGAGACCGGCGATACGCAACTCGCGCGCCACTTTGGTTTCGAGCGCATTTTCGTTCACACACAAATCCTAGGGCACGGCCCTAGCGATTCCGAATACGACTGGGGCTCGGGGCCGATCATCCGGCCCCGAGCCCCACCCTCACCTGCCTCCGCTTGCCCGGCGGATCATGCCTGCAAGCATGTCGTTCGCCACCGAGTTGATCAACTTATTACTTCCCCATGGAACGGACCAGGTAATTCGTGCATTCGGGCTCATAAAGGCAGGGAGCTTACCTGCACACACGGGACAGGGTTGCCGCTCACTATAGAGGTGCGTAATGCTCCCGATGTTGTTCCCGTTCGCCTGCAAGGCCTTTATCTGGTCGATGATGTGGTCTTCGGAGTGGTAGCCGTCACCCTGGCTGAAGCCAACGATCAGCCCGTCATGGCCCTCGACCCTCGCCACTGCGACGTTCGGCCCGGGGCGCTCAAGATAAGGCCCAGCGGGGAACCCACCGTCGACCCGTGCTTGATACGCGGCGCTGCTCAGCTCATCACTGTTGTAGGGAACTTCCCCACCACAGTTGTGGACGAGCAGGGGCGAGTGACCAGCCAGCACATAGTACGTGTGGACATCGGACACGGTCAGGTTGTGGACCGTCGCGTTCTGCGCCGTCCAGCGTTCGACCGCCGAGATCTGGACGTGCGTGCCCGCGCTCGTCCGGAGCCACTGGCCCGGCTTCAGGTCCGTCGCTTCGAGCCACTTGCCCAGGTCCGGGACCCAGAAGGGGTGGCCGTCCGTCGCCGTGATGTCGGCCGTCTTGGTGCCGGCCGCGCCATCGACGTCGATCGTGACCTTGACCAGGTGCTTGAGCCCCTGGCCCGTGATCTCGGCCGTGACCGTCTCGACGCGGGTCTCGCCCGTCTTCGGGTCGGTCGCCACGACCTTGTCGCCGGTCTTGACCTGCTCGATCGGCTTGGTCGAGCCGTCCGCCATGAGGACCTTCGTGCCAGGCACGAAGCTGTTGTCCGCCCTCTTGCAGGAGCCGCCGGAAGAGCCGCCGTTGCTGCGGGACGAGCCGCCCGAGTTGCCGCCGGCCTTGGACGTGCTGACCTTGCCGCCGCCCTTGCCCGAGCCGGCCGCCGACGAGGACTTCGGGGCCGCCTTGGCCTGGGCCTGCTTCTGGACCGGGTTGCCGGTCTTCTTGGAGTTGTTGACCGCCTTGTTGCTTGTGGTGTTGACCTTCTCCGGCGGCTTCTTCTTGGCCGCTTGCGCGGCCTTCTTGGCCTTCTCGATCGCCGCCTTCTTGGCGTTGAGCGCCGCCGTCTCGGCCGCCCTCGCGGCCTTGAGGACGATCTCGGCCGCCTTCTTCGCCGCACGGAAGGCCATGATCGCGCCGACCGTGCGGTCGATCGCCTTCACGATGGACGGCAACTTCATGAGCTTGCCGAGCCCGAGGTTCCCGATGATGAGGGAACCGCAGCCCCACAGGTCGCCGCCGAAGCAGGCCAGGGCGTCGTTGAGGCCGATGACTTCCTTCAGCACGCTCCAAGAAGCGGCGAGGATCACCGAGCTCAGCGACTTGCCCATAGTCGCCTGCGCCTGCGCGACCTCCGCCGCGCTCAACCCCGCACCCGCCAACGCCGCCGCCCGCTCGGAAGCGGTCAGGGAGATGGCAAGGCCCGTCGGATCAGAGTGCGTCACCGGATTGTTGTGCGCGTACGCGTACCCGTTCGACTGCAGCGGGTCGTTCAGGTCGAGCACCGGGTCGACGGACAGGAAGCGGCCGACCACCGGGTCGTACAGACGGGCGCCGAGCGGCGTGTAGCCGGACGCCGATTCCTCGGTCTTGCCCAGGAAACCCTTGTGCGTCTCGATGCTGGCCGACGCCTTGTCGATGCCCCGGTTGTTGCCGAACGGGTCCTGCTTGCGGATCAGTACCGGCTGCTTGTCGAAGAGCCCGACCTCCGCGTACGGAGTTCCCTGGTGGTCCATCGTCACCGCGCGGAGCCTTGACCCGCCGGTGCCGTACGCGACGCGCACCACCGCACCACCCGGGGCGGCGTAGGTGCGCTGAGTGCTGACGAGGACGCCGCCGCGCTGGGCGATCACCTCGGCCTCGCCCAGGTGGAGCGTGGCCTGCTTGCCCGTGATGGTCAGCAGTCGACCGCCATCGGGGCCGTAGATGTGACGGGTGTCGTTCTGCGCCGCCCACAGCTGGGCCGCGGAGGTCCCGTTGCAGGTCGCGAGCACGACCGGCGTGCTGTTGGCGCTGAGCCCGTCCTTGACCGCCAGGCACAGACCGGACGCGACGTGCGTCAGCTGTCCGGACGCGTTACGGCGCAGCTCCTGCGCGGGCAGACCGTCACACTTCTGGACCTGCACCTCCGAGCCGGCCGTGTTCGCCACCGGCCGGACACACCAGGTGTCCTGCACCGACAGGGTGCCCACGTTCGGGTCGGGCTGAGCCCCCTCTCTCGGAGCGGGCTTGGGGGTGAACCGGAAGTTCTGCGCCCCCGAGGCGTTGCAGACGTACAGCTGGATGGCCTGCCCGGCCGCGGCGCGTCCGGACCTGAGGTCCAGGCACTTGTCCGCGAGCCCGACGTACGGCGTCTTGCCGCCGCTGCCCTGGCCCGTGATCCGGTCGATCTGGCCGTCGTGGGTCCAGAACAGCTCCTGCTTGTCGCCGTTCTCGATCGAGGTGACCGTCTTGGTCTCGCCGGTCAGCTCGTACAGCCGAGTCGCCTCCGCCTTCACGGCGGCACCGGCCGGCGTCGTGTACTTCTTCGACACCTTGGTCAGCGTGCTCGGCTGGCTGCCGTCCGCCTTGCCGTAGGTGTACGTCGTCTCGGCGTCCTTCGCCGTGACGCCGCCGAGGTCCTTCTCGGTCAGCTTGGTGCGGTTGCCGAGCAGGTCGTACTCGTACTCCTGCCAGTACCCGGAGCCGTCCGTGCCCGCGACGGCGTTGATCGTGCCGTCGGTGTTCTTCGGACCGGCGGAACACGAAGTCGCACCCTTGTCGGTCCACGCCTGCTTCAGCTGGCCCAGCGGGTCGTACGAGAAGCACTGGCGCTCGTCGATCCCGGTGGAGTGCTCCTTGATCCCGGTGACGTTGCCCGCCGGGTCGTAGGTGTACGAGCGGTGCGAGACCAGGTTGCCGCCGACCAGGGACGTGTCCCCGGTGTTCTCGCGGTAGGCGTACTGGTCCTTCAGCTCACCGCTGGCCTCGTCGAAGGTGTTCTGCGTCCACACCCGGTACGGCTGCGCGCCCAGGGTCGAGCGCATGACCTGGCCGTACGGCGAGTAGACCGTCTCCGAGCCGTACCAGTCCTTGCCGGAGATCGAGAGCGGCAGGCCGTCCTTGTTGTAGCGGACGACGAGCTTCTCGGCGGCGAGAGAGCCGACCGCGGGGAGCGAGGCCTCTTCCAGCTGCCCGGTGTCGGAGTACTGGTAGCCGTACGTGTACGAGCTCTGCAGACCCCAGGTGTCGGCGATCGACTGAGGCAGGCTCAGCGTCGTCGAGGTCGGCTGGTAGTCCTTGTCGTAGCCGTTGACCTGCTGCTTGTACGGCAGGCCGTCGGTGTAGCGGGTGACACTGGCCGGCAGACCCTTGGCGCCCGCGACGGTGTCGTACGTGTACTCCGACAGGAGCGTGCCGTCGGAACCGCCCAGCTTCTGCTGGATCGGCCGGGACAGCTCGTCATAGCCGTTCCACACGGTCTTGCCGCGTGCGTTGGTGACGGTCACCGGCCGGTCGCGGTGGTCGTACTTCGTGCTGCTGGTGCCCGAGTTCGGGTCGGTGGACGAGTCCATCCGGCCGCGGTGGTCATAGGTCCAGGAGTACGGGTGGTTCTGGTCGGCGGAGTTGACCGCCTTCACCAGCTGGCCGCGGCTGTCGTACTCGTACTTCATCGACGTGAACCCGCCGGGAGCAGCCGGGTTGAAGGTGTCCACGCGGGACGTGCGGCCCAGCGCGTCGGTGTAGATCCGGTAGGACGCCGCGCCCTGCGGGTTGACGACCTTCGACCAGTCCTGACCGTACTCGTAGCGGGTCGCCCGCTCCGGGAACGCCTTCGACGTGGCTCCCTCGGACCCCGGAGCCTCGTACTTGAGCCACGGGGTCTCCTGCACCACGCGGCCCAGGCCGTCGTACGTGTACTTCGTGGTGTTGGGGACGGCCGTGTCGGCGTCCGGGGTGAACAGCTCGCCCGGCTTGGCCTTGTGCGTGAGATAGGCGTTGTTGGTCTGGTAGACCTCACCCGCGCTGTTGTACAGCGTGTCCGTGATGAGGTGGCCGCGACCGCCGGTCGCCTCCTCCTGCGTCTGCCGCTCCCGGCCGAGGCCGTCGTAGATGGTGACGGACGTCTCGATCCGGTCCTTCTGGCCGCGTGCGTACGTGGTGACGTACGGAGGCTTACGGATCGTGTGGGTCGGGTCGTCCGGGTGGGGCTCCTCCTCAGGAATGGTGTACACGGCCCTGAAGTCCGGCACCGCCGTCGGCGTACGGCCCGGGCCCCACGCCTTGGAGAGCCGGCCCAGCGGGTCGTACTCCGCCTGGCTGACCCGGCCGTTGAGGTCCGTGGTCTTGACGCCCACGGACCGGCCCGGCTCCAGCTCCTGGATCTGCTCGTGTCCCAGGGAGTTGCGCTCGGTGACCTTGAAGACCTGGCCGTTGGACGGCTCGTAGGTGATCGTGGAGGACTTCTGGTCCGGGTCGGTCTTGCGGATGACTCGGCCGACGGCGTCGAAACCGGTCGTGCCGTTGGTCTGGAAGCCGGTGCCCTCGCCGTTCAGCGACCAGGACTCGGTGGCCAGGCCGCGCGTGGTGCTGGCGAGCGCCGCACCGTAGGCGGCACCGTCGTACGCCGTGCGCGTGCCGCCGCTCAGGGACTTCAGATCGCCGAAGTCGGCGTTCCCGCACAGAGAGGGCGACGTCAGAGCCTGCTTGGTGAGACCGATGATGTTCTTGTCGATCTCGTGCACGTACTCGAGCTTCGAGCAGCTCTCGTCGCCGGTCCTGCCGGTGTCTCCGAGGAACTCGACCAGAGTGGGCAAGCCGTAGGTCGGCTCGTACATCGTCTTCGTCTCGACGATCCGCTCGGGGCGCTTGTCGTCGCCCGTGCCCGAGGACTTGGTGTACGACAGGGTCCGCGGCTCGGTGACGCGCCAGGACTTGAGGTCGCTCAGGCCGTCGTCGCGGTCACGCTTGGCGAGTTCGACGGCGTCGGGGACGGTGATCGAGCGGGTCAGCCAGTCCGTGTCCGCGTCGGCCGCGTCGGCGTAGGTGAGCTCCTCGGCGATGCGGCCGGCGAAGGGCTCCTCGTCCTTGGCTATCTCCTGGCCGTGGATGTCCTTGACCGGGACGGTGCTGCCCATACCGCGGAAGTATCGGACCACGGACTTGGTCTTGGGGTTGTTGGTGGCCGGGGAGTCCCCCGAACCCTCGCCGTTGTCGGTGACGTTCTTGTCCGCACCGGTGATCGTCGTGGTCTGCTCGACACCCGCGAACTGGGAGTACGTCCGCGTCGACTTCTTGGTGAACTCCGCCTCGGCGAGCCTCCAGCCGGCGTTCTTGTACTCGTACTGCGTCGTGGTCGGGTACGAGTCGGTGACGTTGGGGAGTTCCTCGATGGTGTCGACGACGTACTTGTGGAACCAGTCGATGTCCTCGACCTCGGGGTCCGGGTGCCAGAACGCCGGATAGCAGAGCCGGTTGTTGGCCTTGAGCGCGGCCGTGTCGTTCTTGCCGGGCAGTCCGGTGCCGGCGGCGCAGTCGCCGGCCGGCTTCTTGTAGGTGACGACGGTCTCGCCGCCGTACTCGTTGATGACACGCGCGATCCGCAGTCGGGAGAAGCCGGGGGCCGCGTCGTCCTTGACGCGGTTGGGCATGTCCTCCGGGTTGTGCTCGAAACGCACCGCGTTGAGCGGCGTCTTCTCGCCGGTGTCTCCCTGCGGCCCGAAGCCGGTGCGCTGGATCGACTCCAGCCACAGGGCGGTGTTGGTACCCGTCCTGTGGACGGGGAAGTTCTGGTGAAGCGTGTAGGCGTCGACTTCCTGGCGGACGGTCGTGCCCTGCTGGCGCTGGGACTCCGTCGTGATCGATGCCAGGCGCTTCCGGGACCAGAAGGTCGGGCCCGCGTTCCAGCAGGGCTTGGCCTTACGGCAGTTCAGGTCGGCCGGAGTGTCGTACCAGATCCGGTAGGCACCCGGGTCCTTCGAGGTGAAGTTGGCCTCGGAGCAGGTGAGGGATCCCTCGGTCTTGCACCGCTCGTCGACGGCGAACGTGACCCGGGCCGGGGCCTCGGCCGTGAAGATGCTGTCCTTGCGCTGGCCGTAGTCGATGTGCGACAGGTAGCCGTCACGGTGGTACTGGACCGGGGTGTTCCACTGGAAGTTGCGCGCGTAGTAGTTCGTGTCGCGCTTCCACCACAGGGACATGGCGTTGCCGTGGACGTCCTCGACGTAGTCGAGGTTCCAGCGCCAGGCCTGGTCGCAGCCGGAGTGATTCCAGTCGCCGGCCTTGTAGCAGGGCTCGTTCTCGTGGTTGCCGTACACCGGGACCGCGAGGACGGAGTCCGTGTAGGGGTCGCCGTCGGTCCAGCCCGGCAGCTTGTTCAGGCCGAAGTGGTACTTGGTGCCGTCCTTGGTGGTGACGACCCAGTACTCACCGTCCTCGTCCTTGATGTTCCCGTCGCCGGTGCGCGGGTCCCGGGTGGTGTCCTTCTTCAGCTCGATCGTGGAGCCGTCACCGTTGGCGGTGAACCACTTCCTCTTCCCGGCGTCCCACACCAGCTCGGTGGTCGTGCCGCCGAGCGAGAGGGTGGCGTTCTCCGAGCCGTAGCAGAGGTCCGCAGTGCGGTGCGTGGGGTTGTTGGAGCCCGCCTTCTTCGAGTCCTGGCGGCAGCCGGCGTACGTACGGGTGATGGAGCCGGGGTTGTAGTCCCAGCCGTCACCGATCCACGAGGCCTGGTTGTTCGTGCCCGAGGTGCGGCCGTCGACGGACTGCGAGGAGTACGAGAGGGCGACCTTCGGCATCAGGCCGCCGGCCGTCTCCGGGGTCTGCACCTGGTACGCGTACGTGAAGGCGCCCGACGAGGCGCCCGCCGACCAGGAGCCGGAGGA
Source organism: Streptomyces sp. NPDC048370 (assembly GCF_043200825.1). Lineage (NCBI taxonomy): Bacteria > Bacillati > Actinomycetota > Actinomycetes > Kitasatosporales > Streptomycetaceae > Streptomyces > Streptomyces sp. NPDC048370. The sequence goes on along the minus strand of NZ_JBICYI010000006.1, from coordinate 172,618 downwards.
CAGCAGCGGCGAGGCCGTGAAGTCGCCGGACCGGGAGGCGCCGGTGTCACCGACGGCGACGGTGGAGCTGCCCGAGGCACTGACCACGGGGAGCGCGGCGGTACGGACGGAGGCACCGGTGGGGGCGGAGGCACCGGTGGGGGCGGGGGCGGCCTCGCCGCCCATCAGCTTGCCCACGGACACGGTGCCGGTGACGATCTGACGCTGCGGAGCGTTCTTCGCGACCCTGCTGCCGGTCGGAGCCTCCGACGCGGGCACCGTCTCCACCGAACTGGACAGCTGCTCGAACGAGTCCGAGGCGTCGCCGCCCGACATCGGCTCCGTACCGCCGCCACCGTCCGCGCAGTCGCCGGTCGTGGGCGCCGAGAAGACGCAGTCGGGCACGACCATGATGCCGAAGCGTTCGGATGCCCGGGGCCCGTAGAGGTCCTCGAAGCCGGCGGTGTCCACGCTGAGCGTGATCTCGCCGTTCGGATCGGCGTCCGCCGGCGGCGTGATCTGCATGACCAGACCTGCCAGCCCGGCCTCCTGGGACGTCGACTGGGGCGCCAGATCGACCTTCCACTGACCGTCCACGTCCGTCGGCAGCGTGCCTTCGGCGACTCCGATCCCGACGGGCAGCCCGTTGCTGACCGGGGCCGTCTCTCCGACGGGTACGGCTGCCGGGTCGGCGGTACCGAGGCCCGACTGCCAGGGAGTGAGGGCGGTCGGCGCATAGGGTTCGACCGGATCGACCTTGGCCGTGGACAGTTCCTTCGGCGCCGTGACATCCCCGTCGAGCGGCGCGTCCGGGGGCAGTTCGGGCAGCTTGACCTGCGCCGCGTCCTCCTCCCTGCTCATGCCGGGGCCCGGTGCCGCCCACGCCTGCGCGCTCAGGCTCGTCACCGACAACGTCGAGGACAACAGAAGGACGATCGCCGTGCGGCCGAGCCGCCGACGCCGTCGTTGTGACTCCGTCATGGCTGGGCGTCCCCGCCCCAGCCATGACAGCGGACCTGAAGCACGCATACGCGCCGACTCCCACTGAGGCAAACCCAGACAACCGATGAGGTGCGGAAACACCAAAGGACGCACGCCTGCTCCAGGCGCACGCGTGTGCACCCTCTGTCATGAACGCCGCGCGATTCAAGATCCGCGGAGGGCCCCCGGAACCCGGCCGTATGAGCTGCGCCACCGCCCATACCTTCACGAACGAAGCCACTGACGATCTTTTGGATGGATCGCCCCATTTGCCGCACATCGTTCCTAATGGGTCGTCAAAAAGCCGCACAAGAAGCGGAAGTGGTCACTCAGAGCGCAAGCCCTTTCCCCACATCACAACTTCACAACTTCCTTATCTGTGGACAGATCGTGAAAGCCATGTGATCGTTTGCGCGCCTGTGCCCCGCGGTCCGCCGTCCGGGGCTGTCTGTGCTGTCCCCATTCCGCTTGGTCCCTACGGGAGTAGACCGCCGTGACCGCGCCCCGCCTGCTCAGCCCCTTCGTGCGCACGCGCACCAGGCTGGCCTGCACTCTCGGCCTCGTTCTGGCCGCACTCACCGCTGCCCTGTTGCCCTGGTGGCAGCCCGAAGCGCCCCCAACGGCCCAGCGGAACCAAGGGACCGAGGCGAAGCCCGCCTCGACTCCCCTGCGCGACGAGCAGGCCGCCATGGCCCAGGCGCGACGCACGGGCAAGCAGGTGCTCGTCGAGACGGCGACGACTGCGACCGAGCTGACCTGGGCCCTGCCCAACGGCCGGCTGCGCTCCCAGATCCACGCCCTCCCGCAGCGGGCGAAGAACGCCCAGGGCAACTGGGCACCCATCGACAACACGCTCAAGCGGACCGAGAAGGCTCCGCGCGGGCTCGGCGTCCGGCCCGTGAACGTGCCCCTTCCGGTGCGGTTCTCCAGCGGCGACGCCGAGGCCTCCCGCGCCGACCGCTCGTACGCCCGGGCGCCGCAGCCCGGTGACACCGTGCTCGCCGAGATGGACGTCGACGGCCACACCGTCGCGTACACCTGGCCAGGCGCCCTGCCCGAGCCCGTCCTCGACGGAGCGCGCGCGCTCTACCCCGAGGTCCTCCCGGGCGTCGACCTGCTCCTGGTCGCGCGCGAGGAGGGCGGCTTCGCCCAGCTGCTCGTCGTCAAGACACGTGAGGCCGCACAGCAGTCGGCGCTGAAGGACGTGACGTACGGACTGCGTTCGGACACGGCCGTGTTCAAGTACGTCGAGGCCGGCACGCGCGTACAGATCCTGGACAAGTCGGGCAAGGAGATCGGGAATCTGCCCACCCCGTTCGCGTGGGACTCCAACGGACGCGAACCCGGGAACCCCGATTCCGCGCTCCGCACCTCGGTCGCCACCTCCGCGGACGTGCTGAAGCTGTCGGGTCTGAGCGGCATCGAACCCGGCGCCAAGCAGGCTCCGGTACCCGTCAGGCTGGACGGCGAGGGCACCGGCAACGCGCGCCTGCGACTGCAGGCCGCCGCCACGGGCCTCTTCACGGACAAGGACACCCGCTTCCCCGTGTTCGTCGACCCGCCGATGAACACCGCCTGGCTGGCATGGACGACCGCCTATCGTCCCTACCCCAACACCAGCTTCCACAACGGCACCAACTTCAGCTCCGGCACCTCGGACGCCCGCGTGGGGTACGAGAGCCAGACCGGCGGCCTGGGCCGCTCCTTCTGGCGCATGGACTTCACCAAGATCACGGGCGCCACGGTCTACTCCGCTTCGTTCAAGGTCCTGAACAACCACGCCTGGTCGTGCGATCCCATGGAGTACAAGTTCTATCTCACGGGTTCCATCTCCACCGGCACGACATGGAACGCCCAACCGGCCTGGGCCGACTACCTGCAACCGAAGTCCTTCGCCCACGGCAATCTCACCTACGGCTGCAAGGACGAGTACGAGGCCTTCAACAACGCCAACGTCAAGGCCGCCGCGCAGAAGGCCGCCACCGCGGGATGGACGAACCTCACCTTCGGTCTGCGCGCCACCAATGAGGGCAGCACCCAATCCTGGCGCAAGTTCCGCGCGACCTCGGCCACGTTCGAGGCGGAGTACAACCGCAATCCGTCGGAACCGACGGGCGGCACCAGCACACCCGGCGGCGCATGCGTGCAGTCTCCGGGCGTCCGGACCATCGCGAAGTCGAGCGTGACCCTGTCGGCGAACGCGAAGGACGCCGACGGCAACCTGAAGCAGCTCCGCTTCCGCGTCACGAAGGTGGGAGAGCCCTACAAGGACTACGTCGGGACCACCAACGCCAGCGGCACCGCCTCGGCGATCGTCCCCAACCTGGTGCACGGAGCCACGTACACCTGGGTCGTCCGGGCCGAGGACCACATGAACCCGCAGGGCGCCTCCAGCTGGTTCCCGCTCGGCAACGAGGTCTGCCAGATCAAGATCGACACCACCGCGCCCACGGCTCCGGACGTGACGAGCACCGACTTCGCGGAGGCCACCTCCGACGGCCAGACCTGGGCCAAGGTCAAATTCGGCGGCACGGGCGCCATCACCTTCGATTCCGCGGAAGCCGCTAAGTTCCGCTACAGCTTCGAGGGAGTGGGCTCCACCGAGGTGACCGCGACCGGCGGAAAGGCGACGATCGCCGCACTGAAGCCGCCGCACGCCGGCCCCAACGGCCTCCAGGTCTGGGCCCTCGACGCCGCCGGCAACATCAGCGCGCGCACGGACTACGCCTTCTACGTCCGCCCGCGCGACACGGGCGACGGTCCCGGTGACGTGGGCGGCGACGGCATCGTCGACCTTCTCATCATCAACGCGGCCGGCCAGCTGGAGTCCCTCTCCGGCGGCCCGGAGGGCGAGCTCTACCAGGGCATGCCCGGCTCCTACGTCCTCAAGCCGGAGGACGACGACCCGGAGAAGCTCAAGGCGGTGGACCCGCCGCTCGGCTACTGGTTCAACCCCACCACCGGCAAGGCCGCGCTGATCTCCAAGTACCAGGACGTCTTCCCCGGCGACGGCAGCACCGACCTGTTCTCCGTGGCCCCGGACGGCACCTTCTGGCTCTACCCGGGCGACGGCTACGGCACCTTCAACGTCGACGACAGGGTCGACATCCGGCTGCCGGCCGGCACCCCGGCACCGTCGACGTGGACCCAGATCAAGGCGGTCGGCGACATCACCGGGGACAAGTACACCGACGTGGTCGTGCGGGCGGGTGCCGACTTCTGGACCCTGTCCGGCTACACCGGCGGCACCTTCCAGTCGGTCGCCCGGATGAGCGGCGACAACTGGACCAGCCGGGACATCGTCAACCTCGCCGACATCGACAAGGACTCGACCCCCGACCTGCTGTGGCGCGACGTCAGCACCGGCGTCATGTACATCCGCCACGGCAAGCCCGGCGCCGTCGCCGGCAGCGTGGACCTCAACTCGCTGATGACCTCGGCGAAGTCCCGCCAGGGTGACGTCCAGTACGGCACCGGCTGGACGGCGGCGAACGTCTCGATCGCCCTCGGTATCCCCGACGTCAACAACGACCAGGTTCCCGACATCTGGACCCGGGTCGGCGCGACCGGATTCGTGAACATCTACCACCCGTCCACGACGAACACCAACGCCGCGGTCAAGCCGGTCCTCAGCGTCGACTGGAAGAACGTCAAGGCGTTCGGCTAGAGGAGCGTTCGGCTGGAGACGCAGGCAGACGGCGAGGCGCCGCCCACCGGGATGGTGGGCGGCGCCTCGCCGTCCTTTCCGGATCCCTAGCCGCAGTACGCGTCCCCCGCCGGCCGCTCCCCCGTCTTCAGGAACGTCGTCACGGCCGCGTTCCCGCAGGCGTTGCCGTTGCCCAGGTACATGCCGTGGCCGCCCTTGTCGACGGTGACCAGCCGGGCGCGGGCGCCGAGGGCCTCGCGCATCCTGAGGCCGCTCGCGTACGGCGTGGACGGGTCGCGGAGGCTCTGGATCATGAGGATGTTGGAGGGGCCCCGGTCGGTGATGCGGGTCGGCTTCTCGGCAGGGGGCTGCCAGAAGGAGCAGGGGGTCATGTTGACCGGCATACCCGCCGTCAGCGGGTGACGGGCGCGGTCGACGGCCACGGCGCGTTCGTGCGCGCGGACCGATCGGGGCCACTTCACGTCGTTGCAGATCACGGCGACGCTGAGCGCCGCGTCCGAGTCCGGCATCGCGGCGGAGGACTGTGCGGGAAGGACGGGGATGCTCTTCGGGTCCTGGGCCGACCTGACCAGCTCCGCGAAGGGCGCGAACGCGGTGTCGGAGTAGAGGGCGTTCTGCAGCGACTGCCGGAGAATGTTCCCCGTCAGCGGGGTGCCCGGTGTCGTCGAGTCCTTCGGCTCGTGGTCCAGGCGGGCCGCGAGGTCGAGTATCAACGGGCGTACGTCCGAGGAGTGCTCGGCCAGGCGCAGCTCCCCCCGCGCCGGGTCGGCCGCCCACGTCGCGAAGTCCGGGAAGCGGTCCTCCGCGCCCTTCGCCATGTCCGCGAGCCAGCCCCGCGCGACCCGCTCCGGGTTCGGGTCGGCGCTGCTGTCCAGGACCCAACGGTCCGTGCGGTGCGGGTACTTCGTCGCGTACACCGCCCCTACGTACGTCCCGTACGACACCCCCCACGCGGAGAGCTTCTCCTCCCCGAGCGCCTGCCGGAACCGGTCCAAGTCACGGGCCTGGTTCGCCGTGGTGAAGCTGCGCAGCCGCTCGCCGCCGTTGCGCAGGCAGGCCTCGGCGGTCCGCCGGGACCGTGCGACGTTCTCGTCGATCGACCCGTCGGCGGCCGGCCAGGACCGCAGGGTCACCATCCGCCGGTCCTCCGGGTCGAGCCCGCAGTTCGCCGTCGAACTCCCGCCGACCCCGCGCGGGTCGAACGCCACCAGGTCGTACGTCCCGTCCAGCACGTCGACCAGCGCCGGGCCCTTCTGCGAGAGCCGCTGCACCCCGGAGCCGCCGGGCCCGCCCGGAATCACGACGAGCGTCCCGCGCCGCGCCTCGGGCCGCTCGCTCCGTATCCGGGAGACGGCCAGGGAGAGCTGGGGCCCGGCCGGCTTGGCGTAGTCCTGCGGTACGGAGAGGGTGGCGCACTCCTGGCCGAGGCCGGCCGGTCCGCAGGGCTCCCAGGAGAGGCCGGGCAGGGCGGCCGCCGACGCGGTGGCGCCGGGGGCCACGGTGAGGGTGGCCGCGACGGCGGCGGCCGAGAGGGCGAGAACCAGGCTGGTGCGTCCGTAAGTCGTCATGGGTGCAGCCTCTTCGATCAGGCGCGCATGCCCCATCCGGCCGGCAGGCGGACCGGAGGTGGGGTCAACCCCACCTGCCAGCGGGGGACTTCAGGGCAGTCGCCCGTCACGGTTGATCGCCCGCACCCGGGCCCGGAGCACGTCCCCGGGCGGTGCGGGACTGAGCAGCTCGTCCGGACACTCCCACTCCCGCCCACCACCAGGCGGCCGCAGCTGCACCCAGGGCCCTACGCACCCCATGACCCGCCCGATCCGCCCGTCACGGGTGTCCACGACGTACGCCCCGATGTTCACCGACGGACCCCATTCAGGACGGCCGCGAGCCGCAACGCGGTGTCGAGGTTGCACCGCCCGAGCTCGACCAGCGGATACCCCTCTCCGGTCCCGGCCATCGTGAGCGGATCGACACCGAGGGAGGGCAAGGTGACACCGAGAGCACCGAACTCACCCTTGAGCTGAGTGACGGCTTCCTGAACGGCTTGCAGACGCTCAAGCGAGGTGGGCATTTTAGGGGCCTTTCCACTGCGCGTATCGGTTTCGACTCCACCGAGTGTCCGGATGGAGAAGACTGGGGAACAGTGGTGCCGCCCCAACAACCCCAGATGTGCGAGCGGGAGTTGAAGCCCATGACCGACCAGCGGAAGCCGGACCCCACCACCTCGCCCAGGGCGATAATCGGCGCGGAACTGCGCCACGCGCGGGAACGGAAGGGCCTGAGCCAGGAGGCACTGGGCGAGCTGCTCTTCGTGAGCGGCTCGTACATCGGCCAGATGGAGGCGGGCACGAGACGGATCCGGCCGGAGATCGCGTCCCAACTGGACGAGGTGTTGGGGACGGGCGGCTTCTTCGCGCGGAACTGCAAGGCGGCGAACAGGTCCAGGTACCCGGACCACTTCGCGGAGGCGGCGGAGGCGGAAGCGATGGCGAAAGCCATCAAGGAGTTCGCGCCCCTGCTGATCCCGGGCCTGATGCAGACACCGGCATACGCGAGGGAGGTCTTCCGCGCCTACCAGCCCACGGCACTGGACGAGAAGATCGACGAGTTGGTGGCGGCGAGGCTGGACCGTGGCCACCTGCTGGACGACCCAACAAAGCCGTTGTTGTGGGTGGTGCTGGGCGAGGCGGTGCTGAGACAGGAAGTGGGCGGTCCGGCGGTGATGGCGGAGGCGTTACGGCATGTGGCGCGCCTAGTGAGGCGGCACAGGGTGATCGTGCAGGTGCTGCCGTTCAAGGCTGGCGCATACGGCCCGATGACGGGCTCGCTGAAGCTGAGGTCCTTCGAAGACGCCCCGCCCCTCGTCTACCTCCAGGGGCTGGGCACCGGCCGCCTTGAGGACGACCCGGCCACCGTCATGCGTCATACACTCACCTACGATCTGCTCGGGGCCGCAGCGCTACCACCTCGCGAATCCCTGGCCCTGATCGAATCCGTGGCGGAGGATTACGCCCATGAAGATCAACAGCTCTGAGTACGACCTGAGCTCGGCCGTCTGGTTCAAATCCAGTTTCAGTGATGCCAGCGGCGGCGACTGCGTCGAGGTCGCCACCTGGCGCAAGTCCTCGTACAGCGGTGGCGACGGCGGTGACTGCCTGGAGGTCTCCGACGACCACCCCGGCATCGTCCCCGTCCGTGACTCCAAGAACCCGGACGGCCCGAAGCTCGCGTTTCGGACCGCCGCCTGGGCCACGTTCATCGAGGGCGTCACCGAACCCCGCTGAGTGAAGCAAGTCGGGGGCCAGCCGGGGCACGCCGCCGACGCGTACCCCCGGCTGGTCTCTGACGCCCCCGGTGCTGACCACCCCCGTGAGTCTCTGGCGGGGCCGCCCTCTCTCCGAGTGTGGCGGGTTCCACCGGCGCCTCAAGGGCGCTCCCTACGGTCGCGTCGCTCCGCGATGGCCTACGGCCACCCTTGACCCGCCGCCTCCACCCGCCCTTTCACACTCGGAGGGCGGCCCGGGGGCGTGGCCACGCGGGCAGGCCGGGCATCGCTCCGGTGGCGGGGCGGCCTGCGGCCCGGTGGGGTGGGGGCCCGGGCATCGCTCCGGCCGGACGGATTCCTCACTCCCGGTGAGTGGGGGCTCGGTTCGAGGCGGGGGTGCGGAAGTTGGTGCCGGTCGGCTCGGGGTGCGCGGCAGCGGGATGGGGCGGTGACGGCACCGGCTCGGCGACGGACGGCCGTCGTCGGGCCGAGGCTCATGCCCCGCTGGTATCCGCCCGGCGGGAGTGCACCACACTCACGTGTCCCGACCTCCCAACAGCAAGGATCACGGTGGAAACGACGGCGCGGCACCCCCGGAAGCGCGCACGCGGCCTTGTACTGGCGGCGGTACTCCTCTGCCTGGCCGAGGTGGCGGGCTGGTGGTGCAGCCGGGACGGCGGCCTGGTTCTGGTGGCGAAGGTGTTCCATCACCCGTTGCTCTTCGGCGTGTTGGTCGTGGGATTGCTGACGGCGGCCGTGTTTGTGGGGGTACGCAACCTGCTCGTCCGCATCCTCGCCGGCGTCGCGGCCGGGCTCGCGCTTCTCGCGGCGTTCCCCTTCTTCCTCTTGGCTTCCCTCCCCGAGGAGACCTCGGACAGAACGGCCCCCGGCCGCCCCGACCGGCACCTCGTGATCGAAGAGGGATCGGCGATGATCGACCCGCTCTGGTGGGTCTACGTCGACGAGGGCTGGGGCCCGACCCAGCGCCGCTGGAAGGTGGGTTACTTCAACGGCGACGACTACACCAACGGCCTGTACGAAGCGTCCTGGGCGGGCCCCGACCGGATACGCCTGGTCACCGGCGACCCCGAAGACGAGACGCAGGTCCATCTCATCGACCTCGACCCCGAGACCGGCAGACCGCTGCGCACGCTGTCGATGGGCTAGCAGCAGACGCGCGACCTCAACCCCACCCAACTCCCGCCCTTGGCGCCGAATCATCCCCTTTGCCCGCAATGCCCGTCGCGTTACCGAGGGTACGTCGCACTTAAGAACACCGAGGCACGCCAGGCGCCAGGTCATCCCCACCACCCACCGGACAGTGACCAGCGGGGCATGAGTCCCAGCCGCCCACCCACCGTCACACGCCGAGCCGGTGCCGGGCCGCCCCATTCAACTGCCGCGCATCACTGACCCGTCAGCCGCCCACGAACCCGACGCCCCCCACGGCCTCCCCGCGTGGCCACGCCCCCCGGCCGCCCTCCCTCGTACGAAACCGGCGACCGGAGGCGGTGGGTCAAGGGTGGAGCACAGCGGAATCGGCGAAGCCGACGCGACCGCAGGGAGCGCCCTTGACGCACCGCCGGAGGTCGCCACACTCAAAACGAGGGCGGCCGAACCAGAAGCCCGCGACAGCCCCAACCCCAACCGCCCCAGAAACCCGAAGGTGCCCCCCGCCGCCCCGAAGCTCAAGTTCCGAGCTTCGAGCGCTGTTCTACGGAATGGGTACGGGTCTGGTTACAACCCGCCCGCCCACCCCCGGAGTTGACTCTCCGCGAGCAATTTGCCACCCAGCGTCATATGCCTCTACGGTGAGTGAACACGTGAATAAGAACGGCCCCCGCAAGGTGCTACCAACACCTGCGAGGGCCTCACCAACCAGATCGATACACCTGAGGTTCGATCCATGGCTGACGCCGAGTTTAGTCCTGAGCCCCACCCCCTCGCCAACCCCGGTTACGGCAAGCGCTCCGCCCCGTACGAACGCCCGTGTACGGAAGCGGACTTCGCACACCTCCGCCCCCGCGAAGCCGCCATCGCCGCCTACATCGAGCGACTGCCCGACGGCAGCGACATCTCGGTGAAGACGCTGGCCAAGCACCTCCCCTACGGCCAGTGCGCGATGCGCACCGCCCTCACCCGCATCACACGGGCCGGGCACCTGCGCCGTGGCCGCGAGTGCCTCGACGGCCTCTGGATCACCCGAACGTGGTGGACTCGTACAGCACGTGACGACGCCTGGTGGTCGGCCTTCCAGCGCGGCGACGTCCCGAAGGAGAAGCCCACCCGCTCCCGCGCGTACATCCTCCTCGCCGCCCTCGGCCGTACGGACTCCGCGATGTCCCTGTCCCACGCCGAGTGCCGGGCCCTCGCGCCCCTGGTCGACGAGTGGTTCACCCGGGACGCCACCGAGGGCGACGTCACGCGCGCCCTCACCATCGGCCTCCCGACCCCCGTCCACCACCCGGCGGCCCTCGCCCGCAGGCGCCTGACGACGAAACTCCCACCGGAACCGATCCGCCGCGAGCGACCACCCCTCCGCCTCCTGGAGTGCGCCAAGTGCGGCGCTCCTGCCTACGCCGACCTCCTCCGGGAGGGCGAATGCGGCCCCTGCCAAGGCGAACCAGCACCCGCGCCCTCCCCCACCCCGATCCTCCCCGCCGCCCGCGTCCGCGCCCACGCGGCGGCCATCCGCGCCCGCGATGTCACCCGAGAAGGGACCCACACATGACGGTTCAGCCCCGAACTCGCGCTGTACCCGGAGCAGGGCCTGACGACCAAGACCTACCGAGGGGACCGCGCCCGCCCGGACGGATGCCTCGCTCCGGTCGGGTACTTCGCCGGTCACGGTGAGTGGGGCGACCCCTCCGGCGTTCTGATGACCGTCGAGGTCACCTCCCGCGATTCCGACACGCACCGCCACGACCGCGTCGAGAAGCGCGACGGCTACGCCGCCGCCGGCATCCCCGTGCACCTTCTCGTCGACCGCGACCGCGACACCCTCACCGTCTTCACCGGCCCGGAAGACGGCACCTACCACCAGCAGGCGTCCTACCCCTTCGGCGCCACCGTCCCCCTCCCCGGCCCCGTGGACATCACCCTCGACACCGAGAAGCTCAAGGACTACGCCCACTGAGCTGTCAGTTCCGTCCAGCTGAGCCCAACTCAGCGCAGCTCAGCCCAGCTCAGCCCCCGACGCGACCACGACCCCGTACAGGTCCCCGATCGTCGCGAGGGCGCTGTGGTGGAGCTGCTCGGCGGAGACCCCGGCGACCACCGTCCGCAGGGGGCGCGTCGCGCAGGCGTCGGCGACGACGGTGGGGCGGTTCCCGCGCAGGAACGCGCCCTCGGCGGTGAACGTCACGCACATGTGGGTCATGAACCCGGCGACGACGACGTCCTTGTGACCGGCAGCGTCCACGTGCTTGCCCAGGTCGGTGTTCACGAACGCGTTCGGGACCTGCTTCACGACGACGGCCTCGCCCTCGATCGGCGCGACGCTCGGGTGGATCTCGCCGATCTCGGCCCGGATGTCGTACGGGGTGCCCTCGCCGCCGTCGTTGACGACGTGGATCACGGTCGCGCCCGCCTCCCTGGCCCGCCCGAGGAGCGCGGCGGCCGCGTCGAGCGCGGGCTGCCAGCCGGCCAGCTCCATCACGCCGCGCGTGTAGGTGTTCTGGTAATCGACGAGGATCAGCGTCGCGTCGGCGAGCGACGCGGGCGTCTCGTCGAAACCGTTCAGCTCACGCAGTGTCGTGGAGGCGCTGGTGGACGCGGTCGTACCCATGGAAGTAACCCCTCGTTCGGCGGTTTTCGCTACGTCTGAAACGCTATGGCCGACCACGACACGTCGGCAATGTCAGCCGACTTGCAGATACAGACATCGCCGCGATGGCATCGAGAAGGAGCCCGAGCCCGATGGAAGAACGCCTCGTCGTCATCGTCCTCTTCGAAGGCGTCGACCTCCTCGACGTCACCGGACCCCCCGAGGTCTTCTCGCTCCTGCGCCGCGAGACCGACGACGCGTCCGGCTACCGCGTCCTCCTGGCAGCCGAGACCATGGACCCCGTCACCACCTCGGCCGGGGTACGGATCCTCCCCGACCTCACCTTCGACGAGGCCGCCGCGCTGAGCATCGACACCCTCCTCGTCCCGGGCTCCGTCGAGGTGGAGGCCGAGGCCGACGGCCGACGCCGCGTCCACGCCCTCGCCGACCCCGCGATCGTCGACCGGGTACGGACCCTCGCCGGACGGACACGGCGCGTCACCTCCGTCTGCGTCGGCGCGCACATCCTCGCCGCCGCCGGGCTGCTCGACGGCAAGCGCGCCACCACGCACTGGTCGACCGCGCGGCAGCTCGCCGCCGAGCATCCGCTGGTCGAGGTCGACGCCGACCCGATCTTCATCCGCGAGGGCGACGTGTGGACCGGCGCGGGGATCAGCGCCTGCCTCGACCTGTCGCTCGCCCTCGTCGCGGAGGACTTCGGCGAGACCGTCGCGCTGCGCGTCGCCCGCCAGCTGGTCATGTACCTCAAACGCCCCAGCGGGCAGAGCCAGTTCAGCGTCCCGCTCGAACCGGTCTCCACGACCCGGCGCGTCGAGGACCTCCGCCACCACATCACCCGGCACCTCGCCGAACCCCTCACGGTCGACGACCTCGCCGCGTACGCCCACGTCAGCAGCCGTCAGCTCACCCGGATCTTCAAGGAGGAACTCGGCGTCACCCCCGGCGTCTACATCGAGGCCGCCCGCGTCGAGCGCGCCCGCGCCACCCTCGAAACGACGGACGACACCCTCGAACGGATCGCGTCCACCTGCGGTTTCGGTACGACGGACACCCTGATCCGGGCGTTCTGCCGCCGACTCGACACGACCCCGACCGAATACCGCCGCCGCTTCCGTACGGACCCCGGAGGAGTCCCCAGGGCCCCTAGGGACCCTAGGGCCCCTAGGGGTGCATCCGCGCGCCCTTGAGCACCTTGTCGACCGCGTTGCGCGGCCCGTACACGGCGAGCCCCACCACATCGAGGCCGTCCGTCGGCACCGCCCGCACCGCCGCGCGGTTGTCCCGGTCGTTGCCGGTGGCGAACAGATCGGCGGTGAAGACCGCGCGGGGCAGCGAGCGCGACAGCACCCGCGTGTGCGCGGCGGTCAGCGTCTCCTTCGACCCCTCGAAGACGAGGACGGGCTGCCGGAACATCGGCAGGTAGGGGATGTCGTCGCCGTCGGCGTACGGCTCCCCGATGACCTCGGGGAGTTCGGTGCCGAGGCCGCTGACCAGGAACGCGGTGACGTTCAGCCGCTGCCAGCTCTCCAGGTCCTCGCGCAGCAGCACGGCGATCTTGGTGTCGAACCGGACGGGCGGGTTCGTGTGGGTGTTCATGCCCTGAGACTGCCCGCCGCCCCCGGGCCCGTTCTTGTACGTTCTTGGCATGGTGGCGCGTCAGTCGGTGTCCGCGTGGCGCCCCGGCGTCCCGGGGGTCGTGGAGGTCTTCCACGCCCACTTCACCGAGCATGCCTACCCGATGCACGTCCACGACGCGTGGACGCTGCTCATCGTCGACGACGGCGCGGTCCGCTACGACCTGGACCGCCGCGAGCACGGCACCCCGCACGACACGGTGTCACTGCTCCCACCCGAGGTCCCGCACAACGGCTCGCCCGCCACCGCGCACGGCTTCCGCAAACGGGTGCTCTATCTGGACCTGACCCAGCTGGACGAGAGCTTCATCGGCCCTGCGGTGGACGGCCCCGACCTCGCCGACCCCCTGCTGCGCGCGCGGGTGGCCCAGCTGCACGCGGCCCTTGCGCACCCGGGCGAGGAGCTGGAGGCCGAGAGCCGCCTCGCCCTGATCGCCGAACGCCTCCGCACCCACCTCCGCCCCCGCATCACCCCCACCACCGCCCCCACCACCGCCCCCGTCGGTACGAACGCCGCACGGGGCGTCGCGCACACCCTGCGGGAGCTCCTCGACGCACGGCTGCGCGACGGCATCGCCCTCGCCGAGGCCGCGACGCTCGTCCACGCCCACCCCACCCACCTGGTACGCGCGTTCACCACGGCCTTCGGTATCGCCCCGCACCAGTACGTGACGTCCCGTCGCATCGCCGAGGCGCGCCGCCTCCTCCTCGCCGGCCACCCCCTCGCGGAGGTGGCCACGGCGACGGGCTTCTACGACCAGTCCCACCTGACCCGCCACTTCAGACGCCACGTGGGAACCACACCCGGGCGCTTCGCTCAGAAACCGCCCGCGCAGCTGAAGCCACCGCTGTGGCCACCGCTGTACCCGCCCGAGCCGCTCGTCCCACTCCCGCCCACGCTCCAGCGTGAGGAGGAGGGCGGCGGGGGTGGCGGCGGGGGCTCCGTGAGCGTGCGGTAGTTCTCGTGGAACAGCTCCTGCCACCAGTTCCGGAACGCGACGCCCACCTCCCGCCGCGCCTCCCGCAACGCGGCGCGGTCCCACACCACATCAGGCAGGTTCAGGTCCAGGAGCGCCCGCCGCAGACCCGCCAGGTCGACGCGCGGGAGGTCCTCCGCACGGGCCTCGGCCGGCAGCCCGGCGCCGCGGACGTCGTGCCGGAAGACGTGCACCGTGCGCCGGCCGCCCTCGGCGTCCACCACGCACCAGCCCCAGACCGCCCGCTCGGCGAGCCGCGCCCGCCGCTCGCGCTCCTCCGCCTCAAGACGCTCCCGCTCACGGACCTCCGCCGCCGCCCTCTCCTGCTCGGCCAGGACCGCCCCACGGATCTCCTCGCCGACCGGCGCGTACGCCGCGAAGGCCTCCCGGAGCGCCCGCTCGTATCGCTCCCGGGACTCCTCCCAGGCGTCGAGGGCGCGCCGCAGGGCCAACGGCCTCCGCCGCGGGAGGGCGACGATCCGGGCGTGGGCGGCGCGGAGTTCGGCGCTGACGGCGTCCACGGTCCTGGTGTGGACGACGGCGGCCTTCACCCAGCGGCGGCACTCCTCCTCGGTGCACGGGACGAGCGCCCCCGAGGCGTCGCGGGGCCCCGGGGTCCGTACGGAGAAGAACGGGCCGTCGTATCTCCTGGTCAGGAGGTAGTCGGGGAAGTGCTCGAAGACGCGCACCTTCCCCTCGACCCGTACGACCTGCTCCTCGCCGCCCTGACGGCCTGACAGCTCCCAGTAGTGGGAGAGGTGCGGTAATTCCGAGCGACGCATCGGCTCCACCCCCGCGGGTCGGTTCCCCCATGTCCCCTACCCAGAGCCGCCCGCCCGCACCCGCCCGTACATCACCATGTCCCGTCGCTCGCCCGCCACTTCCTGCCAGGACCGCAGCAGCCCCTCCCGTGCGAACCCGGCCCGCTCGGCCGTCCTCGCCGAGGCCGCGTTCCAGGGTTCGACGAGCAACTGCAGGCGCGGGATGCCCAGTTCGCCCTGGGCCCAGGTGCTCACCGCCGTCAGCGCGGCCGCGGCGGCGCCCTCGCCGCGGCAGGAGGGGGCGATCCAGTAGCCGAGGGTCGCGCGGCCCTCCGGGAGGTCGCGGAGCCAGAGGCCGATCGTGCCCGCCGGTCGCTCGTCGCGGCGGCGGACGACCACGAAGGAGTAGCCGGCGCCCGTCTCCGCACGGCTCCGTTGCCGCCGTACGAACGCCTCGCCCTCGCCGTCCGAGTACACCGGCGGGACCGTGGTGGTCAGCGGGATGTACGGGTCGGTCGACGCCTCCTCCACGAGCGGCAGGTCCGCCCGCTCCCACGCGCGCAGCTCGTACGGTCCCGCGGCGAGCCGCGGCACGACCAGGCTCACATCATCTCCAGGTACACCGCGAGACGGTCGTACTCCTCCTTGATGCCGGCCTCCATGCCGGTCGCGAGGGCCTGGTCGCGGATCTCCGTCGACGGCCAGATCGACGTGCTCGTGAGCGCCGTGCCACCGTCAGGGGTGTCGTCGAAGGTGAGGGTGACGTGGACCGGCGGGCCCGGCATGAGCTCGAAGACCTCGGTGTAGACGAGGCGCTCGTTCGGGAGGATCTCCTCGTACGTGCCGGAGAAGACGATCTCCCGGCCGTCGGGCGCCTTCTGGCCCCAGCGCCACGCGCCGCCGACCCGGAGGTCGATGTCGCAGACGGTCGTGGGCATCGCGGCCACGCCGTACCACTGCCGGACGTGCTCGGGCCTGGTCCAGGCCTCCCAGACGCGGGCGGGCGGGGCGTCGAAGGTGCGGGTGATCACCAGTTCGCGGTCGGTCGGTGTCGTCAGCAGCGTGATCATGGATCGCTCCCGCCTTCCGTGGGCCGGTGGCGGCGGCCTTCCGTGGCCCGTGCCGCCCCCACCCCACCAGCATCACCCCGAACGCCCGAGGGCGGCACCCCCAACAGGGAGTGCCGCCCTCGGTCGCGTACAGGTGTACAGCGAGGAACTACCGATCCAGAAGGATCAGAAGTCCATGTCACCGCCCGGCATGCCGCCCGGAGCGGCCGCGCCGGCCTTCTCGGGCTTGTCGGCGATGACGGCCTCGGTGGTCAGGAACAGCGCGGCGATGGAGGCCGCGTTCTGCAGCGCGGAACGCGTCACCTTCGCCGGGTCGATGATGCCCTCGGCGATGAGGTCCACGTACTCGTTGGTCGCGGCGTTCAGGCCGTGGCCGACGGGCAGGTTGCGGACCTTCTCCGCCACGACGCCACCCTCGAGGCCGGCGTTGACGGCGATCTGCTTCAGCGGGGCCTCGAGGGCCAGCTTCACGATCGCGGCACCGGTGGCCTCGTCGCCCGACAGGTCCGCCTCGAGCTTCTCGAAGACGTTGGAGGCCTGGAGCAGGGCCACGCCACCACCGGCGACGATGCCCTCCTCGACGGCCGCCTTCGCGTTGCGAACGGCGTCCTCGATGCGGTGCTTGCGCTCCTTGAGCTCGACCTCGGTCGCGGCACCGGCCTTGATGACCGCAACACCGCCGGCGAGCTTCGCCAGGCGCTCCTGCAGCTTCTCGCGGTCGTAGTCGCTGTCCGAGTTCTCGATCTCGGCGCGGATCTGGTTGACGCGACCGGCGACCTGGTCGCTGTCACCGGCACCGTCGACGATCGTGGTCTCGTCCTTGGTGATGACGACCTTGCGGGCGCGGCCCAGCAGGTCCAGGCCCGCGTTCTCGAGCTTGAGGCCGACCTCCTCGGAGATGACCGTGCCGCCCGTGAGGATGGCGATGTCGTTCAGCATGGCCTTGCGACGGTCGCCGAAGCCCGGGGCCTTGACCGCGACGGACTTGAAGGTGCCGCGGATCTTGTTGACGACCAGGGTCGACAGGGCCTCGCCCTCGACGTCCTCAGCGATGATCAGCAGCGGCTTGCCCGACTGCATGACCTTCTCCAGGAGCGGGAGCAGGTCCTTCACCGAAGAGATCTTGGAGTTGACGATCAGGAGGTACGGGTCGTCCAGGGACGCCTCCATACGCTCCATGTCGGTGGCGAAGTACGCCGAGATGTAGCCCTTGTCGAAGCGCATACCCTCGGTGAGCTCCAGCTCCAGACCGAAGGTCTGGGACTCCTCGACGGTGATGACGCCTTCCTTGCCGACCTTGTCCATCGCCTCGGCGATGAGCTCGCCGATCTGGGTGTCGGCGGCGGAGATGGAGGCCGTGGAAGCGATCTGCTCCTTGGTCTCGACATCCTTCGCCTGCTCCAGCAGGGCGCCGGAGACGGCCTCGACGGCCTTCTCGATGCCGCGCTTGAGGGCCATCGGGTTGGCGCCGGCCGCCACGTTGCGCAGGCCCTCGCGGACGAGCGCCTGGGCGAGGACGGTCGCGGTGGTCGTACCGTCACCGGCGACGTCGTCCGTCTTCTTGGCGACTTCCTTGACCAGCTCGGCGCCGATCTTCTCGTACGGGTCCTCGAGCTCGATCTCCTTGGCGATGGACACACCATCGTTGGTGATCGTGGGGGCGCCCCACTTCTTCTCGAGGACGACGTTACGGCCCTTGGGGCCAAGGGTGACCTTGACGGCGTCGGCGAGCTGGTTCATCCCGCGCTCGAGACCGCGCCGTGCCTCCTCGTCGAACGCGATGATCTTGGCCATGTGAAGTGGTCCTCCCGGACATGGGGTGGATAACGCTCCAGGACCGCGCCGACGCCCGCGACGGACGGCCTGCGTGCCCTGTGGTTCCTTGCCCCACCTGGCCGCGGACCTCGTCTGCCCGATCCTCGTAAGCACTCTCACCTTCAGAGTGCTAACGCCAATGATTAGCACTCGGCCCATGCGAGTGCAAGCGACTCCCACAGATCGAGAGACGACCCCGGCGCACCCGCGCACCCGCCCGCACACGCACGAGGGGTCCGCATCCCGGTCAGGATGCGGACCCCTCGGCGTGAGAACGCGTGAGTGCGTACGTGGTGGCCGATCGCGCCGTGCTCAGACGGCGAGCTTGACCATGTCCGCCTGCGGACCCTTCTGGCCCTGCGAGATCTCGAACTCGACCCGCTGACCCTCTTCGAGGGTGCGGTATCCGTCCATCTGGATCGCGCTGTAGTGGACGAATACATCCGCACCACCGTCGACCGCGATGAAGCCGTAGCCCTTCTCCGCGTTGAACCACTTGACGGTGCCCTGAGCCATGCCTAACTCCCCTATTACTGGCCCTTGCGCGGGACCGCACTTCGCGGACCCGGGTCAGACCCTGCGCCGGAACGCGTCGACCGCGGCTGAATGTATCTGCCCAACTGCCCTCTGCAACAGGTCAATCGGACGAGAATTCTGGGCACGGCGTAAAGGAGAATTCCGGAGAATTGATTGATTTCCGGGGCAAGTCGGGCCCGGCAAAACGCGCAGAAGGTACACATCGTTCGCGCACTTTGGCTGCTTCTTGTCGCGTGCGGACGCATTCTCATATGCGCCTGGCACGGAGCGGCGGAGTGGAGCCGGGGGGACTTCCCCAACTCTACCGCGTTCAACCATGCAGAATTGCCCCCTCCGCTTCTTCGGCGGGAGGGGGCAATTCGGTTACTCCGGGTAAAGCGAGCGGACGGAGACGGGCTCAGCAGCCGCCCGCGACCGCCGGGATGATCGAGACGCCCGCGCCGTCCGGCGTCGCCGTCTCCAGGCCCTGCTCGAAGCGGACGTCGTCGTCGTTCACGTAGACGTTCACGAAGCGGCGCAGCTTGCCCTGGTCGTCCAGGACGCGGGCGGCGATGCCCGCGTGGTTCTTCTCCAGGTCGGAGATGACCTCGGACAGGGTCGCGCCCTCCGCCGGAACCTCGGCCTGGCCGCCCGTGTAGGTACGGAGGATGGTGGGGATACGGACCTTGACGCTCATGTGGTGCTGCCTTCCGTGACGAGGGTGGTCAGTGGGCCAGGCCGGCGTCGCGGAACGCGTCCAGGCTCGGCTTGATGGTGGCGGTCGCCTGAGAGGTGTCGGCGACGGCGTCCAGGGTCTTGAGCCCGTCGCCCGTGTTGAGCACGACGGTGGTCAGGCTCGGGTCGATGAGGCCGGCCTCGATCAGCTTCTTCGTGACGCCGACCGTCACCCCGCCCGCCGTCTCGGCGAAGATGCCCTCGGTCCTGGCCAGGACCTTGATCGCCTCGACGACCTGCTCGTCGTTCACGTCCTCCACCGCGCCGCCCGTGCGGCGCGCGATGTCGAGGACGTACGGGCCGTCGGCCGGGTTGCCGATGGCGAGCGACTTGGCGATGGTGTTCGGCTTCTGGGGCCGTACGACGTCGTGACCGGCCTTGAAGGCCACCGACACCGGCGAGCAGCCCTCGGCCTGGGCGCCGAAGATCTTGTACGGCTTGTCCTCGACCAGGCCCAGCTTGATGAGCTCCTGCAGACCCTTGTCGATCTTGGTGAGCTGCGAGCCGGAGGCGATCGGGATCACCAGCTGGTCGGGCAGGACCCAGCCCAGCTGCTCGCAGATCTCGTACGCGAGCGTCTTGGAACCCTCGCCGTAGTACGGGCGCAGGTTGACGTTGACGAAGCCCCAGCCCTCGCCCAGCGGGTCGCCGATGAGCTCGGAGCAGAAGCGGTTGACGTCGTCGTAGTTGCCCTCGATGCCGACCAGCTCGCCGCCGTAGACGGCGGCCATGACGACCTTGCCCTGCTCCAGGTCGTGCGGGATGAACACGCAGGAGCGGAAGCCGGCGCGGGCGGCCGCGGCGCCGACGGCGCCGGCCAGGTTGCCGGTGGAGGAGCAGGAGAGGGTGGTGAAGCCGAAGGCGCGGGCGGCCTCGAGGGCCTGGGCGACGACGCGGTCCTTGAAGGAGTGCGTCGGGTTGCCGGAGTCGTCCTTGACGAAGAGCTTGCCGGGCTCGACGCCGAGCTCGCGGGCGAGGTTGTCGGCCTGGACGAGCTTGGTCCAGCCCGGGTTCAGGTTCGGCTTCTCGGCGACGTCGGCCGGGACGGGCAGCAGCGGGGCGTAGCGCCAGATGTTGGCGGGGCCGGCCTCGATCTGCTTGCGCAGCGCCTCGGGGTCACCGACGGGAAGGTCGTACGCGACTTCGAGAGGGCCGAAACACAGCTCGCACGCGAAGATGGGACCGAGAGGGAACTTCTCTCCGCATTCACGACAGGAAAGTCCGGAAGCCGGACCGAGGTCAACGGTCGATGCGGTGGTGGAAACAGTCTGTACAGCCATGGAGGCGAGGCCCTTTCTCCTCATCTTTCCCATGACGAACGTCGCCATGAGACGGATTTGGCACCTTCCCTAGCCGGGAGCCTCGCTGGCGCGACATGTCGCGGACGAGACCGACTGGAGGGTTGCCGGGGCTTCAACGGGCCGTTTCCCTCTGCCCCTCTGGATGAGCGGTATTCGGTTGTAGGACGCGGGTGGCACCCCGACATGCATCGGGCATCCGCGTTGTTCAAGACTGTAACCGAAGGCCTGGACGGTTGAGATGGTCGTCCGAACCGCGAGATGGAGATCACGTGCTGGAGGAAGTGGAGCGCTGGCTGGGCCGGCGGTCCTGGTCCGTGGCGGACCGTTCGCTCGACCGCGTCCTGGCGGCGAAGCACGGGACGACGGTCAGCGTCGTGCTGCCCGCGCTCGACGAGGAGGCGACGGTCGGGGACATCGTCACCGTGATCCGCCGGGAGCTGATGACGGCCGAGGTCCCGCTCGTCGACGAGCTGGTGGTGATCGACTCCGGCTCCACCGACCGTACGGCGGAGGTGGCGGCGGCGGCCGGGGCGCGGGTGGTGGCGCGGGACGCGATCCTGCCCCGGATACCGGCCGTGCCCGGCAAGGGCGAGGTGCTGTGGCGGTCGCTGATGGTGACCGAGGGTGACATCGTGTGCTTCGTCGACGCGGACCTGCGGGACTTCTCCGCGGACTTCGTCACGGGGATCGTCGGCCCGCTGCTCACCGACCCCGACGTGGACTTCGTGAAGGCGATGTACGACCGCCCGCTCGGCGACACCCCTGGTCAGGGCGGTCGGGTTACGGAGCTGGTGGCGCGGCCGCTGCTCAATCTGCACTGGCCGCAGCTGGCCGGATTCGTCCAGCCGCTGGGCGGCGAGTACGCGGCGCGCCGCTCGCTGCTCGAACGGCTGCCGTTCCCCGTCGGTTACGGAGTGGAGCTGGGCCTGCTCGTGGACGCGCTGCACACGGTCGGCCTCGACGCCCTCGCGCAGGTGGACGTCGGGGTCCGCAAGCACCGCCACCAGGACGGGCGGGCGCTGGGCCGGATGGCGGCGGCGATCTACCGGACGGCGCAGCTGCGGCTCTCCCGGGGCCATCTGGTGCGGCCCCGGCTCACGCAGTTCGAGCGTGGCGAGGCGGGCTTCACGCCTCGGACGTACGCGGTGGACACGGAGGAACGGCCGCCGATGGTCGAGATCGCGGAGTACGCACACCGCCGCGTGGCGTAACGCCGAATGATTGTGTTTTTGCCTAAATTTCCGTTTCATGCGGTTCAAAAATCGGATGACCATGTCGCTGGCGGCGCTCGCTCTCGCCGCCGGCTCGCTCGGCTCGCTCTCGCTCTCGCTCCTGCTCGCCGCGGCCGGCCCGGCCGCGGCGGACGTGGTGGAGCCCTTCGGCAAGCGCTACGACGAGTCGCTCTACGGCGACTTCACGACCATCGGCAACACGGTCATGGGCTGCCCCACCGCCCCCGCCGACCTGGCCGCCCGCTGTGCCACCGCGGCCGCAGGACAGGGCAACGACAACAACAACACCTTCGTCATGCGGCGGATCAACTCCGCCTCCATGACCGCCGGTTACGGCTCCAGCACCGGCCACGTCGCGATCCCGGCCGGCGCGCGGGTCGCGTACGCCCGGCTCTTCTGGGGCGGCAACGACGGCACGTACAAGGGGCCGAGCGGGGCGCAGCTGAAGCGCTGCGACATCTCCGGCGCCGACGTCGTGACCTCGCCGGGGGACCACGCCACGACCGCGCCGCGCATCAGGGTGGGGGCGGGGGCCGAGACGGCGGTCTCGATCGACAGCATGGTGACCGACCCGCCGGACACCAGCGGCCCGCACTACTACACGGGCGAGTCTGACGTCACGGCCGCCTTCGCGGGCGTGACCGGCACGGACGCGCAGGTCGCGGTCGGCGACATCTGGGCGCCGGACGGAAAGGGCTGCGTGGCGGGCTGGTCCCTGACGGTGGTCTACGCGTTCCCGGGGCCCGAGCCGACCTTCGCGCCGGACCGCCGCAACGTCTACGTCTACGGCGGGCACGTCCTCCAGCGGTCCACCTCCCCCGCGACGACGATCACCGTCGACGGCTTCCACCGCACGACGGGCAAGGCGCGGGCGAGCGTGACGGCGTACGAGGGCGACCGGAACACACCGGGCGACACGTTCCTCGTCGACGGCAAGAACGTCACCGAGACCCACACGGGCAACACCGACAACTTCTTCATCAGCGAGGACGACGGCGCCGTCTCGCCCAGGCTGACGAACAACCTGTCCGTCGACGCGAAGGCCTTCGACATCCCGGACGGCGCGATCCCGGTGGGCGCGCGCTCGGCGGAGCTGACCTTCACGACGACCGGCGACACGTACGTACCCTCCGCACTCGCCTTCTCCGTGCCGGTCCCGGACCTGGAGGTCACCAAGACGGCGAGCCCGAAGAAGGTGAAGCCGGGCGACACCGTCACGTACACGGTCACGGCGAAGAACATCAGCCGGCTGGACCATCCGAACGCCAAGTTCAGCGACGACCTGACCGGCAACCTGGACGACGCCGACTACCGGGGCGACGCCAAGGCGACCATCGGCAAGGTCACGTACGACGCGCCGAAGATCGGCTACGTAGGTGACATCCCGGCCGGGAAGACGGCGACGATCACGTACTCGGTGAAGGTCCACGACCCGGTGCGCGGCGACGGCAGGCTCCGCAACAGCGTCGAGGTCGAGTCCCCCCGCTCGAACTGCGGGGAGGGCAGCGAGGACCCGGCCTGCGCGGTGGCTCCGGTCGTCGACCCGCCGAAGCCGAGCCCGACCCCGAAGCCCACCCCGAAGCCGACCCCGAAGCCGACCCCGAGCGACCCGGTGGACCCCTCGCCGTCCCCGACCCCGACGGAGTCGGAGGCCGTGCCGGCGCCCGCGCCCACCACCCAGCAGCCGCGCCCGAACCCGCACGGCCCCGGCGGCTCCATGGCCGAGACCGGCTCCAGCGGCGAGCGGCTCTGGCTGCTCGGCGGCCTGGCCCTGGCCCTGGCCGCGACCGGTCTGGTGGCGAAGGCCGCCCTGCGCGGCCACCGCGACCACTGAGGCGAGGATTCGCCAGAGTCGTATACGTACGTTTGAGCGTTTACGTCACGGGCTAGGTTCGCCACATGGCTTCTGTGCTCGTGGCGTCCAACCGGGGTCCTGTCTCGTACGCCCTCGCCGCCGACGGCACTCTCGGTGCCCGGCGCGGCGGGGGCGGTCTCGTCTCCGGACTGAGCGCGGTCTCCTCCGAGGACAGCGTGTGGGTGTGCGCCGCCCTCGGGGACGGCGACCGCGAGGCGGTCAGGCGCGGAGTGTCCGAGCCGGGCGTGCGCATGCTGGACATCGATCCGAAGGTGTACGCCGACGCGTACAACGGCATCGCGAACTCGGTGCTGTGGTTCCTCCACCACCATCTGTACGAGATCCCGCGCGAGCCCGTCTTCGACGCGGCGTTCCGCCGCCGCTGGGAGTCGTACCGCGCCTACAACCGGGCCTTCGCCGAGGAGCTGGCCGCCCAGGCGGACGAGGGCGCGGCGGTCCTGGTGCAGGACTACCACCTGGCCCTGGTCCCGGGGCAGCTGCGCGAGCTCCGGCCCGACCTGCGGATCGGCCACTTCACGCACACCCCGTGGGCGCTTCCGGAGTACATGCGGATGCTGCCGGAGGACGTCCGCGAGGAGCTGCTCTGGGGGATGCTCGGCGCGGACGAGCTGGGTTTCCACACCTGGGGATGGGCGCAGGCGTTCATCACGGGCGCCCACATCCACGGCCCGGACGGCGAGGCCGACGGGTTCTGGCGGAGCGACGACCCCTGGCGCGGGGTGGAGCACCGCAGGGCCGGCGGCGAGCCCAGGCGCACCCGGGTGCACGTCTTCCCGCTGGGCGTGGACGGCGACGACCTCCGTGCGCTCGCCCACACCCCCGAGGTCGACGACCGGCTCGCCGCGCTGCGGGCCGAGGTCGGCGACCGGAAGACGATCGTGCGGGTGGACCGCACGGAGCTGTCGAAGAACATCGTGCGCGGCCTGCTGGCGTACCGGGAGCTGCTCCAGGAGCGCCCGGAGTGGCGGGGCGGAGTCGTCCACCTGGCCTCGGCGTACCCCTCCCGCCAGGACCTGGAGGTCTACCGCGCCTACACGGCGTCGGTCGCGGAGCTGGCCGAGGAGATCAACACGGAGTTCGGCACGGACGACTGGCAGCCGGTGCTGCTTTCGGTACGGGACGACTTCCCGCGCTCGCTCGCCGCGTACCGCCTCGCGGACGTGGCGCTGATCAACCCGGTCCGCGACGGGATGAACCTGGTCGCGAAGGAGATCCCGGTGGTCTCGGAGGCCGGCTGCGCGCTGGTGCTCTCGACGGGCGCCGGGGCGTACGAGGAGCTGCGCGAGGACGCCGTGACGGTCAACCCGTACGACGTCTCGGAGACCGCGCGCGCCCTGCACCGGGCCCTGACGATGCCCGCCGCCGAGCGCGCGGACCGTTCGAAGCGCCTGGCGGCCGCCGCGACGGCCCTGCCGCCGCAGCGCTGGTTCCTGGAACAGCTGGAGGCCCTGCGGGCCGTACGCGGGGAGCAGTAGCAGCGCGGCGGGCTGGGGCCCGGGTCCGCCCGGTGGGGGCCCGGGCCCGCCCGGGCGGGCGGGGGCCCGGGTCCGCCCAGGCGGGCGTTCAGGCCCCCTCCCGTACCCCTCAGGCCTCCTGAGACCCCTCAGACCCCGCAGGCCCCTCCCGTACCGCCGCCGCGAGGGCCGCCAGGAAGTCGACCACCCCCGGCGGGCCCGGGACCGACAGGTCGGCGCGGTCGGACAGCTCCTGGACCTCCGACGAGCCGCTGCACACCAGCAGCCCCGGGGTGCCGTCCGAGCGGAGCTTCTCCACGGCCGCGAAGGCCGGCAGGTCGCCCAGGTCGTCGCCCGCGTACAGGACGGACCCGGCGCCCACCTCCCGTACGTACTCGGCGAGCGCCACGCCCTTGTCCATGCCCGGCGGGCGCAGTTCGAGGACCATGCGGCCGGGTTCGAGGACCAGGCCGTGCCGGGCGGCGAGGTCGGCGAGCGGGGCCCTGAGCGCCTCGAAGGCCGCCTGGGGGTCGCCGGCGCGGCGGGTGTGGACCGCGACCGCGCGGCCCTTCTCCTCGATCCAGGTGCCCGGCCAGGCGCCGACGCCGTCGAGGAAGCCGGGCAGCTCGGCCCGGACGGTGGCCACGCCCGGGTGGACGGCGGCGGCCTGGACGGTGCCGGTGACCGCGTCCCAGCGCTCGGCGCCGTAGTGGCCGAGGACGACGAGGTGTTCGAGGCCCGGGACGCCGGCGAAGCCGCCGTACCGCACGGCCACGCCCGCCGGGCGGCCGGTCACCACCGCGACCGAGGCGATCCTCGGTGCGAGGGCGGAGAGCGCGGGAACGGCGCCGGGGTGCGCGCGGGCCTGTTCGGGGTCGGGGACGATCTCGGCGAGCGTCCCGTCGAAGTCGAGGGCGACGACGGCGTTCTCCGGCCGGGCGAGAAGCGCGGCCAGGCCGTCGCGGCCTGCGGATGTGGTCGGGTGCGGAAGGCTGCTGACCATACGACGACCCTACCGACGCGGCCTCAGCGGCGCTGCTCCTTCTCCGCACGGACCCGGCGCAGTCGGTTGACCGTCACCGGGTCGTGCGCGAGGGCGCGCGGGTCGTCGAGGAGGGCGTTGAGGAGCTGGTAGTAGCGGGTCGCCGAGAGGCCGAGCCGCTCGCGTACGGCCCGCTCCTTGGCGCCGGGTCCCGGCCAGGACCGGCGTTCGAGCGCGAGCACGGCCCGCTCCCGCTCCCCGAGCCCGGTGTCCCCGCTCGGGGCGTCGTCGGGTCCGGGGTCGCTCACGTCGGTCATACGACCAACCTATTACTCCGGGCGCTCCTACTCCGCGCTCTCGGCCGCCGTCGCCTTGCGGGCGATCTCGCCGAGGACGTCCTCCGGCTTCGCGCCCGGGGTGACGGCCTTGCCGATGTTCTGCTTGATGCTGTCGCTGACCTGGGCCCAGGAGGTCTTGCCGACCGGCGGGAGCTGGGAGTTCGGCAGCTCCGTGAGGAACTCGCGGAGGTCCTTGTGCTCCTCGTCGTTCTCCATCCGGGAGTACGCGCTGACGGTCGGCGGCAGCAGGTCGTTGCCGCCCGCGAACTTCAGCACGTTCTCGTCGCTGAAGACGAAGTCGAGGAACTCGCCGATCCCCTCGCGGTGGCCGTTCTGCTTGAAGCCCATGATCCAGTCGGCGACGCCCATGGACGCCTTGGACTTGCCGTCCGCGCCGGGCAGCGCGACCTTGCCGACCTTGACGCCCTTCTTCTCGGCCTCCTGCATCAGCGAGGGGTGGCCGTTGAGCATGCCGACCTCGCCGCGCGAGAAGGCGGCGAAGGCGTCCTTGCGGTTGAGCTTCCCGGGGGCGACCGGGCCGGTGAGCTCCTTCTGGACCAGGTTCGTCTTGAGCCAGTCGAAGGTCCTGATGTTCAGGTCGGAGTCGATCCGGTAGCGGTCGGAGCCGTCGGTGTAGCCGTCGCCGCCGCTGAGCAGCCACATCATGGTCTCGGCCTGCGCCTCCTCCGGGCCGAGGGGCAGCGCGAAGGGGTACTTCACGTCCTTGTCCTTCAGCTTCTCCGCGGCGGCGGCGAGCTCGTCCCAGGTGGCCGGCGGCCTGCTGATGCCGGCCTTGTCGAAGAGGTCCTGGTTGAAGAAGAGCAGCCGGGTGGAGGCGGCGAAGGGCATGCCGTACTGGGCGCGCTTGTGCTCGCCCGCCTCGACGAGGGGGGCGAGGAAGTTGGCCTGGACGGGGATGGAGAGCAGCTCGTCGGCGGAGTAGAGCTGGCCGGCGGCGGCGTAGTCGGCGTAGGCGCCGATCTGGGCGATGTCGGGGGCCTGGCCGGCCTTGACCATCTCGGCGACCTTGCGGTCGACGTCGTTCCAGGACTCGACCTGGACCTCGACCTGCACGCCGGGGTGCTTGGCCTCGTAGGCGGCGGTGAGCTCGTCCCAGTACTTCTTGGTGGTGTCGCCGCCGTTGAGGTCGTAGTCGGCCGCGACGAGCTTGAGCGTCACGTCGCCCGCGGCTCCCTCGGTGAGCCCGCAGCCGGAAAGACCTGCCGTCAGTCCGAGCGCGGCGATCGTCGCGGTCAGTCCAATGAATCGCCGCTGCACAGCGTTGCCCCACCCTCTGCTCGTCGTCGAGCTGTGATTTTCACAGGAGAGGAAGCATAAGGTCTACACCACTTGGGTAGATCCTCGGTCTACAGGTGAAGATCTTGTGAAGTCCGTCGCCGCAGGTCGCGCGCGTCATCATTCGAATTTGTATCCCAGCGCAACAATATCGGCCAGTGGACTAGACCTTTCGGGCGTGCACGGGCGAGACTGTCCCCCGTGAGACACGTCATCGCCCTCGATGTGGGCGGCACCGGCATGAAGGCCGCCCTCGTCGGGGCGGACGGCACCCTGCTCCACGAGGCACGACGCGCCACCGGGCGCGAGCGGGGCCCGGACGCCGTGGTCGAGACGATCCTCGACTTCGCCGCCGAGCTGCGCGCCTACGGCCTCGAACGGTACGGCGAGCCCGCCGCGGCCGCCGGGGTCGCCGTCCCCGGCATCGTCGACGCCGCCCGCGGCATCGCCGTCTACGCCGCCAACCTCGGCTGGCGCGACGTCCCGATGCGCGCCCTGCTCAGCGAGCGCCTCGACGGCATCCCCGTCGCCCTCGGCCACGACGTCCGCACCGGCGGCCTCGCCGAGGGCCGGATCGGCGCGGGCAACGGCGCCGACCGCTTCTTCTTCGTGCCCCTGGGCACCGGGATCGCCGGCGCCATCGGCATCGCCGGCGTCATCGAGGCCGGCGCCCACGGCTACGCCGGCGAGATCGGCCACATCGTGGTCCGCCCCGGCGGCGCCGAGTGCGGCTGCGGCCAGCGCGGCTGCCTGGAGCGGTACGCCTCCGCCTCCGCCGTCTCCCAGGCCTGGGCCGCCGCCTCCGGCGACCCGAAGGCGGACGCCGCCGACTGCGCCAAGGCCGTCGAGTCCGGCGACGCCCGGGCCGTACAGGTCTGGCAGGAGGCCATCGACGCGCTCGCCGACGGCCTGGTCACCGCGCTCACCCTGCTGGACCCCCGCACGCTCATCATCGGTGGCGGTCTCGCCGAGGCCGGGGAAACCTTGTTCACACCACTGAGGGCCGCGGTGGAGGAACGCGTCACGTTCCAGAAGATGCCCGCCGTCGTACCGGCAGCCCTCGGGGACACCGCCGGATGCCTGGGCGCGGGCCTCCTCGCCTGGGACCTTCTCTCCCTCGACTCGGAGGTATCCGCCTGATGGCCGTATCCACAGTTCTCGCCGGAGCCCGTGTGGTGCTGCCGACCGGGGTCGTCGAGAACGGACGGGTGATCGTCGACGACGGTCGCATCGTGGGCTCCGCGCCCGCCGACGCGCCGTCGCTCGACCTCACGGGCCACTGGGTCGTCCCCGGCTTCGTCGACATGCACAACCACGGCGGCGGCGGCGCCTCCTTCACCTCCGGCACCGTCGAGGAGATCCTCACCGGCGTCCACACCCACCGGCTGCACGGCACCACCACCGTCGTCGCCTCCTTCGTCACCGGCGAGATGGACTTCCTCGGCCGCCGCGCCGGACTGCTCTCCGAACTCGCCGAGCAGGGCGACATCGCGGGCATCCACTTCGAGGGCCCGTTCATCGCCCCCTGCCGCAAGGGCGCGCACGACGAGACGCTGCTGCGCGACCCCGACCCGGCCGACGTCCGCAAGCTGATCGACGCCGCGCGCGGCCAGGCCAAGATGGTCACCCTCGCCACCGAACTGCCCGGCGGCATCGACTCCGTACGGCTGCTCGCCGAGCACGGCGTGATCGCCGCGATCGGCCACACCGACGCGACGTACGAGCAGACCGTCGAGGCCATCGACGCGGGCGCCACCGTCGCGACCCACCTCTACAACGCGATGCCCGCACTCGGCCACCGCACCCCCGGCCCGATCGCCGCGCTCCTGGAGGACGAGCGGATCACCGTCGAGCTCATCAACGACGGCACCCACCTCCACCCGGCCGCCCTGGAGCTGGCGTTCCATCACGCGGGGCCCAGACGGGTCGCGTTCATCACGGACGCGATGGACGCGGCCGGCTTCGGCGACGGCCAGTACATGCTCGGGACGCTGGCAGTCGAGGTGAAGGACAGCGTGGCGCGGCTCGTCGAGGGCGGCTCCATCGCGGGCTCGACCCTCACCCTTGACCGCGCGTTCAAGCGCGCGGCGACCGTCGACGGCCTGCCCGTCGAGTCGATCGTCCAGGCCATCTCGGCCAACCCGGCCCGGCTGCTCGGCATCGACGACCGCGTCGGCTCCCTGGAGCCCGGCAAGGACGCCGACCTCGTCGTGCTCGACGCCGACTTCGACGTCAAGGGCGTGATGCGCCGGGGCAGCTGGGTGGTTGAACCCAAGCTGGCGTGATATCGCCCCGACAGACGCAAGGCGGTTGGCCGAGGGACTGGGCCAACCGCCTTCTGTTTGGCATGATCGGGGCGCGTTCCAGGCGCGTTGCGCGGCTGTTCTACGAACTTTCGACGAGGTACGGGGGTACGGCAGGTGATTCTCACGGTCACCCTCAACACGGCGCTCGACCTCACCTACCGCGTCCCCGCCCTCGTCCCGCACGCCTCCCACCGCGTCACCCAGGTCATCGAACGCCCCGGCGGCAAGGGCCTCAACGTGGCCCGCGTCCTCGCCGCCCTCGGCCACGAGACGGTCGCCACCGGCTTCGCGGGCGGCTCGACGGGCGAGATCCTCCGCACCCACCTGGCGGGCGGCCCCGTCGTCGACGCCCTGATCCCGACCGCCGGAACCACCCGCCGTACGGTCGCGATCGTCGACACCGCCACCGGCGACACCACCCAGCTCAACGAACCGGGCCCGACCGTCACCCCCGCCGAGTGGTCGACGTTCACCGCCCACTACACCGACCTCCTCGCCGACGCCGACGCGGTGGCCCTGTGCGGCAGCCTCCCGCCCGGCATCCACGTCGGCGCCTACGCGGAACTGGTCCGGCTCGCCCGCGCCGCCGGCGTCCCCGTCCTCCTCGACACCAGCGGCGAGCCCCTGCGGCGCGGCATCGCGGCCCGCCCCGACGTGGTCAAGCCCAACGCCGACGAACTCGCCCAGCTCACCGGCTCCCGCGAGCCGCACCGCGCCACCCGCGACGCCCGCCGCCGCGGCGCCCACGCCGTGGTCTCCTCCCTGGGCCCGGACGGCATGCTGGCCGCCACCCCGGACGGCCTGTGGCGCGCGACCCCACCGGCCCCGGTCAAGGGCAACCCGACGGGCGCCGGCGACTCGGCCGTCGCGGGCCTGCTTTCGGGGCTCGTCGAGAAGCTCCCGTGGCCGGAACGGCTGACCCGCGCGGTGGCCCTGTCGGCGGCCACCGTCCTCGCCCCGGTGGCGGGCGAGTTCGAGCGGCTGGCGTACGAGGAGCTGCTCACGCGCGTGACGGTGACGGAGCAGCCGGCGGCGGCGTAGCGAAGCGAGAAGCCCCCGGCGGAGCCGAAAGGTCCGACGGGGCTCACGGCTGCCGTCTTCCTGACGGGGCGCCACAAAAACAGCTCCACGCGCGAAGATGATCGGACCGCATGCGCGATGTGAGGATGTGGGTGAGTTGATCGATCGCGAAGGAGAGTCGGGATGAGCGGCCAACTGGAACTTGCCGACGCATACGAAATGATCTATTCGGCGGCGTCGCGGATGATGTGGCAGGAGCAGAACCGCGTATGGCGCCTGGACAGTCTGGGCGGGGGATGGTCGGAGGAGCGCCGTGCGGCGTGGCGGGAGTTGGAGGCGGCACTGGCTGTCTCCGAGGGTCCCGCGCCGCAGGCCGGGGAGCCGTCGGATCCGACGCGGCATCTGATCTCCCGGCGTGCCGCGGGACCTGTCGACCGTCCGATCACCTTCGCGGAGGCGGTGGCGGAGTGGACGGCCCGGATGGCCGCAGACCCGGGCCCGTACGAGACCCGGAGGGAGCCGGTTCTGGACGAATACCTGGTACCGGGGCGGGCGGTGGTCATGCCTGAGGGTCACATGATGACGCTGACCGGGCCGTTCGGTGACATGGTCAACCGGCTGGCACCCGGCCGGCCCGCGGTGAAGGTCGCCGGGGACACGGCGGAGCTGAGCCGACTGGTGCACGTCGCGGCCGACGAACTGCGGGCGGCGATGGGCGCGAACGCCCCGACTCCGCACCCGGTCGGGACGGTCAGCGTGGCGCGGGTGTCCCACCGGCCGTCCGACGTGGACGACCTGCGGACGCGGTACGACGCACTGTTCCGGGCGGCCCAGCGCGCATCGGAGAACATGCCCACCCTGCAGTACATGCGGGAAACGGGGGATGCCTCGGTGAGCCCATTCACGACGAAGGCGGCGCAGGACGTTCAGGATCTGCTGGCCGGGCGGTCGAGGGTGTTCTGGCGGGAGCGGCACGAGCTGATCGACCCGAGCGTGCACACGACCGCAGGAGTGCAATGGCCCGACGGCCAGCCGACTCCCAGACCGGTCGGAGCCAGGGCTGAGTTCTTCGCCCGCAGTGCGGAGCTCGGACGGAAGCCGAGGCCGCCGCACCCCGGAGAGGTCCGCATCTTCCGCGAGAAGGGGGACCCGGATCACGTCGCCATCTCGGCCGTACGCGCGGGAATTCTGGCGGAGATCCTCGACGAGTACGCGGCGAGGATCCACCCGGGTGCGGAATCCGGCATCATGCACCTCTCCGCTTTCGACCTGACGGACTTCATTTCCGAG
Source organism: Streptomyces sp. NPDC048370 (assembly GCF_043200825.1). Taxonomy (NCBI): domain Bacteria; kingdom Bacillati; phylum Actinomycetota; class Actinomycetes; order Kitasatosporales; family Streptomycetaceae; genus Streptomyces; species Streptomyces sp. NPDC048370. Next base: position 140,333 of record NZ_JBICYI010000006.1, on the reverse strand, counting down.
GGAATCGGCCGCGAACTCCGGGAAACCTACGGCTTCTGAAGCGGGACGAGCGGTGATAGAGGAATACGGGGGAACCAATGGCTGAAGAGCGGTACAACATTCTCGTCGTGTCGGACAACAGCGGCAGAGGTGCGGGGGGTGTCGAGGTCTTCAACCAGGAGATGGCCGAGGCTCTCGCCCGCCACCACAACGTCACGTTGTTCACGGCCAACCCTGAAATGCCCCAGCACGAGGGCATACAGAGGGAGGTGAAGACGCAACCCCCGCCGGGCGTGGAGGGACGGGACTGGATCGAGCAGCTCGCCGGCCAGGAACCCACGGCGCATGGGCTGGAAGACCCGGCGGGCCGACCCTACGACATCATCATCGGGCACTCGCGCTTCTCGGGACCGGCCGCTGCCGAGCTGCGGGAGAACTGGTACCCGGACGCGCGCATGGTGCACTTCCTGCACACAAGCCCCGAAAGGCTTCCGTTCTTCAAAGGAAAGACCCTCGAAGAGGCGAGGGAAAAGGCGGCCCATGACTCTGCGATCGAACGTGAAACCATGGCGCGCGCGGACGTCGTGGCCGGAGTCGGACCTCTCCTGTCGGAAGCGAGCAGACAGCTTTCCGCTGAAGGTACGCATCTTCCACATTCCCATGAAGTAATCCCGGGCACCCGAATTTACGATCCGGTGCAGCACGACCCCGCACCGGAACGACTGAACCTCTTGCTCATGGGTCGGGTTGCCGACCCCCTCAAGGGCGTGGACGACGCCGCCATCGCGGTGGCCTTGCTGAACGAAGCCGGCGTTTCCGTCAACCTCACCATCCTCGGTGTCAAGGATGAGGAATTGGCCGATGCGAGGGACAGACTCGCAGAGCTCAGTGGCGGGAACGCGACGGTCAAGGGCCGCACGAGCAACGTCGAAGAGCTCAACGAGGAGATCAGGAACTCACACGCGGTGATCATGCCCTCGAAACACGAGGGTTACGGCATGGTGGCGGCCGAGGGGCTGGCCCACGGAGTCCCCGTACTGGTCAACGAGGAGAGCGGCGCCGCGCTGTTCTTCCAGGACCCCGATCGCGTTTCGCCGGAGATCGGGCAGCGGTGCGTGGTTCCCGAGCCGACCGACAACACCCCCCGTTCAAAGGCATGGTTCACGGCGATCACCCAGCTGCATCAGGAGCTCCCCCAGCGCCAGGCCGATGCCCTCTACCTGCGGGAAGTACTGCAGCAGTACTCCTGGGACCACGCCATGCAGGCCTTGGTCCAGGCGACCATGGAGCAGACGCCGCTGCCGGAGCGCGGCCCCGAGATGATGGTCACCGCGCAGGAGCGTGACGCGGCCCGCACGGTCCAGGGACCGGACGGTCAGGTCCTCAGGCCCGAGGCGCCGGAACAGGAGCAACAGGCGCCGGCGCAGGCGGTGATCGGGGCGCAGCGGGAGGGACCGAGGCAGGAGGCTCCGGGGCAGGAAGCACCGACGCCTCAACAACCCACGGCCCAGCAACCCGTGCCGCAACAGCCCGCGCCTCAACAACCGGCGCCGCAGCAGCAGACGCCTCAACAACAAGCGCCACAACAACCCGCACCGCAGCAGCCGACGCCACAGCAGCAGGCGCCTCAACAACCCGCGCCAGAAGCCCCCCGCCCCGGTTGGCAGGCAGGTTTCGCGCACAACCGGCCCGCCACCGAGAGCGCCCCCCGTACCCCCGCGCCCGAGCAGCCCGCGCCCGAGAACCCGGCGCCCTCCTGGCAGAAGGGCTTCACACTCAACCAGCCCGGCGCCGCCGGTCGGCGTGGTCCGGCCGCCCCCGCGCCCGGTGCCGGACAGAGCGGTCCGGGACGGTCCGGGCCCGAGCAGCAGCCGCCGCAGCCACCGCAGCCGCCGACTCCCCGCGGCAAGGACGGGATGGGCATGTGAAAGGGCGCCGGGGTGGACGTACGACTCGTCCACCCCGGCGCCCGATCCGCGTGCGCTACGACCTCACAGCGTGCTGATCTTCACCCAGTCGAAGATCACGTCACACTGGTTCCCCTGCCCGCAGGAGAGCATGATCGTGTTCTTGCCCTTCTGGAGCGACACCTGCGACCAGGTCGTCTGCCAGTTCTTCTCCAGGTTCGGGTCCGACGAGCCGATGAAGTTCTTCAGGTTCATCGGGTTCGTGTTCGCCTTGCCGTTGACGGTCACCGTGGCGTTGGCGTCCTTGGCCGGGATCGCGTACCGGACCGACATCTTGTAGTCACCGGCCGCGGGCACCTCGGTCTCCCAGGTGACGGACGAGCCGACCGCGTTGAAGCCGGTCACGTAGGCGCCGCCGACGCCCTCCGCGCCCTTGATGTCCTTGGCGAGCAGCGCCGAGCCGCCGAGCTTGAGCGTGGCCGCGTCCTGCTGCGGCAGCGGGGCCTGCGACGGCTCCGTGCTGGGCTCGTCGGACGGGTCCTCCTGGACCTGGGTGGAGCCACCGGTCGGCTTGCCGCCCGCGGTGCCACCGTTGGTCTCGTCGCCACCGGTGTTGGTGATCACGGCGGCCGTGATGCCGATCACGACGACCAGGACGACCGCGATCGCGCCGATGAGCAGACCCTTGGTGTTCGGTCCGCGACCGCCGCCACCGCCACCGCGCTGGTGCGGGATCGGCGACTGACGGGTCTGCGAGCCACCGGGGTACGTCTCGGGCGCGGCGTACTGCGGGTGCGGCTGGCCGTATCCGGGCTGGTGCGGGACCTGCTGCCCGGGCTGCTGCCCGTACCCGCCGGGCGCGCCCTGCGCACCCTGGCCGTACTGCTGCTGACCGCCGTACTGGCGCTCGCCGACCGTTCTGACCTGGTTGTACGAGGTTCGGGGCACACCCGGCTGCGCGGCCGGGCCGGGGTAGCCGTAGCCACCGGCCTGACCCGGCGGCTGGGCGCCCGCCGCCTGGCCGTCCGCGTACAGGTAGCCGAACGGATCGTCGTCCTCGGGCGTGTTCGCGCCGTCGTTACCGGCAGCCATCCCTGGTCACTCCTATCCATGCTCGCCAGCCGTCGCCGACCGGCCGAGCCTACCCCGAACGGGGAACCCGACGATCCGGACCTTGACAGGCGAGGGTTCCCCGCACCTCTATCCCGCGCGGCGGTGAACCTTGGCTCGGGACCGCTTCTCGACGTACATCCGCTGGTCGGCGGAGTTCAGGACCTCTTCGACGGTCATCCCGCACTCGGCCCAGCCGATGCCGAAACTCGCCCCGACCCGGACCGCCCGCCCGTCGACCCGGATCGGCGGAATGATCGCGTTGCGGAGCCGCACCGCCAGGTCGGCCGCGTCGGCCGCGCCGAGGCCGTCGGCGAGGACGACGAACTCGTCCCCGCCGAGCCGGGCGACGGTGTCCCCGTCACGTACGCCGGTGGTGAGCCGCCGGGCGACCTCGATGAGGACGGCGTCGCCGGTGTGGTGCCCGAAGCGGTCGTTGATCGACTTGAAGCCGTCGAGGTCGCAGAAGAGGACCGCGAGCCCCTTCGTACCGTCGTCGATGTCACCGCCGGCCGGGGCCGTGGTGTGGACGTGATGGTCGTACGGGCCGCCCGCGCCGGGCCCGGCGTCGAAACCGAAGCCGTGCTCGTGGCCGTACGGGGTGTCGTAGTCGGCCTCCGGCGTCGCGTTCGGACGCTCGCAGAGCCGGGCGCTGAGCCGCGAGCGCAGCTCGGCGCTGTTGGGCAGGCCGGTCAGGGCGTCGTGCGAGGCACGGTGGGCGAGCTGGAGCTCGTGGCGCTTGCGCTCCTCGATGTCCTCGACGTGGGTGAGGAGGAAGCGCGGCCCGTCGGCGGTGTCGGCGACGACGGAGTTACGGAGCGAGACCCAGACGTACGTCCCGTCGCGGCGCCCGAGGCGCAGCTCGGCGCGGCCGCCCTCGGCGGAGGTGCGCAGCAGAAGCCCTATGTCCTCGGGGTGGACGAGGTCGGCGAAGGAGTAGCGGCGCATCACGGAGGCGGGCCGGCCCAGGAGGCGGCAGAGGGCGTCGTTGGTGCGCAGCAGCCGGCCGTGCTGGTCGCCGCCCATCTCGGCGATGGCCATGCCGGAGGGGGCGTACTCGAAGGCCTGCCGAAACGACTCTTCACTGGCGCGCAGGGCCTGCTGCTCGCGCTCCAGGCGGACGAGTGCGCGCTGCATGTTTGCTCGCAGCCGGGCGTTGCTGATCGCAATCGCCGACTGGGAGGCGTACATCTGCAGGGCTTCCTGACCCCAGGGCCCGGGGTGCCTGCCGTTGCGCGGCCGGTCGACGGAGATCACGCCGAGCAGTTCGCGGCCGGAGCCGGACGCGTACATGGGGGCGTAGAGGCGGTCGTGGGGGTGCCACTCGTCCTCGAAGCGGGGCGCGGGGCCCTCGGTGTGCCACTGCGGGACGTCGTCCTCGATGAGGACCCAGCCCTCGGTGTGCGGGATGAACCGCAGGTCGCCCCAGGCGACGCCCATGGCGAGGCGCCGCTCCCAGGAGGCGCGGGAGCCGACGCGGCCGGTGATCAGCGCTTCGGCGGCGGGGCTGCCGGCGAAGGCGGCGACGACGAGGTCACCGTCGGGGCGGACGAGGTTGACGCAGGCCAGCTCGTAGTTGAGACCGGCGACGATGCCGTCGGCCACGGTCTGCAAGGTGTCCGCCAGACTGCGGGCTGTATTGAGGTCGGCCACGACCTGATGCAGCTGCCGCAGGGTCGCAAGACGGACGTACGGCTCCGACTCGGTCTCCATCGCTCGCTCTCCCCGAGACCTCGACAGCAACTCCAGGGGTTCTCATCGGCTCTTGTGCTGCATTGTCTCCGCCACTGAATCACAGCGAGCTGTGCACCCGGTACACAGGGTCAACAAATACTGTGCTCTGTGACTCAAGTCACAAGGGGCGCGCGGGGGTCGGGGGCGCACGGCGGACCGTGATTCTCCACTCCTTCCGCACTTTCCTGAACGCAAAGCGAACACGTCCGTACGGCCCCGGGGCCGTAGGTCCTAGGACCGGCGGGGGTGCTTGGCCTGGTCCCGGGGTCCGATGTAAGGGGGCGTGCGCCGGGGCTAGCGTGCGAGTGTGCTGACGACGACGCCTTCCCCGCCCCCCACCTCGGATCTGGCGATCCCTCATGCTGAGGGGGTGAGCAACGACGAGTTCCGGGCGGCGATGTCCCGCCTCGCGGCGGGCGTGGTCCTGGTGACGGCCCATGACCCGGACGACGGCCCGCGCGGCGAGGACGTCGGAATGACGGCGACCGCGTTCATGTCGGTCTCCCTGGACCCGCCGCTGGTCCTGGTGAGCCTGCGCAACGGCTCCCGCATGGACGACCTGCTGGCCGAGGTCCCGGTGTGGGCGGTCTCGGTCCTCTCCGAGCACCAGCGCCAGATCGCGGGCCGCTTCGCGATGAAGGGCCGGGTGAGCGACCGCCTGCTCTTCGCGGACGTCCCGTTCACCCGGGGCGAGGAGAGCGGCGCGCCGCTCCTGACGGGCGCGCTCGCGACGCTCGAATGCCGTACGGAGAACCGCGTGGTGGCGGGCGACCACACCCTGGTGGTGGCCCGCGTCCTGACGGCGACGGTCCCGACGGCGACGGAGGACGCCCCTCTGACGTACTTCCGGGGCAAGTACCGCCACTTGGGGTGAAGGGGTGGGCGCCTGGCGCGAGCGTACGCAGGGCGCGGAGGCGCGGGAGCCATGGCAGGGGGGCGGCACGTGCGCGGGGTGCGCGGGGCGCGGGGTGCGCGGGGGCATGGCGGCTAGGTGCGCGGGACGCGGGTGCGCGGGAGCCATGGCAGTGGGGCGCGGGTACGCGGAACTAATGGCCGCGGGGCGCATGGCCCCCGGGCGGACGGGCCTGGTGCGCCGGGTCAGCCCCAGCCGCGGCCCTGTCGGCCCTTCTTCGTCTCCGAGCGCTGCTTCTTCACCCGTAGCCGACGCTCGTTGATCCCCCGCGGAATCTTCGTCGCCCGCCGGGGCTTCGGCGGCGGAGCCGTCGCCTCCGCGAGCAGCGCGGCCAGTCGTACCGCCGCCGTCTCCCGGTTGCGCCACTGCGAGCGGTGCTCCGACGCGCGGACCGTCACCACCCCGCCGACCATCCGCGAAGCGAGCCGTTCGAGCGCGCGCGCCTTCCAGACCTCGGGCAGCGCCTCCGTCGCCGCGAGGTCGAAGCGGAGCTCCACCTGCGAGTCGCTGGTGTTGACGTGCTGCCCGCCCGGCCCCGACGACCGCGAGAAACGCCACATGAGCTCGGCCTCGGGAAGCGAGACGGAGCCGCGGATCAGATAGGGACCGGACATGTGTCCATGTTCCCTGGACGGGCTCCCGCACGTCATCCTGTTTTCGCACGCGTTTCGCACCATGGAACCGGCGGGGCACCGTCCGCGTTATCCCGTGTGACGACGCACGACATCACGAAGGCACGAAGAAAGGGACTTCCCATGGCTGTAAGCCTGTCCAAGGGCGGCAACGTCTCCCTGACCAAGGAGGCTCCGGGCCTGACCGCCGTCACCGTGGGCCTCGGCTGGGACGTCCGTACCACCACCGGCACCGACTTCGACCTGGACGCGTCCGCGATCGGCGTCGACGGCGCCGGCAAGGTCGCCTCCGACGCGCACTTCGTCTTCTTCAACAACAAGGCGACGCCGGACCAGACCATCGTCCACACCGGCGACAACCGCACGGGCGAGGGCGGCGGCGACGACGAGCAGATCAACGTCAACCTCGCGGCCCTTCCGCCGAACGTCGACAAGATCGTCTTCCCGGTCTCCATCTACGACGCGGTCAACCGCACGCAGAACTTCGGCCAGGTGCGGAACGCATACATCCGCATCCTCAACCAGGCCGGCGGCGCCGAGATCGCCCGCTACGACCTCTCCGAGGACGCCGCCGTCGAGACCGCGATGGTCTTCGGCGAGCTGTACCGCAACGGCGCGGAGTGGAAGTTCCGCGCGGTCGGCCAGGGCTACGCCTCCGGCCTCGAGGGCATCGCCCGCGACTTCGGCGTCAACCTCTGACGTTCGGATCGACTCGCAGCACCAGAAGAGCCCCGGCCAGCGCTCAGCGCGCCGGGGCTCTTCCCTGTTTCCGCGCCCCGTGCCCCCGCTCCCGCCCCCGACGCGAACGGAACGGTGACCTCCTTGTCCTGGGTCCGTAACGGACCCTTCAGGACACGGATGCCCGCGATTCCATCAGGGCAGAACCGAACAACCGAGCACACGATTCCAGCCAAGCGAAGTACACGGGGGCTACCTTGCGCACTGTCCGATCGACCAGATGGAAGACCTGCACCCTGGGGTTCGTGGCCGTCGCCGCGCTCCTCTCGACCACGGCCTGCCAGTCCGACGACGGGAAGGCCGACGCCCAGAAGCCCGGCGCGTCCGCCACCCCGTCGTCGGCCACCCCGTCGTCCGCCCCTCCGAGCACGACACCTCCCACCACTCCCGCTCCCAAGCCGAGCAAGCCCGGCAAGCCCGGCAAGCCCGGCAACGGTGGTGGCGGAGACGGAGACGGTGGGACGACGACCGTCGCGGCCTGCAACGACAACGACCTCTCGATCGCCACGTCGGCCTGGCGGCAGGACTCGGGGCAGCACCTCCTCATCACGGCCACCAACTTCACCGACAAGGCGTGCACCCTCTACCACTACCCGCGCATCGGCTTCGGCGCCAAGATCGACGGCCCGATCCCGGCGATGGGACCCAAGCCGAAGGCGATCGCCACGATCGGGCCGAAGCAGAAGGCGTACGCGGGCCTGTTCCTCTTCCGGGGCGGCGAGCAGACGGTCGCCGTGGAGGCGGTGTCCATCGGCTACCAGGACCGCGCCCTGGGCAGCAACGACGACGTCGCGATGCTCGATGTCTCGTTCCCCAAGGAGCTCGGCGCCCTCAACGTCGGCCCCAACGCCAAGACCACGTACTGGAACCGCGACCTGCGCGCGGTCGAGGACATCCTGTTCAGGTCGGGCGCCAGCGGATCCTAGGCCGATCCGATCCGAGCCCTGGCCCTGGCCCTGGCCCTGGCCCTGGCCCTGGCGCTGGCCCTGGCGCTGGCCCTGGCGCTGGCCCTGGCGCTGGCCCTGGCGCTGGCCCAGCTCTCGCCCTGGCTCCAGCGCTCAATCCGGCTGCGCCGGCTTCCCGTCCCCGTACAGCCACACGTCCCACACGTCGTCCAGGTCCTCACCCGCCACGTCCTCCACGTAGGCGGTGAAGTCGGCGGTGGAGGCGTTGCCGTGACGGTGGGTCGCCGGCCAGCCGGCCAGGATCTCGTGGAACGTCTCGTCGCCGACCCGCTCCCGGATCTTGTGGACCACCATCGCGCCCCGCTGGTAGACGGGCGGGTCGAAGAGGTTCTCGGCCGCGGGCGGCTCGGCGGGCGGGAACGCCCAGTTGGAGTCGACGGCGAACGCCGCCTCGAAGCTCTCGCGCGCGGGGACGTCCTCGAAGTCCTCCGCGTACAACCACTCCGCGTACACCGCGAAGCCCTCGCTCAGCCAGATGTCCTGCCAGGTCTCGGGCGTGACCGAGTTGCCGAACCACTGGTGCGCCAGCTCGTGCGCGAGGATCTCCGGCGTGAACGCGTCCAGCGGGAGGACCGGCCGGGTCTGGGTCTCCAGCGCGTAGCCCGCGTCGCCGGTCCGCTCGACGACCGCGCCGGCGGCGGAGAACGGGTACGGCCCGAAGTTCTCCTCCTGCCAGGCGATCAGCTCGGGGATACGTTTCAGCAGCGGCCCGCTCTTCGCGGCGACCGTCGGATCGGCGGCCGTCAGGACGGGCAGCCCGGCCGGCGTCGCCGACAGCTTCGTCTCGTACCGGCCGATCCCCACGGTCGCGAGGTAGCTCGCCATCGGCTCGGCGACGTGCCAGACGGTCGTGGTCCTGCCGTTCGCGGTCCGCTCGGAGGTCCGGACGCCGTTGGCGACCCCCTGCGTACCGGCCGGGACGGTGAGCGTGATGTCGTACGCCGCCTTGTCGGAGGGATGGTGGTTGCCGGGGAACCAGGCCATCGAGCCGGCCGGCTGGCCCAGCGCGAGCGCGCCGTCCGCCGTCCGCAGCCAGCCCTCCCGCGAACCGTCCGCGTCGGTGATCGTCTCGGGCACGCCGGAGTACGTGACCTTCGTACGGAATACCTCGCCCTTGTCGATGTCGTCGCGGGGCCGGAGCGTCAGCTCGTTCCCGGCGCGGTTGACGGCGGCCGGGGAGTCGTCGACGGAGGCCGAGTCGACGGTGAGTCCGGCGAGGTCGAGGTTGAAGGCGCTGAGGTCCTGGGTCGCGCGGGCCGTGATCATGGCGGTGGCGTCGAGCCGGCCGGCCTTCGGGTCGTAGCGGAGGTCGAGCGCGTAGTGGCTGACGTCGTAGCCGCCGTTGCCGAGCTTGGGGAAGAACGGGTCGCGCAGCCCGGCCGCGCCGGGCGTGCCGTGCACCCCGCCGATGTCCAGGCCGCCGCCGCTCCCGCCGTCCGCGCCGCCGCTGGTGCAGCCGGCGAGCACGAGCAGCCCGGCGAGGGCTGTCGCCAGGGCGGTTCGGCTGCGTACGTCCACGATTCGATCTTAGGCGGGGGTATGCGAAAGGTGCCGCCCGACGGGGTCCGGGCGGCACCTCTCACGGAGCCTGGGGGCTGGGGGCCCGAGGGCCTGGGGGAGCTGCGGCCTGGGGCTTACTTGCCGAGCGCCGCGACGCCCGCCTGCGCGAACTTCTCGTCCAGGTCACCGCTCGGGGCACCGGCGACACCGATACCGGCGATCGGCGCGCCCTTGACGGTCACCGGGGCGCCACCGGCCAGGAACAGCGTGCCGGGGATGTCCTTCAGGTTCGGGGCCTGGGCGAGGCGGCCGGCGAGCACGGAGGTCGGGGCGTTCCAGGAGACGGCGGTGAACGCCTTGCGCTCGGCCGACTCGTAGGACTGCGGGCCGGCGCCGTCGCCGCGCAGGGTCACGATGGTGTTGCCGTTGCGGTCGACGACGGCGACCGAGACGCGCTGGTTCTCGTCCTCCGCGGCCTCGAGGGTGGCCTGCGCGGCCTTGGTGGCGGCCTCGATCGTCAGGTGCGTGGTCTGCTGGAGGTTCTTGTTCGACGCGTCGGCCTTGGCGGCGACGGCGGGCGCGGCGGCCGGGGCGGAGGCGTTCGCGGAGACGGCGCCGAAGGTTCCGGCGGCGACGACGGCGGCGGTGGCGGCACCGAAGACGATCTTCTTGTTCATGGCGGGCTCCTTGAAGCTGTGGCGTGGTGGGCCGGGCAGTGGTCGATGCGTTCGGCGCCGTCCGGGGCGGGCGGTTCGTTCGCTCTGACATCGATCTTCCGGCCGATTCCGGGCCCGTACGTCCACGGACCGGCTGCCGCCGTCGCGCATGATGGACGACGGGGGTGTCAGCCGATCGGTTGATGGCGCTCTGGTCCTCCTGGGCCAGGATGGATACGTATCCCCAGGTCAGAGGAGTTCCAGTGACAGCGCAGCCGCCGGAGGCCGACGGGTACGAGCCCCCCGCCCCGGAGGCCGACGGGTACGAGCCCTCCGCCCCGGACGCGCCTCCGCACATCGCCCCGCACCCGAAGCCGCACGAGGGGCCGGCCCCGGAAACCGACCCGGACTCGTACTGGCTGGCGCGGGTCATGCACGTCGCGTTCTTCCTCCTCCTCGGCGCCTCCCTGACCCGCTTCCTCCTCCGGCACCCGTGGGAGGGCCGGAGCCCGTGGATCATCGCCCTCTCCGGCGCCCTCGCCGCCCTGTACCTCCTCGGCCCCGTCCTCGGCACCCGCGCCACCCCGCGCCGGATCGCCTGGCTGGTCACGGTCGTCGCCGTCTGGATGGTCCTCGTGCTCCTCGCGCCGAGCTTCGGCTGGTGCGCGGTGCCGCTCTTCTACACCGGCCTGCGCACCCTCCCGACCCGGGCCGCCCTCTTCCTCGTCACCCTCCTCACCGCCTTCGTCGTCTTCGCGCAGGTCCAGCTCTCGAAGAACGGGTTCGACCCCGATCTCGTCGTCGCCCCGCCGGCCGTCGCCGCGATCGCCACCGCCGTCTTCGTCCACGCGAAGCGCCAGGCGGACCGCCAGCGCGCCCTGATCGACGACCTGATCCGCACCCGGCGCGAACTCGCCGCGACCGAGCGCCGCGAAGGCACCCTCGCGGAGCGGCAGCGGCTGTCGATGGAGATCCACGACACCCTCGCGCAGGGCCTGTCCAGCCAGCAGATGCTGCTCCAGGCGGCCGAACGCACCTGGGACAGCGATCCCTCGACCGCCCGCCGCCACGTCCGTACCGCCGAGTCCATCGCCGAACGCAACCTCGCAGAGGCCCGCCGCTTCGTCCACGACCTCGCCCCCGCCGACCTCGCCGAGGGCGGCGGCCTCCAGGAGGCGCTGCGCACGGTCGCGGGGCGCGAGTCGGCCGCCTTCCGGGTCGACGGCGTACCGGTCCCGCTGCCCGAGCGCGTGCAGTCGGCGCTGCTGCGCATCGCGCAGGGCGCCCTCGCCAACGTCCGCGAGCACGCCTCCGCCACCTCCGCCGCCGTCACCCTGACCTACCTCGACGACCAGGTCGTCCTCGACATCGCCGACGACGGCCGCGGCTTCGAGCCGTCGGCGGGGCGTGACAGAGGCAGCGCACGCGGGCACGGCGGTGCGCGCGGGGAAGGCAGCCACGGCAGCGTGCGCGGCCACGGCCTGCCCGCGATGCGGGTGCGCGCCCGGCAACTCGGCGGCACGCTGACCGTGGAGTCCACCCCCGGCGAGGGCACGGTGCTCTCCGTCTCCATCCCCCTGGAGGTTCGCCCGTGACGGTACCGACGACGGTTCGGATCCTGCTCTGCGACGACCACGCCGTCGTCCGCGCCGGCCTGCTCGCGCTGCTCGGCAGCGCCGACGACATCGAGGTCGTCGGCGAGGCGGGCAGCGGCGAGGAAGCGGTCGCGATGGCCGCCAAGCTGCGCCCGGACGTCGTCCTGATGGACCTTCAGCTCGGCCCGGGCATCGACGGCGTGGAGGCGACGCGCCGGATCGCGGGCGCGGGCTCCGGCGTGCACGTCCTCGTCCTCACGACGTACGACACGGACGCCGACGTCACCCGCGCCATCGAGGCGGGCGCGACCGGGTACCTGCTGAAGGCGGAGCGCCCGGAGGAGCTGTTCGCGGCGATCCACTCGGCGGCCCAGGGCCGTACGACCCTGTCGCCGCCGGTCGCCAGCCGGGTCATGGACCGGATGCGCGGCGCGGCGGGGCCGTCGCTCACCGACCGCGAGCGGGACATCCTCGGCCAGCTCGCGCGCGGCCTCGGCAACCGCGAGATCGCCCGCGCGCTCTTCATCAGCGAGGCGACCGTGAAGACCCACCTGGGGCGGATCTACGCGAAGCTCGGCGTGGACACACGTGCGGGCGCCGTCGCCGTGGCGAAGGAGCGGCGTCTGCTCCCCTGAGGCTGCTACCCTGCGTAGCCATTCGCTAGCAGGATGTCAGTCCGTCTGGTTGAGCCGGCTCGTCGAGTCGGCTCGTTGAGTGGGAGCGCGCGTGAAGATCGCCTGCGTCGGCGGTGGGCCCGCCGGCCTGTACTTCTCGATCCTGATGAAGCGGCAGGACCCGTCCCACGAGATCACCGTCTACGAACGGAACCCGGCAGGCTCCACCTACGGCTGGGGCGTCACCTACTGGGCCGGGCTCCTCGACAAGCTCCGGGCGGGCGACCCGGAGTCGGCCGACGCGATCGGCGCGGCCTCGATCACCTGGACGGACGGCGTCGCCATCGTCCGCGACGAGCGGACCGTCCACCGGGGCGACGAGGGCTTCGGCATCGGCAGGCGCCGGATGCTCGCGCTCCTCGCTGAGCGGGCGGAGGCCCTGGGCGTACGGGTCGAGTTCGAGCACGGGATCCCGGGCCCCGACGCCCCGGAGCTGGCGGACGCGGACCTGGTCGTCGCGGCGGACGGGGTCAACAGCGCGCTGCGCGAGGCGTACGCCGGGCACTTCGGCGCCGAGATCGCCACGGGCCGGAACCACTACATCTGGCTCGGCACGACGAAGGTCTTCGACTCCTTCAGCTTCGCCTTCAAGGAGACGGAGCACGGCTGGATCTGGTGTTACGCCTACGGGTTCAGCGGCGAGCAGTCGACGTGCGTGGTGGAGTGCGCCCCGGAGACGTGGACGGGGCTCGGGCTCGACCGGATGGGCGAGGCCGACAGCCTGAACCTGCTGGAGAAGCTGTTCCACGACCTCCTGGACGGCCAGCAGCTGATCGGCCGCGCGCAGGACGACGACGCGGCGCAGTGGCTGAACTTCCGCACCCTGACCACCCGCGCCTGGCACCGCGGCAACCTGGTCCTCCTCGGCGACGCCGCGCACACCACCCACTACTCGATCGGCGCCGGTACGACCCTGGCCCTGGAAGACGCCCTCGCCCTGGCGGCGGCGCTCCGCGGTGCGGACGTGACGGGCAGGACGGCCGGGGCGAGCGGGACGGGCGCGGGCCTCGACGCCGCGCTCACGCGCTACGGCAGGCGGCGGCGCGCGGAGCTGCTCTCGGCGCAGAGCGCGGCCCGCTACAGCGCGCGGTGGTACGAGAACCTGCCCCGCTACATGCGGCTGCCCCCTGGCCAGATGTTCGCGCTGCTCGGCCAGCGCCACTCGCCCCTGCTCCCCCACATCCCGCCGCAGCTCTACTACCGGATCGACCGCGCCGCGGACGGCCTGGAACCCCTCCGCCGCCTCAAGCGCTGGCTGGGCCCCCGCCTGGCCCGCACCCTCCACGCCCGCACCCGAAGCTGAGACGTCCGGGGGCGGGCCCCCGGACACCGGCGAGGCCCCGGACGCGGGCGGGGGCTCAGGCTCGGGCGCGGGCGGGGCCGGGACGAGGTTCGGGCCGGACGCGCGCACAGGCCCCGCCGGGGTAGGGCCCGGACTCGGGCACGGACCCGCCAGGGCAGTGGCCCGGCCCCCGGGCACCGGCGTGGGCCAGGACGCGGGCGGGTGCTCGCTCGGGGCGTGGGACCATCGTCTCCGTGCTCGACATCGGCTACTCCCTCTCCCGTCGCTTCCCCGACCCCCCGCAGACCGACTACCGGCGCGCGGACGTCCACGCGCTCCGCCACGACCTCTTCTGCGGTGACGTGTACCTCGCCGACCCCAAGTCGGACCGCGAGGTGTCCACAGCCTGGGGATGGGTTCCGGTGCTCGACTTCGCGTGGGCGCTGTGCGACATCGTCGAGCAGCTGGACCGCGACCCCCGCGGCAGCCGGTCCGCGAAGCGCCAGTACGCCGAGCTCGACTTCACCGAGTCCTCGGACCTCATGCTCTTCGAGCGCCGCTTCGGCTGGGTGGACGTGGAGGCCGACTGGATGCCGGGCGACGAGCCCCCACTCACCTTCAGCCACCGCGAACTGCGCCGCGAGGCCCGCGACTTCCTGCACGACCTGGTCGCCGACCTCACCGACATGCACGAGGGCCTCGGCGACAACCCGGTGATCTGGGACCTCCAGGCCCGCTTCCCCCGCCTGCCGTAGGCCCTTCCGTACCCCCGGGCCCCCGGGCACCCCCTTCCGTACCCTCCGCGCCGGCACGCCCCTCCGTCAGTCCTCCACCCGCACCCCCACATGGGCGGCGAACACCGGCGCGAGGTCCAGCAGCTGCGCCGCGCTGATCACCGCACCCGACAAGGCGTCCACACCCCGGGCGATCTCCAGCCGGGACACCGCCCTCAGGTCGACGTCCTTCATCCGGGCCCCGGAGAAGTCCACGCCCTTCAGCACGCACCCCCGGAACTCGACCCGTTCGAGCACCGCGCCCGCGAAATCGGGCTCGTCGAGCACGCACTCCTCGAAGACGACGTCCTTCAGCTTCGCCATGCGCAGATTCAGAAAGTCGATCTTCCCTCCCCTCACGAGAACCCGCTCAAGGACCGCCCCGTGCAGCTGCGTCCCACCGAGCCGCGCGTCCACGACCTCCACGTCCCGCAGCGACGCCTCCGCCAGATCCGTACCCACGCCCCGGACCCCGCTCAGGACGGAGTCCAGGACGCGCGCTCTGGTCAGCCGCGTCCCGTCCACCGCGCAGTCCCGCACCGCGCACTCCAGGAACCGGGCCCCCGCCCCGCTCTGCCCCGCCAGATCGAGCCCCTGGAACTCCAGCCCGTCGTAGTCCCCGTCCGGCTCAAGCCCTCCCCCCTCGTACGCCACCAGCGGCGGCAGCCGCACCTCCGCCCGCCGTGCGGCCGCGATCTTCTTCCTGCCCGTCGTCATGCACCCATGGTGACGTGCGCCACTGACAACGCCCCGATGTCACATCCGGCACGGTCTCCCCCGTCCCCTCCGTACAAGCAGCTCCGTACAAGCAGCTCCGTACGAACGCAGCAGCCACGCACACGAGGGAGCACGAGATGCAGCGACACAGGATCACCGTCATCGGCGGCGGATTCGCCGGGCTCACGGCGGCGATCACCGCCGCGGAGGCCGGCGCCGAGGTCACCCTCCACGAGGCCCACCACACCCTCGGCGGACGGGCCAGGACCGCCGAAGGCCCGTACCGCACCAACGAGGGACCGCACGCCCTCTACCGTCGCGGCCCCCACTGGACCTGGCTCGCCCAACGCGGCCTCCTCGGCCCGCTCGCTCCCCTGCCGACGCGCGAGGCGGCCCGCTTCCGCTTCCACCGCACGGGCGCGCTCCGCCGCACCCCGCCCCTCCGCTTCCTGCGCCACACGCTCCGTACGGCCGAACAGGCCCCTGTGGACAGCGACTTCCGCACCTGGGCCACGCGGGTCGCCGGCCCCGAGGCGGCCGCGCAGGCCGCCGCGTACAGCGGGGTCGCCCTCTTCCACCACGACCCCGGCGCGCTCTCGGCCCGTTTCGTACAGGAACGGCTGCACCGGGCCGCCGCGCTGCCGCCCGAGGCGCGGTACGTCCG
This sequence comes from Streptomyces sp. NPDC048370, assembly GCF_043200825.1. NCBI lineage: Bacteria > Bacillati > Actinomycetota > Actinomycetes > Kitasatosporales > Streptomycetaceae > Streptomyces > Streptomyces sp. NPDC048370. Next base: position 124,494 of record NZ_JBICYI010000006.1, on the reverse strand, counting down.
GGGCGGCTGGGGACGGCTCGTCGAACGGATGGCGGCGCGCGCCCGGGAGTTGGGCGTACGGATCGAGACGAAGTCCCGCCTCGACGAACTGCCGTCCGCCGACGGACCGGTCGTCGTCGCGACCTCGCTCGCCGCGGCGGCCCGCCTGCTGGGGGATCCTGGCCTGAACGGGGAGCGCGGGGCGAGCGGCCGTACGGTCCTCCTCGACCTGGCGCTGCGCACGCGCAAGGGTGACCCGTTCGTGGTCTCCGACCTGGACGCACCCGGCTGGATCGAGCGCTTCACCGCGCAGGACCCCTCCCTCGCTCCGGCCGGCGAACAGTTGATCCAGGCACAGCTCCCGATCGCCCCGTCCTCGTCGAAGGCGGACGGAGTGGCCGGCGCCGAGCGCCTCCTCGACCTCGGTTTCCCGGGCTGGCGCGAGCGCGAGGTCTGGCGCCGGGAGGCGGTCTCCAGCGGCCGTACGGGGGCGCTGGACCGCCCGGGTACGACCTGGCGCGACCGGCCGGCGATCGACCGGGGCGACGGGGTGTACCTGGTGGGGGACGAGGTGGCGGCGCCCGGAGTGCTGTCGGAGGTGTCGTTCACGAGCGCGGTCGAGGCGGTGTCGCTGGCGCTCCGAGCGAGAAGGCTTGACCTCAAGTCCGCTTGAGGTCGGAGGCTGTGCCCGTAAGGCAAAAGCACGCACCAGCCGTCATCGAATCATCGACCGCCTATCGGGGAGTTCACCATGCACGCGATCCGCCTCCACGCCTTCGGCCCGGCCGAGAACCTCATGTACGAGGAGGTCGAGGACCCGGTCCCCGGCCCCGGTCAGGTACGGATCGCGGTCGCCGCGGCCGGGGTCCACCTCCTGGACGCGGCGCTGCGCAGGGGGCGGACCGGCCCCTTCCCCGCCCCCGCCGAGCTGCCCACGATCCCCGGCCGCGAGGTCGCCGGCACGGTGGACGCGCTCGGCGAGGGCACGGACCCGTCGTGGCTGGGGCGGCGCGTGGTCGCCCACCTGGGCATGGCGCCCGGCGGCTACGCGGAACTCGCCGTGGTGGACGCCGCGAAGCTCCACGCCCTGCCGGACCACCTCGGTGCACCGGGGGCCGTCGCGATGATCGGCACGGGCCGCACCACGCTCGGCATCCTCCAGTTCGCCGACCTGGGCCCGGACTCGATCGCGATCGTCCCGGCCGCGGCGGGCGGCATCGGCACCCTCCTCGTCCAGTACGCGAAGAACGCGGGCGCGACCGTCATCGGCCTCGCGGGCGGCCCGGAGAAGGTGGCCCGCGTGCACGAGAACGGCGCCGACCTGGCCGTCGACTACAAGCTCCCGGACTGGCCGGACCGGGTCCGCGCGTTCCTGGGCGCCAGGACGGCGACGGTCGTCTTCGACTCGGTCGGCGGCGACACGGGCCGCGCGGCGGTCGACCTCCTGGGCAAGGGCGGCCTGCACCTGGTCTTCGGCTGGTCCAGCACGGGCATCGACGAGGGCGAACCCCTCACCTTCACGGAGGAGGAGCTCGCGGCCCGGGGCATCACCTCGGAGTCCGTCCTCGGCCCGGTGATGCTCCAGAAGGCGGGCGGCGACGTCCGCAACCTCGAACTCGCCGCCCTGTCCGCCGCCACGACCGGCACCCTCCGCCCGGCGACCCACCCCTTCCCCCTCACCGACGCCGCCGCGGCCCACCGGGCGCTGGAGACCCGGGGGACGATCGGCAAGGTGGTCCTGATCCCGTAGGGAGGAGCAGCCCCGGCGGGCGAAGTGAGGCGCCCGCGCCGGCGGGCGCCTCACGGCTCCCGCCGCCTCGCCCACGCGCGGTACGGCGGACTACCCCCGGGAACCCAGCTCCGCCAGGGCGCCGTCCGTCAGCCGGTACACCGTCCACTCGTCCTGGGGCCGCGCGCCCAGGGACTCGTAGAAGTCGATCGACGGCGTGTTCCAGTTCAGGACGGACCACTCCAGGCGCTCGTACCCGCGCTCCACGCAGATCCGCGCCAGCTCGGCCAGCAGTGCCTTGCCGTGGCCGCCACCGCGGCTCGTCGGGCGGACGTACAGGTCCTCCAAGTAGATGCCGTGGACGCCGCGCCAGGTCGAGAAGTTCAGGAACCACAGGGCGAAGCCCACCGGTTCGCCCTCGGGGGACTCCGCGATGTGGGCGTAGGCCGCGGGGTGGGGCCCGAAGAGGGCCTCGTGGAGCTGCTCGGGGGTCGCGCGGGCCTCGTCCAGGGCCTTCTCGTAGTCGGCGAGTTCGCGGACCATCGCGTGGATCACAGGCACGTCGGCAGGTGTGGCGGTACGAATCATGGCCCCAGCCTGCACCGCACCGATGCCCCAGGACCACCCTCCTCAAGAACGCCCACGGACCACCGGCCCATGAACGCCCGCGAACCACCGGCCCGTGAAGGCCCACGGACCACCGGCCCATGGACGCCCGCGGGCGACCGGCCCCAAGAACGCCCCCGCGCCCCCTCAGCTCCCGCTCCCTCCCCCGCCCCCGCCCAACAGGTCCCGGGCGATGCGGACCTGATCCGGGTCCAGGGCGGGCTCGCCGTCCTCCACGTCCCACAGCCCGTTCTGCAGCACCCGGCCCAGGGTCCACGCCCTCGCCCGCTCCCGGTCGAGCCCGAGCCGCTCCGTCAGCAGGTCGAACCGCCAGCGCGTCCCGGCCGCCGCCGGGTCCGCGTCCCACAGGTCCGTCAGCGCCGGAAGGAGGTCGAACCCCGGGTCCCCCGCCAGCGGCTTCGGGTCGATCGCGAGCCACGGCTCGCGCTCCGCCGCCAGGATGTTGTCGTAGTGCAGGTCCCAGTGGAGGAGCCGGTCGCCGGGCTCGCCCATGACCTCCCGTACCGCAGCCGCGCAGTCCCGCAGCAGCGCCGCGTCCTCCGCGCCGAGCCGGGCCGCCGCGTCCGGGGTGTCCGCCAGCATCCGCGCCGCGATCTCCCCGAGCCCCCGCAGCCCCTCCGGCGCGGGGACGGCGACGAGGCGGGCCAGCAGGTCGGCGAGGATCCGTACGGCCTCCCGCGCGTCGCCCAGCGTCGACAGGTGCCGGCCCTCGTCCAGCCGCTCCAGCAGCATCGTGCCGGTCGCCGGGTCCTCCGCGAGGAGCCGTACGGCCCCGGCGCCGCCCCAGATCCGCAGCGCCGCCGCCTCGCCCGCGCTCTCCTCGTCGAGGAGCTGCATCTTCAGCGCCGCGTGCGTACCGTCGGCGCTCCGGGTCACCGGCAGCACGAGCGACGCCACCCCGTACATCGAGGGCCCGGTCACCCGCAGCCCCCACCGGTCCAGGAACTCCCGCGCCCGCCCGGGCAGCGCCGCGACGAACGCCCGCCCTGCCTCCCCGTTGTACTTCGCCTGCGAAGCCACCAGTTCCGCCGGAATCTCGATCACACGACGAAGCTACACACGCGCGTGCCAGGGCACACGCGACTAATCGGGGGGGGGCTCACACCCCCGCGTCCCGCAACACCCGCGCGAACGCGTCGTGGTCGTACAGCGCGTCGCCCACGCCCACCTGCTGACCGTCGAGGAGCACCGTCGGGGTGCCGCCGACACCGGAGTCCTGAAAGGCCTTCTCCGCGGACACGACCCAGTTGCTGTACGTCTCCTCCCGTACCGCCCGGTCGAACTCCGCGCCCCGCAGCCCCTCCACCCGGTCCGCGACCTTCAGCGGCTCCTCCGCGCCGCCGCCCGCGAACAGCACGGCCTGGAACTCCGCGAACTTCCCGGCCTCCGCCGCCGCCCGCATCGCGTTCGCCGCCCGCGCCGAGGCCGTACCGCCCGAGCGCGCGTCCAGGAAGGACGCGACGACGTACTCGATCCGTACCTTCCCCTCGGCCGCGGCCTCCGCGAGCGCGACGGCTCCGCTCTCCTCGAACTTGTGGCAGTAGCTGCACCGCGGATCGAGATACACCGTCGCCGTGTGCGGCGCCTTGGGGTCGCCGACGACGATCTTCGGCCCGTCGACGACGGTCGTGAGCCCAGCCCCGGCAAGGGCGGCGGGCGCGGTCGCGGCCGTGGAGACGGAAGCCGCCGAGGACGACGAACACCCCGCCGCCGCAAGCCCGACGACCCCGGCGGCGGCCAGCGCGAGCACCGCGCGAACAGTCCTGCGTACGGGCATGAAAGGGTCCTTTCGGGGCGGGGTGACGGCAACGAAATCCGCACTCTCGAACCTAGGCGCCGCCCCCGCCTCGCCCCCGCCGCCGAAAGACCCTGATCCGAGGGTCCAAGGCCCCCACCCATCCAGTACCCTCCCGCCCATGGTCAGCAGGAGCAGCACGGTCAACGGCGGCATCTCGTTCTGGTACGCGCAGGAGGGCAGCCCCGCCCCGCGCGAGCCGCTGCCCGGGGACGCAACGGCCGACGTCTGCATCGTCGGCGGCGGATACACCGGGCTGTGGACCGCGTACTACCTGAAGAAGGCCGTGCCCTTCCTCAACATCACGGTCCTGGAGGCCAAGTTCTGCGGTTACGGAGCCTCCGGCCGCAACGGCGGCTGGCTGTACAACGGCATCGCAGGCCGCGGCCGCTACGCCAGGTCGCACGGCCACGAGGCGGCGGTCCACCTCCAGCAGGCCATGAACGACACGGTCACCGAGGTCATCGAGGTCTGCGCGGCCGAGAACATCGAAGCCGACATCCACCGCGGCGGCGTCCTGGAGATCGCGAACTCGCCCGCCCAGCTGGCCCGCCTCAAGGCCTTCCACGCCGTGGAGATCGCGTTCGGCGAGAAGGAGCGCGAGCTGTACGGCGCCCGCGAGACCGCGGACCGCATCCGGGTCGCCGGCGCGGTCGGCTCGTCCTGGACCCCGCACGGCGCCCGCCTCAACCCGGTGAAGCTGGTCACGGGTCTGGCCGCGGCGGTCGAGGCCCTGGGCGTCACGATCCACGAGTCGACCCCGGTCACGGAGATCAAGCCGAAGCACGCCGTCACGCCGTACGGCACGGTCCGCGCCCCGTACGTCCTGCGCTGCACCGAGGGCTTCACGGCCTCCCTCACGGGCCAGCGCCGCACCTGGCTCCCGATGAACTCCTCGATGATCGCGACGGAGCCGCTGACCGAGGCCCAGTGGGACGCGATCGGCTGGCAGGGCGGCGAGACGCTGGGCGACATGGCCCACGCATACATGTACGCCCAGCGCACCGCCGACGGCCGCATCGCGCTGGGCGGCCGAGGCGTCCCGTACCGCTACGGCTCCAAGACGGACAACGACGGCCGCACCCAGCCCCAGACGATCGAGGCCCTGCGCGACATCCTGGTCCGCTTCTTCCCGTCGCTCGCCGGCATCGGCATCGACCACGCCTGGTCGGGCGTCCTGGGCGTCCCCCGCGACTGGTGCGCGACGGTCACCCTCGACCGCTCGACGGGCCTGGGCTGGGCGGGCGGTTACGTCGGCTCGGGCGTCGCCACGACGAACCTGGCGGCCCGCACCCTGCGCGACCTGATCCAACAGGACTCGGGCCAGTCGGGCCCGACAGACCTGACGGCCCTCCCCTGGGTCAACCACAAGGTCCGCAAGTGGGAACCGGAACCCCTCCGCTGGCTGGGCGTCCAAGCCATGTACGCGGCCTACCGCACGGCGGACCGCACCGAATCCACCACCCACACGGCGACGACGTCCCGCATCGCGACCTTGGCGGACAAACTCTCGGGCCGCTAGCCCGCCACGCTCGGCCTTCTCCGAACTACTCGGCCGAACTACTCGGCCGAGTAGGCGCCCGTCATGTAGTCGAGCTCGGGATCGGGCGGCCCGCAGTGCAGGACGGCGTCGACCGCCGGCCACACCTCGACGGGCACGGGGTAGCAGTGGAGCATCCAAGGATCGTCCGGATCCGGCGTGACCACTTCCCGAATCCGCAGAACCTGCTCGCGGCTGATGGGGAACTCGGTACGCAAGAATTCGTCGGCCTTGCTGTACCCCTCCAAGACCCAGACGGCTTCGGGCTGTTCCGTTGACATCGATTGCCTACTCGTAGTCCCACCATTTACGGAGTGCATCCTCTCCTACGGGAGGTGCCGATGCGAGGCGGACCCCCGCAGCTCTGACGTCCCCCGACCGTCTCAGGTCTCCCGGAAGATCAGAGCTGAACCGAGGGGGAGTTGTCCGTCAGGTACGCACAGCACCGCCTCGACGAGGCTGGGCACCGTTGGGGTGGTCGAGGTGACGGGTGCGCTGGAATTCCGGGTCCACGTCGGCAACGACGCCGACCCGGCCTTCCGGCGCACCGTCGATCTCCAGGTAGCGGACGGGTTCCGTGCGCACGCCGTTGGGGGTCTCGACCGGTCGACCGACGGTGTTCACCCCGCCGTGTCCGACGCCGGCGGCGGTGAGCCGCTTCGCCGTACCGTCGACGTCCGGCGAGGAGAACATCAGAATGTGGAGCCCTTCGAAGCGATCGCGCCATCCGCCGAGTTGGGCACTGGCCTCCTCGATCCGCGACATGACCAGGGGAAGCTGCTCCGGCGGTGCCTGATGGGGAACGATCCGCGCGTCGGCCGGCAGACCGTCCGTGTTCCCGGGCTTCAGACGTGACGTAAGCGCGTGATGTCGTGAGGCGTGAACGCACCGTAGCCCCACGCACAGGAAGCTCGGGGGTGCGCCTCCGAGTCGCGACGGGACTTGTGGAGGCCTAGCCTGGTCAGTACCAGTGGTCGTGAATTCCCGACCCGGACCTCCCCTTCAAACTTCCTGCCCTGACCGGTTGGTTCTGAGGCCTGCCCACTTGAAGGTGAAGCCATGATGCACACCCTGCGAAGGGCGTCGCGAGCTGCATTGTGTTTCGGTTTTGCGGCCGTCGGCGTCGTGTCGGTCTTCCAAGGCCCAGCCGCCGCCGCACCCGCGGCCCCGGTGGGGAGCGGTTACTACCAGATCAAAGCCAAACACTCCGGCATGTGCCTGGACGTTGCGAACTTCAGCTACGGGCATGGCGCTCCCATTGTGCAGGCCACGTGCGGGGGCGGTCACAACCAGCAGTGGCGCCTGCTGCCCTACAGCGATGGCCAGAAGTTCAGGATCCAGGCCCGGCACTCCGGCATGTGCCTGGATGTCGCACACGGCAGCAGGCAACACGCTGCGCCGGTGGTGCAGGCCAACTGCAACGGCGGGAGCAACCAGGTGTGGTGGTTCGTGCAACCGCCCGGGAGAGCCCCGCTCGTGAACGGCTCCCTCGGCCTGGTACCCCAGGTGGGGAACAGCGTCGGAATCGTCGTGGACCACACCGGGATGGTCCTGGACGTGGCCCACGCCAGCCAGCAGCACGGGGCCCCGGTGGTCCAGGCGCATCCAGCCAACAGCAATGGCGACCTTGGCCTCAACCAGCAATGGCGCTTCGTGTTCCGGTCGTAGCCGGACACCGGGGAGGGCGACCCCCTGCGTCCGGCCCGCTTCCCGAGATCGTGGCGCCTGCGTCTGGGAGGCAAGGCCCCGACCCGGCCGACACCACGTCACCGGCCGTAGACCGGAGCCATGAGACAACACAAGCAGGACAGCCCGGCCTCGCTCGGGCAGAACGATCCTGGGGACACGTGGCTTGTCCTGGCACGCCTTCCACTGCGACGGCACCGGGCTTGCCCGCAGACTGTGGGAGCCGACGGCCGGGCTACTAGGCTGTGCGCCGGTCGGCCCCAGGCGCGGGGTCCCAGGGGGCGGGGAACAGGGTGTCCGTAGAACGTCACATAGCGGGGATGCTCCAGCAGATCGCCCGTCAGCAGGACATCGTCGAAATCGCCCCCCAGGGCTCCACTCCGAAGGCGGCCGCCCTGGCGCACGTGGCGGAGCACTACGGCTACACGTACGGCATGGCGTACAGGACCGGGTTCAAGAACTCGCTCGTCCAGGTCCGGATGTACCGGGACCCGCAGCCCGAGGCGCGCGTCCGCGAGGCGGCCACCATCACGGCCCATCCGCAGGCGGGCAGCGGCGGGACAGTGCCAGGGCTGGAGCAGGGCTGGCTGAAGCCGCTCCCCGAAGCGGTCGGTGCCGTGGCCGTGCTGAAGGACCTCATCACCTTCGACGTCATGGCCCAGTACGTCGCCGACCGGAGACAGAAGGTGAAGTGCTACCTCGTCTGCGTGGTCCTTACCGTCCTCCTGCTCATCGACAGGCCGCTGGTCGAAGCGGTCGCCTCCGGCGGGGCGGTCGCGCTTCTCTTCACCGTGGCGTTCAAGGTGGGCGCGATTCGCCGCGGGACGATCGCACAGCGCCTGCTGGCCGCCGGGTTCCTCGCGGTGCGCGACGAACAGGGCGGCCAGCGGTTCCTGCGCCCGGGGCAGCAGCTGCCCGGCCACATCAACCCGTTCGCCACCTAGGGCCCCCATTGCGGCCGCCGAACTCGTCCCCGAGCTCGCTCATCACCTTGAGCACTTCGCCGGAACCGGGCAGGACGGCCACCTGTTCCTGGGGCCCCGTGGCGGGCCTCCTCCGCCGGAGCGACTTCCGGGACGAGTTCGGCGGGGAAGCTCGGAGAGATGATCCGCCAAGCCCGTAAGGACGGGCCTTCTGGCACGTAGGCGGCACGGCCGTGATCATGACGAAGGGCCAGCCCCGGGGAGATGCCCCCGTGTGCCGGCCCTTCGTGTTGAGCCCCCTGTCGGGTTCGAACCGACGACCCCCGCTTTACAAGTTCGATCGGCCTGGCCGTCCGCATCCAGCAGTCGAAGGCTGTGCTGCCACTACCGACCGTCTCCGACCTTCCGCATCCGCCGCCGTTGATGTCAGCCGTGGATGTCAGCCGCCGGTCACCACCAGGATCGCTTCTTCTTCCGAAGCTCCTTCTTCTTCGCTTCGGCTTCCTTCTTCTTTCGGTCCGCCTGTGCTCGGGCTGTCCACTCTCCCTGATGTTGGTAGCACTGACCGCTGCCCACGACAGCCCGCCTCGTACACCGGCCCCCGCTCTTCTTCGGAGCCCCACACTTCGGCTGGGTCACGCCTTCTCCCTCCCGAGAGTCCGCACGGACCCTGGCAGCGTCTCTCCACCAGCAAGAGCTAGGAAGGCGCACACGGGAGCACAGAGGGGCACATGGCTATGGTCCGCGACAGTTGCTGGCCACCAGCCGAGAGCTGCAGACCCTGGTAGCAGACCGCGGGGACGGCGTATCTAGCCAACTGGGCGCGCCAACGACCTCTTTACAAGAGCGGGAGGGCGGTGCCGCGCCTGACCTGGGAAGTGTCACAGATGGCAGACCTGCGCCTATGTCCTGCCAGCCACCGGTGTTCCCCGTGGCTCCCCACGCCATCTGGCACGGGTGTGGCACAGGAACCATCGAGCCAGCAGGTGGTTGAAGAGTGGTCTCAGCGGTCGGATCTGCCGTACGGGCGATTCGCAATTCCGGGGATCACAGCTATCAGCCGGTGCTAGGTTCCGAGAATGCGTGTTGGGGTTTACGTAGATGCCTACAACGTCTACTACGGTGGTCGTAGCTTGTGCGGGCAAGGAACAGCCGGTTGGCGTTGGCTGGACATCCGGGGGCTGGCTAGCTCGTTGCTAAGCCTGAACCCCAACTGGCCTGGCGCGACTCTGGAACGGATCGTCTACTGCACGGCCCGTATCAACGCTGCCAGGAATGCCTCGGCGCAGCGAGACCAGGACATCTACCTGAAGGCTCTGGTGGCTCACCAGAGTGTCGACCACATCGAGTACGGCAAGTACGTCTACCGGGTCAAGAATGCTCCTCTAGCGACGAAGGACCGTAAGGGGCGCCCCCAACTTGTCGCTCCGCAGTGGCCCATCATGGTCCAGGACAGCGGCGCCCCCCTGCAGGCAGGGATCTTCATGGCTTCCGTCGCGAACAGCGAGGAGAAGGGCAGTGATGTGAACGTTGCCTCTCACCTTCTGCTTGACGTGCTCGGCGGAACGATAGATGCCGCCATCGTGATCTCCAACGACAGCGACCTACGTTTTCCACTCGCCGAAGCGCGACAGCGCGTGCCCGTCGGGCTGGTCAACCCGTCCAAAGGGGTCCTCGCCGGCGACTTGAAGGGTAATCCGCAGGAGGGAGTGGGTCTGCACTGGTGGCGGCAGCTAACCACAGCCGACTTTCAGCAACACCAGATGCCTGATCCGGTTGGGCGCTACAGCAGGCCAGTCGGTTGGTAGAGGCTTCTGGGACTCTGCTTGAACTTGACGACTCCACCCCCCGGCGGTACCGTCTTTTTATAACTCACCTGACCCCTTGTGGGTCAGGTTTTTTCTTGCCCCGGATCCGCAGCTGGACGGTGAACAGTCCCGCTACCTGCGTTGATCACAGAGGGCAACACCCACCTCTTCAGTAGCGCTTCTCCACCGGCGCCCAGCGATACGCTCCGTCGCTACGATGCACCTCCGGTGACGGAGCGTATCGCTGGGCGCCGGTGGAGAACTGGAATATCTCGATTCTTTGCAATTTCTTTGCAACCATTGGAAGGCTCCGGGAGCATACATCCCTATTTGCGCTATTTCGAGCCTGCCGCAACAGGGGGCGCGGAGCTTCGCCCGATCCACCCCGAACTCCCATCCCGTCTGCCGTCGACCCACACGTATGTGGAGCGGACGCGGTGCCGGGCGTCCAGGTGGAGCGCGCCACTGTACGAACGACCTGGACGCCCGGTGCCGTGTCTGCTCGGCTTGTCCTGGGTCGATGGCAGACGGGATGGGAGTTCCCCACCGCCACACCCCACCGGCCGGCACCCACGTACGGGGCCCCGCCATCCCGGAGCCTGAGGCCCCCGCCGGAGGCATGTCGGTGACAGATGGAACCGGCGCCGTTGGGACTCGACTCATGCCCTTGGGCCTATCCCGCCTTGCAGGGGCGGGCGTCGGCGCAGCGGGGGCGGAGCGGGCCGAAGGCAGGAGCGGCGCCCCGAGCGGAGCCGGGAAGCCCGCCCGGCGGAGCGGAGCGCAGCCGGGTGCCTTGATGAGGTAGAGAAACCTGTAACAGCTCCCCCGTTGATCCTCGGCTACGCCGTGGTGAGTGCGTCGGCGATGGACTGCATGTCGTCGGTGATCGCATCGGCTTGCGCTTCGGCGAACAGATCGGCCTTGTGGGGCTTGTTGGCGTAGCCGATCACCGTTGTCCCGGCGGCGTGAGCGGCCTGGATATCCGTGAGCGAGTCACCGATCAGGGTGCAGTTCGTGACGTCCATGTGCATCCGCTCCGCTGCTGTGATGAGCGGGAACGGGTTGGGCTTCATCAGGTGGGGCTGCCCTGTGGGGCGACCGACGATCTTTGCGACGTAATCCCCCAAGCCGTGCAACTCCACGAACCGTTGAACGCACTCGGCAGAGTTGTTGCTCACCACCGCGACCGCCCTTCCTGAGGCGTGCGCGGCCCGAAGGGCTTCCACTGCCCCAGGCGTCGGGGGGCCGGCCACTGCGACAGCTTCCACCTCGGCGGCCGTCAGCGCCTGCTCGACCTCCTGACCGAGATCCGCGTTCGCCTCGTGAGCGATGCGCAGGACCTCGATCGGGTCGTCGGTCTCGGCAGCCTTCGCGCCCGCGGCTGCATCCTGGGACGAGAGCAGCGCGGTGAGTTGCTTGGCGACCTCGTGGGCGGGCAGTCCGGCGAACACGTCGCACACAGGTCCGTCGAAGTCGAAGAAGATGACTCGCGCGTTCGCCAGGACCGCCGAGAGCTGGTCATCGTGCGTCAAGGTCGAAATCCCTTCCGATGGTCTCCCAGACGCTGTCGAACCACATGCGGGCCTGCTGCACCTGCTGGGCTCCGCTGGAGGACTCGCCGTCGTTGATCGAGTGGTGGAAGAGCGTGGTGTCCTTGCCGACCAGGTCGTAGATCTCGATGGTCTCGCCCTGGGCAACGACCTTGTTGGGGCGGATCGGGTAGTACCCGAAGAAGGCGTCCTCGTTGTTGATCACGTACAGCTTGAAGAACTGCGTGCCGCTGTGAACGCGGACGTCGATCCTGGTCTCGGCCACCAGCCCGAGGTGTTCCAACTCGGCGATGGCGTCCCGGATGCTGCGGGTGTAGCTGACCATGATGTCGTGCATGCGGTCGCGGAGCCGCTTGTCGTCGGCCCCGTCCTCCATACGTACGGGCGCGGCCTGCGGCACGGACATGTCCGGGACGAGTATCCGCATGGTGATGCTCGACGGGGTGAGCCTGCCGACCCGGATCTTGTCGAGCGGTTCCTGAAGCGCGCCGTGCAGGGTCTCGCTGGAGAATCCGGCGAAGTCGATGGTCACCTGATCCTTTGAGAAAGCCTGCTCGACATACGGCCGCAGCCCCGCCGGCCTCTCGGTCCGGTTGCGGACATAGACGCCGCTGCCCTTGCGGGAGACCACGAGCCCCTCGTCTTCGAGGTCGCGCAGTGCGCGCTGAATCGTCGCCCGGGCGAACCCGTAAAGCTCCGTCAGTTTCGCGTGGGACGGGAGCTTCTCACCAGGGCTGAGCCGCCTCGTTCGGATGGCAGCGCTGAGGCTGCTGGCCACCTGCTCGTAGGGGGCTCGGTCGTCGTCTGGGTCTAGAGGCTCGGGGACGAAGGTCATGGGTCGATGGTAGGCGACACCCCTGAGGCAGGACAGTCATGCCAGTCATGTTGTTGACATGGCTAGCCATGTCTCTTACCTTCGAGATGTGACCAACCAGGCTAGCCAAGTTGGTCATCTAGCCCCTTCCTGCCATCCCCAAGGAGAAGCCATGCCTTCGTTCAAGGTGGACACCTCGACCGCCGTGGTGTTCGTGGCCACGGCCCCCGTCCCGAAGCTCGTGAGCAAGCAGACCGGTGAGCGTGCCGTCGACCGGGAGACCGGTGCAGGTCTCTCCACGGTGGGCCTGCTGATTTCGGACGAGGGGGAGGGCAACCTCTACCAGGTCACCGTTCCGGAGACCGGTCTCCCCGACGGGCTGACGCCGGGCATGCCGGTGTCGGTGGTCGGCCTCAAGGCCCGAGACTGGGAGAACACGTTCAACGGCCAGACCCGGCACGGCATCTCGTTCCGCGCCGTCGCCCTCACGGCCGGGGTCTGATCATGACCGACCTGTCGACGTTATGGGAGGTCGGCCTCCCGCTCGCGGGCGCCGGTGGACTCGGCTACGCGAAGGTCCGGGCGCCTCGGGTGTTCTGGTCGCTGGTGGGTCTGCCGGTCACGCGGGTGCGGTTCGCGATGACGTACCGGTCCACGATGGACGTGTGTGGGCTGACGGTTCAGCCGTCCCGCCTGCGGGCGTTCATGGTTCGCACCGTCGCTCGCCGCGGGGATGTCCAGCCCGTGCCGCCGAAGATCCGCCGGGTGCGGGGTTCTGCGACCGGGATGCGGGTCACGCTCCGCCTTCCGGCCGGCCTGGAACCCGCTGATGTGATGGCGGCTGCTGAACGGCTGCGGCACGCCTGGGGCGTCCACTCCGTCAACGTAGTGGAGACGAAGCCGGGGTTCGTCGAGCTGAGGATGACCGGTTACGACGTTCTGCGCCAGGTGAAGATGCCGCGCCGCGTCCCGTCGGGCCCCATGACCGTTCCCGTGGCTCTGCGCGAGGACGGGACGGCGTTCGTACGGGACTACCTGAAGGTCCCGCACGCACTGACGCTGGGCGCCAACCAGTCGGGCAAGTCGATGTACCAGCGCAACCTGATCGCCGGGCTCGCCCGGCTCCCGGTCGCTTTGGTCGGGATCGACTGCAAGCGCGGCGTCGAGCAGCGCGGATACGCGCCCCGCTTGTCGGCCCTCGCCATCACCCCCGAAGAAGCGTCCGGGCTCCTCGATGCCCTGGTGGAGGAGATGGAAGCCCGCTTCGACCTGCTCAGCGAGCACGGTGTCGCCGATGTCTGGGCCTTGCCGGAGGATGTTCGGCCGGTGCCGGTCGTGGTCCTGGTGGACGAGGTCGCGGAGCTGTTCCTCATCACGGGGAAGAAGGACGAAGAGCGCCGGGACCGGATGGTCACGCAGACGATCCGCCTGGCCCAGCTCGCCCGCGCGGCCGGCATCTTCCTGGAAGTGTGTGGCCAGCGGTTCGGATCCGACCTCGGCAAGGGCGCCACCACGCTGCGCGCTCAGCTCACCGGCCGCGTGGTTCATCGGGTCAACGACAAGCAGACCGCAGACATGGGCCTGGGCGACATCGCCCCGGACGCCGTGGTCGCGGTGACGACGATCCCGCCCGACCGCCCGGGTGTTGCGGTGGCTGGTGACTCCTCCGGTGGCTGGTCCCGCATCCGCACGCCCGAGCTCAGCGCGGCCGACGCGGCCGCCACGTGCGCCCAGTTCGCGCACCTGACTCCGGCCTTTCCCCGCCTGGCCGCCTTTCGGCCGGTGCAGCTCATCGCGGGCAAGCCCGTTCCGCCGATGCCTCTGTTCAAGCCGATCCCGGCGACGGACTGACCTTTCTCCCCGTTGGTTGGCGTGACCGTCTCACGCCAGGTCCCTACCCCGCCCATGCCCGAAAGGAGGTGAACCGTGTCCCGCACCCTCCGCTTCGACGCCGTGCTCATCCAGGCCGTCATCGCCGGGGCCCTGTCCTTCTCCCATCTGCACGACCTCGCTCAGGCGGCCGGACAAGACGGCTGGAAGGCCTGGGCATACCCGGTCAGTGTCGACCTACTGCTGGTCGCCGCCTGGCGCCGGATGCGAGCCGACGGGGGCAGCCGTGACGCCTGGCTCTGGTTCGCCATCGCCCTCGTCGCATCGCTCGGCGCCAACGTCGCCACCGCCGGAATGCTCGACATGAACGACGTCCCACCCTGGCTGCGAATCCTCGTCGCCGGATGGCCTGCCCTCGCGTTCCTCGGCGGCACACTCCTCGCCCACGCACACACCCACGCCCCTGAACCGGCCCACGAGCACGAGCCGGTGAAGGCCCCGGCGGCGGATCTCACCGTGGAGCGGCCCCCGGAACCGGCGCCCGAACTCCCGCCGGCTATTCCGGACCCGGCCGAATCAAGGTCGGTTCCCGCACAGGAAGAGGCTCCGGCGGAGCCCGCTCCCACGGCCCCAGCCGTGCCGGTTCCGCCTGCGCTGCTCGACCACGCCCGGAAGATCGCGGACGCCCACCATGCCCAGACCGGCGCCCCGATCGATGCCGAGACCCTGCGCAGCCGTCTCGGAGTCCCTTCCGCACTGGCGGACTCGATCGCCCTCCAACTCGCCTGACCCGAAAGGAGAGACCCGTGCGCCCGAACCGCTTCTACAACGTCGCCCGCTTCGGACCGGTGCAGGTCGGCACCCACAACGACGGCCGCGGCCGCACCAAGCACACCGCCGTGTGCACCGCCCCCGGCTGTGACTTCTCGGCCGACTACAACACCCGCGCCGCCGCCGAACTCGCTGCCCGCACGCACCGCTGCAACCCGCGCTGACCAAAGGAGACCTGTGGCATGGACGTTCCGCTCTGGCTCGCCCTGATGGTCGTCGGCGCCCTCGGCATCAAGCTCATCCGCCCGCCCTGGTGGCTCGTCGCCGTGATCCTCCTCGGCGGCTACCTCCTCGCCGACAGCCTCCTCGCCCCGGCCATCGACAGCACCATCAACCAGTAGGGAGAAGCGTCATGCTCCGACCGCGAGTCCCGGTCAACCCGCTCCCGACCGGCATCACCACTCCACTCCTCCAGCCCACCGCCCCCGCGACCGCCGTCGAGTCGACGGCCTGCCACCATGACCACGCCCCCGCCCCGGTGCCGGTCGCCACACCCCGCTCCACGGTCCAGATCACCCCGGGCAGCGCGATCGCCCTCGCCGCCGGCGGTGGCGCGGTGGTCCTGGTCGTCGGCGCCGTCCTGGTCTCGATGCTCCTGGCGGTCGCCATCACCGGCGTCTCCGTCGCCCTGATCGCGGTCGTGCTGCGGCTGCTGGTCCGCGACATGCAGAAGGGCCGGTGACCTCATGGACACCTACACGATCGCCGCCGCGGGCTTACCGGCCTTCGGTTGGGCCCTGCACGGCGGACTGCTCTGGCGCCGCCTGGCCACCGCCCGCCGCGACCCTCTGACCGGCCTGCACACCCGCGTCGGATGGACCGCCCGCGCAGAACGTCTCATCGCCAAGCACCCGGGTGCGCTCGTGCTCCTGGTTGACCTGGACGACTTCAAGGCCATCAACGACACCCACGGCCACGCCGCCGGAGACGCGGTCCTCACCGCCACGGCCCAACGGCTGGGCAACTGGTGCGGACACCACGGCATCGCCGCCCGCCTCGGCGGAGACGAGTTCGCGGCCATCACCACCGATCTCGGCGCCGCCAACCTCTTCGAACTCTGGTCCGCACTGGATCAGCCGGTCACACACAACGGCCACGTCCTGCGGGTCTCGGCCTCGGTCGGCCACTGCTCTACCGACCAGCTGCCGGTCCCGACCCTCACCGACGCCCTGTCCGCCGCCGACGCGGCGATGTACGCGGCCAAGGGCCACGGCAGGCGCAACACACACTGAGCGGTCCCCGGAGCGGCCTCGGTCGCCAAACTTCCGCCGCCCCGGGCGCCTCAATCCCACTTCAGATCCAACGGACCCGAAAGGGACAGCCCATGATGCCCCAGGCCCCGACCCCGCGCGTCTGCTCCCACTGCGACGGCTTCCCCGTCGTCCACATCACCACCGGCACCACCCAGGACGGAAGCCGCCGCACACTCCCGGCTACCTGCCCCGTGTGCAAGGGCGCCGGCACCCGCACCGCCCCGGCCGTCCTCGTCCGCGCCGGGAAGTGACCGCCTTGACCGACACCGCCACCCAGGCGGGCCTGGACCCGGCCACCCTGAGCGACCTGCTCCGGCTGGCCGGGTCCCCCGGCTTCGACCGCCTCACCGACCAACTCCGCCGCACCGGAGGCTGCACCGCACCCATCCGCCTGACCGGCGGCAGCAAACTCCTCGACCCGAGCACTAAGACGGTCCTCCACGCCTACAACACCGACGCCGAACCCGGCGGCGTCCTGCGGGTCGCGTGCGGCAACCGCCGGGCCTCCCGCTGCCCCGCCTGCGCCTGGACCTACGCCGGGGACACCTACCACCTCATCCGCGCCGGCCTCGTCGGCAACCCCGACAAGGGCACCCCCGAAACGATCCGCGACCACCCCCGCGTCTTCGCCACCCTCACCGCCCCGTCCTTCGGACCGGTCCACAACCGCCCCGACACCCGGCCCTGCCGCTGCGGCACCCGGCACCAGGAGGACGCGCCCGAACTCGGCACCCCGCTCGACCCCGAGACGTACGACTACGCCGGTGCGGTGCTGTGGAACAACCACGCCTCCGAGCTGTGGCGGTACTTCACGATCTACCTCCGCCGCGAGATCGCCGCCCGCGCCGGCCTCACGCAGAAGGCCGCCCGTGAGCAATCCCGAGTCTCCTTCGGCAAGGTCGCCGAGTACCAGAAGCGCGGAGCCGTCCACTTCCACGCCGTCATCCGCTTCGACGGATCGGATGGCCCGAACACCCCGCCCCCGGCCTGGGCCACCCTCGACCTCCTGACCGACGCAATCCGGGCCGCCGCCGCCCGTGCCCAGGTCACCGTGCCCGCCGCGCCTGAGTACGGCGTCGACCAGGACGTGAAGCTCACGTGGGGGAGTCAGCTCGACGTTCAGCCCATCGGCGCCTTCGGCCAGGGCGAAGACCTCACCGAACAGGCC
Organism: Streptomyces sp. NPDC048370; assembly: GCF_043200825.1. Lineage (NCBI taxonomy): Bacteria > Bacillati > Actinomycetota > Actinomycetes > Kitasatosporales > Streptomycetaceae > Streptomyces > Streptomyces sp. NPDC048370. Next base: position 106,961 of record NZ_JBICYI010000006.1, on the reverse strand, counting down.
GTAGCCGCCTACGTCGCCAAGTACGCCACCAAAGCCGCCGAATCCACTGGGTCCGTCGACCACCGGGTGGGCAACAAGGAAACCCTGATCCTCCTCGACGTCCCGGACCACCCCCGGCGCCTCATGGAAGCCTGCATGGACCTCGATCCGGCCTACCCAGACCGGCGCCTGCGGGCCTGGGCCCACATGCTCGGCTTCCGCGGCCACTTCTCCACCAAGTCCCGCCGCTACTCCACCACCCTCGGCGCCTTACGCCAGGTCCGCGCCGACTACCGCGCCGCCCAACAGCGCACAGCCCTCGGCCTGCCGGACCCCGACGAACACCCGGAGTCCACCGTCCTCGTGGTCGCCCACTGGAGCTACGCCGGACACGGCTCCACCCCAGGCGAGTCCTGGCTCGCCGCCAACATCCGCCGCGACATCCAGCACAACCGCGAACAGGCCCGCGAACTCCGCGCCGAACTGTCCGAACTGGAAGGGGAACTGGCATGACCACCGTCACCGCTGAACTGCTGACCGTGCCCGAGGTCATGGAGCGGCTCAAGCTCGGACGTTCCACGGTCTACGACCTGATCCGGTCGCGCCGCCTGGTCTCCATCACGATCGGCCGGTCGCGCCGCGTCCCAGCCGACGCCATCCGGGACTTCATCGACAACCAGCTTGAGGAGGCCGCCTGATGCCAACCCAGCGCAAGCGCAACCCCAACGGCGCCGGCACCATCACGCAGCGCAAGGACGGCCGTTTCCAGGCCGCCGTCTACGTCCTCCAGCCCGACGGCACCCGCGCCCGGAAGTTCGCGTACGGCAAGACCTGGGCCGAGTGCGACGCCAAGCGCCGCGCGCTCCTCGACAAGGTCGCGAGCGGCACCCCCGTGCCCACCCGTTCGGCGAAGCTCGCCGAGTGGCTGGCGTACTGGCTGGAGAGCGTCGTCGAGCCGCGCCGCAAGCTCAGCACGTACGACAAGTACGAGGCCCACGTCCGCCTCTACCTCTCCCCCATGCTCGGCACGAAGCGGTTGGAGTCGCTGAGCGTCCCCGACGTCCGGCGCTTCCTGCTCCAGCTAGAGAAGAAGACCACTGCGGCCACCGCCAAGGAGTCCCACCGCGTGCTGCGTACGGCGCTCTCCGCCGCCTGCCGGGAGGAGCTGATCACTCGCAACGTGGCCACCCTTGTTGAGCCGCCACGCCCGAAAGCGCGAGAACTGAGCCCCTGGTCCCTGGAAGAGACGCTCGACTTCCTCGCCGCCGCCCGCCGGGACCCGCTGTACGCCGCCTTCGTACTCGCCATCGCGATGGGGCTCCGCCGGGGCGAGATCGTCGGACTGCGCTGGAACGACATCGACCTGGAGAACCGTGTCCTCCTGGTCCGCCAGCAGGTTCAGCGCCGCCGCGGAGTGCTCTACAACGACGAGACCAAGGGCCGTCGCTCCCGCGCGATCCCGCTCCCCGCCATGTGCCTGGCCCCCCTGCGCTGGCATCGGATGCGGCAGAAGGCGACGTACGAAGCGGCCGGTACGGAGTGGTCGCCCATGGGCTACGTCTTCGCCACCCGAACCGGTCGTCCCGTCGAGCCCCGCAACATCCACCGCTCGTTCGTCCGCGTCAGCGAGGCGGCCGGCCTCCGGCTCATCCGCCTCCACGACGCCCGGCACGGCTGCGCGACGCTCCTCACCGCCGCCGGCGTCGCGCCCCGCGTCGTCATGGAGATCCTCGGCCACAGCCAAATCAGCCTGACCATGGACGTCTACACCCACGTCGTCCAGGACACCCAGCGCGAGGCGATCAGTCACATGGACCGGCTGCTCAAGCGAAAGCAGCCCAGGCCCGACCACCCCTGACCGCCACCGTTGATGTCACCCGTAGATGTCAAAGACCCCCAACCATGATCGGTTGGGGGTCTTCGACGTTCCTACCTGGAGCCCCCTGTCGGGTTCGAACCGACGACCCCCGCTTTACAAGAGCGGTGCTCTGGCCAGCTGAGCTAAGGAGGCAGCGAGTGCAGTGTAACCAACGAGCGGCCCGCGCCGGTCGGGAATATCGGCGGTCCTGGAGGGCTGACAGATGCCGTCCCGCCCGGTAGCGTCGCCTTCGGTTCACTTAGGTGGACTAGACCTCAATCCTTCCTTTACTCGGATCGTCCGGCACGTTCCTGCCGGTGAAGGGACACGCCATCATGGCTTCTGTCACGTTCGACAAGGCGACCCGGCTCTACCCGGGTTCCGACAAGCCCGCCGTCGACCAGCTCGAGATCGAGATCGAGGACGGCGAGTTCCTCGTCCTCGTCGGGCCCTCCGGCTGTGGCAAGTCGACCTCCCTGCGCATGCTCGCCGGTCTGGAGGACGTCAACGGCGGCTCCATCCGCATCGGTGACCGCGACGTCACGCACCTGCCGCCGAAGGACCGGGACATCGCCATGGTGTTCCAGAACTACGCGCTGTACCCGCACATGACCGTCGCCGACAACATGGGCTTCGCCCTCAAGATCGCCGGCGTCAACAAGAGCGAGATCCGCGCCAAGGTCGAAGAGGCCGCGAAGATCCTCGACCTCACCCCGTACCTGGACCGCAAGCCGAAGGCGCTCTCCGGCGGTCAGCGCCAGCGTGTCGCCATGGGGCGCGCGATCGTGCGTGAGCCGCAGGTCTTCCTCATGGACGAGCCGCTGTCGAACCTCGACGCCAAGCTCCGCGTGTCCACCCGTACGCAGATCGCCAGCCTGCAGCGTCGGCTCGGCATCACCACCGTGTACGTCACCCACGACCAGGTCGAGGCCCTCACCATGGGCGACCGCGTCGCCGTCCTCAAGGACGGGCTGCTCCAGCAGGTCGACTCGCCGCGCAACATGTACGACCGTCCCGCGAATCTCTTCGTCGCCGGCTTCATCGGCTCCCCCGCCATGAACCTGATCGAGGTCCCGATCACCGACGGCGGCGTGAAGTTCGGCAACAGCGTCGTCCCGGTCTCCCGTGACGCGCTCTCCGCCGCCTCCGCCAAGGGCGACACGACCGTCACGGTCGGCATCCGCCCCGAGCACTTCGACGTCTCGGGCGCCACCAGCAAGGAGGGCCTGGCCGTCTCCGTGAACGTCGTCGAGGAGCTCGGCGCCGACGGTTACGTCTACGGCTCCGCCCGCGTCGGCAGCGAGGACAAGGACCTGGTGGTCCGGGTCGGCGGCCGCGCCGTCCCGGAGAAGGGCTCCACCCTGCACGTCGTGCCTCGGCCCGACGAGCTGCATGTCTTCTCCACCTCCACCGGCGAGCGGCTCTCCGGCTGAGCCCGCAACCCCAGCACCACCGCTGAACGGCCCCGCATCTGTTGCAGATGCGGGGCCCTTCGCCTATGTCGACAAATACCCCGGCACAACAGCCAATTCAGACACCTTCGTCAACACGGGAATCGAAAAGCCGCTTCGAACCATCCCCCGCGAGAGTGACTAAATGTCGCCATATCATCACTGGCCGCTACGCTCGCCTGCGTGACGCACACTGCCCGCCGTATCGGCCGCTCTCTCGCCCTCGTCCTGCCCGTCGTCCTGGTGCTCTCCGGGACGCTCGCGGTCTCCGCCGTCCCGTGGGCCGGCAAGGGCTCCGACACCCAGATGCTCACCGCATCCTCCGAGGACGTCTCCGTCCCCGCCAAGTCCCGTGCCCCGCAGGATATTCTGCGCGACCGCCTCCTCGCTGAGCTTCAGGAGAAGGACCCCGGCACCGCGTTGACGCACCTCCAGCGCGAGATCGAGAACAGCCCCTCGCTCGCCAAGCACTGCATGTCCATCGCCCGCGCCCTCGGCAAGGCTGCCGTACGCCACTACGGCCCCACCCGCGCCCAGTCCTACTCGCGCCCGGTCTGCGACACCTCGTTCGCGACCGGCGTCATGTACGCGAGCTGAGCCGCGAGCCCACCCGGCGATCGCGACCGCGACGCTGAACGCCCTGAACGCCCTGAACGGCTGCCTCACGAGGTGCGCATATCGTTCGCGGTATGGATACCTTCCCGACGCAGGCCGTGGTCCTGGCGGGCGGCCAGGGCTCGCGCCTGCGCCCGTACACCGACGACCGCCCCAAGCCGATGGTCGAGATCCCCGGCACCGGGACCCCGATCATCGGCCATCAGCTGTCCTGGCTCGCCGCCGAGGGCGTGACCGACGCCGTCGTCTCCTGCGGCCATCTCGCCGAGGTGCTCCAGGACTGGCTCGCCTCCGCCGATCTTCCGCTGCGCGTGAAGACCGTCGTCGAACCCGAGCCGCTCGGCCGCGGCGGCGGCCTCAAGTACGCCGCCGCGCACCTGCCCGAGCCCGCACAGCCCTGGTACGCCACCAACGGCGACATCTGGACCCGCTTCTCCCTGCGTGAGATGGCCGCCTTCCACGCCGAACGCGACGCCACCGCCACCCTCGCCCTCGCCCGCCCCCGCATCCCGTGGGGCGCCGTCGAGACCGACGCCTTCGGGCACATCACCGACTTCATCGAGTCGCCGCCGTCGCCGTACCTCATCAACGCGGGCGTGTACGTCTTCTCCGCCGCGTTCACCGAGCTCCTCCCCGACCGGGGCGACCACGAGCGCACCACCTTCCCCCGGCTGGCCAGGGAGCGCAGCCTCGCGGGCTTCCCGCTGCCCCAGGGGGCCTACTGGCGGGCCATCGACACCGCCAAGGACCTCACGGAGGCCGCCAAGGAGCTGGCCGCCCAGCGCGCCGTCTGACCGCCCCAGGGCCGATCGAGCGAACGCCGCGAACGCACGCCGAAGGGCGGCACCGCCTCTTCCGCGGTGCCGCCCTCAGATGTACGTACTCCCCGCTCAGCCCAGCAGGCCGCCGATCGGGTTCCTGTTCCCGCCGCCCGACGACGAGCCGCTCGTCGGCTCGCTCGTGCCGGTGCCGCCACCGCTGCCGCCGCTCGAACCGCCCGAGCTCGTCGGGCCGGAGCTGGTCGACGGCGGGGCCGCCGGCCTCGACTGGGTCGGCGTACGGGTGCCGGCGCCCTGCGTCGCGGTCGGACGGCTCTCCTGCGTCCTGCCGGTCTCCCGGGCGCTCTCGCTCGGCTCGGCCGTCTCGTCCTTCGGGCTCTCCCCGCTCGCGCCCTGCGTCGCCGACGGCTTGGGGCGCGTGGAGGCGGACTGGGACGGCGAGCGCTCGCCGGGCTCCTGCGGGAGGGTCCGCCCGGGCAGGTGGTTGATCGGGTCGTCGTTCGGACCGGGCACGGTGACCATCTCCGCCGACCGCACGGCCCCGCCGAGCACCGAGCCGATGAGCAGCGTGAGACCGACGACGATCGAGGCGACGAGCGCGCCCCGGCGCAGGACCCGGCGGCGCAGCTCCCACAGCTCCGAGCGCGGGCCGAGCGTGCGCCAGGCCTCGCCCGCGAGGCGGCCGTCGATGGAGTAGACGGGCGCGCCCGCGATGATCAGCGGGGACCAGGCGGCGAGGAAGATGATGTCGGCGGAGTCGTAGACCGGGACGGTCTTCCAGCTGACGGTCAGGAGCAGGGCCGCCGACAGCATCGCGCCGATGACGGCGCCGACCCGCTGCCAGAGGCCGAGGACCGTGAGGACGCCGACGACGACCTGGAGGAAGGCGACGGTCAGTCCGGCGCCGACCGGGTGCTGGAGGGCGAAGTCGCGCAGCGGTTCGGCGAGGGCCCAGGGGTTCAGGGAGTTGAGCCACTTGACCATGGAGCCGCGCTCGCCGCCGTCGAAGTAGACGGGGTCGCAGAGCTTGCCCATGCCCGCGTAGATGGAGATGAAGCCGAGGAAGACGCGGAGCGGGAGGAGCACGACGCCGAGGTTCATCCGGCGCCCGGGGTAGTAGGCGTGCCGGACGGGGTCGGCGCCGTGGCGGTGCGCCGAGCGGTCGCCGTACTCGTCGCTGTCCGCCCCGTCCCCGTAGGCCGCGTCCGCCCCGTCGCGCGACAGCTCGTACGAGGAGCCGTACGGACCGTCGTACGGCTGGTCGAAGGCGCCTTCGGCGCGCCGCATCGGGGGCAGCAGCGGCGCCGGGCCGTCGGTGACGACCGGGGTCGGCATGGTGTCGTCGATGCGCGGGATGGCCTGCGTGGCGCCCCCGTCGTGGTGCCCGGGGGGCTCCAGGGTGGAGACGGAGGACTCCCGCACGGCCTGGAGCAGCCCGGTCGCTCCGGGGGCGGACTTGCCGGTCCACACGACGGGGCGGCGGCGCCCGGCGGCCCCGCCCGCCGCTGCTGCTGCGGCTCCGGCGAGGGCCGGACCGCGAGAGGCGGCGGCGAACTTCGGCTGCTGGGCCGGCGCGAGCCGCACACGGAAGCTGGCGTGGTTCACGATGACCTGCGCGGGATCGGAATCCACTTTGAGCATGCTCAGCGCGGGCTGATCGTCGAACCCCGGCCGGGGCGTTCTGGTGTCCACACTCATCTAACCGAGTGACGCGGGCTTAGGACACTGCCTTGACAGGCACCGAATGTCCGAGACCCGTCAAGATCGCGCCGCCGGTGCCGGAGGGGGTACGGGAGGCGGTGCCGGGGTACGCGAAAGGGCCCAGCTCAGGGAGGTGGGCCCGTCCGGTACGACGTGTGTCGAGGTCAGTTCGAGCGGCGGCGGGCGACCTCGTAGAGGACGATGCCCGCGGCGACACCGGCGTTCAGCGACTCGGCGCCACCGGGCATCGAGATGCGGACGCGGTAGTCGCAGGTCTCGCCGACGAGGCGGCCCAGGCCCTTGCCCTCGCTGCCGATGACGATGACGACCGGGCCGTCGAGCGCCTCCAGGTCCTCGACCGTGTGCTCGCCGTCGGCGGCGAGGCCGACGACCGTGAGGCCCTCCTTCTGGAAGCCCTCCAGCGCCCGGGTCAGGTTGGTGACGCGGGAGACCGGCGTACGGGCGGCGGTGCCGGCCGAGGACTTCCAGGCGCCCGCGGTCATCCCGGCCGCGCGGCGCTCGGGGACGACCACGCCGTGACCGCCGAAGGCGGAGACGGAGCGGACGATCGCGCCGAGGTTGCGGGGGTCGGTCACGCCGTCGAGGGCGACGATCAGCGGGTCCTCGTGGGCGTCGTAGGCGGCCGCCGTGAGGTCCTCGGGGTGCGCGTACTCGTACGGCGGGACCTGGAGGACGAGGCCCTGGTGGTTCAGGCCGTTCGTCATCCGGTCGAGCTCCTGGCGCGGGGCCTCCATCAGGTGGATGTTGCCCCGTTCGCCGGCGAGCTTCAGCACGTCGCGGACGCGCTCGTCGTTGTCGATGAACTGCTGGACGTAGAGCGTGGTCGCGGGCACGCCGTCGCGCAGCGCCTCGAAGACCGGGTTACGGCCGACGACCATCTCCGAGGTGCCCTTGGGGCCGCCGCGACGGGGCGCGGGGCGGCGCTTGGCGGCCTGTCGGGCGATGGCGTTGGAGACGCGGAACGCCTTGTGACCCTTGCGGTCCTCGGCCTTCGGCGTGGGGCCCTTGCCTTCGAGGCCCTTGCGCCGCTGGCCACCGCTGCCGACCGTCGCGCCCTTCTTGTTGGACGTGCGGCGGTTCCTGCGCTGGCTGTTCCCGGCCATGACTACCTAATCCTCGGTGTTGCGTACATAGGTCTGTAAGTGAAGTGTGCCGCCCGGCTCCCCGAGCGGCACGTCATCAGCGGTTGCCCAGCGTCCAGCGGGGGCCGTCGGGGCTGTCCTCGATGGCGAGGCCGGACTGGGCGAGCTGGTCGCGGATCGCGTCCGCGGTGGCCCAGTCCTTGCGTTCACGGGCCGACTCGCGCTGGTGGAGCACCATGCGTACGAGCGTGTCGACGACGCCGTGCAGCTCCTCGCCCCGGTCGGTCTCCTCGGCCCAGTGCGGGTCGAGGGGGTCGAGGCCGAGGACGCCGAGCATGGCCCGGACCTCGGCCAGGCGGGCGATCGCCTCGTCCTTGTCGTCGGCGGCGAGCGCGCTGTTGCCCTGGCGGACGGTGGTGTGGATGATCGCGAGCGCCTGCGGGACACCCAGGTCGTCGTCCATCGCCTCGGCGAACGCGGGCGGCACCTCGGGGGCGGGCGGCACGGTCTTGCCCGCCTTCTCGGTGACGCGCTGGACGAAGCCCTCGATGCGCGCGAACGCGGACTCGGCCTCGCGCAGGGACTCCTCGCTGTACTCGATCATCGAGCGGTAGTGCGGGGTGCCCAGGTAGTAGCGCAGGACGATGGGGCGCCAGTTCTTCACCATCTCGGAGACGAGCACCGAGTTGCCGAGCGACTTCGACATCTTCTCGCCGCTCATGGTGACCCAGGCGTTGTGCACCCAGTACGAGGCGAAGTCGTCGCCGTACGCCTTGGCCTGGGCGATCTCGTTCTCGTGGTGCGGGAAGATCAGGTCGAGGCCGCCGCCGTGGATGTCGAAGGCGGAGCCCAGGTACTTGTGGGCCATCGCCGAGCATTCCAGGTGCCAGCCGGGCCGGCCGCGGCCCCACGGCGTCTCCCAGTCGGGCTCGCCGGGCTTGGTCGACTTCCACATCGCGAAGTCCCGCGGGTCGCGCTTGCCGGAGACGCCCTCGTCGGGTTGGCGCAGGTCGTCGATGTCCTGGTTGGAGAGCGAGAGGTAGCCGGGGAACGAGCGGACGTCGAAGTAGACGCTGCCGTCCGCCTCGTAGGCGTGCCCGCGCTCGATGAGTCCGCGCATCATCTCGACCATCTCGGTGACATGGCCGGTGGCGCGGGGCTCGTAGGTGGGCGGCAGGCAACCGAGCGCGTCGTAGCCGGAGTTGAAGGCTCGCTCGTTCTCGTAGCCGATGGACCACCAGGGGCGGCCCTGGTCGGCGGCCTTGGCGATGATCTTGTCGTCGATGTCGGTGACGTTGCGGACGAACGTGACGTCGTAGCCGCGGTACTCGAACCAGCGGCGCATGATGTCGAAGTTCAGCCCCGACCGGATGTGCCCGATGTGCGGGGCGGCCTGGACAGTGGCGCCACAGAGGTAGATCGAGACGTGGCCCGGTGTGAGCGGGGAGAAGTCACGGATCTGCCGGGCGCTGGTGTCGTACAGGCGAATAGTCACCACTCCAGGGTAGTGGGCGTGTGGTAGTGCCCCGCGACCGAATGCGGGTCGCGGGGGCGGGATTTTTCCGGTGGTGCGTCAGGTGCGCCTCAGCCGTGGCTCAGCTGTGCCTCAGGCGGGGCGGTACACCAGCGCGGTCGCCAGGGCGGCCAGGCCCTCGGCGCGGCCGGTGAGGCCGAGGCCGTCCGTCGTGGTGCCGGAGACGGAGACGGGGGCGCCGACCGCCGCGCTCAGCGCCTTCTGCGCCTCGTCGCGGCGCTTGCCGACCTTGGGGCGGACGCCGATGACCTGGACGGCGACGTTGCCGATCTCGTACCCCTCGGCGCGGACGATCCGGGCGGCCTCCGCGAGGAGGGTGACGCCGGAGGCGCCGGACCACTCGGGGCGGGAGGTGCCGAAGTGGGCGCCGAGGTCGCCGATGCCGGCGGCGGAGAAGAGCGCGTCGCAGGCGGCGTGGGCGGCGACGTCACCGTCGGAGTGCCCGGCGAGGCCGAATTCCTCGTCCTCCCAGAGGAGGCCGGCGCACCACAGTTCGCGGCCCTGCTCGAAGGCGTGGACGTCGGTGCCGATGCCTGTCCTCGGGATGAGCGGCAGGCTGCGGTCAGAAGCCATCGTTGGCCCTCCGGCGGGCGAGTACGGCCTCGGCCAGTACGAGGTCCAGGGGGCGGGTCACCTTGAACGCCTCTTCGTGGCCGGGCACGACCACGACGGGCGCGCCGAGCCGCTCGACCATGCCCGCGTCGTCCGTGGCGCCGTCACCCGTGAGGGCGATGGTCGCGTGCGCGTTGACGAGGGTCTCGTAGTCGAAGCCCTGCGGGGTCTGGACGGCGCGCAGCCGGGAGCGCTCGGGGGTCGCGACGACGCTCTCGGGGTCGCCCTTCGTCGCCGCGGGCTCGACCTCCTTGACGGTGTCGGCCACCGGCAGGGCGGGGACGACGGCGACGGCCCCGTCGCGGACGGCCTCGATGACCGAGTCGACCGTGTCGACGGGGACCAGCGGGCGGGCCGCGTCGTGGACGAGGACGGTGGTGACGCCCTCGGGGAGCGCCGCGAGACCGAGGCGTACGGATTCCTGGCGGGTGTCGCCGCCGGGCACGACGAGGTAGTCGGTGCGCTCGGGCAGCGCGTGGTCGTCGAGGAGGTTCTTGACCTCGGCGGCGCCGTCGGAGGGAGCGACCACGACGACGAGGGAGACGGCACGGGAGGCCGCCATCGCCCGGACGGCGTGGATGAGCATGGGGGTGCCGTTCAGCGCGCGGAGCGCCTTGGGGGCGCCCGGGCCGAGCCGTACGCCCCGGCCCGCCGCGGGGATCACCACGGCGGTCCGTGAGGGACGCGTTTCGTCTGTCATCGGTTGCACTCCGGCAGGTTTGTTTCCTCGGCGGACATGGGTATGGCCCTGGGGGTGCCCCCGGCCGAAGGCTGGGGGGAGTGCCGGCGCAACGCCTTGACCGGGCCCTTTCCGTGACGACGGTCGGGGCGGGGCGCGTGGCACGAGGTCCGTGGGACGCGAGGGGGCTGGGGATACGGGAGTTTCGTGGACGGACGCGTCACGAGACGGACGCCACCCGGAGCCCGGACGGCCGGTCGGGCATCACCCGAGGCTCGGACGTCAGCCGGGGCTCATGCGACGGATGAGACGGCCTTGCGGCGCGACACGCGGCACCTGAGACGAAACATGCCGCAGCGCCCGGCGGCAGCGCTGTGTGGAGCACAGCACGCCAACGGGCACCGCGGCATCGCTTCATTCAGGACGCGAGGACCTCGTCGAGGAGAGCCTCGGCCTTGTCCTCGTTCGTGTTCTCCGCGAGGGCCAGCTCGCTCACCAGGATCTGCCGAGCCTTGGCGAGCATGCGCTTCTCACCTGCGGAGAGTCCGCGCTCGCGCTCCCGGCGCCAGAGGTCGCGGACCACTTCGGCGACCTTGATGACATCGCCGGAGGCGAGCTTCTCAAGGTTCGCCTTGTAGCGACGGGACCAGTTCGTGGGCTCCTCGGCGTACGGCGCGCGCAGCACCTCGAAGACCCGGTCAAGCCCGTCCTGACCAACTACATCGCGAACACCGACGAACTCCGCATTGTCCGCCGGCACACGAACCGTCAGGTCGCCCTGGGCGACCTTGAGCACCAAGTAGGTCTTGTCCACGCCTTTGATCTGGCGAGTTTCGATGGCCTCGATCAGCGCGGCCCCGTGATGGGGATAGACCACGGTGTCGCCAACCTTGAACGTCATGTGACAGGTACCCCTTCCGTGGCTATCCAGGGTAACACGGATACGGCTTCTTCTGAATGGCGTTTTCGCAGGTCAGGGCATATCTCGGGGCTTGACAACAGCGACGCGAACGTGCTGCGGAGGGCTTCCGGAAGGCGGTATTCGCAGGTCGGAGCGGCTGCGTGGACGGAGAGAAACGCGGGCGTCACGCCGGCCCGGAGGGCCCGGGAGGGGCCGGGATGCCCCGTTTTGCCGGGTTCCGGGTACACATCTTGGCATACTCCGTTCGAGGATCGGTCACCCGTGCGGACGCATCCCGGACCGAATCCCGAATTGATCACCCATCGGTGTGAGACGAGTTTTTCCATGGGACGAGCGGTGGAATGCGCGGACGGCCGTCGAATTGATCAAGTCGGTTATGTGAACGGAGCCTCAATGCGCCGTGATCCGGCCATGGTGAAGCGGGTCGGGGGCGGTTCGGGAGGCGGGCGGGAGATCGGCCGCGGGTCCGTCCGGACGTCTGGCGAGAGGTCTTCCGGGACATCGGCCGACGCTCCCCGTGCGTGGCGGGTGCGTGAAGGGGCGGGTCGGGTGCGGGCGGGAGAGGGTGGCTCGGTAACCTAAGCGCGCTGACGCACCTTTAGCTCCGTCCGTCCAGCTCCGTCAGTTCCGTTCTCAGCCGGTTGGTCCCGAGTAAGACTCCAGCCGGCCGCCCATGCCCGTCCGTACGTCCTAGGAGATGCCGCCGCCGTGAGCCGCAGCCTTCGACGCGGCGCCCTCGCCGCCACCGCCATCGTGATCTCGATCGCCTCGCTGTCCGCCTGTGGCGCCGGTAACAACGCGCAGACCCTCGGCGTCCGACCGGACAACGCCGCCGTCACGGTGGAAGACGTCAAGATCCAGAACGCGCTCGTGATCACCCAGCCGACCGCCGGCGCGGCAGGTCCCGCCGTCGTCTCCGCGACGGTGTTCAACAACGGCAGCACGCCGCAGACGCTCGACTCGATCACGCTGGGCGGCTCCGCCGCGCCGGTGAAGCTCAAGGCCGCCTCCGGCTCGGGCCCGATCACCATCGCCGCCGGCGGCTCGGTCGTCATCGGCGGCAAGGGCAACGCCTCCGCCACGATCGAGAACGGCCACGAGGCCGTGAAGGACGGCGGTGCGCAGGAGCTCGTCTTCAAGCTGAGCAAGACGGGTGACGTGGCCCTGCAGGCCTTCGTCGTCCCGGCGACCAGCTACTTCAAGGAGTACGGCCCGACCGAGATCCCGAAGCCCGCGGGCGCCAAGCCGAGCGGTTCGGCCACCGCGACCCCGACCGGCGAGGCGGGCCACGGCAGCGAGGCCGGTTCCACGGCCACCCCGACGGGCACCGCCACCCCGACCGGCACCGGCACCCCCTCGGGCGGCGCCAGCCACGCGGCCGGCCACTGACACAGCCGTACGCACCCGTACCCACCCGTACAGACGCGTACGTCAAAGGGGCGCCCCACCGGATCACTCCGACGGGGCGCCCCTTCGCGTACGTACGGCTACGGCCTACCGCTCACGGCTGACGGCTCACGGCTCACGGCCTACGGCTCGGGGTTTACGGCTCGAACTTGTAGCCCAGGCCTCGGACCGTCACCAGGTACCGCGGCGCGCCCGGGTCCGGCTCGATCTTCGCGCGGAGGCGCTTGACGTGGACGTCGAGGGTCTTGGTGTCACCCACGTAGTCCGCGCCCCAGACGCGGTCGATCAGCTGCATACGGGTCAGCACGCGGCCCGCGTTGCGCAGCAGCATCTCCAGGAGGTCGAACTCCTTCAGCGGGAGGTCGACCTTGCCCCCGGAGACCGTGACGACGTGGCGGTCCACGTCCATGCGGACCGGGCCGGCCTCCAGGGCCGCGGGGGTGACCTCCTCCGGCTCGCCGCGGCGGCGCAGGACCGCGCGGATGCGGGCCACGAGCTCCCGCGAGGAGAAGGGCTTGGTCACGTAGTCGTCGGCTCCTATTTCCAGCCCGACGACCTTGTCGATCTCGCTGTCCTTGGCGGTCACCATGATGACCGGGACGTTCGACCGGCCGCGCAGCTGGCGGCAGACCTCGGTGCCGGGCAGGCCCGGCAGCATCAGGTCGAGGAGGACGAGGTCCGCCCCGTTGCGCTCGAACTCGTCGAGGCCGTCGGGCCCGGTCGCGGCGACCGCCACCTCGAAGCCTTCCTTGCGAAGCATGTACGACAGGGCGTCGCTGAAGGATTCCTCATCCTCGACGACAAGCACTCGGGTCACGGAAGGACCTCCGGGGCAGGGAGCGGTTCGGTCATGAGATCGGGGGTGGGGGAGGCGGGCGGGCGGCGTTCCCGTACGGCGCCCGCCTCGGGCAGCCGCAGGGTGAAGGTGGAGCCCTGGCCTTCGGTGCTCCAGACCGTGACCTCCCCGCCGTGCGAGGCGGCCACGTGCTTGACGATGGCCAGGCCGAGCCCCGTACCTCCGGTGGCGCGGGAGCGGGCCGGGTCGACGCGGTAGAAGCGCTCGAAGACGCGCTCGCGGTCCTTCTCGGAGATGCCGATGCCCTGGTCGGTCACCGCTATCTCGATCAGGTCGCCGCCGGGGGCCGTGACGCGGCGGGCGGCGATGCCCACCCGCGTACGGGCCGGAGAGTAGTTGACGGCGTTCTCGACGAGGTTGCCGAGCGCCGCGGCGAGCTGGCCGCGGCTGCCCCAGACGTGCAGGTCCGCGGTGCCTCCGGAGGCCATGGTGATCTGCTTGGTGGAGGCGGCGTGCCGGGAGCGGTCGATGGCCTCGGCGACCAGTTCGTCCACCCGTACGGGCTCGGAGTCCTCCAGGGGATCGTCGTTCTGCACGCGGGAGAGGTCGATGAGCTCCTGTACGAGGTTGGTCAGGCGGGTCGCCTCGATCTGCATGCGGCCGGCGAAGCGGGTGACCGCCTCGGGGTCGTCCGAGGCGTCCATGACGGCCTCGGAGAGCAGGGAGAGCGCACCTGTCGGAGTCTTGAGCTCATGACTCACATTGGCGACGAAGTCGCGCCGTACCGCTTCGATACGGCGTGCCTCCGTCAGGTCCTCGACCAGGAGCAGCACCAGGCGGGAGCCGAGCGGCGCCACCCGGGCGGAGACCGCGAGCGCCTCGCCGCGTCCGGTGCCGCGCCGGGGCAGGTCGAGCTCGACCTGACGTATCTCCCCGTCGCGGCGGGTGTCGCGGGCCATGTTGAGCATGGGCTCGACGGCCAGCTTCCCGCCGCGGACCAGACCGAGGGCGTACGCCGCCGAGCTGGCCTTGACCACGGAGTCGCTCTCGTCGAGCACGACCGCGGAGGAGCGCAGCACGGAGAGCACGGTGTCGACACCGGGCGGGAGCACGGCGTCGGTGTGCAGGGAGGTCCGGGTGGGCCGCGCCTGGTCGCGCTCGCTCCAGCGGAACGCCAGCATGGCGATCACGCCGGTGCACACCCCGGCGATCGCGGCCAATGCGGCGACTGCCGCGTTCACGTCCATGCCCTCAAGGTTATGCGGGTCGACAGACACTCTCCCAGCCGTCCGAGTGGCTGCTCGAACAGTCGTCGCCCAGAGTTCACCGTGGGGACCGTGGTGGTTCATTTGGACTGTCCGGAACAGCGGCGTACGTCGCCCAGAGTTCACCGAGGGGAAAGAGCTCATTCACTTGGGGTGGACGCGCCTGACTTGTCGGGGGCCGAACGTGGGAGCGTGGGGGTCCGAGAGCCCCACAGGACCCCGGACCCGGGACATCTGCGAGAGAGGGACATCGATGCGGGACGCGTACCACGAGGAACTTGACTCGATCGGCGAGGGCCTGGTCGAGATGGCCCGCCTGGTCGGGTCCGCGATCGGGCGCGCCACGACGGCCATGCTCGACGCCGACCTGAAGCTCGCGGAGAGCGTGATCGCCGCGGACCAGAAGGTCGACGACCTGCAGCACGACCTGGAGGCCCGTGCGATAGCGCTGCTGGCCCGCCAGCAGCCGGTGGCGACGGACCTGCGCATCGTGGTGACCTCGCTGCGCATGAGCGCCGACCTGGAGCGCTCCGGCGACCTGGCGCAGCACGTGGCGAAGCTGGCGCGGCTGCGCTTCCCGAACACGGCGGTGCCGCGCGACCTGCACGCGACGATCCTGGAGATGGGTCAGCTGGCGCAGCGCCTGATGGCGAAGGCGGCGGAGGTCATCATCACGAAGGACGTCGACCTGGCGCTCCAGCTGGAGCAGGACGACGACGAGATGGACCTGCTGCACCGGGCGCTCTTCCAGCACCTGATGGACGACCGCTGGAAGCACGGCATCGAGACGGCCGTCGACGTGACGCTGCTCGGCCGCTACTACGAGCGGTTCGCCGACCACGCGGTATCCGTGGCGAAGCGCGTCGTGTACCTGGTGACGGGCGAGCACGCGGACGAGCTGCAGCCGCAGGACTCGCCGGTCGAGGGCGCGTAACTCGCGGGCGGTGGCGCGCGGGCCCGGCTCGCGGGCGGTGGCGCGCGGCCCGGCTCGCGGGCGGTGGCGCGCGGCGCGGCTCGCGGGCGCGCCGGCCGAGGGCTCCGGCCTTTCGGGGGTGGCGTTCGCACTCCTGTGCGCCGTTGATGCGCCCGGTGGGCTGGGCATGCAATGGGGAGAGGCGACGTACGCCTCCGAGGAGGGACCCCATGGCTGATTCCGCCACCACCGACCCCCAGCAGGTCGTCCCGCGCGACGCGGTGCTCCTGCCCGTTCTCCGTCTCAGCGGTTGCGCGTGCGGCCCGGGCTGCGGCTGCGGCTGCCAGTCCGGCGGGCCGTGCCAGTGCGGGGGCTGCTCCTGAGAGACGCGTGGGCCCCGCCCGGTTTCCCCGGGCGGGGCCCACGCATCTGTCACGCCGAGCGGACGTCGGGGCCACCGGGGCCGTCGAGGATGTCGAGGACGCCGACGGTCTGGTCCCCGGACGTCTCCCCCGTCGCGCGGAAGCCGAGCCCGAGGTAGAAACCCCCGGGCCCGTTCTCGCCCGGCTCCCACGTCACGTACATCTGCCCGCCGTCGCCGCGCCGCCGTATCTCCTCGCGCACGGCCTCGACGGCGAACCGCCCGTACCCCTTGCCCTGGTGGCCGGCGGCGATGTTGAGCCGCCAGAGTCCGCTGCGGCGGTCGTCGGGGTCCCTCTCCGGAGCCCACTGGATGTCCAGGAAGGCCATCACGAAGCCGACGGGCTCGTCGCCGTCGAGGATGAGCCGGGGCCAGGCGGTCTCCCCGAAGGCGTACGCCTCCGCCAGTGAGTGCGCGACAGGAGCGACGTTCTTCTCCTGGTGGGGATGGACGCGCAGGGCGAGCGCGGCCTCGACGTTGTCGGGGGTGATCTTCTCGAGGCGGAGTGAGGTAGCCATGACACGGAGGCTATCCACACCCTGCCGGCCGCCTACAGGTACGGGCGGGTGAGCAGCTCGATCGCGTGCCCGGCGGGGTCCTTGAAGTAGACCCCTCGGCCGCCGTGGCCGTGGTTGATCTCGCCCGGGAGCCGCATCTGCGGATCGGCCCAGTGCTCGACGGAGCCGTCGCAGAGCCGCTGGTACGCGCGGTCGAAGAGCTCGTCGTCGACCAGGAAGGCGTAGTGCTGCATCTGGATCTGCATCTCGACCGGCGGCTCGGCGAACTGGAGCAGGACGCCGTCGGCGAGCTGGATGTTGACGAACGGGCCCCAGGACGGCGCTTCGGGGAGTTCCAGGAGCTCCCGGAAGAAGAGCGCGGACTCGTTGCGGTCCTTGGCGGCGATGATGGTGTGGTTGAAGCTGACTGCCATGTGGTGTGACCTCGCTGTGTGTTCGGCACGGAGTGAAGGGGTGGACTCGGGGTGGGCGCGATGCCCAGGGAGGTCCACGTGCCGAACGACGGGGGTGACGTACGCACCCCCGCTGCGGGATCAGCCTTCCACCGGCTGACCCGTCTGTGCGTGGCGAAGAGTCGCCGATCCGGTGATCACATCGGGGACCCTACGCGATGCCCTGCCCCGTCACAACGGATTTGCGCGACCTTGATCGCCGGCCCCGGGAGGCCGTCGAGAAGGCCCCCTCCCCGCCGGAAACCTGGCGAGGAGGGGGCCCCTTTCGTTCTGCTGTTCCTTACGCGACGGCTCGCTACGCGATGTTGTTGAACTTCGTGCCCTCGCCCGCGTACAGCGACGTCGACTGACGGCTGAAGGGGGCGGTGGTGGAGCCCGTCGAACGGTAGACGTACGTGCCGCCCGCGCCGTACGCGACCAGGTCCGGGCGGCCGTCGTTGTCGAGGTCGCCGGCGCCGACGAGCTGGCTGAAGGCACCCCAGCCGCCGCCGACCCGCACGCGGGGCGCGAAGTTGCCGCGGCCGTCGCCCTGGTACATCCAGAGGACGCCGTCCTTGTCGCGGGCGATCAGGTCTCCCGCGGCCGAACCGGCGATGTTCCCGACGGCGGTGAGCTGGTTGTAGACGCCCCAGCCACCGCCGACGCGCGCGCGGGCGGCGAAGGGGGCGGTGGCGGAGCCGGTGCCCTTGTAGAACCACAGCACGCCCGCGGTGTCCGCGGCGAGGAGGTCGGCGCGGCCGTCGCCGTCGAGGTCCGAGCCGCCGGTGAGCTGGTTGTACACACCCCAGCCGCCGCCGACGCGGGCGCGCGGCGTGAAGCCGCCGTCGCCCTTGCCGAGGTAGTGCCAGAGCACCCCGGAGCCGTCGAGGCCGACGATGTCGCCGACCTGGTCGCCCGAGATGTCGCCGACGGCCTCGATGTGCTTGTACGTCTGCCAGCCACCGCCGAGCCCGACGCGCTGGGCGGGCTTGACCTGGCCGTTCACCGGCCGGTCCCGCAGGTCGTCGCGCCACAGGCCGCCGGCCGCGTCCCGGGCCAGGACGTCCGTGGAGCCGTTGTTGGTGTAGTCGTGCGGGTCGTACGCCCGCTTGACCGTCATCTCCCAGCCCTGGTGGGCGGGTTCGCCGACGCCGTCGAGCGGCGTCGCCTCGGCCTCCACCGCGTACCTGCCGTTCGGCGCGTCCACCCCGGCGATGGTGCCGTCCCAGGTGTAGTCGAAGCGCGAGCCGCTGGCCGGGGCGTTCACGCTCGTGCGGAACTCCTTGCCCGTGGCGATGTGCGTGAGCGTGACGTCCAGACGGGCTTCGGGGCGGGACAGCGTCCAGCCGAGGGTCACGTTGCCGCCGGTCTGGTCGAGGTCCGCGACGTCGGGGACGTGGACCTGCTCGATCTTCAGAGCGGGCGGCACGGCCACCTGGCCCGTCGCGGCGACCTTGGTGACCGTCGGGGTGCCGTCCTGCCCGGCCGTGATCCGGAACAGGCCCGCGCCGTCGGCGGCGCGCTTGCCGCTCACCACCATGCTGCCGTCGCCCGCGGACACCGCGCCGGATCCGCTGTCGACGAGGTCGCGGGTCTCGCCGGTGGTCAGGGAGACGGCGCGGACGGGCGTCGAGGAATTGCCGTACACCAGCCAGCCGCCGACGAGCGCGTGGTACCACTCGCCGTCACGGGCGCCCAGGACGGTCCGCTTCTCCTCGCGCGTCGCGCGGTCGACGGACGTGACGAACAGTCCGGTGCCGGACGCGTAGTCGACCCAGGCCACATGGGAACCGGAGACCATCAGGGTGCTGAAGTCGTATCCGGACTCGGCGGAGGAGTACGTCTCGGTCGCCGTCCCTGCCGCCACGTCGACCAGGGCCCGGCCGCCGACCCGCGCGTTCGCCGGGCCCGTCTCGTACCCGACGAAGGCGATGCCGTTCTGGACCGGAGCCCAGCTGAAGATGTGGGTGGCGTCCGCCGGCAGCCCGGAGACCTTGCGGCTGGTCGTCGTGGCGCCGTCCTTGCTCACGACGTGGAGTTCCACCGCGCCGTCGCCCTTCGTCACCCGCGCGAGCACGCTCGTCGGGCTCAGCACGGCCACGTAGTGCGCGTCGAGCGCGCGGAGGTCGATGTCCACACCGGGGGCGGCCGGGTCGGCCATGTTCCGCAGGGTGAGAGAACGCATCTCGTACGTCCAGTTGGCGTCGCCGAGGACGACCACGTCGCCGCCCGACATGGTGAACCCGCCGTCCTCCGGCTCCTGGAGCAGGGTGGTGGCCCCGCCGTCGTACGGCGTCCAGCGCACCTCCCGCGTTCCGTTCTGGGTGAACGAGTAGCTGAGGAAGCCGGTGGCGCCCGACCCCGCGAGCTGGGAGCCCTCCGGGAAGACGGGGAGGGTGGCGGGCTGGTCGTCCGCGGCCGAGAACGCGGCCGGGGTGGCTGCGAACGCGGTCGGCGCGGTGGCCAGCGCCCCGGCGCCGAGGGCCGTGACGGCGAGAACGGCGGTGATGGCCGTGGCGAGACGGGTACGGGTGCGGGTGCGAGTGCCGGTGGAGCGGAACTGCAAGTGGAACCTCCACGAGAAGATCGGACACGGACGTGCCGTGCCCGATCAGACTCATGATCGGTTCGCATGGTTGTACGGGAACGAGGACCGTCCTGCCGGACGGCCGATCAGCCCTGGTTCACGCCGACCTGGTTCACGCGGACCTAGTTCACGGCGAGCAGATCCACGACGAAGATCAGCGTCTCGTTGCGCTTGATGACCCCGCCGGCTCCCCGTGAGCCGTAGCCCAGGTGCGGAGGGATCTCCAGTCGACGGCGGCCGCCCACCTTCATCCCGGCGACGCCCCTGTCCCATCCCTGGATGACCTCGCCTTCGCCGAGGTAGAACCGGAACGGCTCCCCGCGGTCCCAGGAGGCGTCGAACTGGGCGCCGGTGGAGTGGGCCACGCCCACGTAGTGCACGGTCACCGCCCGCCCCGCCTTGGCCTCCTCGCCGTCGCCGACCGTGAGATCGGTGATCACCAGGCTGGTGGGGGCATTGCCCTCGATCGGGCTCACCTCGGGCTTGGTCAACGCCACGTCCGTCACTCCTCCAGTAGTACGAATCTCGTAGGACGAATCGAGCAAGGCCCCCACGTGCGGAGAAACCACAGGTGGAGGCCTTGATCAGCGCTGGATCAGCGCTGGGAAACTACTTCTTTCCCTGGTTCTTCACGGCCTCGATCGCCGCGGCCGCCGCCTCCGGGTCGAGGTACGTGCCACCCGGGTTCAGGGGCTTGAAGTTCTCGTCCAGTTCGTAGACCAGCGGGATGCCCGTCGGGATGTTCAGGCCCGCGATGGCCTCGTCCGAGACGCCGTCCAGGTGCTTGACCAGGGCGCGGAGGCTGTTGCCGTGGGCCGCGACCAGGACCGTGTGGCCGTCCAGGAGGTCCGGGACGATGCCGTCGTACCAGTACGGCAGCATGCGGTCGACGACGTCCTTCAGGCACTCCGTGCGGGGGCGGAGCTCCGGCGGGATCGTCGCGTAGCGCGGGTCGGCCGACTGGGAGAACTCCGTGCCGTCCTCGAGCGCCGGCGGCGGGGTGTCGTACGAGCGGCGCCAGAGCATGAACTGCTCCTCGCCGAACTCCGCGAGCGTCTGCGCCTTGTCCTTGCCCTGCAGCGCACCGTAGTGCCGCTCGTTCAGGCGCCAGGAGCGGTGGACCGGGATCCAGTGGCGGTCGGCGGACTCCAGCGCCAGCTGCGCCGTGCGGATCGCGCGCTTCTGGAGGGAGGTGTGCAGTACGTCGGGCAGCAGGCCGGCGTCCTTGAGCAGCTCACCGCCGCGGACCGCCTCCTTCTCGCCCTTCTCGGTGAGGTTGACGTCCACCCAGCCGGTGAACAGGTTCTTCGCGTTCCACTCGCTCTCGCCGTGGCGGAGGAGGATCAGCTTGTACGGTGCGTCGGCCATGCGTCCGAGCCTAATCGACGCCCGAGGCGCCATGCGCACGGTGGACGGTTGACGCCGACCGTCAATTCAGTGGCGTCCGGGAACCCTGCCCCCGTAAGTTACGGATCCGGAAAGCGACGCTTACATGCACGGGGGAGCCGGCCACACATGTCCATCGATTCGCTCAGACGATCAGCCCGGGCCACCGTCTCCGGTCTCCCCCGCGGCTTCTGGTGGCTCTGGCTCTCCACCCTCGTCAACCGGACCGGCGCCTTCGTCCTCACGTTCCTGTCGCTGTACCTGACCCAGGAGCTCGGCCACTCCGCCTGGTTCGCCGGGCTCGTCGTCGCCCTGCACGGTCTCGGCGGCGTCGCCGGTTCCCCGCTCGGCGGCACCCTCACCGACAAGTGGGGCCGCCGGCCCACGATGGTCACCATGCACCTGGTGACGGCCTCCTGCGCCACCGCCCTGGCCCTGGTCACCACCGCCTGGGGCGTCGCCGCCGTCGTCCTGCTCATGGGCGTCTCCATGCAGGCCGTCCGGCCGTCCATCCAGGCGACCATCACCGACATGGTCCCCGAGCACGACCGCCGCCGGGCCTTCGCGCTCAACTACTGGGCCCTCAACCTCGGCTTCGCCGTCGCCGCCTTCGGCGGTGGCGCCGCGATCTTCCTCGGCTACCGCACCCTCTTCCTCGTCGAGGCCATCGCGGTCGCCACCTGCGCCCTCATCGTCTTCCTGCGGCTGCCCGAGACCCGCCCCGAGGCCAGGCGGAACCCGGCCGGGGAGCTCGTCGAGAAGGACCGCGTCAGCGTCCTCGACGTCCTGCGCGACGCCCCCTTCCGTACGCTCGTCCTCCTCAACCTCCTCGTCTGCCTCGTCTTCACCGCCCCCTGGGTCGGCCTGCCGCTCTCGATGGCGGCCGCGGGGCTCGAACCCTCCGCCTACGGCGCCGTCATCGCCGTCAACGGCGTCGTGATCGTCGCCTTCCAGCTGCTGGTCAACAGGATGACCGAGAAGCGCTCCCCGGCGATGCTGCTCACCGTCTCCTCGCTGCTCTTCGCCGTCGGCACCGGCGCCACGGCCCTCGCCGGCACCCCGCTGGTCTTCGCCGCCACCGTCGTCGTGTGGACCATCGGCGAGATGGTCCACGTCCCGACGAACGCCGCCGCCACCGCCAAGCTCGCCCCCGAACACGCCCGCGGCCGCTACCAGGGCGTCATGGGCATGTCCTGGGCGCTGTCCGGCTTCCTCGCCCCGATCCTCGCCGGCTGGGTCGTCGACGGGCCGGGTCCCGACTTCCTCTGGATGGGTACGGCCGTCATCGGAGGCCTCGCCGCGATCGGCTACACCACCCGCCTCCGCAAGGCCCTCGACGAGGACGAGCCCACGTCCGTCGTCGAGAAGGAGGCGGACACCCCGGGCGCCTCGGCCGACGAGAAGGCCGGTGCCGGCTCCGTCAGTGCCTGAGTTGCCGCTGGGCCTCGTACAGGTTCCGGGGGCGGACCGTCCCCGGATTCCCGTACGCCTCCACGCGCGCGTGGAGTTCGCCCGCGAAGTCCGGTACGTCGATCTGGTCGAACTCCGTGACCTCGCTGATGCCGACCGTCGCGCTGCACGGCGCGATCGTGTCGATCTTGACCAGGCCCGCCCTGCCGTTCGTCACCGTCACGTTCCAGTGCGTGAAGCGGGCGCCGTACAGCGGTCCCGCCGAGGCGTCGCCGCCGTGCCGGCCGTTGTTCTCGACCGTGATCTCCGTCCGTACGTTGGCGAACGGCATGCCCCGGTGGGTGTCGAAGGTGCCCATCTCCATCACCCCACGCGACCAGACGTTGTAGCTGGAGAGCCCCTCCACGTTGATGCCGTGGAGCTGCGTCCCGGCCGGCGCCGGGACCGTACGGGCCGCGATCGAGAAGTCCTCGACCAGGTTGTCGTGCGCTCCCTCGCGGCAGAAGTACGGGTGGTGGGAGCCCCGGCCCTCGACCCGGGTGCGGCGCAGTGTGCAGGCGGAGGCGGCGACGAGACCGAAGCCGTTGTCCACGTGCCGTACGACGATGTCGTCGGCCCAGCAGTCGTACGCGCACTGGAAGGTGACGCCGTTGTAGCCCTTGTCGAGGAGGTGCGCCGACTGGGAGGTCTCGACCGCCTCCAGGGTGAGGCCCTCGACGCCCGAGCCGGTCAGGGGTTCCGCGAGCGTCGTCAGGCGCGGGTCCCACTCCGGGCGTACGTCGAGCGGAAGCGGGCGCTCCAGGGTCACTGTGCGGCCGCGCACGGAGACGACCCGGACCGGCCACTCGTGCGGCACGTACGAGGTCAGCTTGGTCTTGTCGTCCCAGTGGTACGACTCGGGACCGGCGCCGCCGCCCGCCATGTGCTCCAGGAGCGTGTGGCCCGCGTCGTCGGTGAGGCGGAGCAGAACCACCTGGCCGCGGCGCACGGCTGACGGGTCGTCGACCGTGATCGACCAGTCGCCGCGCCGGGCCGGGCGGACGGTGGTCAGGGTCTCCCACTCGTCCCGCCTGTTGCCCGTCCAGCCCTCGAAGGGCCAGGCCTTGGCGCGGATCGCCGCGACGAGGGAGTCGAGCCGGGCCTTCGGGGCGAGCCAGATCAGGCCGCCGGCCCAGGACCAGGCGGACTTGTCGCCGCCGTAGCGCGAACCGTACGTACCGATCAGCTCGGTGAGGTTCTTCGTCGCGACGAGCTTCGTCCGGCCCGAGCCCGCGCCGCGCAGGACGACGTCGCTGTGGCCGATGTGCAGGAAGTCGTCGATGCGGTACGTCCCCGGCGGGACGAGCACCGTGCCGCCGCCGCGCTCCCCCGCCTCGGCGAGCGCCCGGTTGATGGCCGCGGCCGAGTCGGCGGAGCCGTCGGGGACGGCCCCGTAGGTGACGACGTTGGCGACGACCGGCGGGCGGTCGAGGCGCGCGGCGCCCCTGCGGGCGCCCGCGCGGCCCACGTAGGGGATCTGGGGGTGGGTGTAAGGGGCGTCGGCGAACTCGCGCCAGAGGCGCGCGGTGTGCGCGGGGGCGGGGCCCGACGGGGTGGGGAGCGACGGGGCGGGGCCCGACGGGGTGGGGAGCGACGGAGTGAAGCCCGTCGTCGTCGCCACGCCTACGACCACCGCGCCGCCCACGATCCGTCTCCTGCTGATTCCCATGAGCCCGCCCTCCCATAGCCCTGCATCCATGGATTCATATGGATTCATATATCTGAACCATGTTCAGATCTGCGTTGGCGATGAGCATGGCACGGCCCGGGCTGGGTACGGAAGAGGTCGTGCGAGCGTGGGTCGCTTACGGCTTCTTGGTCAGGTGGGTGAACGCGTCGAGGTTCCGGGTCGACTCACCGCGCGAGACCCGCCACTCGTACTCGCGCCGGATCGCGCTCGCGAAACCCAGCTCCAGAAGCGTGTTGAAGGAACCGTCCGCCGCCTCGAGGACCGAGCCGAGCAGCCGGTCCAGCTCCTCCGGGGTGACGGCGGCCAGCGGCAGCTTGCCGGCCAGATAGATGTCGCCGAGGCCGTCGACCGCGTAACTCACGCCGTACAGCTTGAGATTGCGCTCCAGGAGCCAGCGGTGGACGCCCGACTCGTTCTCGTCGGGGTGCCGGATGACGAACGCGTTCAGCGAGAGGGAGTGCCGGCCCACCCGCAGGGAGAGCGTCGTGAAGAGCTTGCGCGTGCCGGGGAGTTTGACGACGTACGAGCCCGGCTCGGGCGACTCCCACTCCAGCTCTGCGTCCCTGAACGTGTCCTCGATGACCCGTCGTACCTCGTCAGCCATGGTGCGAGCGTACGCGACGGCGGTGATCGTGCATCGCCGCCGTATACACGTCCGCCGTGCCCGAGGCCGCCGTGTCCCAGCCGAACGATTCCGCGTGCCGGGCCGCGGCCGCGCCCATCCGGTCGGTCAGCGCCGGGTCGGCGACGAACCGTCCGAGCGCGCGGGCGTAGTCGGCCGGGTCGTGCCCCTGGACCAGGAAGCCGGTCACGTCGTCCCGTACGGCGACAGGAAGGCCGCCCACCGCCGCCGCGACGACCGGGGTCCCGGCCGCCTGCGCCTCGATGGCGACCAGGCCGAAGGACTCGCTGTACGAGGGCATGACCAGCACCGACGCCGCCCGGAACCAGTCCGCGAGGCGGTCCTGGCCGACCGGCGGGTGGAAGCGGACCACGTCCGAGATGCCCAGCCTGGCGGCGAGCTTCTGCAGCCCCTCGGGCTTGGCGAGGCCGCTGCCGCTGGGCCCGCCGACGATCGGCACGACCATGCGCGAGCGCAGCGACGGATCGCGGTCGAGGAGCTGGGCCGCGGCCCGCAGCAGGATGTCGGGGGCCTTGAGCGGCTGGATCCGGCCCGCGAAGACCGGGATGAAGGCGTCGGCCGGCAGCCCGAGCCGGGCGCGGGCGGCGGCCCGGCCGTCCGCCGGGCGGAAGTGGTCCAGGTTCACGCCGGGGTGCACGACGGCGACCTTCGCCGGGTCCGCGTCGTAGAAGCGGACGAGCTCGTCGGCCTCCTCCGCGGTGTTGGCGATCAGCCGGTCGGCGGCGTCGACGATCTGCGTCTCGCCGATCACCCGGGCCGTGGGCTCGGGCGTGTCGCCCTCCGCGAGCGCCGCGTTCTTGACCTTGGCCATGGTGTGCATGGCGTGGACGAGCGGGACGCCCCAGCGCTCGGCGGCGAGCCAGCCGACGTGTCCTGAGAGCCAGTAGTGGGAGTGGACCAGGTCGTAGTGGCCGGGCCGGTGACCCGCCCAGGCCTGCATCACGCCGTGCGTGAAGGCGCAGAGCTGGGCCGGCAGCTCCTCCTTGGCGAGGCCCTCGTACGGCCCCGCGTCCACATGCCGTACGAGAACGCCCGGCGCGAGCTCGACCACGGGGGCGAGGCCGCCGGTGGTGGCCCGGGTGAAGATCTCGACCTCGATGTTGATCGCGGCGAGGCGTCGGGCCAGCTCCACGATGTACACGTTCATGCCGCCGGCGTCACCTGTGCCCGGCTGGTGCAGGGGCGAGGTGTGGACGCTGAGCATGGCCACCCGGCGCGGACTCCGGTGACGTCCGGGGAGCCGGAGTCGGGGCGGCGTCGCCAGGGAGCCGGCGAGCCGGGACACGTACTGGCTCACGTCGACGGTCCTTCCACTGAGTGGGGGCGTAGCGGGCACGGCAGGGGTGGAGCGGGGTGAAGCGGGCACAGCGAGGCGGGTGCGCACGGCACCTTCCACGCCGCACAACACCGGAATCGCGCCATCCATTTCCTCTTTGCCAATTCATTGCCGTGCCGGACGGCGTGGCACAGCCCGTGGGGGCCCGGCCGCGCACCCGGCCCCGGGCCCCATCCAGGGCCCGGCGTGACACGGCCGCCCACCCCCGGCCCGTACCCTCGTCCCATGGCCCCCCGCACCACCCGACCCGCCTCGACCCGACCCGTCGGTACGGCCACCCGCGGGACCACCAACCCCAATCGGCTGCGGCGCATGGACCGCTGGATCGCCGCCACGCACGGCCCGACCCTGCGCCGCTCCCCCGAGCCGCCCGTCGCCGTCGACCTGGGGTACGGGGCCGCCCCCTGGACCGCCGTGGAGCTCCTGGCCCGGCTGCGGACCGCCGATCCGCGGACCGAAGTCGTCGGCATCGAGATCGAGCCGGCCCGGGTCGCCGCCGCCAAGCCGTACGAGCGCGCGGGCCTCACCTTCCTGCACGGCGGCTTCGAGGTCCCGGTGCCGGGCGAGGTCGCGCTGATCCGGGCCGCGAACGTGCTGCGGCAGTACGACGAGGACGAGGTCGCCGCGGTGTGGGCGCGGCTGTGCGCGCGGCTCGGGCCTGGCGGGCTGCTCGTCGAGGGGACCTGCGACGAGATCGGGCGGCGCCATGTGTGGGTGGCGCTCGACGGGTCCGGGCCGAGGACGGTGACCTTCGCGACCCGGCTCGGCTCGCTCGACCGACCCTCGGACCTCGCGGAACGGCTGCCGAAGGCGCTGATCCACCGCAACGTGCCGGGCGAGCCGGTCCACGCGTTCCTGCGGGACTTCGACCGGGCGTGGGCGGCGGCGGCCCCGTACGCCTCGCTCGGCGCACGGCAGCGCTGGATCCGGGCCGTGCGCGATCTGGCGGCGGACTGGCCGCTGACGGACGGGTACCGGCGGTGGCGCCAGGGCGAGGTGACGGTGCGCTGGGAGGCACTGGCGCCCCGCTGAAGGACCAATTGGCGGTGAATTCCCGGTCGATCGGGAACGCAACTCCCTTCCCACCCGTCCCGTCTGGGGGAGAGTGACCCGACAGGGCCCGGTATCCCCTGTTGCTTTGACGTCACGCATGGCACTATCGCCAAGGTCGCCACCAAGTTACTGACGGTAAATCAGATATACCGGTGCGGGCCGTACGAGGGGGAGCTTGTGAACCGACGCCGCTGCGTCAACGCCGCGATCACCGTGGTCTGCGCCTTGACGGTGCTGGCCTCACCCGCGCTGACCCTCCAGGCCTCGGCAGCCCCGTCGACCCCGACAGCCCCCTTGGCCCCGTTGGCTCCCTCCGCCCCGCAGGCGCCCACCGCGCCCGCCACGCCGCTGCCGCCCGGGCCGCCCGCCGCGCCGAAGAAGACCCTCGAAGAGGTGCGCAAGGAGATCGACGGCCTGTACCGGCAGGCCGCCGCCGCGACCGACGCGTACAACCTCGCCGAGGAGCAGACCAAGGAGCAGTCCGCCGAGATCGTGCGCCTCGCGCAGATGATCGTGGCCGGCAACGAGAAGATCGACGCGCTCAAGGCCCGGGCGGGCGCCGCGGCCCGCGCCCAGTACCGCAACGGCGGCCTTCCCGACGGCGCGCAGTTCGTCCTCACCGACGACCCGCAGCTCTTCCTCGACAACGCGGGCCGGTTCAAGGAGGGCCAGAAGGCCACCAGGGACCTGCTCGCCGAAATGACCCGGACGCAGGCCCAGTTGACCGTCTACGCCAAGGACGCGGGCACCAACTGGACCAAGCTGGAGGCCAACCGCGTCAAGCAGGCGGCGGCGAAGAAGGACATCAACGACAAAATAGCCGCGGCGAAGAAGCTGGAGTCCACGCTGGCGGCCGAGGAGCTGGAGCGGCTGCGGCGCCTGGAGGAGCAGGACCAGTACCGCCTGCAGACCGCCTGGGTGAACACCGGCGTCCTCAAGGGCCTGAACACCACGGCGACCCCGCAGGGCAAGCGGGCGGTGGAGTTCGCGACGGCGCAGATCGGCAAGCCGTACATCTGGGGAGCGGAGGGCCCGGACTCGTACGACTGCTCGGGGCTGACCCAGCGGGCCTGGGGCGTGGCCGGCCGGAACATTCCGCGCACCTCGCAGGAACAGTGGCGGCTGCTGCCCAAGGTGGACATCAAGGACATGCGGCCTGGCGACCTGATCGTCTACTACAAGGACGCCAGCCACATCGGCATGTACGTCGGGAACGGCGCGATCGTGCACGCGCCGCGCCCGGGCCGCGACGTCACGCTCGCGGGCGCGGGCTCGATGGAGATCCTGGGCGTCGTCCGCCCGGAGTGACGCCGCTCACCCCGGTGGCGTGATGTTCGTCATGACCCCGGGGGCAACAACCTCCCCATGCGCGGCATATGCCAACGGCTCCACGGTGCTCGTACCGTGATCACCATTCCGCTGCCCGGTGAGGTACCGCTATGGTCCCCGTCTGGCGGGACGTCGTTCGTCGCCCCGCCGCGCCCTCGGGGGGAGGGAAGGAAACCGCGACCGATGCCCGTACCCGTACCGCGCCAGAGAATCGTCTCTGCTGCGGCGCCCGGCGGTGTCACCGCTGCCACCGCTGCGACAGGCACCGATCTCACCCTGCTCGTCGTCGAGGACGACCCGGCGGGTGCCCTCGCCGTGCCCGAGATGCTCGACGCGGGCGACGGGACCCGCGTCCGGATCCGTACCGCCCGCAACCTGACAGAGGCCGAGCGGCTCCTCACCGACGACGTGCACTGCGTCCTGGTCGACCTGGCCCTGCCCGGCCCCCGCGCGGCCGGTGACGACCCGCTGGCGCCCCTGCACCACATCCTGCGGCTCGCGCCGCGCCACGCCGTCCTGGCGCTCGCGGCCTCGGCCGACGCGGAGCTGGCGGCGGAGGCGGTACGGGTCGGGGCGCAGGACCACCTCTTCCGCGAGGAGCTCGACGGCCGGCTGCTGAGCCGGGCGATCCGGTACGCGGTCGAGCGCAAGCGCGCCGACGCCGTCCAGGTGAAGCTGACCGAGTCGCGGCTGCGGGCCCAGGAGAACGCCCGCCTGGAGCGCGGGCTGCTGCCCACGCCGCTCCTGGAGGGCTCCGACCTGCGGTTCGCCGCACGGTACCGGCCCGGCCGCTCGCGCGCCCTGCTCGGCGGGGACTTCTACGACACCGTCCGTACGCCCGACGGCACCGTCCACGCGATGATCGGCGACGTCTGCGGGCACGGCCCCGACGAGGCCGCGCTCGGCGTGGAGCTGCGCATCGCGTGGCGGGCGCTGACCTTCGCGGGCCTCTGCGGGGACGAGCTGCTCTCCACGCTCCAGCAGGTCCTGGAGCACGAGCGGGAGAGCGAGGAGATCTTCGCGACGCTCTGCACGGTCGACATCGCCCCCGACGGCCGCCGCGCGGGCCTCTGCCTGGCCGGGCACCCCGCACCGCTGATCGCCCGCAAGGACAAGCCGGCGCGACTGCTGCCGTACGAGGACGGCGGCCCGGCCCTCGGCCTGCTGCCGCGCGCCCGCTGGCCGCGCCGCCAGGTGGAGCTGGGCGGGGCGTGGAGCCTGCTGATGTACACGGACGGCCTGATCGAGGGCCGCTCGGCGGGCCCGGGCTCGCCGCGGCTCGGTCAGGACGGGATGGTCGAGATGATCAACCGGCAGCTGGCGGAGGGCCTGCGGGGCGAGGACCTGCTGGAGGCGGCGGTGGCCGAGGTCCGCTCGCTGAACGGCGGCGAGCTGACGGACGACGTGGCGGTCCTGGCACTGGAAAGGGCCCGGGGATAACCCCGGGCCCCTTGGCTCCACTCGCGGTCGGCGATCCGGCCTACCGACCGCCGTTGTACGGCCCGTACGGGCCGTCGCTGCTGGATCCGCCGCGTCGGCCGCCGCCCCCGCCGGAGACCTGCTTGATGGCCGGCCGGACGTCGACCATGAAGACGATCGCGGCGATGACTCCGGCGATCTGCAGGAAGAGCATGCTCAGGCCCATGTTCAGAACCAGCAGGTTCAGGACGAGGTTGATGCCGAGGATGATCAGCCAGAACTTCTTGGTCTTCTTGTCGGCCGCGCGGTAGGCGTCCTCGCGTGCCAGGGCGGCGAAGAGGAGCGCGACGACGGCGAAGACGAGGAAGAACAGGCCGGCCACCAGCGTGACACCCAGGTCGAATCCGTCGCGCAACATGTCTGAACCGCCTCGTCAGTGGATGGGCCCCCGCACGGCCAAGGTACCCGGTACAACGCTCGGGTCACCCTGATTGGTGCCCCGGGGTTACTTCTCGGTGGCGCCGGCGGTCTTCTTGGCGGCCGGCTTGCGGACGGCGGGCTTCCGCGCGGGGGCCTTCTTCGCGGGCTCCTCGGCGGCGGCGTCCTGCGCCGGGACCTCGGCCTTCACCTCGGTCTTCACCTCGCCCTTCGTCTCCGACTCCGGCTCGACGACCACGGCGATCTCGGTGATCTCCTCGGCCACCTCACCGCGCCACGCCCTGACGGCCTCCTCGCCGTGCTCGGCGATCTCCTCGTACTTCTCGCGCGCCTTGACCGCGTACTCGGCGGCGACGCCGACGCTCCGCAGGGCCAGGTCCTGGGCGGTCTCGCCGAGCTTCTTCAGGTCGGTGTCGAGGCTGCCGACGACCTCGGCGAACTTCGACTGGACGGTGGCCTGGGCCTCCTTGGCCCGGTCGGTCACCTTCTCCTGCACGACCTTGGGGTCGGTGTTGCGCACGGCGTCGATCCGCGCGGGCGCCTCGGCGGCGATCTGCTCGATCAGGCCGGGGACCTTCTTGGCCTGCTGGACGGCGAGGTCGGCGGTACCGGCGGCGAAGTAGAGGGGGGTACGCAGTTCTTCGATGATGGCCATGGTGGTGGTCCTCCCGGATGTGTACGTACTAGCTCGCGGTGGGTTCGGCATCGGAAGCGGCGTCGTCCCCTGCGGCCGTCCGACCGGCGGCCGTCTGACCGGCGGCAGCCTCTGCGGCGGCGGCCGCCTCTGCGGCGTTCTCCTTGCGGAAGGAGTCGTAGATCTGGAGCAGCACCTGCTTCTGCCGCTCGTTGATCGAGGGATCGGCCAGGATGACGGCGCGCGTCTCCAGCTCCTCCCGCTCCTTCTCGTCGAGGATCCCGGCCCGCACGTACAGCGTCTCGGCGGAGATCCGCAGCGCCTTGGCGACCTGCTGCAACACCTCGGCGCTCGGCTTGCGCAGGCCGCGCTCGATCTGGCTCAGATAGGGATTGGACACCCCGGCGGCCTCCGCGAGCTGCCGCAACGACAGCTGCGCGGTGCGCCGCTGCTCACGGAGGTACTCGCCAAGATTGCCGACGTTGAGTGATGCCATGCTGCGACGATGCCATCCGGCGCTAACTATTGCAAGCAGGCGCTTGCAACAGTGTCGCGCTTCACCTCGACGGCCGCACCCGTCCGGAAACCGGTTGTCCGTTCTCAGTAGATGTGGCGAGTCCCAGTGGTTCTGGCAAACGACCTGGCGGAGTCCCGGCGAAGCTGGCCGGCCTGTACGGTCCACCGCATGGTTGACGAGTTCGATGTAGCTCAAGCTCTGCGCGGCGGGATACCCGACAGGGCGCGAGCCTGGGCCTTCGTTCGGGACTTTGCCGCAACGTGGGCGGAGCCGCTCGCCGACGACGCCGGTGCGCGAGTGGAGGCGCTGGAGCGAGCCGAGGAGACGCTGGGGCTCGCGCTGCCGACCGCGTTGCGTGAGGCCTACTCGCTTCTCGGCACGCGCCACGATCTCACCGGCAACCAGGACCCTCTGCTGCGGCCCTCCGAATTGTTCGTGCATGACGAGTTCGGCGGAGTGCTCGTCTTCCGCAGCGAGAACCAGGGGTGCGCATTCTGGGGAGTGCGACTGCGGGATCTCGACCAGGACGATCCGCCGGTGTTCGTCCAGTCACGGGACGGCTGGGTCCTCTTCCTAGAGCGAGTCTCCCTGGCGTGGGTCGAGCTTGTCCTCAGCGAGACGCTGCTCGGCCCCGAAGAACGGCTCTACAACGCCTGCGAACTTCCAGCCGAACTGATTCGAGAGCTACCGAGCCGGTTCACACGGGTGGAGTTTCCCGAGTACCCGATGTGGACGGGCACGGAAGACTCACCCGTGCGCTGGTTCTCCGCACCCGGAAGACTCTTGCGGCTCGACGGACTGAGCGACCACAGCTGGCTGCACGTCCGGGGAAGGACGCCGGCTGACCTGGAGTCGCTCTGCGCCACCATCCCCGGACACTGGGTACGTGGGTACTCAGAGCCGTTGGAAGCCGACGAACTGCCTTTCTAGTCACCGGCTGGTCTGCTTGGATGGCTGGGAACCCTGTGAATCGAGCGCAGCGGGGGTGTGAGCATGGCTGATCCGTACATCATTCTCAATGAGCTCGCCCAGGAGCTTCGGCCGATGCCACAGGGAATCGAGTGGTTCGAGAGCCTCTCCGCTGAAGAGCAGTCCAACACCCTGCGCCTCCTGTCACACTTCTGCATTCAGGCCCGCGCCATCACCGAGGACGGCCCGGAAAGTATCCGCCGTTCCGGACTTCGCGCCACGCACACACCGGCAGTTCTGATCTCACAAGGGCAGATCGACCAGCAACTCGGGAAGATCGCCAGCCTCACTCCCCACGACGAGCGCCTCAAGTCATTCCGGCTACTGATCGCGGTGCTGGCCGTCGCCGACGGACGTCGACGAGAGCGCTTCTGCTCCGACGGTTGCAGCCACGAATGGCATCGCCTGTCCGTCGACACCCCCGAGGCCTCGGCCTGATCCCTCGCACTTGTAGGATCTCGCGGCTCGTGTCATGACGCAGCGTGCTGACCAGCAAGATTCGGATGGGTCTCAGAGGGCGAACCGATGCCCTTGTCTCAAATGCCGTGGCACTTCCTCAGCAAGCGCTGGAAGATGGCGATGTGCAGCTCCCCTACGTCTATCGCGTCAGCAAGTACGACCCCGCCGACCGTGACGATCACGGGCACTACACCGGCACCGAGGACACCATCGGCGATCACGGCGAGATCGAGGCGGCCTATCTTCAGGCGGTCAAGGCGTTCGCCGCGGACACCAGCATCGACCATCTGTCTGTCCGCGAGCCGGAGGTCTCGTCTCTTGCTCATTTCGGCGTTGAGAGATCTCTGGACGGCTTCGGTCTCGACAGGCTCCTTCCCGGCGGTCTTGCCGACTTCCACGACGGAGCAGAGATGCCACTGGACATCGGGCTGGAGCTGATTCGCCTCATGCTGCGCGACAGCGGCGCCTGGTGCCGGCTGGAGGTGGAAGACGTTTTCGCAGTGCACGTCGGGTGGGACCAGTACGTCTACGTCGGTAGCAGCCGACCCTGCCACGGAGCACTCGCTCGCGCCCGCGAACTCGGGCTGTTCCCAGAACACCTGGACGTTTCCCCCTACGACTTCGAGCCCGAGGAGGAAGGCGTCCTACGGCCAGGCGATGACGACTTCTGGGCCGGCCTGCACAGCGCAGTTGGCTGCGGCCACGCCGGACTCTTGGAAGAGATATACGTCCAAAACGCCTCACGATGGCATCGCCTCACGTGCGACACCATCGACTCGGTTCGCGCCGGGCTCGCTCCCCGCGCCCGCCTGGCCGTGTGGCCAGCCCTCTCCTCCGACGTCAGCGCCATCCTCGGCGCCCTTCCCACCGAGGGCATCGTCGAGGGCGTCTGGCAGGACAAGGAAGGTCAGATCCACAGCGTCGTCGCTGACGACGACGAATTTCCGGAGCTGGCTGCCCGAATATCCGATGCCGACGCTGCAGCGCTTCTGCCCGTGTACGCCGATGAGCGTGTCCCTCTACTCTCCGCTGTCATGCCCGACAGAGACGGAGTCGTGCGTGCGCGCTGGCAGGCCGAACAATCCCTCAGCGACTTGGCCAAATGAGCTCTCACGGCCACCGCGGGCGGCAAGCCTCTGAGCTCTCCACGGTGAGGGTGCAGGGAAGCGCCGCTGCCGTGTGTGTCTCAGTGGCCAGACAGCGGGCATCCTGCCTGAGATTTGGCCAGGAATTCTGAGGCCCTACAGCGCTTTCGCGCCTACCGGGCCAGCGGCCGTAGGGGAAACATTGCGCTCAGCTTCGGCAGTTTGCGCATCGCCTCGTCTTCGCATCGCACGTCCCACTGCTCGCCGAGCGGCCCTGGACTGCCTCCTACAGCACCCTGCTCGGCTTCGACTGCTTCGTAGAAAGCATCGCCGCAGTCATCAGTATCGCGAGTGAGCAGTCCATACGCCTCCATGGCGACATAGTCGAGAGACTCCCACTCGGGCCAGTCGTCGTTCCAGAGCTCGCGAGGGCGAGCCACCAGGCACTGAATCTCAGGGGTGTCGGCCAGAGCGTCGGGATCGGCTACTGCCCGAGAAAAGGCGTTCCGGCCGAGCCCCACCATCCACAGACCGAAGTAGCAGAACCCGTCGTCCGAACACCAGCCGCCGAAGATCCGCTCCGCCGCAGCCCATAGATCCCAGGTGAAGGCTTCGTGCGCCACTTCGTCCAGGCGAACCTGGAACTGCACGATCTCTGTCAGCGGCCTCCGCGACAACTCGTCACGCAACCACGCCAGCCGTTCGTCCCGGCCCCGCGTCTGCCGTCGGCAATCTTCGATGAGCTTCCAGAAGGAATCGATGTCCACGGCGGCACTGTGCCAGGCGCCTCTGACACCGCGTGGTCGGCCAGTTATGTTCGAGCAGTGGAGAACGCGGAGATCATCATCAAGCTCACCCCTGATGAGGCACTGGTCCTGTCCGATTGGCTGGAGAGGGTGCAGATGACGGAACTCAGCCGTCTCATCGACGAAGAGGCGGTCTGGGCACCCATTCATAGGCTGGCCGGCACGCTCGACAAGTCCCTGCCAGGGATCTTCGCAGCGGACTACAGCGAACGCTTGGACGCGGCACGTCGCAGGCTTCGACCCGCCTCAGGCGATGTCGCCAATGATTGCGCAACCTATGATTGAGCTACCTCGCAGCATCACTCATTTGAGGGGTTTCATCCCAAAACTTCTGGTGGATTCCCATTGATTCTGGACAGTGAAGTCCATGGGGCTGGGCGGGACGAGCGATACGGCACCGCTACACGTGGACGAATTCGAGATCGGTTGGCGGGATGCCAGAGGTGAACACCGACGACCGCTGAGTGAGGCGGAGGAGGTCGAGTTCGAGACGGGACTACCAGTACGTGGCTTCCCTTCATACCGCGGTCAGCGGAACTTCCCGGGCCTGTACTGGTCGGCCACGACGGGCGGGCACGTGGGGTTCGAGTCGTGGCTGGAGCGAGATCACGCGATGCTGCTGGACTTCACACCCGAGGTGACTGGGCTGCTGTCGCAACCGCTATGGCTGTTCTGGCAGAACGACAAGGGCCAGGTGGTCTCGCACGCGCCGGACTACTTCGCACGGTTCGAGGACGGCCGGGGATTGCTGGTGGACTGCCGCCTCGCCACCGCCAACCAAGTGACGGCGGGCCAGCTGGCGAAAGCTCTGACACCATTCAAAAACGCGCAAGTTGGTAAGCGGACGGACATGCTTTGGCGCTGGACTCCGATGGTTCTGCCACGGCTGGCCGTCCTGACGGGCCTTACACCCGAGACCCTCCGGATGCTGCTACCAGCGATCGCCCGGGTTGAGGCGCGCACCACAGGTGAGGTAGTCCGCTACCGTCGGCGTCCCTACATCGCCTGCTCACACTGCATGCACCGCCGCGGGATCACCAAGCCAGTCCTCGCTCATCGCCCCGCAGATCTCCAGCTCTGCCGCCGACACGGCATCTGGGTAGAAGGCAACCGCCACTACCGCGTCGGTCACCTCCCAGAGCTCGTTACCGCTGAGCACCGACACCGACGGATCGCCCGGCGCTTCCCCGACACCCTGGAAGCAGCGACGAAGGAAGCGCAGCACATGGTCCGCTCCTGGCTCACTGAACAAGAACCAACCTCATCTGCTCTCACCCTGGAACGACCGTCTCGCCCAGCTCCCTCCCAAGGAAGCCATCTACGGGAACATCATCAGGCGACGCGTCGACGAGCGGGAGTACATCGCCACCTATCCAGAATTCGTCACGCTGTTGGGCATGGTGGCCGATCCTGCTTGGCGGGCTACGGGCGCCTCACCGATGGGCGAACCTCAGCCAGCACCGGCACACCATCGACGCCGTCTACACAGAGGCCGAGGACCGGCTGAACGTCCCCACCCTCCGCGAAAAGCTCCGTTCCCACGCCTTCTCCAACGACGCTCTCTTTCGCTGGACCGACTCCCTGGGACGATCACTCATGCTGGTGACGACGCCGAACGACTACGACGCCCTGCGGGATGAGTCCCACCAGAACTGAGAAACACCAGGCCACGGCCGTGCCGTCCGACAGAACAAATGGGACCGTCTCAGCTCGCGCTCGAGCAGGCACAGCACCGTCCAGATCCACTGGGCGGCCCGGTTTCGAACCCGTCCCAGCAGAACTGACAAGGCCCAGGTCAGAGACACCTCCTCGATGCAGATCTTTTGGGAACGGACACGGTCAGGCGGCAGCGGCTCCGAACCAGCGGTGCAGGGCTGCGAGCAGTTCCTCCTGGGACTCGCCGGCCCAGACCACATGGCCGTCCGGGCGGAGGAGGACAGCGGGGGCTTCCAGCTCCTCGCCTGCGTCGACGACGTGGTCGACGCGGTCCGCCCAGCCCGTCGCCGAGAGGGTGCCGGTCCGGTCGACGAGCAGGCCCCGGCCGGTGCGCGTGAGTTCGTACAGGCGGCCCTGCTTCAGCTGCACGTCCCGCAGGCGCCGGCCGAGCAGCGGGTGGCCGTCGCCGAAGTCGTAGCGGACGCCGAGCGCGGTGACCTTCTCGATCAGGTACCGGTTCACCTCCTCGAAGTCCATCAGCTCCGCGATCAGTCGGCGCACCGACTGGGAGCCCGCCTCCAGGGACATCAGCTCCATCTGCGCGCGGGTGTTGTCCAGCACGTCGGCGGCGACCGGGTGCCGTTCGGCCTCGTAGGTGTCGAGGAGACCCTCCGGCGCCCAGCCGTTGACCTCGGCCGCCAGCTTCCAGCCCAGGTTGAACGCGTCCTGGATGCCGAGGTTGAGACCCTGCCCGCCGGCCGGCGGGTGGATGTGCGCGGCGTCGCCCGCCAGGAACACCCGGCCGACGCGGTAGCGCTCGGCCTGGCGCGTGGCGTCGCCGAAGCGGGAGAGCCAGCGCGGCGAGTGCACGCCGAAGTCGGTGCCGGCGACCGCCCGCAGCCGCTCCTTGAACTCCTCGAAGGTCGGCATCACCGTGCGGTCCTCGGACACCCCCTCGGCGGGCACGACGATGCGGTACACCCCCTCCCCGAAGGGGATGACGCCGAACCGCTTCTGCGTCTTGCGGACTTCGCCCATCACGGCGGCCAGTTCCTCGGGCGAGGCGGTCAGCTCCATCTGGCCGAGCAGCGTCTCGACCTTGCTGGGCTCGCCGGGGAAGGCGACGCCGAGCAGCTTGCGTACGGTGCTGCGGCCGCCGTCGCAGGCGACGAGGTAGCGCGAGCGCAGCCGTGTGCCGTCGGCGAGTTCGGCGGTCACACCGTCCTCGTCCTGGCTGAGCCCGACCAGTTGGGCACCGCGCCGGATGTCCGCGCCCAGCTCGACGGCGCGCTCGGCCAGCAGCCGGTCGACGACGGGCTGCGGAATGCCGAGGACGTACGGGTGCGTGGTGTCGAGGTGCGGCGCGGGCTTGTCGATACCGGCGAAGAACCCGCCGCCGACCGGGTGCTGACGGCCCAGCGGAAGGAACCGTTCCAGCAGACCGCGCTGGTCCATGACCTCGACACTGCGCGCGTGCAGTCCGAGCGCGCGGACCACCTCGGTCGGCTCCGTCTCCCTCTCCAGCACAACCGCCTGCACGCCCTGCAGCCGCAGTTCGGCGGCCAGCATCAGGCCGGTCGGGCCACTGCCGACGATGATGACGTCCAGGACGTCCTGCATGAGATCCCCCAGGTGCGATGGTGAACAACGGCCGGACCGCTCCCGCGCGGCGACAAAGCGCACCAATGTCGCTTTATGCCCAATATCGGAAGGTTCTGGCCTAGGCCGCTGATTCTGCACCACCCCCAGGGCCTTGCCGCAAGGCCCCCGGTGCGCTATATCTTAAGAGTGGCAAGGGGCTCGTCCTCCTTGCCTTTCGTCATTTCCGGGGGCGTTCAGAGGCCCTGGACGCCTCTCAGGAGATCGGCGAGCGCGGGGTAGTCCGTGTAGCCGGTCTCGCCGCCCGCGTACATGAGGTACCGGTCCCGTACGGGATTCAGTGCCGCGCCCGTACGGAGGCGGGTCACCAGGTCGGGGTTGGCCAGGAAGGGGCGGCCCAGGGCGATCAGGTCGGCGCCGGCCGCGAGCAGGGCCTCCCCCTCCCGCCGCCCGCCGCCCCCGGCGACCGCCTCCCGCGACAGGATCGGGTTGGCGACGAGCGTCCCGGGCCAGGCCGCGCGGATCTCCCGGAAGAGCGGGTTGTCGGGGTCGGCGTACACGACGTGCAGGTACGCGAGGTCGAGCTCCGCCAACGCGGCGACGAGCGGCGGGTAGATCGCCTCGGTGTCGCCCTCCTCGATGCCGTTGACCGTCAGTCCCGGCGAGATCCGTACCCCGACCCGCTCCGGTCCGATCGCCTCGGCGACCGCCCTGACCACCTCCAGGGTGAAGCGGATCCGTCCGGCGACGGTGCCGCCGTAGGCGTCCGTGCGGTGGTTGGTGCCCTTCGCCAGGAACTGGTGGAGGAGGTAGCCGTTGGCCGAGTGGACCTCGACGCCCTCGAAGCCGGCCTCGACGGCCTTGCGCGCGGCGGCGGCGAAATCGGCGACGGTGGAGCGGATCTCGTCGAGGGTCATCTCCCGGGGTACGACGGGGTCCTGGAAGCCGCTCGGGGTGTGGACGGGGTCCGGGAGCGCGACCGGCGAGGGGGCGATCGGCGTCAGCCCGCTGTTGTCCGGGTGCCCGATCCGGCCGCCGTGCTGGAGCTGGAGGAACATCCGCCCGCCCGCGTCCCGGACCGCCTCGGTGACGCGCCGCCAGCCGGCCACGTGCTCGGGCCGGTGGATGGCCGGGATGTTCGGGTACGTGAGGCCCACCGCGTTGGGCGTGGCGGCCTCGGCGACGATCAGCCCCGCGGAGGCGCGCTGCGCGTAGTAGGTGGCCATGATCTCCTGGGGCACGCCGTCGGCACCGGCGCGGTTGCGGGTCATGGGCGCCATCACCAGGCGGTTGGGGAGGGCCAGTTCGCCGAGGCGAATGGGCTCGAAGAGGCGGGATTCACCTACTGCGTCCGTGGTTGTCATGCCCGTACCGTAGAAGTTGCCATCGGTGTCAGGTTCAAGTCCCGCGCGCGGCAGGCGAAGCGCGCACGGCGGGGGAGGCGGGGCGGGGAATGCGGATCGGCGAGCTGGCGGAGCGCACCGGCGTCAGCGAGCGTTCGCTGCGCTACTACGAGATGCAGGGCCTGCTCGCCGCAGAGCGCACCCCCGGCGGTCACCGCAGCTACGGCGACTGGGCGGTCGACCGCGTCATCCGCATCCAGGCGCTGTACGCGGCCGGTCTGCACAGCAAGAAGATCGCCCGCCTGCTCCCCTGCATGCGCGACGCCGACGGCGGGCCCTCGCGGATCGCCACGTCCAAGCTCGTCGCCGAGCTCTCGGAGGAGCGGGACCGCATCGACCGGCTCATCGCCGACCTGGTCCGCTCCCGCGAGGTCCTGGACGAGGTCATCGACGCCGCTGCGGTACACGCCGACACGGCCGCCGCCACCGCCGACACCGCCGCCCTGTCGTCCGCTTCCTGATAATCCACTACGGATCGACCGGCCGTATCCTGGCTGCATGACAGCCATGGCACCCACCCGCACCGAACCCGACCTCTCCTTCCTCCTGGACCACACCAGTCACGTCCTGCGGACGCAGATGAGCGCCGAGCTCGGGGAGATCGGGCTCACGCCCCGCATGCACTGCGTCCTCGTGCACGCCCTGGAGGAGGAGCGCACCCAGGCGCAGCTCGCCGAGATCGGGGACATGGACAAGACCACGATGGTGGTCACCGTCGACGCCCTGGAGAAGGCCGGGCTCGCCGAGCGCCGGCCGTCCAGCACCGACCGGCGGGCCCGGATCATCGCCGTGACCGAGGAAGGGGCGAAGGTCGCGGCGAAGAGCCAGAAGATCGTCGACGGGGTGCACGAGAGCGCCCTCGCCTCACTGCCCGACGAGGAGCGCGAGGTGCTGCTGCGTGCGCTGAACCGCCTGGTCACGGGCCACCTGGAGACCCCGCTGGAGAGCGCGCGACCGGCCCGGCGGGCCCGCCAGAAGGGCTGACCACGACCACAGGAACCCGAAGAACCGCAGGATCCCGCACCCCTCGATCCGTAAAAGATAGTCTGCAACGGAACTATCTGCTACGGTCTTTCTTGTTGCCTCCCAAGCACAGGAGAGACCGCCATGACCGCCACCACCTCCCGCTCCCTCGCCCTCGGCGTCCTCGCCACCGGCATGCTGATGACGATCCTCGACGGGAGCATCGTCACCGTCGCCATGCCCGCCATCCAGAGCGACCTCGGCTTCACCCCGGTCGGCCTCAGCTGGGTCGTCAACGCCTACCTGATCGCCTTCGGCTCGCTGCTCCTGCTGGCCGGCCGCCTCGGGGACCTGATAGGCCGCAGACGGATGTTCCTCGCGGGTACGGGAGTCTTCACCGCCGCCTCCCTGCTCGCCGGCGTCGCCACCTCCCCCGGGGTCCTGATCGCCGCCCGCTTCCTCCAGGGCGTCGGCAGCGCGATGGCCTCCGCCGTGAGCCTCGGCATCCTCGTCACGCTCTTCACCGAACCCCGCGAACGCGCCAAGGCCATCGCCGTGTTCAGCTTCACCGGAGCGGCCGGCGCCTCCATCGGCCAGGTGCTCGGCGGGATCCTGACCGACGCGCTCACCTGGAACTGGATCTTCTTCATCAACCTCCCCATCGGCGCCGCGACGCTCCTCGTCGCCCTCCGCGCCCTGCCCGGCGACCGCGGGCCCGGCCTCCGGGCCGGCGGCGGTGTGGACCTGCTCGGCGCACCGCTCGTCACCGCGGGACTGATGACCGGCATCTACGCGGTCGTCAAGATCGAGGAGTACGGCGCGGGTTCGGCCCACACCCTCGGCCTCGGCGCGCTCTCCCTCGCCCTCCTCGCCGGCTTCGTCCTCCGCCAGGCCCGGGCGGCCAACCCGCTCATGCCGCTGCGGATCTTCCGCTCGCGCAGCGTCTCGGGC
Organism: Streptomyces sp. NPDC048370; assembly: GCF_043200825.1. Taxonomy (NCBI): domain Bacteria; kingdom Bacillati; phylum Actinomycetota; class Actinomycetes; order Kitasatosporales; family Streptomycetaceae; genus Streptomyces; species Streptomyces sp. NPDC048370. Next base: position 65,605 of record NZ_JBICYI010000006.1, on the reverse strand, counting down.
GCCAACCTCGTCCAGATGCTGATGGTCGCCGCCCTCTTCTCCTTCCAGATCCTCGTCGCGCTCCACCTGCAGAAGGTCCTCGGGTACGGCGCCGCCGCGACCGGTCTCGCGATGCTGCCCGCCGCCGTCGTCATCGGCGCGGTGTCCCTGGGCGTCTCGGCCCGCCTCAACGCCCGCTTCGGCGAGCGCGCCGTGCTGCTCACCGGGCTCGCGCTGCTCGTGGCCATGCTCGGCCTGCTCACCCGGGTCCCCGTGCACGCCTCGTACGTCACCGACCTGCTGCCGGTGATGCTGCTCGCCGCCGGTTTCGGCCTCGCGCTGCCCGCCCTCACCTCGCTGGGCATGTCCGGTGCGAAGGAGGAGGACGCGGGCCTCGCCTCGGGGCTCTTCAACACCACCCAGCAGATCGGCATGGCCCTCGGCATCGCGGTCCTCTCCACCCTGGCCGCCGCCCGCACCGAGTCCCTGACCGAGGCGGGGCGCCCCGCCGCCGAGGCCCTGACCAGCGGCTACCACCTCGCCTTCGGCGTCGGCGCCGGTCTCCTCGTCGCCGCCTTCGTGGTCGCCCTCACGGTCCTGCGGCAGCCGAAGAGCGATCGACAAGCCGAGCAGGCGCGGGTCGCGGCACCCGTCGCGTAAGCGCCACCCCGGCGAGTACGACCGCCATCCCCGCCACCACCCGTACCGTCAGCGGCTCGTCGAGCACGAGGGCCCCGAGCGCCACCGACACCACCGGCAGCAGATAGCCGACCGTCGCCGCGCTCGTCGGGCCCTCGTCGGCGATCATCCGGTAGTTGAGGTGGAAGGTGAGCCCGGTCGCGAAGACCCCGAGGACGACGACCGCCCCGACCCCCACCCATGTGACCGCCCCCGTGCCCCCGGCCATGGCCAGGGGCGCCGGCGCGCTCAGGGCCGTCGCCGCGAGGAGCTGCGCCGCGGAGAGCGCCATGGGAGCGGTGCCCCGGCCCGTCAGCTTGCGGGCCATGTACGCGAAGGCCACCGCGTAACTGGCCGAGGCACCGAGCAGGGCGAGGGCGCCCGCGCTCAGCAGCCCCGAGTCCCCGCTCCAGGGCGCGAAGATCAGCAGCACCCCGGCGAAGCCGAGGACCAGACCGGCGAGACGGGCGGCGGACATCGGCCGCTCCGTGCCGAGGGCCAGGCCGATGAGCAGGGACCAGAGCGGGGTGGTGGCGTTCAGGACGCCCGCGACACCGCTGTCGACGGTCTGCTCGCCGATGCCGAAGACCAGGAACGGCAGCGCGTTGCAGAAGAAGGCCGCGACGGCCAACCGCCCCCAGGTGCGCCGGTCCCGGGGCAGCCGCTGCCCGGCCGCGTACGCGAGCGCCAGCAGCACGCCCGCCCCGAGCAGACACCGTACGAAGGTGATCCACCCAGGGGTGAGGCCGTGATCGAGAGCCAGCTTGATCCAGAGGAAGCCCGAGCCCCAGAGCAGGGCGAGGACGCCCATACGCGTCGCCGATGTCATGGCGTCCACGGTCCTCGCCCCGACTCGACAGGACAAGCGAAGAATCATGGACCCAGCGTTAAGCTGTGCTACATGCTCGATGTGAGACGCATGCAGGTGCTCCGGGCCGTCGTCACCAGTGGCTCCGTCACCGCCGCCGCCGCGAACCTCGGCTACACCCCCTCCGCCGTGAGCCAGCAGATCGCCGTCCTGGAGAAGGAGGCCGGCATCGCGCTGCTCGAACGCTTCGGCCGGGGCGTCCGGCCCACCGCCGCCGGTCTGCTGCTCACCGAGCACGCGGCCGTGATCGGCCGGCAGGTCGCCGAGGCCGAGACCGCCCTCGCCGACCTGCGGGCCGGGCGCACCGGCCAGGTCGCCGTGCGGTACTTCGCCACGGCGGGCGCCGATCTCGTCGCCCCCGCCCTGGCCCGCTTCCGCTCCGAACACCCGGGCGTACGGGTGGACCTGAGGATCGCCGAAGGCGCGCGGCCCGACCCGGAGGCCGACCTCACGCTGGTCGTACGGCCCCGTGACGTGCATTCCGAGGACGGCCTCCGCCTGGTCCACCTCGCCGACGATCCGTACCGCGCCGTACTGCCCAAGGGCCACCGGTTCGCCGACCGCCGGCTCGTCGAGCTGGCCGAACTCGCCGACGAGCCGTGGGTCGGCAGCGAGCGCGCGGGCCCCTGCCTCGACGCCGTCCTCGAGGCGTGCGCGGCGGCCGGGTTCACGCCGGACATCGCGGTGGAGTGCGAGGAGTACGCGACCGCCCAGGGCTTCGTCGCGGCGGGGCTCGGCATCAGCCTGATCCCGCTGATGGGCCTGGGCAGTCGCCACCCGAACGTGGTCGTCCGCCGGCTCCGGGGGCCGGAGCCGGTCCGTTCGATCCATGCGGCGGTACGGGAGTCCTCGCTCGCCCTGCCCGCCGTACGGGGGCTTCTGACGGCGCTTCAGGAGGCTTGGTCGCCGCCGAAGCCCCCGAAGTCGCCTTCGCCGCCGAGGTCCCCGTCGTCGCCGTCGTCGTCGCCGTCGCGGCCCGTCGCTACGCGGCGGCCGGGCGCGGCTCGCGCCACATCGCCCACAGCGTAGGCCCGCCGCCGGGAAGCTCCAGCTCCTCGCGCACGGTGAAGCCGAAGTGCTGGTAGAAGGGCAGGTTGTCGGGCTTGGAGGACTCCAGGTACGCGGGCATCCCCGCCGCGTCGGCCTGGGCCAGGCCCGAGCGGAGCAGGGCGGCCCCGTGCCCCTGGCCCTGGGCGGCCGGGTCGGCGCCGATCAGCGCGAGGTACCAGTGCGGCTCCTGGGGCGCGTGCTGGGCGGACGCCTCGACGGCCGCGCCGAAGACCGGCGCCCGGTCGCCCAGGATGCTCATGAGCTCCTGGATGGTCTCCTCGTCCGGAACGGCCTTGGCCGCCGCCTCCGGCGGCACCCAGAAGGAGACCGCCGACGCGGTGCGCTCGCAGAGCGCGTGGTGGACGTACTGCCGGGTGAAGAGGGTCGTGAAGTAGCGGCCGAGGGCCTCCTCGCGCGAGGCGTCGTCGGGGAAGAACCAGCGCATCATGGGATCGCCGTCGAAGGCGCGGGTCAGGGTGCGACCGACCAGGGGTGCGTCGTCGATCGTTGCCGTCTGCGGGGTGTTCGTTATCGACATACGGGTCATTCTGCACCTTGATGATCTTGCTGTTCGGGCGGGGTCCTACCAACCCGAAGCCCCCGCCTCCTCACGCGCCTTGAGCAGCCGTCAGGCGATCTGAGCGGTCGCCAGGCAGGCGGGCAGCGGCGCGGCGTGGACGACGTCGAGACGCGAGACGGCCCGGGTGAGGACGACGTACAGCCGGTGCAGGCCGCGCGGCTCGGCCGCGACGATCGCGGCGGGCTCGGCGACGACGACATGGTCGTACTCCAGACCCTTGGCCGCCGTCGCGGGCAGCACGGTCAACCGCTCCCGCTCCCCGTCCCCCTGACCGAACGCGCCGAACGCGCCGAACGCACCGGGCGCGCCGGACGCTCCCAACCCGCCCATCGCGTCCAGCGCCGCCGTCAGCGGACCGACGTGCTCCTCCGCCGCGATCACCCCCACCGAACCCTCCCGGGCCAGGGCCGCCCGGACCGCCCGGACGACCCCGTCCACCACGTCCTCGCAGCGGCGGACCGTCACCTCCCCGTCCCGGCGCAGCGAGACCCCCGCAGGCACGTCCGTGCCCAGCTCGGGCAGGAGCCGGTTGGCGAGGTCCACGATGGCCGCCGGGACCCGGTATCCCGTCGTCAGCGGCACCAGCTCCGCGTCCGGCTTCCCCAGGTGGGCCAGTTGCTCGCGCCAGTCGCGCGCCGCCCACGGGGTGGTCCCCTGGGCCAGGTCGCCGAGGACGGTCAGGGCGCCGAAGTCGGCGCGGCGGGCGATGGCCCGGCACTGCATCGGCGACAGGTCCTGGGCCTCGTCGACGACGACATGGCCGTAGCCCCGCGGGCGTTCGATCAGCCCGGCCAGCTCGTCGAGGAGTACGAGGTCGGCCGCGCTCCACTTCGCCGAGCGGAAGGAGCGGGGCGGCTTCGCCCACCGGATCGCCTCGCGCTCCTCGGCCGTGAGCAAGTGGCCACCCGGCTCCGTCAGCAGCGGGTCACCCACCTCCGCGAACCGCGGGTCGCCAGGCTCCGTGAGGACGGCGGCGAGCACCTCCTCGGGGGTCGTGCGCGGCCAGCACGCGTCCACGAACGCCGAGACCGGCCGGGCCCGTTCGACCCGGCGCACCCACGCGTTGCCCAGGGGCCCGGCCCGCCGCTCCGCCCGCAGCTGGAGCTCGCGGACGACCCGGGCGCGGACGCGGTCACGGCCGGTGGCGTAGGGCGGCGCCTCCGCCCGTACGGCCGCGACGATCTCCGCGAGCAGCGACGCCGGCAGGCGCAGCCGCAGCGGGCCGTCGGCGAGGGCCAACTCCCCCTCCGGCAGGGCCACGCGCGCGTGGAGCGCCCGCCGCAGCACCTCCGCCATCCGTACGTCGTGCTTGACCCGCGCCGCGGCCTCGCCGTCGAAGGACCGCACCTCGTGCCGGGCGATCTCCTCGTCGAGGGTCGACTGCCGGATCCCGCTCTCGCCGAGCGCGGGCAGGACCTCGGAGATGTACGACAGGAAGGTGCGGTTGGGGCCGAGGACGAGCAGGCCGGAGCGGCGGACGCGCTGCGGGTGGGTGTAGAGGAGGTACGCGGCCCGGTGCAGGCCCACGGCGGTCTTGCCGGTGCCGGGGGCGCCCTGCACGCACAGGGAGGTGGCGGGCCCCGACCGTACGAGGTCGTCCTGCTCGGGCTGGATGGTGGCGGCGATGTCCCGCATCGGGCCGACGCGCGGGCGCTCGATCTCCCCGGCGACGATCGCGCTCGCCGCCTCCTCGCCGGCGGCGAGCCGCTCGTCCTCCAGGCCGGTCAGGTCGGCCGTGTCGCCCGCGCTGTACGGAGCCCAGCCGAAGCGTCGCCGCCGGACCACGCCCTGCGGGTCGTGGGCGCCGGCCTGGTAGTAGGCGCGGGACACGGGGGCGCGCCAGTCGACGACGAGGGGCGGGGCGGCCGGGTGCTCGGCGATCCGGCGGCGGCCGATGTGATGGGTCTGGCCGTCCTCGCGGTCGAGGCGGCCGAAGAACAGCGGGCCGGGCGGCTGCTCGCCGAACTCCTTGGCGCGGCTGCGCAGGTGGTGGCCGAGCGCTTCGGCGTCGGCCCCTGAGGCGGCGACGTCCTCGCCGATGACGACCTGGTCGGCGACGTCCTCCGCCATCCGGGCCAGGGCGGCGCGGCACTCGTCGTGGTGGGCGCGCTCGCGGCGGAGTTCGAGGTCGAGATCGAGGACGGGGGCACGGTCGAGGGCGGGGTCGGGTGACGTCGTCATGCGCCCAGGATAGACGAATGACGTTACTGAGTAACATTTTTTACTGAGTAGTGACCGACGGGCCCGCGCGAGCGCCGGCTAGTACGGCAGCCCCTCCCGCAGCCCCCCGAACGCCCGCTCCACCGCCTCCACCGCCTCGCCGTACAGCGCGTCCGCGCTCTCCCCCGCCGCGATCCGGCGCACGTTCTCCTCCGCCAGGATCCGCAGGACGGCGACGATCTGCCCGGCCGCGACCCGCGCGCCCAGGTCGCCCGCGCCCGCATCGCCGGGGCCACCCCCGAGCGCATCCGCGAGGGCCGCCGCCGAGCGGCCCTGGTACGCGTACATGCGGGCGACCAGCGCGGGGGTGCCGTACAGCAGCCGCTGGAAGGCGAGGACCGCCGGGTGGTCGCAGAGTCCGGTGACCGGGTCGCGCCGCGCCAGGCCGTCGAGGACGTGGGCCCGCAGCGCGTCGAGCGGCGTCACGCCCGCCGGACGCCCGGCGACCACGCGCGCGGCCTCGTCCTCGTGGTCGGCGAACCGGTGGAGGGCCAGGTCCTCCTTGGCGGGGAAGTACCGGAAGAGCGTCGGCTTGGAGACGTCCGCCGCGTCCGCGATCTCCGCGACCGAGACGGCGTCGAAGCCCCGCTCCAGGAACAGGGCGATGGCAGCGTCCGACAGCGCCTGCCGGGTCTGCTCCTTCTTCCGCTCGCGCAGCCCGCTCACCGGGAACCCTTCCCCTCCACCAGGAGCGCGACCCCGTCGAGGATCCGCGCGAGACCGAAGCGGAACTCGTAGTCCGGCTCGTCGGCCTCTTCCATCACGCCCGAGTCCAGCATGCGCGCCACCGCCGGGAAGCGGTCCGGGTCGGCGAGACGGCGGAGGGTGTGACCGTAGCGGGAGAGGACCTCCTCGGGGCTCTGCCCGCTCGCCCCGATGACCGCGCCCAGGTCGGCCATCATCAGGGCCTCGTTGCGGACGAAGCCGCCGATCAGCATGACCACCGAGACCTTGGTGCCCTCGTCGAGGCCGGTGTCCTCCAGGGCGACCATGGCCCGTTCCCACCAGGCGACGGTGTTCGGTGTCGCGGGCGGGCCGGAGAGCGGCATCCGGAGCATCCAGAGATTGCGGTGGTAGACCTCGCGGATCGTCCGGGCCCAGTGCTCGATCCCCTCGCGCCAGTCGGTGCCGGGCGGGAGCGGCGCGGGCGGGGCGCCCGTGGCGACGTCCTGCATCAGGACGTACAGCTCGCTCTTGGCGCCGACGTAGCGGTAGAGGGACATGGTCGAGACGCCGAGCTCCTTGGCGACGCGCCCCATGGAGACCGCGTCGAGCCCCTCCGCCGAGGCGACCGAGACGGCCGTCGCCACGATCCGGTCGAGGGTGAGGCCGGGCCTCGGGCCCTTGGAGGGCCGCTCGCGCAGGCCCCAGGCGGCCTCGATGCTCGCGGGCAGGAAGGTTCCGCCGCCCCCGCTCCTGTCGTCCGCCACCGCAACCGCCCTTCCTCGCTTGACGGCCATCCTAGTAATGCGTAACCCTTACACAGTAACGCGTAAGGCATACGCAGTACCGACTCCAGGGGGACCCCCATGCCATCCGCCGTCGAAGCCACCGGCCTACACAAGGCCTACGGCACCGTCCCCGTCCTCGACTCCCTCGACCTCCAGGTCGACGAGGGCACCGTCTTCGCCCTGCTCGGCCCCAACGGCGCCGGCAAGACCACCACCGTCCGCATCCTCGCCACCCTCACCGAGCCGGACGCAGGCCACGCGCGCGTGGCCGGGTACGACATCGCCACCGAGCGGTCCCGGGTGCGCCGCGCCATCAGCCTCACCGGCCAGTTCGCCGCCGTCGACGAGATGCAGACCGGCGCCGAGAACCTGCGCATGATGGCCCGGCTCTCCGGGCTCTCCCGCGCCGCCGCCGACCGGCGCGCCACCGAACTCCTGGAACGCTTCGGCCTCTCCGACGCCGGCCGACGCCTCGCCAGGACGTACTCCGGCGGCATGCGCCGCCGCCTCGACCTCGCCGCCGGCCTGGTCCGCGACCCCGGCGAGACCGAAGTGATCTTCCTCGACGAGCCGACCACCGGTCTCGACCCGCGCAGCCGCAAGGAGCTCTGGGAGGTGGTCCGCGCCCTCTCCGACAGCGGTACGACGGTCTTCCTCACCACCCAGTACCTGGAGGAGGCCGACCGGCTCGCCGACCGCATCGCCGTCATGAACTCCGGGCGCGTCGTCGCCGAGGGCACCGCGCAGGCCCTCAAGGCACGCTTCGCCGACCACCGCCTCGACCTCGTCCTGCACGACCGGGACGCCTACCTCCGGCTCGCGGACCGGGCCGTCCACCACGAGCCCGAGACCCTCACTCTCGGCATCGCCACCGACGGCAGCGCCGCCCAGGTCCGGGCGCTCCTCGACGAACTCGACCCCGCCCGCACCGACATCGCCGCCTTCGCGCTGCGCAGCGCCACCCTCGACGACGTCTTCCTGGCCCTCACGGAGAAGGAGCCCCTCCATGTCTGACGCCCTGACGATGACCGGCCGCGGGCTCCGCCTCGGCCGCCGCAACATCGACGCCGTCATCACCTCGCTGATGCTGCCGATCATCCTGATGCTGGTCTTCGTCTACTTCTTCGGCGGAGCCATCGACACCGGCACGCGCTACGTGACGTACGTCGTCCCCGGCGTCCTCATCCTCTGCTCCGGCTTCGGCTCCGCCGGTACCGCCGTCGGCGTCAGCGAGGACATGAAGGGCGGGATCATCGACCGGTTCCGCTCGCTCGACATCGGCGGTGCGCCGATCCTCGCCGGCCACGTCGGCGCCAGCGTCGCCCGCAACCTGATCGCCACCGCGCTCGTCCTCGGGGTGGCCTTCGTCATCGGCTTCCGGCCGACGGCCACCCCGCTCGGCTGGCTCGCCGCGCTCGGACTGCTCGTCGCGTTCATCACCGCGATCTCCTGGTTCGCGGCGGCGCTCGGGCTGCTCACCCGCACCCCCGAAGCGGCAGGCGGGATCACCTTCTTCATGATGTTCCTGCCCTACCCGAGCAGCGCGTTCGTCCCCATCGAGACCATGCCCAGCTGGCTCCACGGCTTCGCCGAGCACCAGCCCGTCACACCGCTCATCGAGTCGATGCGGGGGCTGCTGCTCGACCGGCCGGTGGGCGACACGCCCTGGATCGCGCTCGCGTGGTGCGCCGGGATCCTGGCGGTGGCGATCACCGCGTCCGGGGCCCTGTTCCGGCTCCGTACGAGGTGATACGACGTGATACGAGGTGATACGAAGTGAGGTGAGGGCCCGTCAGAATATGTCGGGGCACCACGGCCGGCGCGGGGCCCGCAGCAGCACGTCCGCGCGGACGGCCGCGCCCGCCGTGAGCTCCTCGACCCGGCCAAGCTCCGCCAGCCGCACGACCGACTCGTCACCGAGCGAGAGCGTGCCCAACTCGGCGATGTCGAGGGCGAGATCGGCGGACTCGGTGGTACGGGAGCACTCCGCGCCCTCCGGGGAGGCGTCGAGCCGGTAGCGCCCGCCGGCCAGCCCGGCGGCGTCCCGCAACTCCAGGACGAGGCTGCCGGAACTCGCGTACGTACGCCCCTGAAGGACCTTGGCGACGTCCAGGACCCTGACCCACAGCATGTCGGCGTGGCTGACCACGCGGGCGGCGCGCGGGTCGGGCAGGAGCAGCGGGAGGACGTCGTCGGGGCCGCGGAGGCCGGAGCGGACCGTGGTCACCCAGTCGAGGGAGCACAGGTACCGCCAGAGCGCCCGCTCGGCGGCCGGGGTGCAGGCGATCAGGTCCCGGACGGTGGCGGTGTTGATCGGCTGCTTGCCGTCGTCCCACTTGTCGTCGGAGCGGTAGGCGACGTAGCCCTGGACGTCGCCGTCGGCGGAGCGGTAGACCGCGTAGAAGGGCTCGATCCAGGGCTCGCCCTGGAAGCCGAGGCCGGTGGAGCGCTCCCAGCCCTGGGTGTCGCGGTTCGGGACGCCGGCCCGGACGCGGGCCATGCGGCGGTGCACCTCGGGGCCGATCTTGCGGATCTCGGCGCCGTCGGAGAGCTCGATCGAGCCGCCGTCGTCGGGCTGCCCGGTGCGGCGCGGGTCGAGCCCTGCGCGGGTGACGTCGACGGACCACTCGGTGGTCCAGGCGGCGGGGCCGAAGCCGTACCGCCCGTAGATCGGGTACTCGGCGGCGATGAGCGAGGCGACGGCGTCGCCGCGCTCCTTCGCTGCGGCGAGGTCCCCCGCCATCACCCGGCTGAGCACACCGCGCCTGCGGTGGGGCGGCGAGACGGTCACCTGGCTGACGGCGTCGGCGACGAGCGAACCGCCGCCGACGGTGGACAGGTCCTGCGTGAAGCTACGGAAGGTGGCGACGACCCGGCCCCGGTCGAAGACCCCGAACGTCCGGGACAGGTCGAACTGCGGGAGCCGCTGCTCGACCTCCTCGTCCGTGACGACGGGCGGCCGCAGGAACCCCGCCTTGAGCGCACGCAGCCAGTCACCCAACTCGGACTCGCCCACGGGGCGCACCTCAAGACTCATACGTTCGAGGCTAGGGCGCCCACCCGACCGCCCGCACCCCAGTTTTCACCGGGGCCGGACGGAAACGACGGAACGGGAGGGGTCGGGGACGGGATCGGCCGGGATCGACGGAACGGGACGGGCCAGGACGGGATCGGCCGCGAACGACGGAACAGAACCGGGCGGGACGAGTTCGGCCGGGAGCGGCCGGGAGCGGCCGGGAGCGGCCGGGAGCGGCCGGGGCCGCTCACGCCAGCAGGTCGTCGACCTGGGCCTCGCCCTCGCGGTAACGGCGGGCGATCTCCGCGCTGCAGTCGTCGGCCGTCCGCTGGAGATCCTGCCGGCGGCGCGAGACCTGCTGCTCGTACCCCGCGAGACGGCCCATCGCCGCGTGCAGCTCGTCGTCCGTACGCGCCCCGAGGTCGGACAGCTCGACCTCCGAGAGCATCTCCGCCGCGAGCCGCCGGTACTCCTCGCTCCGGGGCGTCGACAGCGTCACGTGCCGCGCCGACGAACCCCGCCGCGACGGCACGTCCGCGAGGATCTCCGACAGCCGGTCGAGGACCGGCGACTCCGGATCCGTCCGCCGCGCCAGCTCCGCCCGCAGGATGTCGATACGGCCCTGCAGCATCCGCCGTACGTAGCTGAGGTCCGCCTCGTCGCCCTGCGCGTCACGGCGCAGCGCGCGCAGCTCCGGCAGCCGTAGCTCGGCCATGTCGGGCCGCGGCCGCGCCGGCAGCGCGGGCTCGGCCGTCCGCTGCACGGGCGGACGTACGCCCACTCCGGAACCGAATCGGGCCGGCGTCTGCCCGGCGCCAGGTGCACTCATGTGAATCGTCCCCTCGACCGGTGCGGAGCCGCACCGCCTGACACGCATGGTGCCACTCCTGCACGTGCGTGTGCAGGCGCTCTGCACCCGTTCAGCCCCTATGCGTCGTTCTGTAGGTTGGTCTGTATGCGTGCAGTGGTGCAGAGGGTGGACGGCGCGAGCGTCGTCGTCGCAGGCGAGACCGTCGGCGAGATCGTCGGCGAAGGGCTGTGTGTGCTGGTGGGAGTGACTCACGAGGACACGCCCGAGAAGGCGGCGCAGCTTGCCCGAAAGCTCTGGTCCGTCCGGATTCTGGAGGGAGAGAAATCCTGTTCGGACGTTAATGCGCCCTTGTTGGTGATTTCTCAGTTCACCCTCTACGGGGACGCCCGCAAGGGCCGCAGGCCCACCTGGAACGCCGCCGCGCCCGGCCCGGTGGCCGAGCCGCTCGTCGACGAGGTGGTCGCGCGGCTGCGGGAGCTGGGCGCGCACGTGGAGACGGGCCGGTTCGGAGCGGACATGCGCGTCTCGCTCACGAATCACGGCCCGTTCACGGTGATCGTGGAGGTCTAGGGCGTGTTTCGAAAGTAGCGCCGTCGGCCCGAAGGGCAGGCCTGGCGGCGTCTGGTGCGTGCGATCGCAAGGCGGAGGGTCGCCCCGATACTGGATGTATCGGGGTGATCCCGACAACGCGGCGAGCGTGCGTGCCAGGCGTCTCGGGGCTACGGCTCGACGACGGTCTCCTGGGCCGCGGCCGTGTCCCCGGCCATCAGCTCCGCGTCCACCGGCACGTTCCGCTTCACCATCGCCAGGGCGATCGGCCCCAGCTCGTGGTGGCGGCCGGAGGTGGTGATGAAGCCCAGCTGACGGCCCTCGGCGCCGTCCGCCGCGAGCCGGATCGGGGTGCCGTGGCCCGGCAGGTGGACCTCGCTGCCGTCCAGGTGCAGGAAGACGAGCCGGCGCGGCGGCTTCCCCAGGTTGTGGACGCGCGCGACGGTCTCCTGGCCCCGGTAGCAGCCCTTCTGCAGGTGCACCGCGCTGCCGATCCAGCCCAGCTCGTGCGGGATGGTCCGGTGGTCGGTCTCGAAGCCGAGCCGCGGCCGGTGCGACTCGATCCGCAGCGCCTCGTACGCGAGGATCCCGGCGGCGGGCCCGTGCGTACCGGCGAAGGCCTCGAGCTCGTCCCGGGGCAGGAACAGATCGCGCCCGTGCGGGGTCTCCCGTACGACCACGCCCTCCGGGACCTCGGCGATGGAGCCGGCCGGGAGGTGGACGACGGCGACGTCGTCCGTACGGTCGGCGACCTCGACGCGGTAGAAGAACTTCATCGACTCCAGATAGGCGATGAGCTCGTCCCGCGTGCCGGGCTCCACGTGCGCCCAGACCGTCTCGCCGTCGTCGACGAGGTAGAGCGCGTGCTCGATGTGACCGTTGGCGGAGAGGATCAGCGCCTCGGTGGCGCGGCCCGCCGGCAGGTCGCTGACGTGCTGGGTGAGCAGCAGGTGCAGCCAGCTCAGCCGGTCGTCGCCGGAGACGGTGACGACACCGCGGTGCGAGAGGTCGACGAAACCGTCACCGGCGGCGAGGGAGCGCTGCTCGCGGAACAGATCGCCGTAGTGCGCGGCGACGCCTTCGTCATGGCCTTCCGCGGGTACGGCACCGGGCAGGGCCAGCAGCGGGCTCTTCACCAGAGGGCTCTTCATGGGGCAAGCCTACGACTGCGTGCCGGTGTCCTTGTTCGAGCCCGTGCCCTTGTTCGAGCAGTCCCGGCAGCGGCCGAAGATCGCGAAGTGCTTCATGTCCGTCTCGAAGCCGAAGGTCTCCTTCAGCTTCGAGGTGAAGCCGGCGGCCACCTCCACGTCCGCCTCGATGACGTTCGTACAGTCACGGCAGACCAGGTGCAGGTGGTGGTGCCGGTCGGCGAGGTGGTACGTCGGCGCCCCGTGCCCGAGGTGGGCGTGGGAGACGAGCCCGAGCTCCTCCAGGAGCTCCAGGGTCCGGTACACGGTGGAGATGTTCACACCGGACGCCGTCTTGCGGACCTCGCCCAGGATGTCGTCGGGCGTCGCGTGCTCCAGCGTGTCCACTGCCTCCAGGACAAGCTGGCGCTGAGGCGTCAGCCGGTAGCCGCGCTGCCGCAGGTCGCTCTTCCAGTCGGTGCTCACCACGCCCCCCAGTGTAGGAGGGCGTGGCCGCACTCGGCTGTGGCGCGGAGGTCCTACTTGAAGAAGGCGATGCCGTCGTCGGGCAGATCGCCCAGGCCGCGCGCCATCTCCGCGACCTCCTCGGGCGTGACGACCTTCTTCAGGTGCGCCGACATGTACGGGCGCAGCGGGACCTCGGGGGTCGCCTTCTCGCCCACCCACATCAGGTCGCCCTTGACGTAGCCGTAGAGCCGCTTGCCGCCGCTGTGCGGCCGCGAGGTGGCGGTCCGCGCGACGGCGTCCGTCACCACGTCGATCTGCGGCTTCTTGTCGGCCAGCTCGCCGTACCAGATCTCCGCGACGCCCTGGTCGCGGACCATGACGATCTCGACCTTGCGGTCCTTGTCGATCCGCCAGTAGCCGCTCTCGCTCTCCAGCGGACGGACCTGCTTGCCCTCGTTGTCGAGGACCCAGGAGTGCGAGTGGTACTCGATGAAGTCACGGCCGTCGTGGCTGAAGGTCACGGACTGACCGAAGTTGCACTTCTCCTCGCCGGGGAAGTCGGCCACGCCCGCGCCTTCCCACGTTCCGAGGAGGAACACGAGGGGGACGAGGTCCGGGTTGAGGTCGGACGGGATCTCGATCATGAGCAGCTCTGTCGTTCCGTAGGCGGGGAGGTGGTGGGCGGTGGTTAGCGCTGGCCCTGGTACAGCTTCTTCACGGCCAGACCGGTGAACGCGAGCACGGCGACACAGACCAGGGCCAGGAGGACTTCGAAGAAGATGATCACGGGTGCTCCTCGGATGAGCGTGAAGGCAGAACGGGCCGGACCCCAGCTTAGTCTGCGGGGGCCCGGCCCTCTGTGTGAGGTTCTGCTAGTGCCGTCGGGTCAGCCCAGCAGCTGGTTCTGCAGGGCGACGGTCTGCTGGAACGGGACCGTGAGCGCCTCGCCCTTACGGGTCTGGGTGATCATCGCCAGGGTGTCGCCGGCCTGGATGTAGGCCCAGCGGGTCTGGTCGGCGTTGTGCGGCAGCTCGACGAAGGTGTACGCGACGGTGTACGGCACCCGGATCTCGGTCGGGAACGCGCCGTCGATCTCGACGCCCTCGACCCCGTCGAGCAGCGGACCGTCGACGGCACCGGCCTCCAGCGCGTCGTCCTTGAAGGCCTCGGCGAAGGCCACCGAGTTGAACCGGAGCAGGTGGATCCGGGTCGTCGTGCCGTCCGGCATGGTCCAGCCCCGGGCGGCGACGTGCCGCAGCGTGGACTCGGCGAGCGGCTCCGACAGCTTGGCCCGGTCGTCCTTCCGGTACTGCGACAGGAACTGGTCGACACTGACCCAGCCGCCGTTCAGCTTCGGGTCGAGCGTGGCTCCGGCCGGGGCGGGCAGGAGAAGTTTGCGCAGGTCGGCGTGGTGGACCTCGCCGGCGTTGCCCTTGGTGTAGGGGCGCGGCACACCGGCCGGGAGGGCGGGGAGACTGATCTTCGGGTACGCCCAGCGCCCGTCGTTCTCGGTCGCGAGACCGGGCACGTCGGTGCGCTCCATGGAGGTGATCCCGAGCGCGGTCCCGGTCCCGATGCCACCGAAGACGAGCACGGCGGCGGTCCAGCGGGCGACGGCCCACAGGAGCGGCTTACGGGAGGACTTGGGGGCGGGCTGGGACGGCGCGGGCAGGGATTCGGCGGCCGGGGCGGGAGCCTGCTCGGGCACGACGGTCGCCTCGGGCGCGGTGGTCTCCGTCTCCGTCTCAGCGACCTCCGTCTTCGTCTCCGGCTCCGGCTCAGCGATCTCCGTCTCCGACGCAGCGACCTCCGTCTTCGTCTCCGGCTCGGTCTGCTGCTCGGTCGTCATACGTACTCCCCCGGGGACTTGATGTGGTCCAGCTGCTTCTTGACCAGGTCGGCGACCTCGGACTTGTCGAACGGCCGGGCGCCGGCGACGGTGACGGTGACCGTGACCTCGGAGTCGTAGGCCATGCAGGTCATCTCCTCCAGCTGCTTGTCCTTCTCGTCCTTGTCGAGGTCCTCGTCGGGCGGAAGCATGAAGCAGGCGGAGTTCTTGTGACCGCTGATCTTCGGCCCCTTGGGAAACTCGAAGAGCTCGAAGAGACGCTTGCTGACCTGGAACGCGTCGTGGAGCCGCTTCTTGTCCTTCATCTGCGTGACGCGGACGTACACGACCGTCTTGCCGTCCTGCGCCGCGAAGGAGCGGACCGCGATGCCCTTGAGCCCGAGCTTGTCGACCTGCTTCTCGTACTCACGACGCTTCTTGCCGGAGAGCCCCTTGCCCTCCTGCTTCATCAGCGCGCGGGCCTCCGTCTCGGTCAGCTCGTCGTCGTTGCCGTACGACTCGACGTCGGGGCCGAGGACGTAGCCTTCGGGCACGGGCAGCAGCAGTTTGCTGAGCGGCGTGGACGCCTTGCCGCGCGACATGCTCAGAGCGGCAGGGTCCTCGTCCTCCGCCGACGTCTCGAGACCCTCCCAGACGACCGTCTCCGCGCTGCGGTCGGCGGAGTTCACGGTGACGGCGGTGTACGTCACGCCACCGCCGATCGCCCCGAGGACGAGGACGGCGGGCAGGACGACGGTCAGCAGCTTGCGCCCACGCCGCACCTTCTGCGGCTCGGGCTCAGGCTCGTTCACGGACTCGTTCACGGTGTCCAGTTCCTCGCTCACAGGCGCCCCAGCTGCTTCTCTGCCACCGAACGGATGTCGTTGGCGGAGATCTTCTTGGTGTCGAACATGAAGATCACGGCCATGATGTCGCCGCGGTGGAAGTAGGCCCGGGCCTGGTACCTGTCCAGGTAGCCGGCCTCCCGCTCCACCGGGAACACGTAAGAGCGGCCGTTGGCCGAGCCCTTGATCGGCTCGCCCTCGGACCGGGCGTAGTCCTTGTCGGGCATGTAGTCCATCTGGCTCTCGGCGTGGTCCCGCGCGCCGTCGAAATCACTGGGGCGGTACTGGACCAGGGTGATCTCGGTCGTGCGGTACTTGCCGGTCTGCCAGGACGCGGTCGCGATGCGCCGCACGTCGTTGCCCAGCTGATAGTTCAGCGCGCCACCGGGGTCCTGGAACTCCCTGGCGTACGAGGGCACCGTCTTCCACCCGTCGCGGTCACCGAACAGCGTGTCCTTCGCGCCCGCCGGACGTGGCACCAGCAGCTTGCGCAGGTCGCCGTCCGTCTTGGCCCTGCGGTCCTCGGAAGCCGGCAGCGCCACGGGCGCCTGCCCCTTGGGGAGCGGCTTCGGGTAGGCGAGGTCGGGCTGGTTCAGGGCGGGCAGTGGCGTCGGCTCACGCTCGGCCTGGATGCCGTAGCCCACGGCGGTACCACCGACGAGGCCGAGAACGGCGGCGACGGCGATCAGGCCGACCGTCCGCCCGGTGCGACGCCGACGCGGCGGGGCCGCGACGGCGCTTACTTCCATGGCTTCCAAAGGGTCCCCCCACGAGACCTGAACGACGGATTCCGTTATCCGTGCACACAGCTGACACGTGAGGGGTGCATGAGGTTGCAGAGGTCCGCATTACAGTTCGGCATATGGCGAAGAAGCTCGTGATCAAGGTGACCGCCGGGGCCGACGCCCCCGAACGCTGCTCCCAGGCCTTCACGGTGGCGGCCGTCGCCGTCGCCAGCGGGGTCGAGGTCTCGCTCTGGCTGACCGGCGAGTCGTCGTGGTTCGCCCTCCCGGGCCGCGCGGCCGAGTTCGACCTCCCGCACGCCGCGCCGCTCCCGGACCTCATCGACTCGATCCTGGCGGCAGGCCGCATCACCCTCTGCACGCAGTGCGCGGCCCGCCGCGAGATCACGGAGAAGGACGTCCTGGAGGGCGTACGCATCGCGGGCGCGCAGGTCTTCGTCCAGGAAGCCATGACGGACGACACCCAGGCGCTCGTCTACTGACCGATTGCCTACTGGTCCTCGCGGGGCCGCTTCTTCCCGTCGAGCTCGTCCCACCACTCGTCCGACTGAGCGTCCCCGGACGGATCGTCCCACCACCGGTCCTCCGGTCCCCGCCGGTTCGCGATCATCGCGGCGACCGGCGGCATGACCATGGCGACCACGCACATCGCGATGGCGACGGGCATCGAGAACAGCCGCACGACAGCCCAGGCCCCCACGAAGAGCACCACGCAGGTACCCATCATCCAGAAGTAGACACGACGCCGCCGCGCGTACATGCCTTCAGCGTACGACCGTGGCCCCCCAGTGGCGCAGCAACCGCCTACCCCGCCCCAGGACAGCCGCCCGGTTCGTGTCGGGCACCCTGCTGGTGCGAGGGGTGCGCGGGCGGTAGGTCTCCGGGCAGACCGAAGGGCCGCACCTCAGGTTCCAGGAAGCGTCCAACCCCCAGAGAGGTGCGGCCCTTCGGCCGGTTCAGCGGTGCGGTGTCGTCAGACCGCGATGGCGACCTCGGCGAGGCCACCGTGCTGGGCCACGACCTGGCGGTCGGCGGTGCCGCCGGGGACCAGGGCGCGGACGGTCCAGGTGCCCTCGGCCGCGTAGAAGCGGAACTGGCCGGTGGCGGAGGTCGGGACCTCGGCCGTGAACTCGCCGGTCGAGTCCAGGAGGCGTACGTAACCGGTGACGGGCTCGCCGTCCTTGGTCACGAAGCCCTGGATGGTGGTCTCACCGGGCTTGATCGTCGAGGCGTCGGGCCCACCGGGCTGCGCTCCACACATGTTTCTGTCCTTACGGTCGAGGGGTCCGGAGGGTCTTACTTGTTGGCGCCGAGCTCGATCGGCACGCCCACGAGGGAGCCGTACTCGGTCCACGAGCCGTCGTAGTTCTTGACGTTCTCGACGCCGAGCAGCTCGTGCAGCACGAACCAGGTCAGCGCGGAGCGCTCACCGATGCGGCAGTAGGCGATGGTGTCCTTCGCCAGATCGACCTGCTCGTCCTCGTAGAGGGCCTTGAGCTCGTCGTCCGACTTGAAGGTGCCGTCGTCGTTGGCGTTCTTCGACCACGGGATGTTGCGGGCGCTCGGCACGTGGCCGGGGCGCTGCGACTGCTCCTGCGGGAGGTGCGCCGGGGCGAGCAGCTTGCCGCTGAACTCGTCGGGGGACCGGACGTCGACCAGGTTCTGCGCGCCGATCGCGGAGACGACGTCGTCACGGAAGGCGCGGATGGAGGTGTCCTGGGCCTTGGCCTTGTACTCGGTGGCCGGGCGGGCCGGGACCTCGGCGACGAGGTCGCGGGAGTCGAGCTCCCACTTCTTGCGGCCGCCGTCGAGGAGCTTCACGTCCTGGTGGCCGTAGAGCTTGAAGTACCAGTAGGCGTAGGAGGCGAACCAGTTGTTGTTGCCGCCGTAGAGGACGACCGTGGTGTCGTTCGCGATGCCCTTGGCCGAGAGGAGCTTCTCGAAGCCCTCCTGGTCGATGAAGTCGCGGCGGACCGGGTCCTGCAGGTCCTTGGTCCAGTCGATCCGGATCGCGTTGCGGATGTGGTTCTTCTCGTACGCCGAGGTGTCCTCGTCGACCTCGACGACGGCAACCTGCGGGTTGTCGAGGTTCGCCTCGACCCAGTCGGCGTCTACCAGGACGTCGCTGCGGCTCATGTTGTTTCTCCTCCGGGGCAGTGTTCGGCGGTGTGGTGCGGGTGCGGGTACGCGGCATTGCGGGCGTACGGCTACGCGAGGTGCGGCCCCGACCGGAGGTCGAAGGGCCCGAGGAATACGGGACTCGGCGGTCCCGCTCAGACAGAGCGACAGAGCATGGCGGCGATGCGGCACAGGTCTACTGCCCGCCGCTTCGTGAGATCCGCCTGTCGCTTCATGCCCACGATCGTAGGGACGGACAGGCGGCCGTGTCACCGGCGTGTCGTATTTTGAGACGCGATCGTCCGAGATGCGAGACGCGATCACCGGGAAGGCGTGCCCCGCCTGGTCGTGAGCGGGGAGGACGGGGTGAATTTTCTACGGGTCGGACAGGGCCGTCTCAGCATGTGGCCGGAGGGGGGAATGGGTGGGCGCGGGTGGGTGACCCGGGTGGCGGTGGCAGGCGTGGGGCCGGGCGGCGCGGGTGGCGCCCGGCGGCGTGAGCGGCGGGCGCCCGCAGGCGCCCGTCCTGGGCGGCCTAGGGGCCTGCCCCGCCCCCGCTCAGCCCCTCCCCGCTCAGCCCGCCAGGGAGACGTCCGTGCCCGTCACTCCGATCGCCACGCCGTCCGGGCGTGCCTCGATCTTGGTCAGCTTCAGGCCCGCCGGGAGGCCGCCGATCTCGCGGTCGAAGTCGGTCCGCTGGCGGATCAGGGACTCCAGGCCCGGGATGCCCTCGCCCGGCACCGCGTCCGCGCGCACCCGGATCGTGTCGCCGTTGACCAGCGTCACCGAGGAGACGACGCTGCGCGTGACCGTGCGGCCCAGGACCTTGACGCCGCCGGTGACCTTCAGCTTGCCGTTGTCGCCGTAGGCGACCTTCACGTCGCGGTCGGCGGCCGCCGTCAGGTCGGCGTACGAGATCAGTGCCGTGCCGGTCACGCTGTGCGCGCGGGCGCTCGTGAAGGCGTCGTTCACCGTCACGTCGCGCAGGGCGGCGTTCATCTCGGTGATCCGGATCTTCCGGTCGCCCGCCGTGGCCTCGACGCCGGTCAGCACCACGTCGACCTCGTCGAGCCGCTTGTCCATGACCTGGGTCAGGAAGGGGAAGCCCTTGATGTCGACCTCCGTCGAGCCGGCCCGCGCGGGGCCCAGGCGGACCCGGTCGGCCGCCTCCGACTCGGCGTACGAGACCGCGAGACGGTCGACGCCCACGAAGATCCCGCCGAGCACGACGGCCACGATCAGCAATATGCGCAGTGCTCGCACGGTCTGCTCGCCCCCCACCCTCAAATGACTCCGGCCCCCGACACGAAGATCGACGTGTCGTGAGGCCGGATGGTTCCCGAACATGTGCCGCAACGGCTCAGGCGAGCGCGCGTCCCAGGAGGTAGACGGCGGGGGCGGCCAGGGTCAGCGGGAGGGCGACACCGGCGGTCATGTGCACGAAGCGCGACGGGTAGTCGTAGCTCGCGGCCCGCAGGCCGACAAGCGCGCACACCCCTGCCCCGAGGCCGAGCAGGGCGCCGGAGGAGCCCAGGTCGGTCAGGGCTCCGGCCGCGATCCCTGCGCCCGCGGCGGCGAGGAGCGCCACGACCACGGAGGCCGCGCCGGGCAGTGGGAGGGCGCGGGCGACGACGGCGGCGGCGACCGCGAGGCCACCCACGACCACGGCGTCGGGCGCGGCGCCGAGGTGGCCTGTCGCGACGATCGTCAGCGCGGCCGAGGCGACCGTCGCCATCAGTCCGTACATCCGCTCGTCCGGGTCCGCGTGGCTGCGCAGCTGCAGGACGAGGGTGAGCAGCACCCAGACGCCGAGGGTGCCCATGATCGCGGCGGGCGCGTTCTCCCGGCCCGCGGCGAGCAGCACGACGTCGGCGGTCAGGCCGCCTGCGAAGGCGAGGGCGATGCCCTGCCGGGCCGGCCACATGCCGTTGAGCCGGAACCAGCCGGCGGCGGTGACGGCCTGGAGCAGGACGAGCGGGACGAGCAACCCGTACGTGCCGAGGGCGGCGCCCACGGCCAGCAGGACGCCGAGACCGGCGGTGAGCAGGGCCGGCTGGAACCCGGGCGCGATGATCGGCGACCGGCCCTCGGCCCGCGCGCGCTGCGCGTCGGTGAGGCGGGTGTGGCCGGAGGTGGTGGGCGAGGACCACCCGGGGGCGGACTCGGGCGCGGGGGCCGCCTCAGCGGCCACCGGCGCCTCCTCCGGCAGCGGGTACGCGGCGGACTGCGGCGGCAGGTACGCGGTGTCGGCGGCGAGCCCCTGAGGCTCGTGAGCCTGGTGCGCCGCCGGGGCCTGCTGAGGCTCGTGAGCCTGGTGCGCCGCCGGGGCCTGGTGCGCCGCGTGACCCGGCTGAGGCGCCTGACCCTGCTGCGCCGCGGCCAGCTGCGCCGGGTCCACCACCGGCTGGTACTGCGTGTCCCAGGTCTGGCCCTCCCACGTCTGCGTGACGTGCGGATCCTGGTACCCGTACGGCTGCTGCCCGTACTGCCCCTGCCCCTGCCCCTGCGGCTGGGCCTGCCCCTGCTCCGGCTGCCGGCCGTACTGCCCCTGCTGCTCCCCGTAGTACGGGTCGTACCCCGGGTCGTACGGCTGCTGCTGATCGCTGCTCATGCTGTGCGGTTCACCCTCCTGCGAACGGCGGGAGCACCTCGACCGTGCCGCCCTCGGCAAGGCGTACGGTCTCATGCGCGCGGGTCCCGACGGGGTCACCGTCGATGAGGAACGAACACCGCTGGAGTACGCGGACCAGCTCGCCCGGGTGCTTCGCGCGGGCGGCCTCCAGCGCCTCGGCCAGGTTCTCCGCGGTGTACGGCTCCTCGGCGACACCGGCGGCGGCCTTGGCCGCGGCCCAGTAGCGGATGGTTCCCGCTGCCATAGCGGCGCTCCCTTCGTTCGTGTGCGCGCCGCTGTCCATGATGGGCTATCGGCGCGTGAGCCAGCCCCCCAGACGGCGCAGCAGCTCCTCGTCCGCCGCGTTCTCCGCGTGTCCCATGCCGCGCTCCAGCCACAGCTCGCACCCGGCGGCCTCGGCGAGCGTCCGGGGGTGGTCGACGGGGAAGTACGGGTCGCGGTCGCCGTGCACGATCAGCAGCGGGGTCGGCGCGATCATCGGGGCCGCCTCGACGGGCGACAGCGGTACGGGGTCCCAGTCCTGGTTGTGGATGCGCGTCCGCAGTCCGTACCGGCCGACGAGCCGGCCCATGGGACGGGTGATCACCCAATGGACGCGGCGCATCGGGGGCGTACCCCGGTAGTACCAGCGCGCGGGCGCGCTGACGGCCGCGACGGCGTCCGTGTGACCGCCGGTGTCCCGTTCCAGGGCGGCGTGGCGCAGGACGATCGAGCCGCCCATGGAGAAGCCGAGCGTCGCCACGCGCGCGTGGCCGAGTTCACGGGCCCAGCGCACCGCCGCCGCGAGGTCGAGGACCTCCCGGTCGCCGACGGTGGAGCGGCCACCCGATCGGCCGTGTCCCCGGAAGGAGAAGCTGACGACGGCGGCGTGCGCGGAGAGCGCCCGGGAGGCGCGGCGCACGGCCGGGCGGTCGGCCGACCCGGTGAACCCATGGGCCAGGACGACGGCCGTATCGGTGACCCCGCGCGTACAGGGTTCGTAAACAGCCTCGATACGGACACCGTCCTCCGTGAGCAAAGTGGCACGCTGGAAGCCGGATGTGGTCGAGGAAACATCCACGATGTGAAATCGGCCCTCTGCCTCGGAACTCATGTGGGCTATTCTGCTTGGCAGAGGATCCGGGCGACGCAGCCCCCGGGTCCTTTTGCGTTTTCCGTCCGTTGTTACGGATGGATGAACAAAAGCTCTCAGGGCGCGAGAGCCAGCAGTGATGCAGCAGTGAGCAAGTGCCGCAGCAGTCCTCGCAGGGACCGAGGAGGAACCGACGTCATGGACGAGCGATCCGAGCACGACCGACCGACGACACTGTCGACGACCCGGGCAGGGGGAACGCGATGAGTTCGTTGCTGCTCCTCACCAATGCCCTCCAGCCGTCGACCGAGGTGCTTCCCGCACTCGGCCTGCTGCTGCACAACGTGCGGGTGGCCCCGGCCGAGGGCCCGGCCCTTGTGGACACCCCCGGGGCCGACGTCATCCTGGTCGACGGCCGGCGCGACCTGCCGCAGGTCCGCAGCCTCTGTCAGCTGCTGCGCTCCACGGGGCCCGGCTGCCCGCTGATCCTCGTCGTCACGGAGGGCGGCCTCGCGGCCGTCACCGCCGACTGGGGCATCGACGACGTGCTGCTCGACACCGCGGGACCGGCCGAGGTCGAGGCGCGGCTGCGGCTGGCGATGGGGCGGCAGCAGATCGTCTCCGACGACTCCCCCATGGAGATCCGCAACGGCGATCTCTCGGTGGACGAGGCGACGTACAGCGCCAAGCTCAAGGGCCGGGTCCTGGACCTGACCTTCAAGGAGTTCGAGCTCCTGAAGTACCTCGCGCAGCACCCGGGCCGGGTCTTCACCCGTGCCCAGCTCCTCCAGGAGGTCTGGGGGTACGACTACTTCGGCGGCACCCGTACGGTCGACGTCCACGTACGGCGACTTCGCGCCAAGCTCGGACCCGAGCACGAGTCGCTGATCGGCACCGTCCGTAACGTCGGCTACCGCTTCGTCACGCCGGAGAAGGTGGAGCGGGCGGCGGAGGAGGCGCGGGCCAAGGAAGAGGCCCGGGTCAAGGCCACCGCGCGGGATGTCACCCCCTCGGGGGACAGGAACGTGGCGGAGGCCACAGTGCGACCTGCCGGTAGGTAGGTCACCCCGCGTAGACTGCCGCGCGTGGCCAAGGTGACGCGGGATGACGTAGCGCGACTGGCGGGTACTTCGACCGCGGTCGTGAGTTACGTCATCAACAACGGACCCCGGCCGGTTGCCCCGGCCACGCGCGAGCGTGTCCTCGCCGCCATCAAGGAGCTGGGGTACCGCCCCGACCGGGTGGCCCAGGCGATGGCGTCGCGCCGTACGGACCTCATAGGCATGATCGTCCCTGACGCGCGCCAGCCGTTCTTCGGCGAGATGGCGCACGCGGTCGAACAGGCCGCCGCCGAGCGCGGCAAGATGGTCCTCGTCGGCAATTCGGACTACCGCGACGAGCGCGAGGTCCACTACCTCCGCGCCTTCCTCGGGATGCGGGTCTCCGGGCTGATCCTGGTCAGCCAGGGCATGAGCGAGCGGGCCGCGAGCGAGATCGAGGCCTGGGACGCGCGCGTGGTGCTGCTGCACGAGCGGCCCGAGGCCCTGGACGACGTGGCCGTCGTCACGGACGACATCGGCGGCGCGCAGCTCGCCACCCGGCACCTCCTGGAGCACGGGCACGCGTACGTGGCGTGTCTGGGCGGCGTCCCGAACACCCCGGCGGTCGGCGACCCGGTCGCGGACCACGAGGAGGGCTGGCGGCGCGCGATGCTGGAGTCCGGCCGGTCGATCGAGGGCCGGCTCTTCCAGGCCCCGTACAACCGCTACGACGCGTACCAGGTCGCGCTGAAGCTGCTCTCGGGCCCGGACAGGCCGCCGGCCATCTTCTGCTCGACCGACGACCAGGCCTTCGGTGTGCTGCGGGCCGCGCGCGAGCTGCGGATCGACGTGCCGACGGAGCTGGCGGTGGCCGGCTTCGACGACGTGAAGGAGGCGGCGCTGACCGACCCGCCGCTGACGACGATCTCCTCGGACCGCCCGGCGATGGCCCGGGCGGCGGTGGATCTCGTCCTGGACGACTCGCTGCGGGTCGCGGGCTCGAAGCGCGAGCGCGTGAAGCAGTTCCCGTCGGCCCTGGTGGTCCGCCGCTCCTGCGGCTGCAACGGCGGCTGACCCTCGCCGGAAGGCCCCCCTAGGGGGCTCCGCCTCCGAGACCTCAGCGGCCTCCGAGGCCCCTGGGACCTCCGAGACCTCAGCGGCCTTTATATAGGGCATACGGGCTTCTGTCGGGCTTCTCAGGTCGTCCTCAGAGTGCTCTCATCTACGGCTCCGAGAGTCGTAGCCATGACGGACTTCCCTCAGCAGCCGCAGCAGCAGCCGTACTACCCGCCGCAGCCCCCGAGGCCGCCGTACGACCCGACGCAGCCGGTCACCACGGAGCCGGGTACGACCGTCTGGCCGTCCGGAGGTCACCTTCCTCCCGCGCCCCCCGCGGCTCCTCCGTCCCCGGCCGCCCCCCAGCCGCACCGGCGGGCCAAGCGGGGCGTCGGGCTCCTCGCCGCCGTCGCGATCGCCGCGGCCGCGGTCGGCGGCGGCACCGCCACCCTCGTCCAGCAGCTGACGGCGGACGGCACCCCGAGCGCGACGGGCGTCAGCGGCACGAACGTCTCCGCGAGCAGCAAGGGCACGGTGGCCGGCGTGGCCGAGGCCGTCTCGCCCTCGATCGTGGAGATCTCCGCGAACTCGGGCTCCGGCAAGTCCACCGGCTCCGGCGTGATCATCACGGGCGACGGCGAGATCGTCACCAACAACCACGTGATCTCCGGCGCCTCCTCGATCAGCGTGCAGCTGTCGAACGGGAAGACGTACCAGGCGAAGGTCGTCGGCACGGACCCCGACAAGGACCTCGCGCTGATCAAGCTGGAGGGCGCGTCCGGTCTGAAGGCGGCCACGCTCGGGAACTCCGACAACGTGAAGGTCGGCGACGAGGTCGTCGCGATCGGCTCCCCCGAGGGCCTGACCGGCACGGTCACCAGCGGCATCGTCTCCGCGCTCGACCGCGACGTGACGGTCGCCAAGGACGACGGCCAGGACCAGCAGCAGCCTCAGTACGACCCGCGCCAGGGCTGGCCCTTCGAGTTCGGCGGGCAGGAGTTCAACGGCGACACGGGCTCCTCGAAGACGACGTACAAGGCGCTCCAGACGGACGCCTCGCTCAACCCGGGGAATTCCGGCGGCGCGCTGATCAATATGAACGGCGAGATCATCGGGATCAATTCGGCCATGTATTCGCCGAGTTCTTCGAACGGTTCTTCGGCCGGCAGTGTCGGCCTCGGATTCGCGATCCCCGTGAACACCCTCAAGGCCGACCTCGAAAGCCTCCGCGACGGCGGTTCGAACTGAACGCGTGCGAGGCTGATCCCATGACTGGCCCGGTGAACGAAGGCGACCGCATCCTCATCGTCGACGACGAGCCCGCCGTACGGGAGGCGCTGCGCCGCAGCCTCGCCTTCGAGGGGTACGGGACGGAGGAGGCCGTCGACGGCGTCGACGCGCTCGCCCGCATGGAGTCGTACACCCCCGATCTCGTCGTGCTCGACGTGCAGATGCCCCGGATGGACGGGCTGACGGCGGCACGGCGGATCCGGGCGTCCGGCTCGACCGTGCCGATCCTGATGCTGACCGCGCGGGACACGGTCGGCGACCGGGTGACGGGGCTCGACGCGGGCGCCGACGACTATCTGGTGAAGCCCTTCGAGCTGGACGAGCTGTTCGCCCGGATCCGGGCGCTGCTGCGGCGCAGCTCGTACGCGAGCGCCGCCGAAACCTCGGCCGAGGGCGGCGACGTCCTGAGCTTCGGGGACCTGCGGATGGACCTGGCGACCCGCGAGGTGACGCGTGCCGGGCGGGCCGTGGAGCTGACGCGGACGGAGTTCACGCTCCTGGAGATGTTCCTGGCGCATCCGCGTCAGGTGCTGACCCGCGAGCAGATCCTGAAGGCGGTCTGGGGCTTCGACTTCGAGCCGAGCTCGAACTCGCTCGACGTGTACGTGATGTACCTGCGGCGCAAGACGGAGGCGGGCGGCGAACCGCGCCTCGTGCACACGGTGCGGGGCGTGGGATACGTGCTGCGCGGTGGAGGCCCGGAGTGAGAGGTCCCGTGACGTGGTTCCGGTCGCGTCCCCTGCGGTCACGGCTCGCGCTCCTGACGGCGACGGCGGTCGCCGTGGCGGTCGCGGCGGCCTCACTGGCCTGCTGGTTCGTGACGCGGGCGCAGCTCGCGGCGGAGCTCGACTCCTCGCTGCGCAGCCTCAAGCTGGACGACCGTACGGTGACCACCCTGGCCCTCGCCTGCGCGCGCGGCGACGACTCGCCCGCACAGCTCACCGGGTCCTACACCGTCACGGTCCAGATCGTGCTGGGCAACGGCAAGGCCTGTACGTACGGCCCCTCGCCGATCCCCGTCCTGCCGAGCGACCTGGCGGTGGCGCGCGGGCAGTTGACGGACGCGCTGCACACGACGACCGACGACGACGGCACCGAGATGCGGGTCTACACCTACCGGCAGCCCGCCTTCCAGGAGGTGGTCGGCGTCTCCGTGGCCCGGCCGCTGTCCGAGATCGACAACTCGATGGCCACGCTGGGCTGGGTGCTGCTGCTCGTCTCCGGGATCGGTGTCCTCGGCGCCGGGGCGACCGGGCTCTGGGTGGCGCGGACCGGGCTCGAACCGGTGAACCGGCTGACGGGCGCCGTGGAGCACGTGGCCGCGACGGAGGACCTGACGGTGCGCATCCCGGCCGAGGGCGAGGACGAGATCGCCCGGCTCTCGCGCTCCTTCAACGCGATGACGGCCGCGCTCGCGGTCTCCCGGGACCGGCAGGCGCAGCTGATCGCGGACGCGGGCCACGAGCTGCGGACTCCGCTGACCTCGCTCCGTACCAACGTCGAGCTCCTCGCCCGCAGCGAGGAGACGGGACGCGCGCTGCCGCCGGAGGACCGGCGGGCGCTGATGGCGTCGGTGAAGGCGCAGATGACCGAGCTGGCGGCGCTCATCGGCGACCTCCAGGAGCTGGCCCGCCCGGACGCGGCGCAGCCGGGACCGCTGGAGGTCGTACCGCTGCACACGATCCTGCGTTCGGCCCTGGACCGGGCGCGGCTGCGCGGTCCCGAACTGACCTTCGTGACGGACCTGGCGCCCTGGTACGTCCGGGCGGAGCCGGCGGCCCTGGAGCGGGCCCTGGTGAACGTCCTGGACAACGCGGTGAAGTTCTCGCCCGCGCGCGGCACGGTCGAGGTGTCCCTGATGCGCGGCGAGCTGACCGTCCGCGACCACGGCCCCGGCGTCGCACCCGAGGAACTCCCGCACGTCTTCGACCGCTTCTGGCGCTCCCCCTCGGCGCGCAGCCTGCCCGGCTCGGGGCTCGGCCTGTCGATCGTGGCCCGTACGGTCCAGCAGACGGGCGGCACGGTGGAGCTGACGGCGGCGGAGGGCGGCGGCACGACGGCGGTCCTGCGACTGCCGGGCGCGCCGACGCCCCCGCCGTCAGTTGTGGCGCAGGAGGGACTCGACCAGGCCTGAGCGGGTGTTGGGGTAGTCCATCACCACGATCCCGAGCCCCTTCCAGCCGCTCGCCGTACCGTCGAGGAAGCCGTGGACGCGCGGGTTGAGGTTGTCGGAGTTCCAGCGCGGCGGCAGCGAGGCGGACGTGCTGACGAAGTTGATGTACAGCTTGCCGGGCTGCTCGACGGCCCTGCGGAAGTGGGCCTCGATCTGGGGGTACTTGGCGTTGGGCAGAGCGTTCCAGTCGTCCTGGATCGCGATGGCCCCGCCGTCCCACCACTTGAGTCCGGGAAGGCCGCCGTTGTCGGCGATGAGGACGACCTTGCCGCGGGCCTCGCCGAGCGTGGGGACGGTGTCGCCGATGCGGATGAGGGAGCGCCAGCCCCGGTTGCCGAGGTAGTCGTCGAAGATCGCGCGGAAGGTGGCGTCGGAGTCCGAGGAGTACTCCTGCTTGACCCTCATGAGGACGGTCTCGGAGGGGTGGGCGGCCAGGAAGTCGCGGCAGGCGACGAGGACGTCGCCGAACATCATGTTCTGGTACGCGGCGCCGTGGTGGATGGCGAAGGAGCCGCCGGTGACCCGGCAGCGGACGTCGAGGAAGCGGATTCCGGAGGCGAGCTGCTGCGCGATCGTGGTGTTCTGGCACTCGGCCCAGGGGCCGCCGAAGCGGGCGCCCGAGTCGTGGGTGCCGGGGATGGTGAGCTTCTGGAGCGGGGTGGGGTCGCCGTGGCCGGCCATCCAGTCCTGGAGCCCGAGGGCTCCCCGGGTGCGCGCCCCGGCGGGCGCGGCTCCGATGAGGACGGTGGCGCCGGCTGCCGCGGCTCCCGCGAGAAAGCGTCGTCGGTCCATGGCCGGAGTATGACGGGTACGCGTCAAACAACGCCAGGGTTCCGGATGACGAGAAAGGGGCGGCGGACCGTCGAAACGGTCCACCGCCCCTTCGGGCCTCGCGGAGTTACTTCACGACCGTGATCCGGCCCGTCGCCGGCGGGGCCAGCGGGGTGCTCGCGGAGGAGTGCGCCCCCAGGTAGGCGGTGAAGAGGTCCAGGTCGGACGCGCCGACCAGCTTGTTCTTGTGCTCCTTCAGGACGGCGAAGCCGTCACCGCCACCGGCCAGGAACTCGTTCATCGCGACCCGGTAGGTCTTCGACGGGTCGATCGCCTCGCCGTTCAGCTTCACCGAGGACGTCACGATCCGGTCGGCGCCGGTCTTCGTCAGATCCAGGGTGTACGTGAAGCCCTTCGAGACCTGGAGGATCTTCGGGGCCGCCTGGTTCGAGCCGCTGACCTGCTGCTGGAGCGCGGTGATGAGCTGGGCGCCGGTCAGGTCGACCGCCGTCATCATGTTGGTGAACGGCTGGACCGTGTACGCCTCGCCGTAGGTCACCACCCCGTCGCCCTCACCGGCCGACGCCTTGTGGACCAGCGGCGCGCGCACGCCGCCCGGGTTCATCAGGGCCAGCTGGGCGCCGCCCTTGTCGGCCGGGGCCATGCCCTCCAGCTGCGCGTCCGCGATCAGGTTGCCCAGCGACTTCTCGGGCGCGTCGAAGGGGTTGTCGACGTCACCGGAGATGTAGCCCACGGGACGGCTCGCGATCGGCGCGGCCAGCGTCTTCCAGCGGTCGATCAGCCGGGTCATGTCCTCGGCCTTCGGCACGTCACGGGTGACGACGTGGTTCGCGGAGGAGACGGCGGTGCGGACGATGTCCTTCGAGCGACGGTCGTAGGTGAGCGTCGTGTCCGTGTACAGCTTGCCGAAGGAGGCCGCCGAGGTCACCGTGCGCGGCTTGCCGGACGGGTCCGGGATGGTGCACGCGTACGCCTGGTGCGTGTGGCCGGTCACCAGCGCGTCGACCTGCGGGCTGACCTTCTTCGCGATGTCGACGATCGGGCCCGAGATGCCGTCACCGGGGCCGGGGCTGTCGCAGTTGTAGTTGTACGAGCCCGAGACGGGCACGCCGCCCTCGTGGAGCAGCGCGACGATCGACTTGACGCCCTTGCGCTCCAGGACCTTCGTGTACTTGTTGATCGTCTCGATCTCGTCGCCGAACTTCAGGCCCTTGATGCCCTCGGCGGAGACGATGTCGGCGGTGCCCTCCAGGGTGACGCCGATGAAGCCGACCTTGACGCCGTTGCGCTCCCAGATGAAGTACGGGTCGAGGATCGGCCGGCCCGTCTTCTCGTTCGTCACGTTGGCCGCGAGGTAGGGGAACTGCGCCCCCTTGAACCGCTTGCCCTCCTCGAAGCAGCCGGCGGTCGGGTGACAGCCACCGTTCTGCATGCGGGCGAGCTCGCGCGCGCCCTCGTCGAACTCGTGGTTGCCCACCGAGCTGACGTCGAGCTTCAGGCGGTTCAGCGCCTCGACGGTCGGCTCGTCGTGGAAGAGCCCGGAGACCAGCGGCGAGGCGCCGATCATGTCGCCCGCGGCGGCGGTGACGGAGTACGGGTTGCCCTTACGGGCCTCACGCAGGTGCGTGGCCAGGTACTCGACGCCACCGGCGTCGATGGTCTTGGTCGTACCGTCCGGGTTGGTGTGGGTGACCCGGCCGGCCGAGCCCGTCGGCGGCTCCAGGTTCCCGTGCAGGTCGTTGAAGGAGAGCAGCTGGACGTCGACGTAGCGCCCGTAGCCGTAGCCGTGACCCTTGTCGCCCCGGTCGTCCTTCGTCCCCGAGGCGCCCGCGGGCAGCGCGGCCACGAGCGCGCCGACGGTGGCGAGCCCCGCGCCGACGGCGAGTATCCGCCCCGCTGTCCTCTTCTTCTTCGGTGTCGCTGCCATCGCTCCCCTTGTCCCCGCGCCCTGTCCTGCGGCGCCACTCGACTGCTCATTCGACTGCTGACGTGCCAGCGCAGCCTAGAGTCAACGCGCGTAGCGCAACAGGGGGTACCGGGTTACAACTAGGTTGAAACAAATGCCTGAACACAGCCCCCTTCCTTCAGCAGGGGTTGCCGCATCCTTGGCCCATCGGCTGTCTTCGCGGCGTTGTCAGTGGCCCCCGCTAGCGTCAGCACATCGCTTGGAGGGGGTGTTTCCGTGCTTTCGGGCCGCAGGTACCGGCTTGAGTTGACGGCTGAACAGGCCAATCAGTGCCAGGAGTTCGCCGATATCTGCCGCGCGGTGTGGAACACCGGCTTGGAGCAACGGCGCGAGTATCGGCGACGCGGGGCCTGGATGAACTATGTGCCGCAGGCCGCAGAACTGGCCGACGCCAAGCGCGACCATCCCTGGCTCGGGGCGGCGCCGTCGCACGTGCTCCAGCAGACTCTCCGGGACCTCGACCGGGCGTGCCGGGAGCACGGCACGTTCAAGGTGCGGTGGAGGTCCAAGGCACGCTGGGCACCTTCGTTCCGGTTCCCGGCCGGGAATCTCATGACGGTGGAGCGCTTGGGCCGCAAGTGGGGGCGCGTGAAGCTGCCGAAGCTGGGATGGGTCCGTTTCCGCTGGTCCCGCCCCCTTGGCGGCGAGATTCGGTCCGCGACCATCAGCTGGAAGTCCGGGCACTGGATCGTGTCGCTCCTCGTGGAGGACGGCGCCGTCACACCGGAGCAGCATGCAATCCCGGGCACAACGGTCGGGATCGACCGGGGCGTGAAGACGGCCGCTGTCACCTCGGACGGAGAGTTCTACGACCGGCCGTTCATCACCGTCGGCGAGGCGAGGCGGTACCGGCGGTTGCAGCAGCGCCATTCCCGGTCAGCCCCGGGGAGCGCCAACAGAGCCAAGATCGTCGCGGCGATGAACAAGATCATGGCTCGGGTCGTCGACCGGCGCGGGGATTTCTGTACGCAGACGGCCGCGCGGATCGTCAGGAAGAACGCACTCGTGGTTCTGGAAGACCTCAAGATCCTCAGCATGTCCGCCTCCAGTGCCGGAACCCTGGCCGAGCCCGGTCGCCGGGTCGCGCAGAAACGCGGCCTCAACCGGGCAATCCTCGACAAGGGATGGCACCGCCTCGAACTCGCCCTCACCAGCGCCGCCCGGTACACGGGCACGACCGTGGTGAAGGTGAACCCCGCGTACACGTCGCAGCGCTGTTCCGCCTGCGGGTTCGTGTCGGAAGGCAACCGCGAGAGCCAAGCGGTCTTCCGGTGCAAGAATCCAGTTTGCGGACACGCGGAGCACGCCGACGTGAACGCGGCCAAGAACCTCCGCCGCGCGGCAGGGCATGCCGTGTCAGCCTGTGGAGACCTCGGCATCGGCCGGTCCGCGAAGCAGGAACCTGTAGGCCGGGCGACCGGCCGAAAACCTCTTGGGGAATCCCCGTCCTTCAGGGCGGGGAGGAAGTCAATCCGTAGGCTCGGGCCATGACTCCTGACGCGGCACCGGCCCTCGAACCAGGGCGACAGATCCACACTCTCGACGAACTCTCGCCCGAGCAGGTGAGCGACGTCCTCGACCTGCTGGAGGCGGCCGACCGCGCGGACGGCGTCCACGCCGTGTCCGAGCAGGGGCGGCTCTACCTCCGGCACGGCCGGCGCGAGGGCGTGCGGCACTTCCTACTCACCGTCGGCTCGAACCTCTACGGCTACGCCCAGATGGAGGACACCGACCCCGTGGAGGCCCCGGCCGCCGAGCTCGTCGTCCACCCCACGCACCGCGGCCGGGGGCACGGGCGGGCGCTCGGCACGGCGCTGCTCGCGGCCTCGGGCAAGCGGCTTCGGGTGTGGGCGCACGGCGGGAAGTCGGCGGCCCGGCACCTGGCCCAGGTCCTCGGCCTGACCCTCTTCCGCGAACTGCGCCAGCTGCGCCGCCCCTTGGTCCCGCTCGACATCCCCGAGCCCGTACTGCCCGAGGGCGTCACGGTCCGCACCTTCGTGCCGGGACAGGACGACGCGGCCTGGCTGGCCGTCAACGCGGCGGCCTTCGCCCACCATCCGGAGCAGGGCTCGCTCACCCAGCGGGACCTCGACGACCGGACGGCGGAGCCGTGGTTCGACCCGAAGGGCTTCTTCCTCGCGGAGAAGGAGGGCCGGCTGATCGGCTTCCACTGGACCAAGACCCACGCGGAGGAGCAGCTCGGCGAGGTGTACGTGATCGGGATCCTGCCGGACGCGCAAGGCGGCGGCCTCGGCAAGGCGCTCACGGCGATCGGGCTGCGGCACCTGGCGGCGCAGGGGCTGCCGACGGCGATGCTGTACGTGGACGCGGACAACACGGCCGCGGTGACCGTCTACGAGCGCCTCGGGTTCGCCACGCACGAGGTGGACCTCATGTACCGCACGGAGTCGTGACGTACCGCCGAGCGGAGTAGTGGCGCACGGCATGGAGTCCTGAACCGGGTTGCCGGAGGGGGCGGTTGACACCGCCCCCTCTCTTGCACCACCCTTTCACTACTTGATTAGTGAAAGGGTGGTGAAGGGGAACGTGCTCGAGTACCGGATCGACCGGCGCAGCGGGGTCGCCACCTACCTCCAGATCGTCCAGCAGACCGAACAGGCCCTCCGGATGGGCCTGTTGGAGCCCGGTGACCAACTGCCCACCGCGCGCGAGGTCGTCGAGACGACGGCCATCAACCCGAACACGGTCCTCAAGGCCTACCGCGAACTGGAGCGCGCCGGCCTCGTCGAGGCCCGCCGGGGCATGGGCACCTTCGTCCGCGCGACGCTCGGAGCCGCCCCCGCCGAGTCGCCCCTGCGCGGCGAACTCGCCGACTGGGCCCGCCGGGCCCGCGCGGACGGCCTGGAGCGCGAGGACGTGGCCGCGCTCTTCACTTCCGTACTGAAGGAATTCTTCGAGGGGGACGCATGACCAGTGGTACGGCCCTGAGCACAGAGGGCCTCGGCAAGCGGTACGGGGGGCGGGGCGGCGCCAGGTGGGCCCTACGGGAGTGCTCGTTCGCGCTCCCCGCCGGCCGGGTCTGCGCGCTCGTCGGCCCCAACGGCGCCGGCAAGTCCACGCTCCTGGCCCTCGCGGCCGGGCTGCTGCGCCCCACCGAGGGCACGGTCCGCGCCCCCGCCCGCGAGGATCTCGCGTACGTCGCCCAGGACAAGCCGCTCTACCCGCAGCTCACGGTCGCCGAGACGCTCAGGATGGGCCGCGAACTGAACCCGGACCGCTGGGACGGGACGATCGCGGACCGCGTCGTCGCCGCGGGCCCCCTGGACCCGGCGGCCCGGATCCGCTCCCTCTCGGGCGGCCAGCGCACCCGCGTGGCCCTCGCCCTCGCCCTCGGCAAGCGACCCGAACTCCTGCTCCTGGACGAGCCGATGGCCGACCTCGACCCCCTGGCCCGCCACGAGCTCATGGGCGTCCTGATGGCCGACGCGGCCGAGCGCGGCACGACCGTCGTCATGTCCTCGCACATCCTCACGGAGCTGGAGGGCGCCTGCGACCACCTGCTCCTCGTCGACGACGGCCGCGTCCGCCTCGACGGCCCGATCGACGACCTCCTCGCCGCCCACGTGCTCCTTCGCGGCCCGGTCGCCGACCTCGCCCCGCACACGGTCGTCGACTCCCGCACGACGGGCCGCCAGCTCACCGCCCTGGTCCGCAGGGAGGGCCGCGTCGAGGGTCCGTGGGAGACCACGCAGCCCACCCTGGAGGACCTCCTCCTGGCCCACCTCCGCGCCTCGAAGACCCCCGAAGGAGCCTCCGCGTGACCACGATCCCCCTGAAGGGCGTCCACTGGGTGACGGCCCGCCAGCACCGGAGAGTGCTGGTCCTCTCGGCCGCCGCCGTGGCGCTGAGCCTCGTCTCGATGGCCTGGCTCCGCTACTGGGACTCCCGTACGGTCGGCACCGACCAGGACCACGGCTACGCACTGCTGCGCATCGCCGTGGACTGGGCCGCCAACGGGCTCCTCTTCGTCCCGCTCCTCGTCGGCGCGTTCGTGGCGGGCCCGCTGCTCGCCCGCGAACTGGAATCGGGGACGTACAAGCTGGCCCTGACCCAGTCCGTGACGCCGACCCGCTGGCTGGCGTCGAAGCTGCTGGTCGCGGGCGCGGCGACGATCGCGTGCACGCTCGTGCTCATCGGCACCTTCCGGCTCGGCTGGGCCAACGTCGAGGGCACCTCGACGTTCCAGTGGTACGACCAGGGCGTCTTCGCGGCCTCGGGGCCCGTCCTCGTCGCCCACGGTCTGCTCGCCGTGGGCGTCGGCGCCGTGCTCGGCCAGCTGGTCCGCCGTACCGTCGTCGCCATGGCCGCCACCGGTGCCGTCACCGGCACCGTCCTGCTGGTCGTGAGCACGCTCCGCTGGGACTGGCTGCCCGTCAGGACCGCCACCGCGCCCTTCGCCCCGGGCGGCGAGGTCGTGGCCGTCGTGCCGGACGACGCGCGGCAGGCCGACGCCGGGCTCCTCACCAACACCGGCGAACGCCTGGAAGGCTGGTACTGCGCCGAGCCCTTCGACCCCACCCACTGCCGGAACGACGTGACCGTGGCCAGCCAATTCGCGGACTACTACCCGGCCTCGTACTACTGGCCCCTGCAGCTCATCGAGACCGGCATCTGTCTCGTCCTCGCCGCCCTCGCCCTCTTCGCCGCGTTCCGCATCCTCCGCGCCCGGCACAGCTGACCTGTAGCCGGGGCGCGCCCCGAACCCGTACCGTACGAATCAGGCCAGGGAAATTCGGCCGGTGGGGCCCTCCAGGGCCCCACCCCCGATTCCCGCCCAGGACGCCCACGAGTGAACCCACCACTCAGCCCGGCCCACGACGCCCCCGGCCCAGGTTGCCCACGGACGCCCGCACGTCATGTCGTTGTTACCAGCCATTCAGACGCGCTTGCGACGCTCACGCAATGAAGCCCGCCGTGCCTCCTCCCGCCCAGGCGCTCCCGAAGGGGAGGCTGCCCGCGTCCACGGCCCGCTCCGCCGCGCCCGACCGGCCGTTCGCGCGGAAGAATGGGGCCATGAGCAAGCAGCCCGCCGAGGTCCCGGTCCAGCCGTCCGCCACGCCGTCCACGACGCCGCCCGCGAAGAACGCGAAGGCGCCCGGGAAGAAGCCCGCGAACAGCGCGGGGAAGGGCGAACCGGCCACCCAGCCGACCGTCGGTTCCATAGCCGCACACCGCCCCACCACCGTCACGGGCGCCCGCGGCTCGGACCTCGACCCCGACCTGGACGCCGACCTCGACGGCTACGAGGACGACGGCACCTCCGGCGAGCTCCCCCAGGGCCGCTTCCTCGACCGCGAGCGCAGTTGGCTCGCGTTCAACGAGCGCGTCCTCGAACTCGCCGAGGATCCCACCACGCCCCTCCTCGAACGGGCTAACTTCCTCGCCATCTTCGCGTCGAACCTCGACGAGTTCTTCATGGTCCGCGTGGCCGGTCTCAAGCGCCGCATCGCGACCGGCGTCGCCACCCGCTCCGCCTCCGGCCTGCAGCCCCGCGAGGTCCTCGAACTGATCTGGACCCGCTCGCGCGAGCTCATGGCCCGGCACGCCGCCTGCTACCAGCAGGACGTCGCCCCCGCCCTGGCCGACGAGGGCATCCACCTCATCCGCTGGCCCGAGCTGACCGAGAAGGAGCAGGCGCGCCTCTTCACCCTCTTCCGCCAGCAGATCTTCCCGGTCCTCACCCCGCTGGCCGTGGACCCCGCGCACCCCTTCCCGTACATCTCCGGCCTCTCCCTCAACCTGGCCGTCGTCGTACGCAACCCGGTCAGCGGCCACCGCCACTTCGCCCGCGTCAAGGTGCCCCCGCTGCTCTCCCGCTTCCTGGAGGCCTCCCCGGAGCGGTACGTCCCGCTGGAGGACGTCATCGCGGCGCACCTGGAGGAGCTCTTCCCCGGCATGGAGGTGCTGGCCCACCACATGTTCCGGGTGACCAGGAACGAGGACCTGGAGGTCGAGGAGGACGACGCCGAGAACCTGCTCCAGGCCCTGGAGAAGGAGCTCCTGCGCCGCCGCTTCGGCCCGCCGGTCCGCCTGGAGGTCGAGGAGTCCATCGACCCGTACGTCCTCGACCTGCTCGTCCGCGAGCTGAAGGTCTCCGACGCCGAGGTCTACCCGCTGCCGGGACCGCTCGACCTCACCGGTCTCTTCGGGATCGCCTCGCTCGACCGGCCCGAGCTGAAGTACCCCAAGTTCGTCGCCGGCACCCACCGGGACCTCGCCGAGGTCGAGTCGGCCTCCGCGCCCGACATCTTCATGGCGCTGCGCGAGCGGGACGTGCTGCTGCACCACCCGTACGACTCCTTCTCCACCTCCGTCCAGGCCTTCCTGGAGCAGGCGGCCGCCGACCCGGACGTCCTCGCGATCAAGCAGACGCTGTACCGGACCTCCGGCAAGTCGCCGATAGTCGACGCGCTGATCGACGCCGCCGAGAGCGGCAAGCAGGTCCTCGTCCTCGTCGAGATCAAGGCCCGCTTCGACGAGCAGGCCAACATCAAGTGGGCGCGGAAGCTGGAGGAGGCCGGCTGCCACGTCGTCTACGGCCTCGTCGGGCTCAAGACGCACTGCAAGCTCTCCCTCGTCGTCCGACAGGAGGGCGACGTCCTGCGCCGGTATTCGCACGTCGGCACCGGCAACTACCACCCCAAGACGGCCCGGCTCTACGAGGACCTCGGCCTGCTCACCGCCGACCCGCAGGTGGGCGCCGACCTCTCCGACCTGTTCAACCGGCTCTCCGGCTACTCCCGCCGCGAGACCTACCGCCGGCTGCTCACCGCGCCCAAGTCGCTGCGCGACGGGCTCGTCTCCCGGATCCACAAGGAGATCGCCCACCACCGCGCGGGCCGCCCGGCGTACGTACGGATCAAGGTCAACTCGATGGTCGACGAGGCGATCATCGACGCCTGCTACCGGGCCTCGCAGGCCGGCGTCCCCGTCGACATCTGGGTCCGCGGCATCTGCGCGATCCGCCCGGGCGTCGCCGGCCTCTCCGAGAACATCCGGGTCCGCTCGATCCTCGGCCGCTTCCTGGAGCACTCCCGGATCTTCGCCTTCGGCAACGGGGGCGAGCCCGAGGTCTGGCTCGGCAGCGCCGACATGATGCACCGGAACCTCGACCGGCGCATCGAGGCCCTGGTCCGGGTCGCCGACCCGGCCCACCGGGCGGCCCTGACCCGGCTCCTGGAGACCGGAATGTCCGACACCACCTCCTCCTGGCACCTCGGCCCGGACGGGAACTGGACGCGGCACGCGACCGACCCCGAAGGCCAGCCGCTGCGGCACGTCCAGGAGATGCTCATCGACGCGCGGAGGCGCCGGCGTGCACAAACCTGACCCCCTTTCGGCCACCGCGGGCGTCACCGCGGGCGTCACGGCGGGAGAGGTCCTCTCCCCCTACCTCCAGGCGCGGGCCGGGGACTTCCTGCGCGCCCTGCGCCTGCACACGGAGGCCGGGGCGGACACGACCGGTTCGGCGGAGGCCGCCCGCGCGCTGCGGGCGGCCGCCCGGCGCATCGGCGGAACGCTCCACACGTTCCGGCCGCTCCTGGACTCCCCCTGGGCCGACCAGCTGCGTACGGAGCTGGCCTGGCTCTCCGGGACGCTCGCCCTGGAGCACGCCTGCACCGCACGGCTCGTCCGACTGGTGGACGCGCTGTCCCGGCTGTCGAGCGGCGGGCACGGCCCCGGCGGTGCGGTGCCCGCCGCGCGCGGTGCCGAGAGCTCCGGCCTGACGGTCGGCGCCGCCCGGGCCGGCGCCCTTCTGGAACGCCAGCTCACCCTGGCCCGTACGCGCGCCCACTCGGCGGCGCTGCAGGCGCTGGGTTCCTCCCGCTTCCACGCGGTCGCGGACGCGGTCGCGCTCCTCGCCTCCGAGGTTCCGCTGGGCCCCGCGGGGGCGGCCCAGGCGGTCGAGGTCCTGGACGCGCCGGCCGCGGTCGTCGAGCGTCGCCTGCTCGACGCGGTCGGCGGCCTGCCGCTGGCCCGCGCGGCCCACCCGTACAACGCCGACGCCCTCGCCCTCGCGGCCGGCGAGACGCAGGACGCGCCCTGGCACCAGACCCGGCTGCTGCTGCGGCTGCACCGGTACGCCTGCGAGGTGCTCCGGGGCGACACCCCGCCGGACCCGGTCCTCGACGAGGCCGGCCGGGCCCTGAACCGGCACCGCGACGCCTCCGAAGCGGCCGCCGCCGCGGCCGGAGCGGCCCGCACCCCCCGGATCGCCCCGGCGACCGCGTACGCGCTCGGCGTCCTCCACGCCGACCAGCGCCACGACGTCGAAGCCGCCCGCTTCGCCTTCCAACGAGCCTGGCAGCACGCCACGGCCCCGGTGCTGTGAACAACGCGCGCGTGGACCAGGTGATCCAGGCGGCGGGCTGCGTCCTGTGGCGCCCCGCCCCCTCGGGCCGGGGCATCGAGATAGCCCTGGTCCACCGGCCGAAGTACGACGACTGGTCGCACCCGAAGGGGAAGCTGAAGCGCGGCGAGACACCGGAGGAGTGCGCACTGCGGGAGGTACGGGAGGAGACGGGCCAGTCCTGCGTCCTCGGCCCCCGCCTCCCCACGGCCCACTACCTGGCGAACGGCCGCCCGAAGGAAGTCACGTACTGGTCGGCGCGGGCCCTGGGCGGCACCTTCACCCCGTCGAGGGAGGTCGACCGCCTGACCTGGCTGGCCCCCGGGCAGGCCCGCGCGCGATTGACCCAGGCGAGGGACAGGGACCTCCTGGACACGTTCCGGGCGAGTCGGTCGAGCCAGTAGTGGGCAGTCGTCCGGTCGGGCCCCGCCCGGGCGCTCGCCACCCACATACCCCCACCGCCATCCGCCGCAGGCCACCGCACCCGTCCTTCCGGCACGGTTCACTTTCCGTTCACCCTCCCCCGTCGGCCGCTTCACCTGTTCTGCCTAATTTCGGCTGTACAGGGTGCACAGGAAGAGCGCTGCACCCCCAACCCCGACACACGCCGCCGTAAAACGTTCAGGCCACCCGGTCCGCGGCTGGCGGCTTCTGGAAGGAACACCCGAAAGTGAAGCTTTCGCGCATGAACGGGCTTCGCGCCTCCGCGATCGGTGCCCTCGTCGTTTCCGGCGCCCTCGTCCTCTCGGCGTGTGGCTCGGACAACAACAGCGGCACCACGCCGAACGGCGAGAAGACCTCGGCCGCCGCGTCGAACATCAAGTGCGACGGCGCCAAGGGCCAGCTCCTCGCCGCGGGCTCCTCCGCGCAGAAGGGCGCGATGGACCTCTGGGTCAAGAACTTCCAGGCCGCCTGTGAGGGCGTCGAGGTCAACTACCAGGCCATCGGCTCCGGCGGCGGCATCACCAAGTTCAACCAGGGCCAGGTCGCGTTCGCCGGCTCCGACTCCGCGCTGAAGGAGGAGGAGGTCGCCGAGTCCGCGAAGATCTGCAAGACCGGCAAGGGCGTCAACCTCCCCATGGTCGGTGGCCCCGTCGCCATCGGTTACAAGCTGGACGGCGTGGACAACCTGGTCCTGGACGCCCCCACCCTCGCCAAGATCTTCGACAACAAGATCACCAAGTGGAACGACCCGGCGATCGCCAAGCTGAACCCGGGCGCCGAGCTGCCCGACAGCAACATCCAGGCGTTCCACCGCTCCGACGAGTCGGGCACCACCCAGAACCTGGGCAAGTACCTCTCGACGGCCGCCCCGGCGGACTGGAAGCACGACCCGAAGTCGAAGTCGTGGCCGGCCCAGGGTGGCCAGGCCGCCAACGGCTCCTCCGGTGTCGCCACCGCGGTCAAGGACGCCGAGGGCTCCATCGGCTACTTCGAGCTCTCCTACGCCGCCGCCAACAAGATCTCCACGGTCAAGCTGAACACCGGCGCCTCCGCCCCGGTCGAGGCCACCTCGGAGAACGCCTCCAAGGCGATCGCCGCCGCGAAGGTCAAGGGCACCGGCTCCGACATGGCGCTCTCCCTCGACTACGCCACCAAGGCCGAGGGCGCCTACCCGCTGATCCTCGTCACCTACGAGATCGCCTGCGACAAGGGCAACAAGGCGGAGACCCTGCCGACCCTGAAGGCGTTCCTCAACTACACCGTCAGCGAAGAGGGTCAGAAGATCCTCGCCGAGGCCGGTTACGCCCCGCTCCCGGCCGACGTCGCGGCCAAGGTCCGCGAGATCGTCCCCACCCTGTCCTGATCCCCGGCCGGGGCCGGTCCGCCACCCTCGCGTGACGGACCGGCCCCGGCATCCGGTGCACCGCCGCCAGGAGCCGTACGCACGTACGACTCCGCAGACCGGAGAGACCAGATGGTTACGACAACCACACCACCCATACGAAACAGTCGCCGCGCCAAGAACGCGTCGCGCCCGGGAGACCGGGTCTTCCTCGGACTGTCCAAGGGGTCCGGCATCACCCTCCTGGTGATCATGGCCGCGATCGCCGGCTTCCTCACCTACCGCGCCGTCCTCGCGATCTCCAAGGACTCCACGAACTTCTTCACCACCTTCGAGTGGAACCCGGCCGGCGTCCCGCCGGTGTTCGGCATCGCGGTCCTCGCCTTCGGCACGATCGTCTCGTCGATCATCGCGATGGCCATCGCCGTGCCGGTCGCGATCGGCATCGCGCTGTTCATCTCGCACTACGCCCCGCGCAAGCTGGCCAAGCCGCTCGCGTACGTGGTCGACCTGCTCGCCGCCGTCCCCAGCATCATCTACGGCCTGTGGGGCGCGATCTTCCTGGTCCCGTACCTCGACGGCCTCAACAAGTGGCTGAACGAGTACTTCGCCTGGACCTACATCTTCGACAAGGCCAGCGACGGCGTCGCCCGCAACCTCTTCACCGTGGGCATCCTGCTGGCGATCATGATCCTGCCGATCATCACCAACGTGACCCGTGAGGTCTTCCTCCAGGTCCCGCAGATGCAGGAAGAGGCCGCCCTCGCCCTCGGCGCCACGCGCTGGGAGGTCATCCGGATGTCGGTCCTGCCCTTCGGCCGCTCGGGCATCATCTCCGCCTCGATGCTGGGCCTCGGCCGCGCGCTCGGCGAGACGATGGCCGTCGCCGTCGTCCTCTCGCCCAGCTTCATCCTCTCGGGCCACATCCTCGACCCGGGCGGCGGCACCTTCGCCCAGAACATCGCGGCGAAGTTCAACGAGGCCGACGCCTTCGGCCGTGACGCCCTGATCGCCTCCGGTCTGGTCCTCTTCGTCATCACGCTGCTGGTCAACGGCGCGGCCCGCTGGATCATCGGTCGCCGCAAGGAGTACTCGGGGGCCAACGCATGAGCCACAACGCCATACAGGATCGTCCGGCCGTGACCGTCGCCGTGAAGCACGATCCGCTCAGCCACTCCCGGCTCCCCAAGTGGACCCCGTTCGCCACCGCCGTAGGGTCGATCGCCGCGGCCGTCGGCCTCGGCCTCGCGGCCGGCTGGCACAGCCGCATCCAGTGGGGCCTGATCGCCGCGCTGTTCTTCGTCCTCGGGACGTACGCGATCACCTCCAAGGTCGAGGGTCGCCGTCAGGCCAAGGACCGCGTCGCCACCAGCCTCGTCTGGGTCTGCTTCGTCCTGGCCGTCATCCCGCTGCTCTCCCTCGCCTGGGTCACGATCAGCAAGGGCATGGAAGTCCTCGACCCGTACTTCCTCACCCACTCGATGAACGGCGTCCTCGACGCCGAGGCCGGCGGCGGTGTCTACCACGCGCTGCTCGGCACGATCGAGCAGGTCGCGATCGCGACCCTGATCGCCGCGCCGATCGGCCTGCTGACCGCGGTCTACCTCGTCGAGTACGGCGGCGGGAAGCTCGCCCAGGCCGTCACCTTCTTCGTC
The DNA here is from genome assembly GCF_043200825.1 of Streptomyces sp. NPDC048370. NCBI lineage: Bacteria > Bacillati > Actinomycetota > Actinomycetes > Kitasatosporales > Streptomycetaceae > Streptomyces > Streptomyces sp. NPDC048370. Next base: position 23,441 of record NZ_JBICYI010000006.1, on the reverse strand, counting down.
GACGTCATGACGGGCATCCCGTCGATCGTCGCGGGCCTCTTCATCCTCGCCACCTGGAATCTGATGCTGGGCTTCGGGCCCTCCGGATTCGCCGGCGCGATGGCCCTCGCGATCCTGATGATGCCGGTCGTGGTCCGCTCCACCGAGGAGATGCTCAAGCTCGTCCCGAACGAGCTGCGCGAGGCCTCCCTCGCACTCGGCATCCCGAAGTGGCGCACGATCCTGAAGGTGGTCCTGCCCACCGCGATCGGCGGCATCACCACGGGCGTCATGCTCGCGGTGGCCCGCATCACCGGTGAGACGGCCCCGATCCTGCTCCTCGTGTTCGGTACGAAGCTGATCAACCCGAACCCCTTCGAAGGCGCCCAGTCCTCGCTGCCGCTGTACGTGTACGAGCAGTACGCGGTCGGCACCGACGCCGCCGTGGCCCGCGCCTGGGCCGCCGCGCTCGTCCTGATCGCCTTCGTCATGATCCTCAACCTGGTGGCCCGCGGCATCGCCCGCTGGAAGGCCCCCAAGACCAGCCGCTAGGTATTCGACATTCGGCTCCGCCGAGCGGGGCTACCCCTGGAAGTGAATTGATATGGCCAAGCGAATCGACGTCAGCGGCCTCTCCGCGTACTACGGCGCCCACAAGGCGATCGACGACATCTCCATGACGGTCGAGCCCCGCTCGGTGACGGCCTTCATCGGCCCCTCCGGCTGCGGCAAGTCCACGTTCCTGCGCACCCTCAACCGCATGCACGAGGTCACCCCCGGTGGCCGCGTCGAGGGCAAGGTCCTCCTGGACGACCAGGACCTCTACGGCGCCGGGGTCGACCCGGTCGCCGTGCGCCGCACGGTCGGCATGGTGTTCCAGCGCCCCAACCCCTTCCCCACCATGTCGATCTTCGACAACGTGGCGGCGGGCCTGCGGCTCAACGGCTCGTACAGGAAGTCCGAGCTGAACGACATCGTCGAGCGCTCCCTCAAGGGCGCGAACCTCTGGAACGAGGTCAAGGACCGCCTGAACAAGCCGGGCTCCGGCCTCTCCGGCGGTCAGCAGCAGCGTCTGTGCATCGCCCGCGCGATCGCGGTCGAGCCCGACGTCCTGCTGATGGACGAGCCCTGCTCGGCCCTCGACCCGATCTCTACGCTCGCGATCGAGGACCTGATCGGCGAGCTGAAGGAGCGCTTCACGATCGTCATCGTGACGCACAACATGCAGCAGGCCGCCCGCGTCTCGGACCGTACGGCGTTCTTCAACCTGGCGGCCGTGGGCCAGCCGGGCAAGCTCATCGAGCTGGACGACACCGAGCGCATCTTCTCCAACCCGACCGTCCAGGCGACCGAGGACTACATCTCCGGCCGCTTCGGATAAACAGACATCCGGCCCGTGTGCGTCCCGCGCACGGGCCGGGCAGCGCGTCCTGCGGTGCTGCATGGCGGTGCCACCGCAAGACGAAAGGGCCCGGCTCTCCTACAGGAGAGCCGGGCCCAACCACGTTCCGGGGGCGTCAGCCGAAGAACAGCTGCACCACGTAGAAGCTCGCCGCCGCGACCAACGCGGCCGCCGGCATCGTGATGAACCACCCCAGGATGATGTTCTTCGCGACCCCCCACCGCACCGCGTTCACCCGCTTCGTCGCCCCCACGCCCATGATCGCGGACGTGATGACGTGCGTCGTGGAGATCGGCGCGTGGAACAGGAACGCCGAGCCGAACATGATCGTCGCGCCCGTGGTCTCCGCCGCGAACCCCTGCGGCGGGTCCAGCTCGATGATCTTCCGGCCGAGCGTCCGCATGATCCGCCAGCCACCCGCGTACGTACCCAGCGAGAGCATCACGGCGCACGCGATCTTCACCCAGACCGGGATGTCGTCGCCCGCCTGCTGCACATCGGCGATGACCAGGGCCATCACCACGATGCCCATCGTCTTCTGGGCGTCCTGCAGACCGTGACCGAGCGCCATGCCCGCCGCCGACACCGTCTGGGCGATGCGGAAACCGCGCTTCGCCTTGTGCGGGTTGGACTTGCGGAACATCCACATGATCAGGCACATGACCAGGTAACCGGCGACAAGGCCGACGACCGGCGAGATGAACATCGGGATGACGACCTTGTCGAGGACGCCCTCCCAGATCACCTCCGTACCGCCCGCGAGCGCCGCGCCCACCATGCCGCCGAACAGCGCGTGCGAGGAGGAGGACGGCAGACCGAAGTACCAGGTGACCAGGTTCCAGATGATCGCGCCGACGAGCGCGGCGAAGAGGATCCCCATCCCCTTGTCGCCGTGCGGCGTCTCGATCAGGCCCTCGCTGACGGTCTTGGCGACCCCGCTGCCGAGGAACGCTCCGGCGAGGTTCATCACCGCGGCCATCGCAAGGGCGGCCCGCGGGGTCAGCGCCCGGGTCGAGACCGAGGTGGCGATGGCGTTGGCCGAGTCGTGGAACCCGTTGGTATAGGTGAAGCCGAGCGCGACACCGATGGTCACGATCAGCGCAAAGGTGTCCACGAAGCCTCAGGACTCCTTGACCGCGATGGTCTCCACCGTGTTCGCCACGTGCTCGAATGCGTCGGCCGCCTCTTCGAGGACGTCCACGATCTGCTTGAGCTTGAGCACCTCGATGGCGTCGTACTTGCCGTTGAAGAGCTGGGCGAGCAGCTTGCGGTGGATCTGGTCGGCCTGGTTCTCCAGGCGGTTGACCTCGATCCAGTACTCGGTGAGGTTCGACATCGTCCGCAGGTTCGGCATCGCCTCGGCGGTCAGCACGGCCGCGCGGGACAGCACCTCGATCTGCTGCTCGACACCCTTGGGAAGCTCTTCGACGTTGTAGAGGACGACCAGGTCGACGGCCTCCTCCATGAAGTCCATGATGTCGTCGAGGGAGGAGGCGAGGGTGTAGATGTCCTCGCGGTCGAAGGGCGTGATGAACGAGGAGTTCAGCTGGTGGAAGATCGCGTGGGTAGCATCGTCACCCGCGTGTTCCGCTGCCCGCATCCGCTCCGCGATCTCGGCCCGGGCGGAAGGCTCCGCCCCGAGCAGTTCCATCAGGAGCTTCGAGCCCGTGACGATGTTGTCCGCGGACGCGGCGAACATGTCGTAGAAGCTCGTCTCCCTGGGGGTCAGACGAAAGCGCACGTGGGGTCCTCGGGGTGCTGGGTTTCGGTCAGGCTGATGCTAGGCGCATCATCCGGCCACGGCTAACCGGCGTCCCTTCAGTGTCGCCCATCAGGCACAGTGATCTGCACGGACCCCCGCCCGGATCGGCGGGGATCGGTACCATATACCCACGAGGGGTATACACACCCTTTCTGGACAACGGGAGGACGCGATGACGACCACCGAGGCGGCCGAGGTCACCCCCGAAGCCTCCGCACCCACGACCGACCACGATCACGGCGTGCACGGCTACCACAAGCAGAAGGACGAGCACCTCAAGCGGCTCCGCCGGATCGAGGGCCAGATCCGCGGTCTGCAGCGGATGGTCGACGAGGACACCTACTGCATCGACATACTCACCCAGGTCTCGGCCTCCACGAAGGCCCTCCAGTCCTTCGCGCTCCAGCTCCTGGAGGAGCACCTGCGGCACTGCGTCGCCGACGCCGCGACCAAGGGCGGCGACGAGATCGACGCCAAGGTCGAGGAGGCCACGAAGGCCATCGCCCGGATGCTGCGTACCTGAGAGCCCGGGGCCGCCGGCGACGGCGCCCCGGTCGATCAGCAACGGTCGGCCCGCTCCGTGGCGACCCGCAACACCTCGTCGATACGGTCCGCGCTGAGCCGCTCCCCGTCGGCCGCCGACGCGGCGATGATCAGCTCACCGCACAGCTCGATCTCGGCGAGAGCGACGCAGTCCTGGTCAGTGGGCACTGTCGCGGTACTGGGCGGAGCCACGCGCGTTCACCTCTTCCTGCCGGCGTCGGTCTCCCAGCGTAGGGAGCGCGCCACGCACCGCGCATGACTCGTCCGGACCATTTGGCAATGGCCTGGGGGTGGCTTTTCTCCGCCGCTACACCTTGATCTTTCCCGCGTAGATGTCCTTGCGGTGCGGCAGCCGTACGTCGACGGGGGTGCCGAACCCGTACAGCAGGGTCGTCGACGCGACCGCGACCGTACGCCCCTGGTTGGCGAAGCTGAACTGGTGCCGGACCTTGCGCAGCCTGCCCTCCGCGTCGAGGTACGCGTCGAAGGGCACGGAGTCCTTGGCGAACCCTTTCGCCGCGGCCGCGAGCGCACCACGCACCTGCGGCGAGGCGGCCCGGGCGGCCACGCCGATGTCCGCGACGCCGCGGTAGTGGCTGACTTTCACCCCTGCCAGATCGACCTCGCCGACGTACGTCACGCGCTGCGCGCCGCGCAGCAGCTCGGCCGCCGCGGCCGGGTCGGTGGCCCCGTTGGTGATCAGGTTGCCGTCGTCCAGGGTGGTGGTGTCCACGCGGACCCACTTGTCGGCCGGGACACCCGCGCCGCGGTTCTTCATGTAGAGCGCTCCGGGGGCGAGGAGCTCGGTGATGGGCCGGTGCTCGTCGGCTCCGGCGGCGTCCTTGGGCAGGACGACCTGGAGCCGGCCGGTCCGGCGGCGGAAGTCGTAGCCGCCCTCGCCCCGGATGGTCACGCGCGTCCCGCCGGTGGCCATCTCCATACTGGTGGTCGCCTTGGCCGTACCGGCCCGGGTCAGCACCTCGGACGCGTCCCGCACGGTCCTGGTCGGGTCGCCGCCGGGCCGGGGGTCCTCGGGTCCGGCACATCCGCCGGCCATCAGAGCTGCGGCGACGGCCAAGGCCCCGCCCCTGCGCCCGTACCGCTGCACCACCATCGCCTGCCAACCCCCAACGCCGTACCGCTGCCTGTCCGGGACCCACCCGATCCGCATAACGACGGCTCGGGCGACCCGTCACGCGCAGTACCGTTGAGGCGTGCACCACCAGGCCCCGCATCACACGACCACGACGGAACGCGGCTCCTTTGCGGTCGCCCGCTGCAGCTGTGGCTGGACGGGCCCGGCGCGAAGATCACGGGACAAGGCCCGGACGGACGCGGCCACCCACACCGACACGACGCGCCAGACGGTGTAGCCGCTCGCTCCAGCTCCTTCGGGCTAGGCCGGCGGTGTGCCGCAGTGCCGACGAACGGGCCACCGCAGGCACCCGGAACGGTGGCCCGCCGCCCTGCGTACAGCCACGGCCGTTTGCGGCACCACCGCCGCCGGATCGTGGTCAGCAGGCCGTGGCCTCGATCAGGTAGAAGGGAGCCGCCTCCAGCAGTGGGGTCGCCGACACGACGGACAGTCCCGCACGGTGGCACACCTCTTCGAAGTCCTTGCGGGTACGTTCCCTCCCGCCCAGGTTCACCAGCATGTTGAGGTCGCTGAGGTAAGTGATCCCGCCGTCTGCGGCGTGCGCAGCGGCGCCGGTACCTACGACTTCGGGAAGCACCGGCTCCACGATCAGGACGTGGCCGCCGGGCGGTAGTACCTCGCGGCAGTGGCCGAGGATCGTGACGGCTTGATCGTCCGACCAGTCGTGCAGGACGCTCTTGATCAGGTACAGGTCCGAGCCGCCGGGCACGGAGCGGAAGAAGTCGCCTGCGGCCAGGGAGCAGCGGTCCGCCACCCCGTGCCGGTCAAGCGTCTTCGGTGCCTGGGCCAGGCCGTCCTCGGTGTCGTGGAGGACGCCGGTGAGCTCCGGGTGCGCGGCGAGTATGCCGGCCAGGACCCTTCCGTCGCCGCCGCCGATGTCGGTGACCGAAGTGAAGCGGCTGAAGTCGTAGGCGTGCGGCAGCACGGCGGCCGTCTCCTCGGAGGCCTGGCTCATCGCCGCGTTGAAGTCGGCGGACAGCTCGGGGTGTCGGCCGAGAAAGCTGAAAAAGTCGGTGCCGAAGACGGCGTCGAACGCGATGCCGCCGGTGCGGACGCTGCTGTCCAGGCCGTCCCAGGCCCGCACGATCGCCGGGTCGGTGAACATCCGGACGAACGAGACGAGCGAGTCGGGGCGGCTGGAATCGAGAAGGGCGCCGGCGGCAGTCACTGAGAACGTGTCGGGTTCGTGCTCCTCCATCAGGCCCAGACCGGCGAGGGCGCGCAACAGCCTCGTCATGGGTTGGTGCTCGGCTCCTGCGTCGGCGGCCACCTCGCCGGCCGGCCGCCGGCCGTCGCCGATCAGGTCGAAGACTCCGAGCCGCAATGCGGCGCGCAAGGTCTGCGAGGCCATGCTGCCGAAGGCGAGCTGGACGATCAGACCTCGGTCGGCCATGGCCTCTTGGATAGCAGCTGTGTCTACGGTGCTCACGGATGACTTCCTTCCTCGTCGGGATGGGTGGCTGTGGTGTTCGGGGGTGCGGGTCAGAGGCCGGCCAGGGCAGCGGGCGTGCACCCGGCGAAGGCGAGGACGTCGCGGTGGAGGTGGGACTGGTCGGCGTAGCCGTGCGCCAGGGCGACGTCCGCGGCGTTGCCACCCGCGCGGAGGGCCTGGGCGGCCTGGTCGAAGCGGACGAGCATGGCGGCGCGCTTGGGTGTGAGGCCGATCTGGGCATTGAACCGGGACCACAGCCGCTTGCGGCTCCACCCGCAGGACGCGGCGAGGTCGTCGACCCGTACCCGGCCCCCGTGCGCCACGATGGTGTCCCACACACCGGCGACCTCGGGTGTCATTGACCGGCCCTGGGCGGCCCGGCGGGTGAGGAACTCGCTGACCAGCGTGAAACGTTCCTGCCACGCGGTGGCGGCGGCCACCCGTTCACGGAGCTGCCGTTCCTGCCGCCCCCACAGGTCTTCCAGGCCGACGACCGCCCCTTCCAATTCGTGCGGCGACACACCCAGCAGCGCGTAAGCGGCGCCGGGCGACAGACACATCTCGATGCACTCGACGTCCCGGCCGTGGATCCGCGTGGGACCGGGCGACAACGACGCGACCAGGCTGGGATGAGGGTTCGGGCTCGTCGAGGGTCGTTGCGCGGTGCCGCCTTCGACCGTGAACGGGTCGTTCCCCAGGCCGATGACGACGACCACGGCAGGCTGGGGCAGCACCCGCAGGTCCAGTGCCTGGCCGACGCGATCCCGGAAGCCGGCCATCCGGACACCGGGAAGGGCAGGCGCGCAGCCGGGCCGCACTACTTCCCACCCGCTGTCGGCTGCATGGTCGCCGTCGGAACCATGGTCCACGGCCACGGCTCCGGCCTCGGCATCCGCTTCGTCGCTGTGCATGCCCCCACCCTGACGGACCCGGGCCGCCCCGTCTTGGAAAAAAGTTCCGCGGGCCGACGCACGGAGCCCCGAGCGGCCACCAGGGAGTTTTCTTCGGATCGTCTGATCGTCGGTTGATGTGTGATGTTGGCTGACGCCCAGTGGGCGAGGATCGAGCCGTTGCTGCCGGACCGGACTCCGAAGCGGGGAGGGCGGTGGCGGGATCACCGGCAGGTGATGGACGCGATCGCGTTCAAGTACCGCACCGGTACGCCGTGGACGGAACCGCCTGAGCACTTCGGGTCGGCCGATCCGGCGGTCGGCCGCCGGCCTTCGACCGCGAGGCATACAAGCAGCGCAACACCGTTGAGAGGTGCATGAACAAGCTCAAGCAGTGGCGCGGTCTGGCCACCCGCTACGACAAGACCGCCACCATCTACCTTCGCCGACTTCCACATCGCCGCCATCTTCATCCGGTCGGCGAGGTGATCCGCCCTAGGCGGCCAGGTCGTTCTCCCCGGGCCCGGAGCCGATCCGGGGCTCGGGGATGTCGAGGGTCTCGGGGACGGCGGACCGCTCGGCGACGCGCCGGGAGCGGACCAGGCGGCCCCCGTGCCGGGAGCGGGCGATCGCGGAGACGAGCGGGGTCAGCAGGGCGTGGGCGAGGGGGGCGAGGAGCAGCGCCACCGCCGTACCGAGGGCGAAGCCGCCGATGACGTCGGTCGGGTAGTGAACGCCCATGTAGACGCGGCAGAAGCCCTCGGCGAAGGCGAGGGCGATGGCGACGAGACCGAGCTTGCGGTGGGCGATGAAGATCCCGACGCCGATGGCCATCGCCAGCGTGGCGTGGTCGCTGACGAAGGAGTAGTCGGTCTTGCCGTCGACGAGGACGTCGAGGCCCTGGTGGTCGTTGAACGGCCGGGGGCGCTCGACGAAGCCGCGGATGGGGATGTTGACGAGGACCGCGACGCCGGCGGCGAGCGGAGCCCAGACGAGCGAGGCGACGCCGGAGACGGAGTCCGCGAGGCCGTCCCGACGGCGGACGCTCCACCAGCACCAGAGCGCGACAAGGACGAGGGCGAGCATGATCCCGTACTCGCCGACGAAGCCCATGACACGGTCGAACCAGGGCGGGGCGTCCCGCGCCAGCCCGTTGATGTCGTAGAGCAGGCTGACATCGGGGTTCGAACCGTCCGATGCGAGTCCAGCCACTGCCGCCCCTTGCCTTGTCACGTGAGTTCGAACGAACCGCCTGACGCGGGCGTTCCGCTCGTCGTCGATGATCGCCCTGACGTTACCGAAGAGTGACATGTCGTCGCAGCTCAGGGCCTGTGCTTAACGGAGAGTTCCGGCCAGGACCAACGGCCCGTCAGGCCTCCGGCAGATGAGTCGGAAGCGCCGCGGCGCCGTCCTTCGTCACCCTGGTGGCACCAAAATAGTCAGGCGTGTCGATCTTGTCGAAGCGAATGACGGCCCCGGTGCGCGGAGCGTCGATCATGTAGCCGCCACCGACGTAGATGCCGACGTGCCTGATGGCGCGGGAGTTGGTCAGATCGTCGGAGAAGAAGACCAGGTCGCCGGGGAGCAGCTCGTCCCGGGAGGGATGGGGGCCCGCGTTGTACTGGTCGTTGGCGACCCGCGGCAGCTCGATCCCAACGGAGAGGTACGCGGCCTGGGTCAGCCCGGAGCAGTCGAATCGGCCATTTTGCGCCGCGGTCCCCGTACCGCCCCAGAGATAGAGGGTGCCGAGCTTCTGCTGCGCGTAGTAGATCGCGCCCGCGGCCTGCCGCGAGGGCTCGACGCGGCCGACGGGCCGGGCGAAGCTCTTCTCCAGCGACCGGATGATGCGCACGTAGTTCTGGGTCTCGGTGATCCGGGGCACGCCACCGGACTTGATGACCCGGTAGGCACCGGCGTTGTACGCGGCGAGCATGTTGTTCGTCGGGTCGCCCGGCACGTCCTTGACGTAGCCGGCGAGCTCGCAGTCGTAGGTGGCGGCGGAGGGGATCGCGTCCTTGGGATCCCACACGTCCCGGTCCCCGTCCCCGTCCCCGTCGATGCCGTGCCCGGCCCAGGTGCCTGGGATGAACTGGGCGATGCCCATGGCGTTGGCGGGCGAGACGACCCTCGGGTTCCAGCCGCTCTCCTGGTAGAGCTGGGCGGCGAGCAGGGCCGGGTTGATGGCCGGGCAGAGGTTCCCCCACTGCTGCACGAGACCCTGGTACGCGGCGGGCACGGCCCCCTTGGCCAACGCCACGGTGCCGTTCTTGGCGTCCCCCGCGCCCCCGAGGAGTCCGGCGGCGGCGGAGTACGTACCGACGACGAGCAGCGCGACGAAGCTGAGGCACACGCCGAAGACCCCACCGGCCACCAGCCAGGCCTTGCGCGCCTTACGCACCGTCAACCACCCCTGGGGTCTTGGCAGTCCATCGAGCGACAAGTCTAGGCGCGGGGCCCGCCCGACGGACGGGCCGCCGGTCAACCGTTTCGGACAAAGTCCCGACGCCCGAGGCGGTACGCCGAGGCGGGACCGTCCACCACCCTCCACCACCCCAAGAGTGCAACAACGACAGTCATTGCCCGGAGTCACCCTCCGTGATACACAGAGTGACCATACGCTTCCTCGCATCGAAACCGGCCACGCCGCCGCAGGTCAAGACGGTCGGACCGGTCACATGTGCGGGGATCGGGTAAAGAGAGCCGCCAAGCCGTCACACGCGAGCGGTTTCATCAGCGAAGATAGGGCGATGACCCATGCCATCGGGCAGGGGCGACGAACTACCCATACAGGGGCGGTGAGTTACATGTACCTGGCGGCCGAAGAGGGCGACATCACCACCATCATCGGTGGAATCGCCCCGAACTGGGGGCCTTTCGGGAGCCTGGGCAATGAAGCCAAGGTGATGATCGAGGTCGTGATGGCCGTGGCCATCCTGCTCTGCCTCGGCATCGCCATCTGGGGAGCGGCCAAGCAGCGCATCGGCGCGACCGCCCTCCGGGACACGTTCAGCGCCGAGCAGGGCAAGGGCCTGATCGTGGCCGGCCTGACGGGCGTCTTCATCATCGGCTCGCTGGGGACGCTGTTCACGATCGTGTACGGGATGGCCGTCTAACCACCGAGGTCGGTTCCTTTCCTGATGTCCAGTCACCACACGGTTGAGAGGGCGTGCTTGCCATGAGCCTCGGCGACGACAACGACGGCTTCGGCGGCTCGGGCCAGACCCGCACGCGCCTCCCCGAGGGCGGCACGGGCGACCCGTACACGTCCCCGCGCCGCCCACGCGGCTCACGCTCGCTGATCACGGCGGTCGGCGTGGTGGTCCTCCTGATCGCCGCGATCGCCTTCGCGAACAGAGGCGACGGCACCCAGGACACGGACAACACCTCGGGCTCCACCAACCCCTCGGGCCAGAAGGCCCCCACAGCCGCCACGGGCGTCCGCCCGGTCCCAGGCAAGAACGGCACGATCCCGACGGGGTTCGCACGGGACGAGCAGGGGGCGCAGAGTGCGGCGGCCAACTTCTCGGTGGCGCTCGTCTCGGCCGACATCCTGAAGCCGGATCGCCGCAGCGAGATCGTCAGGCAGCTGTTCGTCCAGGACAAGGTCGCCGAACTCGAAACCAGCTTCGACAAAGCGTACAGCCGGGAGTTCCTCGACAAGCTGGGCCTCGACGAGAACGGCAACGCCGCAGCCGGGATGACCTACGTGTCGCGCACGGCGCCGGTCGGCACCAAGGTCACGCAGTTCTCCGACAGCGCCGCGACGGTCGAGGTCTGGTGCACCGGTGTCTTCGGCACGGCCGGAGTCAGCTCCACCAACCCTGTGACGAACGACTGGTTCACCATGACCCTTGCTCTCCGCTGGGCCGACAACGACTGGAAGGTGGAGAGCTTCTCGCAGAAGGAAGGGCCGGCCCCGGTCAACACCGACCGGACCGCCTCCGACGCCGACGCGATCGCCAAGGCCGTCGAGGAGTACGGAGGCTTCACGTATGCCCGCTAGGTCCCGTCCCTCGCTGCGCGTGGCCGCCCTGCTGGCCACCCTCCAGAGTGCAGCCGTGCTGCTGGCCTCCCGCGCCTACGCGGCCCCGACGCCCACGCCGACGCCGCCCACCAAGGAGCAGTGCGACCTCATCGTCGGCCCCGCCCGCGACTACTGCGAAAACGGTCAAAGCGCCGGCACCGGCGGCCGCACCGCCCCCGACCCCACCGCCGCCCTCGACCCCCTCGCCTCGCTCGCTCGCGGCTGCGCCGACGCCGCCGTCACGATCATCGACAAGCTCTCCGGCGCCGTCAAAGAGACCGCCGACGTCGACTTCACCAACCTCGAGTTCCTCGGCCGCTACGCCATCGTCTTCGCCGCCGCCACCTTCCTCACCCTCCTCCTCTGGCTCCTCGCCGTCGCCAAGCGAGCCATCCGAGGCGTCCCCCTCACCACCGCAATCTCCGAGGCCATCGGCTTCCTCTGGCTGACCGTCCTCGCCTCCGCCTTCACCCCGCTGATCCTCTACACCGTCGTCAACGCCACCGACGCCGTCACCGAGGTCATCGCCGCCGGCACCGGTCAGCAGACCGACGTCTTCTTCGGCAGCTTCAAGGAGGCCCTGCAGAAGGGCGACCAGATCGGCGGCGGGCCGATCATGCTGATCATCGTCTCCCTCGTCAGCATCCTCGCCGCCGGCGTCCTCTACCTCGAACTCTTCCTGCGCGCCGTCATGCTCTACGTCGGCGCCCTCCTCGGCGTCGTCGTCTACTCCGGCCTCGTCGACAAGAACATGTGGGGCCACGTCCGCCGCTGGGCCGGGATCATGATCGCGATCATCCTGGTCAAGCCGGTCATCGTCATCGTCCTCGGCCTCGCCGGCGCGCTCTCCTCCGGGACCGGCCCCGACTCCTTCTCCGCCGTCGTCTCCGGCCTCGCGATCATCCTGCTCGCCATCTTCGCCTCCGCGATGATCTACCGCTTCGTCCCCGGCTTCGGCGACGAGATCGTCGCCTCCCGCAACAACCGCGTCCACCGCGCCGGCGAGAACGCCGCCGCGGCCGTCCTCTCCTCCCCCGCCTCCCTCGTCTCCCAGGGCATCAAGACCCACAGCACCCGCGACGGCGGAGGCGGCGGAAACCAGAACAGCGGCAGCGCCCCGCGCCCCGCCAACCCGCTCTCCGGCGGAGTCGCCGCGCACAGCAGCCGCGGCAGCGCCGGGAACGCCGGGGGCGGCGGCGGACCTGTCCCCTCCGCCGCACCCCCGCCGCGTAGCAGCAGCCCCACCGCAGGCACCCCGCACAGCAACCGCAGGAACACAGGAAGCACAGGAGGTGGAGGGCGTTGACGACCCAGTCCCAGCCGGTCACGCCCCGCCGTACGTATCTCATCGGCCGTGCCCGGCCGAACGCGATCGTCGGCAAGAACCGCGAGACCGGCGAGATCGCCCTCATCATCGCCGGCGCGTTCCTCGGCATGATGAGCGGACTCCTCGTCCCCGCCCTCACCCTGCGGATCGCGCTGCTCGTCGGCTTCCCCGTCCTCGCGCTCGCCGCCGTGTACGTGCCGTACAAGCACCGCACCTTCTACAAATGGTTCGAAATCAACCGCAGCTACAAGCGGTCCCTCAAGCGCGGCACCGCCTACCGCTCCGCCGCCGCCGAGGCCGGCACCCGCTTCGACGGCCGCGAGGTCGAGATCGGCCCGCCCCCGGGCATCGGCCGCATCAACTGGCTCTCCGCGCCCTTCGGCCCCGACGAGATCGCCGTCCTCCTCCACGCCGACCGCCGCACCGTCACCGCCGCCATCGAGATCGAGGGCCCCGGCGTCGGCCTGCGCGACAGCGAGGACCAGGAAGCGCTGGTGGACCGTTTCGGCACGCTCCTCAAGCACGTCGCCAACGGAGACGGCTTCGTCACCCGCCTCCAGATGCTCGCCCGTACCCTCCCCGCCGACCCCGACGCCCACGCCAAGGACGTCGCCCAGCGCGGCGACCCGCAGTCCCCCGGCTGGCTCCAGGACTCGTACGAGCAGCTCCAGTCGATGGTCTCCACCTCCAGCGAGCAGCACCGCGCCTACCTCGTCGCGTGCATGCACTACACCCGCGAACTCGCCGCCGAGGCCAACGCCATGGCCCGCGCCGCCCGCCACACCTCCGGCGCCCGCAAGCTCGACCGCGACGCCGGCCTCGCCGTCGTCATGGCCCGCGAGCTCACCGACATCTGCGCCCGCCTCGCCGAGGCCGACATCCGCGTACGGCAGCCCCTCGGCCAGTCCAGGGCCGCCTCCCTCGTGCACTCCATGTACGACCCGGACCACCCCATCGACCACATCCAGGCCATGACGAAACGAAACGCTTGGCCCGCCGAACTGGACGCCATGGAGCCCACCTACCTCCAGGCCAAGACCCGCGAGTCCTCCACCCGCGCCCCCTGGTGCCACGCCACCGCCTGGGTGAAGGAGTGGCCGATGACCCCCGTCGGCGTCAACTTCCTCGCCCCGCTCCTCGTCCACACCCCCGACGTGATCCGTACGGTCGCGGTGACGATGGACCTCGAACCCACCGAGGTCGCCATCGAGCGCATGCTCACCGAGAAGACCAACGACGAGGCCGAGGCCTCCCGCCAGGCCAAGATGAACCGCACGGTCGACCCGCGCGACATCGCCGCGCACGGCCGGCTCGACCAGCGGGGTGAAGATCTCGCCAGCGGCGCGGCGGGGGTCAACCTCGTCGGGTACATCACAGTGTCATCGCGCTCCCCCGAAGCCCTGGCCAGGGACAAGCGCACGATCAGGGCCTCCGCCGGCAAGTCGTACCTCAAGCTCGAATGGTGCGACCGCGAGCACCACCGGGCCTTTGTGAACACCCTGCCGTTCGCGACCGGCATCCGCCGCTAGCCACCCGCCACTAGCCGCCAGCCACGCCACGCCAGCCGCTAAGGGGCCCGTGCACATGCGAGATCCACTCTCCGCCCTCACAGAAGCGTTCACCTCCTTCCTCTTCGGGAAGGTGGAGACGACCCGCCTGCCCGTCCGCACGTCGACCGGCCAGGCCCAGGCCGTCTACCTCCCGACGGCCGCCCCCGGCCTCGGCGACTCCGGCGTGATCATCGGCCGCGAGGTCTACAGCGGCAAGGGCTACATCTACGACCCCTTCCAGCTGTACGGCCAGCAGCTCCCGGCCCCCCACTGGCTGGTCCTCGGCGAGTCCGGCAACGGCAAGTCCGCGCTGGAGAAGACGTACGTCCTACGGCAGTTGCGCTTCCGCGACCGCCAGGTCGTCGTCCTCGACGCCCAGGGCGAGGACGGCGTCGGCGAATGGAACCTCATCGCGCAGGAGCTGGGGATAACCCCCATCCGCCTCGACCCGATGGTCGCCGTCGACGCCGGCATCCGGCTCAACCCGCTCGACCCGTCGATCACCACGACAGGCCAGCTCGCCCTGCTCCGTACGATCATCGAGGTCGCGATGGGGCACGGCCTCGACGAGCGCTCCGGCTTCGCGCTCAAGGTCGCCCACGCGTACGTCAACGAGCACATCACCGACCGCCAGCCCATCCTGACCGACATCGTCGAGCAGCTCCGGCACCCGGAGGCGGAGTCGGCGGAGGCGATGAACGTCGACATAGACGACGTACGCGCCTGGGGTCTGGACGTCGCGCTCGTCCTGGACCGGCTGGTCGACGGCGACCTGCGCGGCATGTTCGACGGGCCGACCACCGTCGGCATCGACCTCGACGCGCCGCTCATCGTCTTCGACCTGTCCCACATCGACCGCAACTCCATCGCCATGCCCATCCTCATGGCGATCGTCGGCGTGTGGCTGGAGCACACCTGGATCCGCCCCGACCGGAAGAAGCGCATCTTCCTCGTCGAGGAGGCCTGGCACATCATCAACAGCCCGTTCGTGGCGCAGCTGTTCCAGCGGCTGCTCAAGTTCGGCCGCCGACTCGGCCTGTCCTTCGTCGCCGTCGTCCACCACCTCTCGGACGTCGTCGACGGCGCGGCGGCCCGGGAGGCCGCGGCGATCCTCAAGATGGCCTCCACCCGCACCATTTATGCCCAGAAAGCCGACGAGGCGAGGGCGACGGGACGGGTGCTCGGCCTGCCACGCTGGGCGGTCGAGATCATCCCGACCCTCACCCCCGGCATCGCCGTCTGGGACGTCAACGGCAATGTGCAGGTGGTCAAACACCTCATCACCGAGAGGGAGCGGCCGCTCGTCTACACCGACCGCGCCATGACGGAGTCCTCGCTTCCGGAACACGCCCTGCCGGACGACCTCCAGGCCGCGGAGTGGGAGGCGGAGCAGCGGGCCTCCCTGATCGAGCAGCAACTGAACGACCCCTCCCGTTCCGGGGTGGCGTGAGATGCGGAAAGACGCACGGGAACGACAGCAGGGCGGCATCCCCGACGGCCTCGTGGTCGCCCTCGTCGGCTTCGTCCTCGGCCTGACGGTGCTCGTATGGACCGCGACCGGCCTGGCCGCCCTGCTGGCGAAGGGCGCCTGGCCGGACGGGGTCACCTTCAAGCGCACCCCCATGGCCGTCCGCGCCCTGATCGGCAACCCCCAGGACCTGGCGGCCGCCTGGCCGGACACCCCGGCGGACGCACTGTCGGGGTACGGGCTGTTCTGGGGCCTGCTCATCGGTGAGCTGATGGTGCTCGTGGTGCTCACGGTGTTCGCGGTGGGGACGCTGGCGCGCTGGAGAGCGGTACGGGCGGGCAGGCGCGAGGGCGTGTACGGGGCGGGGGCGAGGGAGTCCGCGGCCGAGGTCGAGTCCACGAAGCGCCCGGCACGTACGGAGGTCACGGAGCAGGCCTCCGTCCCCGCGCCGGAGCCGTCACCTGTGGCCGTGACCGTGCCGCCCTCCGACCAACCGCCCGCCTCCCGGAAGCCCCTGGAGCAGGCCGTGGCCGCAGCCGTGGCCACGCCCGCTCAGGCTCCGGCGGCGCCCGGCTCCGTCGTCTACGGCACCCCCGCCACACGCCGACCCGCCGCCCTGCAGGCCCTCCAGGACGCCGAGGGCCCCGTCCTCGTCGTCACCTCCGACCCCACCGTCTGGGCCGAGACCAAGGACGCGCGCGGCAAGCTCGGGCCCGTCCTCGTCTACGACCCCGGTCACCTCTGCGACACCCCCGCCCGCCTCCACTGGTCCCCGTCCGCCGGCTGCGAGGACCCGGCCAGGGCCCAGGAACGGGCGAGCGCCCTCCTCGCCCCCGTACGCCCGCCGTCCCGCCTGGACGCGGCCGTCGCCGACACCGCCGAAACGCTCCTGCGCTGCTGGCTGCACGCCGCCGCCCTGGACGACCGCCCCTTCAAGCAGGTCCACCGCTGGGCCCAGGGCACCGGCGCCCACGAACCCGTACGCATCCTCCGTACGCATCCCAAGGCCGCCTCCGGGCACGCCGGCCTCCTGGAGTCCGCACTCACCGCTCACCCGGAACGGCGCGAGATCGCCCAGGAGTTGACCGCGCGGGCGCTCTCCGCGCTCTCCTCGATCCACATCAGGGACGCCTGCACCCCGAATCGAACTGATTCGCTCACGCTGGAATCTTTCGTCGCCGAAGGGGGCACGCTCTATGTGGTCGGTGAACCGATCGAGGACCCGCGCACCCGCCCCGGCGCGATGCCTCTGCTCACCGCCCTCACCGCAAGCGTGGTCGAGCACGGCCGCCGCATGGCCGCACGGTCATCCGACGGTCGGCTCGACCCACCACTGACGCTCGTCCTCGACGACGCCGCCGCCGTGGCCCCGCTCCCCCAACTGCCGGACCTGCTCGCCTGCGGCCAGGACATCGGCCTGCCGACCCTGGTCCTCCTCCGCTCCCAGGAACAGGCCCGAGCCCGCTGGGAGAAGCAGCTCCTCACGCCGTAGCCGCCGGTACGGGAGTTGCGGAGCAGGTCGGCCGGTCCGACGGGCGCGTTCAGCGGGTCAGGACCGCCCGGTCCGCCTCGTAGACCGCCTCGGCGAACTGCTCCAGCGCGAGATGGAGCCGCAGGATCCGCGTCCGTGCCTGGCTCGCGTCGGAGAACCGCAGGTCGAGCCGGACCGAGCCCGCCTCCGCCCCGCCCTTCAGGGCCGGCGGCACCGGCCGGCCACCGCCACCGCGCGCGACGACGAGCACGGACCACTCGTGCGCCGAACCGCCCCGGGGAACAAGGGTGACGAAGTCGATCCGGTCCCAAGCCTCGCTCCAGCGCACCCCGTCACGGACCAGCACCAGCCTCCGCCCGTCCACCCGTACCTGGGCCTCCCGAAGCTCCCGCCGCGACCCGAGCGCCACGGCGCCCAGCGCCGACACCGCACCGGCGAGGCCCCCGGCCAAGGTGCCCCCAGCCGTGGCGGCGAGGACCGCGAAGCCGAGGATCAGCGGCGACGCGGCGAGAAGCAGCCGGTTCTTCACGGTCCGTGTGTACGTGGCGGCCTTCACCACCGCCTGCGGATCACCGTCGTCGACCTGTCCGGCGCGCCCGCGCGCGGCGGGCGCCGACGCGGCCGGAGGCAGGGTCGGCGGCACGGTCGGAGGCAGGGCCGGAGGCGGGGTCGGCGGCAGGGCCGGCGGCAGGGCCGGCCGCACCCCATCCACCTCGGTCATGACAGCCGTAGGCGCGACACCGTCCACCGCCACCTCGCCCAGCAGGGCGAGGAGCTGACCCGCCGTCGGCCGCGCCTCCGCCCGCTTCTCCAGGCACCGCGCCACCACGCCCCGTATCCCGTCCGGAACACCATCGAGCCGGGGAACGTCGTGCACCACGCGGTACAGCAACGCCGGTACGCTGCCGACCCCGAACGGCCCGTCGCCCGTCGCCGCGAAGGCGAGGACCGCACCCAGCGAGAAGATGTCACTCGGCGCCCCCACGCGCGCCCCCGTCGCCTGTTCCGGCGACATGAACCCCGGGGTGCCGACCACGAGTCCGGTCCCGGTCAGCGTCATCCCGCCCTCCAGGGCCTTGGAGATGCCGAAGTCGATGACCCGGGGCCCGTCCCCGGTGACGAGGACGTTCGAAGGCTTCAGGTCCCGGTGCACGAGACCGGCCCGGTGGATCGCCTCCAGGGCCTCCGCGAGCCCCGCGGCCAGGCCGCGCAACACCGCCTCGCCCAAGGGCCCCTGGTCCTGGACGAGCTGCCCGAGGTCAGGGGCCTCGACGTACGCGCTGGCCACCCACGGCGCCGGGGCCTCCGGATCCGCGTCCACGACCGGCGCCGTCCAGAAGCCGCCCACGGTGCGGGCCGCGTCGATCTCGCGCCGGAACCGCAGCCGGAACCCCGGATCCGCGGCCAGCTCGGGCCGCACCACCTTCACGGCGACCCGGCGCCCACTGACCGAATGGCCCAGGAAGACCTGCCCCATCCCGCCCGCGCCGAGCCGCGCAGTCAGCCGGTACGGACCGATCGCAGCCGGATCGCCCGGCATCAACTCCTGCACGATTCCCCCGAGTTCGCAGAAGCCTCCAGGATCCCAGGTGCCGCCCACCGGAACCAGCCCCTCGGAACCAGCCCGCCCGAAACCGGCCGACCGCAACCGGCCGTCCGCAACCAGCCGTCCGCAACCAGCCCCGGACCTACCCCGCCGGACGCAGCACCTCGTACTCCACCTCGCGCGCCCCGTCGACCCCCGGCACCGGCACCCGCTCCCCCGTCGCCACGAACCCGAACCGCCGGTAGAAGGCGGCGGCCCGCGCGTTGTCCTCATGGACGTACAGCCGCACCCGCCGGATCACCGGTTCCGGCAGCGACCAGGACCACTCCACACCCGCCCGGAACAGCGCGTCGATCACCCCCGTGCCCCGCGCCTCCGGCCGCACGTACACACCCACGATGTGCGTCTGGTCGACCTTCGCCGGCTCCCCGAACCGCACCTCGTCGGACGGCCGCTCCACCAGCAGCGTGATCGAGCCCGCCCAGCTCCCGTCCGGGGCCTCCGCCACGAACTGCCGCACGCTCGTCCCGCTCTCGGACGCGCCCTCGGTCCGCTCCCGCCAGAAGGAATCCGGCCGCTTCACGGCATCCTCGTACGTGTCGAGGAAGGCGATCTTCGCCACCGGGTCCTGGAGCGAGGCGAGTCGGATCTCGCGGCCCCGCTCCCACTCGTCGGAGCGGATCGTACGAATCAAGTAGCTCATGCCCCCGATCCTCGGCGCAGCCCACCACCCCCGACAACCGCTTTCCCGTTGCACGTCGTCGAATCGCACCCCGCCGAACCCCCGTCGCACCCCGCCACACCCCGTCGTACCCCGGTACTACGCCCCTCCCCACACCCCCGCCCACGGTCGGACGATCCCCCGCCCCCCGCTCCGTAGCGTCGTGGACATGATCCGAGCTGACGAACTCACCAAGCGGTACGGGGACAGGACAGTCGTCCAGGACCTCAGCTTCACCGTCCACCCCGGCACCGTCACCGGCTTCCTCGGCCCCAACGGCGCCGGAAAGTCCACCACCCTCCGCATGCTCCTCGGCCTCGACGCCCCCACCGGCGGCCGCTCGACGATCAACGGCCGCGCCTACGCCGCCCACCCCGCGCCCCTCACCCAGGTCGGCGCGCTCCTGGAGGCCCGCTCGCTCCACCCGGGCCGCTCGGCGTACCACCACCTCATGGCGCTCGCCCACACCCACGGCATCCCCCGCTCCCGCGTCGAGCACGTCCTCGACCAGACCGGCCTGACCGAGGTCGCCCGCCGCCGGGTCAAGGGCTTCTCCCTCGGCATGGGCCAACGCCTCGGCATCGCCGCCGCGCTCCTGGGCGACCCACGCACGATCGTCCTCGACGAGCCCGTGAACGGCCTCGACCCGGAGGGCGTGCTGTGGATCCGTACGCTCCTCAGGTCCCTGGCCGCCGAAGGCCGTACGGTCCTCGTCTCCTCCCACCTGATGAGCGAGATGGCCCTGACCGCCGACCACCTGATCGTCATCGGCAAGGGCCGCCTCCTCGCCGACACGACCGTCGACGCGCTCGTACGGGAGTCGGGCGGCGCCTCGGTCAAGGTCGTCACCCC
The DNA here is from genome assembly GCF_043200825.1 of Streptomyces sp. NPDC048370. NCBI lineage: Bacteria > Bacillati > Actinomycetota > Actinomycetes > Kitasatosporales > Streptomycetaceae > Streptomyces > Streptomyces sp. NPDC048370. The sequence goes on along the minus strand of NZ_JBICYI010000006.1, from coordinate 3,297 downwards.
GGAACCGTCCCGGCTCCGCGACCTGCTCCCCGCAGCGGCCGTCGCCACCGAACCCGAGCCCACCGCGACCCCCGACACCCTCCACATCACCGGCATCGACGCGGCGGACATCGGCCGCGTGGCGGCCAGCCACGGCGTACCGCTGTACGAACTCACCCCGCAGTCCGCCTCCCTGGAGCAGGCGTTCATGGACCTCACCCACGACTCGGTCGAGTACCAAGGAGCAGCAACCAAGTGAGCACTCCCGCTATCACCCCGGCCCGCGTCCTGCGCTCCGAATGGCACAAGCTGTGGACGGTCCGCTCCACGTGGATCACCGTCCTCGCCGCGGTCGCCTTCCTCCTCGGCGTCGGCATCCTCATGGGCGCCACCTACACCTCCGACGGCGGCGACTCCGACGTCGACACCGTCATCCTCACCCTCTACGGCTCCCAGCTCAGCGGCATCTGCCTCGCCGTCCTCGGCATCCTGGTCACCGCGGGCGAGTACTCCACCGGCCTCATCAGAGCCTCCCTCACCGCCGTACCGCGCAGGACCCCCGTCCTGTGGGCGAAGGCCACCGTCTTCACCGCCGTCGTCCTCACCGTCTCCTTCGTGACCGCCCTGATCACCTTCCTCACGGCGCAGCTCTTCCTCTCCGACACCGACCAGGCCGCCTCGCTCGCCGACGACGGCGTCCTCGCCGCCATCGCGGGCAACGCCGCCGGCATCACGCTCCTCAGCCTCCTCGCCCTCGGCCTCGGCGCCGCGCTCCGCTCCGTCCCCGGCGGCATCGGCGCCTTCATCGGCGGCGTGATGATCCTGCCGGAGGTCCTCGGGATGCTCCCGTACGACGCCGTGGAGACGGCGATCCGGTACTTCCCCACCCAGGCGGCCGGCGCCCTCGGCTCCGCCGACCCGCTGCCGAACGCCGCCTCCCCCGGCGCGGCGCTGCTCGCCCTGTGCCTGTGGGCGGCCGCGGCCCTGATCGTCCCGGCCCTGTCGCTGAAGCGACGAGACGTATGAGGATGGGCGGGTGAGCACCACGGACACCGAAGACCGGCTCCCCCGCCTGCCCGACCCCGACTCCCCGACGGAACCGCTCAGCCGGTACATCCAGCGGCAGACCCAGCGCGTACGGGCCTTCGACACGCGCCGCCCCAGGATCTGGGACGGGCTGCTCACCGCCGTCTGGACGGGGGCGGCCCTGGTCGACGCGTCGGGCGGCTGGCGGAACATCGCCCGGGACCCGACCGTCCCGGTCGGGCTGGTCGTAGCGATGAGCCTGGCCTTCAGCCTCCCCCTCCTCCGGCGCCGCCGCCACCCCATGGTCGCCCTCGCGGTGATGGGGTGCGCGGCGCTCCTCAGCAACTGGACCGGAGCCTTCCTCCAGGCCGGGCTCCTGCAGATGATCGTGGTCTTCCACATCGCGCTCCGCCGCCCCCCGCGCGCGCTCCTGTGGACGTTCGCCCTGCTCGCCCCACCCCTGGTCGTAGGGTCGGTCCGCTTCCCCCAGGGCAGTTGGGACCAGCACATCGTCCCCACCCTCTGGGCGTACGCGGTGGTCGCCCTCCTCGGCATCGCCGTCCGCTCCCGCCAGGACTACACCGCCGCCCTCGTCGACCGCGCCCGCCGCCTCGAAGTGGAGCGCGACCAGCAGGCGCAGCTCGCCGCCGCCGCCGAACGCAACCGGATCGCCCGCGAGATGCACGACATCATCGGCCACAACCTCTCCGTCATCACCGGCCTCGCCGACGGCGGCCGGTACGCGGCGGCCAAGAACCCCGAACGCGCCGCCGAAGCCCTCGACGCCATCGGCACGACGAGCCGCCAGGCCCTCGCCGAACTCCGCCGCCTCCTGCGCGGCGAGGCGGTACGCGACCCCCAACCCACCCTGGCCGACCTCGGCGCCCTGATCACCGGCGTACGGAAGGCGGGCCTCGCGGTACGCCTGGAATCGACGGGCGACACCCAAGAACTCCCCGCCGGCGTCCAACTGACGGTCTACCGGGTCGTCCAGGAAGCCCTGACGAACACCCTCAAGCACGCGGGCGATGGCGCCGAGTCGACGGTCCTCCTCGCGTACACCCGGGAGGAGGTGACGGCGGAGGTGCGGAACACCGGCCGCACACCGGAACCCTCCGGAAGGGGCCAAGGCATCACAGGAATGCGCGAGCGCGCCAAGCTCTACGACGGCACACTCGAAGCCGGCCCGCTCGCCGAAGGCGGCTGGCGCGTACGACTCCGACTCCCCCTGGAGGACTCCCCCTCGTGACGACGGTGCTGATCGCGGACGACCAGGCCATGCAACGCTTCGGATTCCGCATGCTGTTGGAGAGCCAGGACGACATGACGGTCGTCGGCGAGGCACCGAACGGCACCGAGGCGATCCGCCTGGTGGACCGGCACCGCCCGGACGTCGTCCTGATGGACATCAGGATGCCCGGCCTCGACGGCATCGAGGCCACGCGCCGTATCGTCGCCACCGGCGCCCGCACCCGCGTCCTCATCGTCACCACCTTCGACCTCGACGAGTACGCCTACGACGGGCTGCGCGCCGGCGCCAGCGGCTTCCTGGTCAAGGACGCCCAGCCGGAGGAGCTGCTCTCCGGCATCCGCGCGGTGGCGAGCGGCGACGCGGTGGTGGCCCCGAGCCTCACCCGCCGCCTCCTGGACGCGTACATCCACCACCTCCCGCCCACACCGGGCCCGGCCGGCCCCACCACTCACGAGGACGCCCGCCTGGCACCGCTGACGGACCGGGAACGCGAGATCCTCACGGTCATAGGCCAAGGCTGGACGAACACGGAGATCGCCGAGCGCCTCCACCTCGCCGAGTCGACGGTGAAGACCCACATCAGCCGCATCCTCGCCAAGACCGGCGCCCGCGACCGCGTCCAGGCGGTGATCCTCGCGTACGACACCCGCCTGGTGACCCCGGAGCGGTGACGAGGCAGAGGGGTCGACAGACAAACGGCCCTGGAACGCAGAAAAGCCCCGCACCAGAAGGTGCGGGGCTTTCCCACAATGATTGTTCGGCGGCGTCCTACTCTCCCACAGGGTCCCCCCTGCAGTACCATCGGCGCTGAAAGGCTTAGCTTCCGGGTTCGGAATGTAACCGGGCGTTTCCCTAACGCTATGACCACCGAAACACTATGAAGTTAACCAACCGGATATCGGCACAGTTCGTTACTTCAGAACTAACACAGTGGACGCGAGCAACTGAGGACAAGCCCTCGGCCTATTAGTACCGGTCAGCTCCACCCATTACTGGGCTTCCACATCCGGCCTATCAACCCAGTCGTCTACTGGGAGCCT